>DATKND010000107.1:0-16571 GCA_035541475.1 Myxococcota bacterium | reverse complement strand
CGCCGAGCGGGCGGCCGAGCTGCGCGCGGCAGGCGTCGTCGCATGATCGTGCCGGACCTTCGCGCTCGCTATTCGCTCGCGCTCGGGTTGCCGGCCTTCGCTCGGCTGCGCCTCGCTGCGCGTCGGCCGACTCTCGAGTCGGCCTCCTAGCTCGGCCCGGTTTGCCGGCGCGCGGATCGGTCGCCATGGTCTCGAAGGATGGGGCTGCCGATCGATGTGACGGGCGCCGTCGAACGCCGGATTCGCGACCGCGATGGCACCGGATGGCTGTGGGTCTACGACGTGCCGGGGCCGAGCGCGGACGCGCCGCCGGTGCTGCTCGTTCACGGGCTCGGGGTGACCGCGCACCTCACCTGGCGACCGAGCTATGCGGCGCTCGCGAAGCACTTCCGGGTGATCACGATGGACTTGCCGGGCCACGGACGAGGTCGGCGCACGCGGCGCTTCTCTCTCGAAGAGTGCGCCGACGATGCGGCGCACGTGCTCGAGGCCCTCGGCATCGAGCGCTGCGTGATCGCCGGCTACAGCCTCGGAGGTCCGATCGCGAAGCTTCTCTGGCAGCGTCACCGCGCGCGCGTGGCCGGGCTCGTGCTCGCGGCCACCGCGATGGAGTTCCTGCCCGGCGGTCGCGGGAGGATCCTCCGCATGCTCGCGCCCATCGCCACCGCGCTCGTGTTCACCCGTCCCGCGGCCGTGCGGCGCGAGCTGATCGAGCGGACCTGCGAACGGCTCGATCGCTCGTGCGCGGACGCGGACGTCGCCACCGAGCTCTCCGGACACCACCTGCTCACGGTGCTCGAAGCGGCGCGCGCCGCGGTCGCATTCTCCTCGCGCTCGTGGGCCGGCGCGATCGATGTCCCGGTGGCCGTGATCGTGATCGCGGAAGACGACCGCATCGCCCCCTCGCGTCAACGGGCCCTGGCCGTCGCGATCCCCGGCGCCAGTATGATCGAAGTGCCGGGCGCGCACACGGCCTGCGCGACGAGCGCCGATACGTTCGTCCCCGCGCTGGCCGATGCGTGTCTCGGGGTCTGGTCGCGCGGCGGCGCGATCGATCGCTGAAGGCTCACAGCTCCCGCAGCGCGGCGGCGAGGCGGCGGATGCCGATCTCGATGTCGCGCTCGGGCAGCGCGGCGTAGCCGAGCACGTAGCCGGCGCGGCGCGGCGGTCGCGTGTAGAACGGGCGCACCGGGTAGAGGCCGACGCCGCGCGTCTCGCAGGCGCGGCGCAGCTCGGACTCGCGCGACGCGGGCAGATCCGGGATCCAGAGCAGCCCGTGCAGGCCGGCCGGCGTGCCCTCGAGCACGGCCGACTCGCCGAGGTGTCGCTCGACGGCGCGGTGCAGCGCCTCGCGCCGCGAGGCGTTGCGCACGCGCGCGCGCCGCACGTGGCGCTCGAGGTGGCCGCCCTCGATGAAGTCGGCGAGCGCGAGCTGCTCGAGCGTGGCGCTCCCCGTATCGGTGTAGGCCTTGGCCAGACCGAAGGCGCGGAGCCAGGCCTCGGGGACGACGATCCAGCCGATGCGGAGCGATGGGAAGAGCAGCTTCGAGGCGCTGCCGACGTAGAAGACGCAGCCGGCGCGGTCGAGGCCCTGGAGGCTCGGGATGGGGCGTCCCTCGTAGCGATACTCGCCGTCGTAGTCGTCCTCGAGCACGAAGGCGCGCTCGCGCGCGGCGAAGGCGAGCAGCGCGAGCCGACGCTCGAGCGACAGGATCCCGCCGGTCGGGAACTGGTGCGACGGCGTCACGCACACGCCGCGCAGCGGCGCCTGCTCCGCGAGCTCCTCGACGCGCAGGCCCTGCGCGTCGACGGGAATCGGCACGAGCTCCGCGCCATAGGCGCCGAAGGCGAGCGAGAGGCCGGTGTAGTGCGGCTCCTCGAGCGCGACGCGGTCGTCCGGATCGATGAGCAGTCGCGCGGCGAGATCGATCCCCTGCTGCGTGCCGTGCGTGACGAGGATCTGCTCCGGCTGGCAGACCACGCCGCGCGCGCGGCGCAGGTAGTCGGCGAGCGCGCGGCGCAGCTCGATCGAGCCGCCCGGCTCTCCGTAGGCGAGCCGCGCCGCGCTCGCGCGACGCGCGCGGCGGCCGAGCAGGCGGCACCACGTCTCGAGCGGCAGGTCCGCGAACGCGGGCTCGCCGTAGCGGAAGTCGTAGGGAAGGCTCTTGCGCGGGTTGCCCCACACGACGCCCGAACGAGGCGCCTGCGCGAGCAGGCGCCTCGCATACGCCGACGTCGCGTGCGAGCGCGCGGAGGGACGCGCACCGCGGGCGGGCGCCGCCGCGACCGCGACGCGCTCCTCCGGCAAGGTCGACGCGATGCGCGTGCCCGAGCCCGTGCGCGCGACCGCATAGCCTTCGTCGACGAGCTGCGCGAAGGCGGCGAGCACCGTGTTGCGCGCGAGGCCGAGGTCCTTTGCCAAGGTGCGGGTCGCGGGCAGCCTCGCGCCGGGACGCAGCGCGCCGCCGAGGATCTCGCGCCGCAGCGCGCGATAGAGCTGCTGGTGGAGGGGGCCTTCGGCGTCGAGAGCGAGCAGCATGCGCGTCCTCCGGAGCGGCTCCATAGAGGTATCAGAAGTAGCTCTTGCGGTGGATCCTTCTGCCGACGACCCTGCGGCTCGCCGCGAGGGAGACCCGCATGCGCGAGCGACGACTCGACGCGAAGCTCGAGACGCTGATCGAGAAGGCAGTCGTCGGCGGTCCCTTCGGCGCGCTCGTCGGCCTGCGCTGCGAATCGATCGCGGAGGATCGCGTGCGCCTGCGCCTGCCCTTCCGTCCGGAGCTGACGACGGTCGGCGACACGGTGCACGGCGGCGCGATCGCGACCCTGGTCGACGTCGCCGCAACGGCGGCGTGCTGGGCGACTCCGGCCGCCACGCTCGCCGCGCGCGGCAGCACGGTCGGCTTCTCGATCTCCTATCTCGCGCCGGGCCGCGGGCAGGACCTCGTCGCCGACGCGCGCGTCGTGCAGCGCGGGAGGACGCTCTGCGTCTGCGACGTCGAGGTGGTCGACGTCGCCGGCACCGCCGTCGCGCGATCGCTCGTCACCTACCGTCTCTCGCTGGCCCGGACCTAGCCACCGGAGCTCAGTCTTCGAGCGCGACCCCGAAGTACTCGATGTATGGCGCGAGATGCTCGCGCAGACCTTCCGCCGTGAAGCCCCAATCCTCGGGCGTGTAGCGGTGCGTCCCGAACTTCCCCTTCGGCTTCTCCGCGAGATAGCGGCGGATCCGCTCGGAGTGCGCGGGACCGAAGTCGCGACCCATCGCGGCGTAGGCGCGGCGCAAGGTCTCGACCGGGTCGCGCATCAGATCCTGGAAGTGGACGTCGACGAAGCGGAGCGGCGACGTGCCGGCGCGCCGCTCGGCGGCCACGTTGTTCAGCGCGAAGCCGAACACGCCCTCGATCGCGGCCGCGAGCACCGGCAGATCGACGTGATCGCTGCGGATCCACTGCACCATCGCCGTCGTGCTGACGGTGGAGGGCATCGTCCTCGCCGGGTCGCGGTGCGTCTGCACGATCCACGCGTCGGGATAGGTCGCGTGCAGCAGGCCCAAGGTCATCAGGTGGCCGGGCGTCTTCAGCAGCCAGGTGCGGCGAGGGCGTCCGTGCTGGAGCACCTGGAGGATGCGCCGGTGGAACCGGTACATCTCCTCCATGTCGGGCAGGAAGCCCTCGAGCTGCGCGACCATCGACCAGTGCGGGCCGCAGAAGCAGGGCGCCGTCAAGGTCACGCACTCGACGGGGAGGTCCGAGCGCAGCTCGTGGATCGCCGCGAACTCCGGCTGGACGTCGGCCCACAGCTCCTGCTCGCACTCGCTCGCCGCGAGCCTCGCGTCGTCGCCGCCCGACTCGGGCAGCGGCAGCGGGTGCAGCGCCTCGAAGGCGGTCGGGCCGCGCAGATCGGGATCGAGCCAGAGCAGCTCGAACAAGATCGTCGTGCCCGAGCGCGCGGGACCGGTCACGATCAGCGGCGCCTCGATCCGCTCGCTCGCGATCGCGGGCTTGCGCTCGAGCTCACCCGCGAGCAGCAGGCGCGTGCGCAGGCTGCGCAGCAGCTCCTCGCGCGTGAGCAGCCGCCCGACCACGTGCATGCGCGCCGCGTCGAGCGCCGCGGCGAGGCGCTCGAAGCGCGCGCGCCAGTCGGGATCGCCGAAGTCGCCGGCGGCCGCGCCGCCGAGCGACTTCTGCGCGATCAGGGCGAGCTCCGCGGCGTCGATCGGCACCATGCGGCGCGCGTCACCGACGGCCGTCGCCATCGCGTTGATGCGCCGCACCCAGGCCGGACGCTCGTAGCGCTCGGCCATCGACGCGATCGCGCGCGCCGCGCCCATCGGCGCCCCGCTACTCCTCGGCCGGCGTCCCGTTGACGTCCTGGGCCTGGTTCTCGAGGCGCTTGATCTCGGCGAGATCCGCGTCGGTCGCGGGCAGGTAGAGCGTCGTGACGCCGAGCGGCGAGCCCTTGGCCAGCCCTTCGCGGACGATCAGAACCACCTGCGTCTTGGCCTTGATCAGCTCGTCGAGCTTCGCCGGCAGCCACTTCGGGTCGTCGGTGTCGTTCAGCATCTTGCCTTCGAAGTTCGTGCGCACCTGCGTGACGGACATCTTGCCGCCAGTGGACGTGACCTGGAGGTCCTTCAGCTTCGTCACGTTGCCCTTGCAGGAGGCGGGGATCTTGCTCGTATCGCGCGGCGCGCCCTCGGGCTTCGGGAAGAACTTGCTCTGGCTGCCGCTTCCGTACTCCACCTCGACGGTGCTCTTGCCGGCGTCGTAGGACTTGATCACGGCGAAGGCCGAGCAGCTCGCGGCGTTGGCCTGGCTGGCGACGCCGAAGGCCATCGCGATACACGAGAGCAGCGAGATCTCGAATCGCATCGTTCGTTCCTTTTCTTGGATTGCCGTCAGGCGGCAGGTCGGACCCCGTGAAGACCCAGGGGGCAGCACTGTACCCGATCGCGCCCGACGTGTGACGAGCGACGTGCCCCGAAATTCGGGGCGTCCGGGACGCGCCGCCGCCTGGCGAGCCGCTGGACACGCGGTGCGCGGACGACGGTAGAGTCCGGGCGGGGAGTTGGCGGAGTGGTCGAACGCGCCCGCCTTGAAAGCGGGAGCACCCGAGAGGGTGCCGGGGGTTCGAATCCCTCACTCCCCGCCAGCGCGCTCGACCTCCTCGAGCACGTGACCCTGGCACCTCGCTTGCAAAATGGTGTCGATGGTCTCGCCGAAGGGAGCGGCTTCGCTCGACGAGAGCGACGAGAGGACACACACCATGAAGGGCAAGCGCGCGCGCAGCTTCTACAAAGAACGTCGGCCGATCGTGCCTTCAGCGCGTGGGCGGCGCGGAGCTGATCTTCCCGAACAGCGAGTTGCGGTCGCGCGCGACGGCGAGATCGCCGAGCGACACGACGCCGGCTGCGCCGTCATCACGTCTCGCACGGTCTGTCGGTGGGGCATGGCGGTCTCCTTGCATGAGGGATGATTCCCTCGCGGAGGCAAGCGCGATGCCAGTCGAAGCGAGCGCAGGAGCTGTGGAGGTGCGCTCGGGGCTGTGCCGTCTTCTGCTCGTGCGCGCCGGCTCGACGCAGGGTCCGCGCGAGCGGGGAGATCCCGAGCTCTCGGACGCGGGTCGGCGAGAGATCGCGGCGCTGCGTCGCCACTGGGAATGGGCCGACCGCGTGGTGGCGAGCCCGCTGCGGCGAGCGCGCGAGAGCGCCAGCATCCTGTGTCGCGGGCGCAGGTTCGACGTCGAGCCGCGGCTGCGGCCGATCGAGCGCGGTCGTTATGCGGGGCTCGCGCCGGAGGAGCTGCGGGCCGAGGACCCGGTCCTCTTCGAGGATTGGGCCGCGGGCCGCGACGACGCGGCCTTCCCGCACGGCGAGACGCGCCGCGAGTTCCGCCTCCGCGTGCGCGACGCGCTCGCCGCGCTCGAGTCCGGTCCGCACGTCTCCGTGCTCGTCGCGCTGCACCGCGACGGCATCCGCGAGATCGCGGCCGCGCTCGCCGGCGCGCCGCTGCCCGCCGGACGTCCGGCCGTCGCGGAGCTCGCGCTGCTGACGCGCGACGCCGACAGCCGTTGGCGGCTCGGTCGCCGCTCGAGCGACCCGCCTCCGTGGAGGAGCGAGCTCGAGCGCACGGGGCTCAGCGGCGGCAGCGACCTCTGGGACGGCCGTCACGTCGGCTCGCTCGAGCTCCGGATCGACGGCTGACGGCGCTTGACTTAAGTAACCAGTTGGTTACATTATGTCGGCATGCCGGCCTCCGCGGAGCAAACCAGTCGCCTCGACCGCACCTTGCTGGCGCTCGCCGATCCGACGCGCCGAAAGCTCGTCGAGCGAGTCACCCGAGGGCCCGTCCGCGCGACGGATCTGTCCCGCGGTCTGCCGATGTCGCGGCCCGCGGTGGCGAAGCACCTGCGGGTGCTGAAGCAGGCGGGCCTCGTCCGCGCGGTGCCGCGCGGGCGCGAGGTCTTCTACCAGCGCGGTGACAGCACGCGCGCGATCGACGAGGCGCGCCTCTACCTCGAGCGCGTCTCGCGCGACTGGGACCGCGCGCTCGATGCCTTCAAGCGCTTCGCCGAGGCGCAGGGGGAAGGATGAAGATCACGAAATCCATCTTCGTGCGTCGTCCCGTCGACGCGTCGTTCCGGCACTTCACCGCGGAGATCGGACGCTGGTGGCCGCTCAAGGAGGGCTTCTCTCGCGGTGGTGAGCGCGCGAACGAGATCTTCATCGAGTGCCGCGTCGGCGGGCGCTTCTACGAGCGCTACACCGACGGCGAGGAATCCGCGATCGGGCACATCACAGTCTTCGAGCCGCCGGAGCGCATCGCGTTCACCTGGCGTCACCCGGCCTGGAACATCGACACCCTCGTCGAGGTGCGGTTCACACCGGAAGGCGACGGGACCCGGGTGACGCTCGAGCATCGCGGCTGGGAGTCGCTCGGCGAATCGGGGCGCCGCGACTACGACGCCTACGGTCGAGGCTGGGAGACGCTGCTTTCGCGCTATGCGGCGGGGCCGCCGGCGCACGAGGAGAATCGCATGATGAAGCTTCACGTATTTCCGCCTTCCCCGCGCGCGCTGAAGGTGCGCGCGCTCGTGCGGCATCTCGATCTCGAGCTCGAGGAGCGCGTGGTGAACTTGTTCGCGGGCGAGCAGCGAGCACCGGCGTATGCCTCGCTGAATCCGAACCAGCGCATGCCCGTGCTGGAAGACGGCGACTTCGTGCTCTGGGAGTCGAACGCGATCCTCCAGTACCTCGCGGCGCAGCGACCGGAGAGCGGTCTCTGGCCGCGCGACGCGCGCGGGCAGGCCGACGTGTCGCGCTGGCTGCACTGGGAGTCCGCGCACTGGACCCCTGCATGCTCGCCCTTCGCGTTCGAGCGCGTGGTGAAGAAGCTCGCGGGCCTCGGCGAACCGGATCCGGCGGAGATCGCTCGCGGCGAGAAGCTGTTCCATCCGCTCGCCGGCGTGCTGAACGGTCATCTGCGCGGGCGACGCTGGCTGCTCGGCGACACGCTCACCATCGCCGACTTCGGCGTCGCCACCGGACTCGCATTCATGGAGGCCGCGCAGTTCCCTGTCGAGCCGTACGACGAGATGCTGCGTTGGTACCACGGCTTCCGAGCCCTGCCGGGCTGGCAGAAGGCGCTGGTCCCGCCCCAGAGCTGAACCTATCGTCCCGCCGCATGAAGCATCGGGTCATCGTCTGGGGCACCGGGTTCGTCGGGAAGATGGTGCTGCGCGAGTTGATCCCGCATCCGGACTTCGAGCTCGTCGGGCTGATCGTCCAGAGTCCCGACAAGGTCGGGAAGGATGCGGGCGAGATCGCCGGCATGGGCGTGCGGACCGGCGTGCGCGCGACGAACGACGTCGATGCGGCACTCTCGCAGGACGCCGACGCCGTCGCCTACTTCGCCAACGCCGACATCCGGCAGATGGAGGCGATCAAGGACATGGCGAAGCCGCTCGCGCGCGGCTTCGACGTGGTGAACACGTCGGTGTTCCCGCTGATCCACCCAAAGAGCGCGCCCTCGTCGTTCGTCGCGCCGATCGAGCGCGCCTGCCGCGAGGGCGGCACGTCGTTCTTCACCACCGGCATCGACCCCGGCTTCTGCCAGGACCTGATCCCGATGACCTTGATGGGGCTCACCGGCCGCGTCGACCGCGTGCGCATCCAGGAGATCCTCGACTACTCGACCTACCCGAACCCGCGCACGCTCTTCGAGATCATGGGCTTCGGCCGCCCGGTCGACGACCCGAAGGTGCTGCAGCTCCAGCCGGGCGCGCTGCGCTTCGCGTGGGGCTGCGCGGTCCACATGCTGGCCGACGGGCTCGGCGTCACCCTCGACGAGATCCGCGAGGTCCACCAGCGCCGCGGCGCGGAGCGCCAGCTCGATCTCGAGGTCGGCACCGTGAAGAAGGGCATGACGGCTGGACTGCGCTTCGAGCTCCAGGGCATCGTCGGCGGCGAGCCGCGCATCGTGGTCGAGCACGTGACGCGCCTCGCTCCCGACGTCGCGCCGGACTGGCCGGGCAGCGAGCGCGGCGACGTCTACCGCATCCAGATCGACGGCAGCCCGTCGGTCCGCGCGGAAATCGCCTTCCGCGGAGAAGGCGACGACGCGAACGCCGGCGGGTGTCTCTCCACCGGCATGCGCGCGATCAACGCCATCCCCGCGGTCTGCGCCGCGCCGCCCGGCCTGCTCACGCCGTTCGACCTGCCGCTGATCCCGGGTCGACACAACATGCGGTGAGGACGCGGGCGGCCTTCGCAGCCGCCTTCGACGGGCGAGGCGGAGCCGCCGACGAGGAACAGATGGCCGCCGCAGGCGGCTCTGCCTCGCCCGGCGCCTCCACCGCGCCGCGCCTCGTACCCCTCGACTACTGAGCGTCTGCCAGCCAGTTGCCGTGGAAGCCGTACGGCACGCGGCTCGGCAGATGGACCGTCGCCACCGGCTCGCCCGCGAAGTCCTGCGCGTGCAGGATCACGACGTCGCTCCGATCGCTCTCCTCGTCGTAGACGTAGGCCATCACGTAGCCGTCGTCCTCCGCGGCGCCGGGGCGCGCCGGCACGAAGACCGGCTCCATGAAGCTCCGCGCCGTGCCCTCGTGGTGCACCTCGCTCTTGCCGTCGCGGAGGTCGTGCTTCAGCAGGCCGCCCATGCGAAAATCTCGGCCGATCATCGCGGTGTAGCCGTAGCGATACGGCCGTCCCACGAGCCGCTCGTCGTGGCGCGGGAACTCCTGGCCGCGGTCGTCGAGGCGCGACTCCTTCACGCGCCCGCCCTTCGGGTCGACGATCCAGCGCTCGAGCGTCGGCGGCCCCTCGTTCGGCCCCTGCGTGTCGGTCGCGAACATCTTCGGATGGCGCGCCACGTCGAGGACGACGCGACCGTCGGGACCGTCGTACGCGTTCATCGGGTGGAAGACATAACAGAGCTCGACATCGCTCCAGATGACGTCCTTCGCGTCGCCTTCGCGCGGCAGCAGCCCGACGCGGCAGCCGTACTCCGGCTTCCACGAGTACGGGAAGCCCTGCTCCATCGCCTCCGGGGTGAAGAGCACCGGCATGTCGAAGAGCACGAAGTACTTCTCGGTGATCGCGCAGTCGTGGACCATCGGCTTCCCGGGCACGGGCACGTCGACGGTCCGCCGCACGCGGCCGTTCGCGCCGACCACGACCACCTGGATCATTTCGGCGAACGGCGAGTAGACCGCGGCCCACAGCTCGCCGGTGACGGGATCGCGCTTCGGGTGCGCGCTGAAGCCGCCCTTCAAGGTGCCGTCGAAGTTCGAGCGGCCGACCGTCTCGAGCTCGGCGTCGAGCTCGACCGGCAGGTTCCCCGCCTCGACGATGGCGTAGAGCTTGCCGGCGTGGCCGATCACGTTGGTGTTGGCGTTGCCGCCGCCGATGTCGAACGCCGGGCGCGGACCCTTCACCGCGGGCCAGCCCTTCGCCGCGACGACGGCGTCGTCGCGGACGTAGCGTCGGCGGTACCACTCGGCGCGCCCGTCGCGCAGGCGCACGCCGTGCACCATGCCGTTGCCGATGAACCAGTGGTAGCGGGCGGGATCGGGGGGCGTGACGGGATTCGGGCCGATCCGCAGCAGCATGCCCGACAGCTCGCGCGGGATCGCGCCCGTCACGCGGAGCGCGACGTCGCTGCGCTCGTCGGGAACGGGCGCGAAGTTTCCGGAGAGATAGGGATTCGTGCTCATCGGATTCCTCCTCGAGGGTCGCCATGGACCAGTTGCATGATGGTTCGAATCGCGTCGTCGAGCGTGGCACCGGAGGCCGACGCCGCGACATGGAAGGTTCCCTGCGCCCAGAGCAGCGCGAGCCCGTGCACTACCGCCCAGACGCAGCCTGACAGCAGTCTCGTGTCGTGCTGCGCGCGCCAGCCTGCATCCTGCGCGGCGCGCACGAGCCGCACGAGCTGCTCGAAGGCCTCGGCCGACGCGCGCGCGAGCTCGGCATTCTGCTCGTCGAGCGCCTCGGGCCGGAACATCAGCGCGAAGAGGCCGGGCCTCGCGACCGCCAGCTCGACGTAGCCGCGGCCGGCGGCCTCGAGCCGCGCCGACGGACCCGCGCCCGACGGGAGCTGCGCCGCCGACTTGTCCATCGTCTCGGAGAGCAGCCGGAAGCCGCGCGCCGCGACCTCCGAGAGCAGCGCGGCAAGGCTCGGGTAGTGGCGCAGCGGCGCGCCGTGCGAGACGCCCGCGCGGCGCGCGATGCGGCGGAGCGAGAGGGCCTCGAGCCCGTCGCGGTCGAGCAGCTCCTCGGCGATTTCGACGAGGCGCTCGTCGAGGGGTCCCGAGGGCTTGCGTTTTGCCGTGGCCGGCACTGTAGACAGCGTCTATCAAAACGTAGATGTTGTCAACAGGCGAGCGGAGGGCCGCCGCGCGCTTGACGGCGCCCCGTCGGGGCGTGTCTCATTGCGCGCGGAGAGGAGCAGCCTTGGCGAACCCCGCATCCCCGAGCTTCGAGCACTACGACGCCCGCTTCGCGGAGCGCCTGATCGCCGCGAACGAAGCGGTCACGGGTCTGCCGAAGTACCTCGGCATCCGGCTCGTCGAGTTCAGCGCCGGGCGGCTGGTCGCGGAGATGGACGTGCGCGAAGAGCTGAAGACGCCCTTCGGCAACCTGCACGGCGGCGTGATGGCCGCGCTCGTCGACCACGTGCTCGGCGTCGTCGCCTACCCGCTGATGCGGCGCGGGCAGTGGGCCGCGACGACCGAGTTCAAGCTCAACTACCTCGCGCCGGTGTCGGCCGGCGCGCTTCGCGCGGAATCGCAGGTCGTCTCGATGACGCGCACCACCGCGATCGTGCGGGTCGAGGTCTCGAACGGCGATCGCCTCGCGTGCATCGCGCAGGGCACGCTGCTGCTGCGGGATCCGAAGCCTTCCGGCCCGAACGACTAGCAAGCGCCTGCGCGGTGAAGCCGAGCGAAGTTCAGAAAAATGACCGGACCAACGTCGCTTCGCCGGCCACGACGAGCGCGACTCCCGCGACACGCGCGACCAGCGCGCCGTGTGGCGCGAGCTTCTCGACGAACACGAGCAGCGAGAGGCCGGCGACCCAGAGCAGATTCATCACGCCGCCGAAGAAGAGCAGGCCCATCAGGAGCGCGCAGCAGCCGAGGCAGTAGAGGCCGTGCCGGAGGCCCATGCCAAAGGCACCCCAGCGTCCCGGCCGCCAGTGGGCCGCGAGGAACTGAGCCGGCGCGCGGCAGTGCGCGAGGCAGGACTCCTTCCACGGCGACCACTGATACATACCCGCAGCGACGAGCAACGCGGCGCCGAAGAGCGGGCTCGCCGAGGCGAGCATCGGCGAGAGCAGCGCCTGGCGCTCGAGCTGCCACTGGAGCGCCGTCGCGCCGACGCTGAAGAGCGTCCACGCGGTCGCGTAGCCCGCGGTGAAGACGAAGGCCGGCGCGACCGCGCTGCCCTGGCGCGACGCCTTGCCCGCGACCGACGCGAACAGCAGCGAGGTCGGCGCGGCAGAGGGCACCATCATGCCGACCATCATCACCGCCCACATGAGGAGCGTCAGCGCGGCGTCGGCGGCGCTCCACGGGTGCAGCTCGCAGGCGATCCCGGCCGCCATCGAGCGCTGCATGCTCCAGCTCATGCGCGCGAGGTCGAGCCAGGCGAGCGCGCTCACGCCGGCGAGGCCGAGCCAGATCGCGCGGCGCTGGCGCCGCGCCAAGGTGCCCGGCGGATGTCCGACCGACCGCATCGCGGCCACCGCGGATCAGTCGATCACGCCGTCCTGATTCATGTGCAGGACGTTCCAGTGGCTATGGCTCTTGTCGAGCGTCACCTCGATCGCGCCGCGCGCGCGGGACACGCCTTGCCCGACCTCCGCCACGCGGTACTCGAAGCCGTTCGGGAGGTGGATCTGCACGCGGTGCTCCTTGCCGCTGTGCGGATCGATGATCGGCGAGCCCTCCGATTCGAGGATCCCCGGCACGCGCAGGCGTGCGCGCCGCGCCGCCAGGTCGACGTCGAACTCGATCGGCGCGTAGACGGGCTCGAGCACCTCCGACATCGTGCTGTTGAAGACGTAGAAGTGCGTCGCGCCGGGCGCGGTGCTCTCGCCGTGGAGGATCTTGCGCAGCGCCTCGCGCTGGGCGGCGTCACCCCGCACGTCGATGATCGCCTGCGAGCGGCCGTTGCCCTCGGCGATCTCGCCCGGCCACCGCACCAGCATCGCGAAGCGCAGCCCGTCGAGGCGCGTCTGGTTGAAGTGACCCTCGTCGATGCGGCCCGCAGCGATGGCCTCGCAGTGCCCGTGCGTCGACTTCGAGTTGAACTGGCAGGGGCAACCGAAGTCGCAGTTGCAGTTCGTGAACTGGATTCCACGCAGAGTCCAGCGATCGGCCATGTGGGTCTCGAAGCCGGAAGCTTGCTAGTAGCGTCGGCCGCCGCCGCCCGGACCGCGACCGCCGCCACCGCCCGGACCGCGCCGCATGCCGCCGCCCCCACCGCCACCGCCCTCGCGCTCGCGCGCCTCGTTCACGCGCAGCGGGCGGCCGCCCATGTCGCGGCCGTTCAGCGCCCGGATCGCCTCGTCCGCGGCGTTCGGGTCGCCCATCTCCACGAACGCGAAGCCGCGCGAGCGACCGGTCTCCCGATCGGTGATCACGCGCACGGAGCTCACCGCTCCGTGCTGAGCGAACATCGCCTCGAGGTCCGCCTCCGTGGTGCTGAAGGGAAGGTTGCCTACGTAGATCCTCTTGTTCATTTCGGGCTCGTCGCCTCTTTCGGCGCGACGCGTTCACGTGTAGGTCGAACGGGAGATCGGTCTCGTCCGGCCGTCGAGCGGCGCTCCGTCTGACGGCCTCTGCGCCTCGGAAACGGATCGATCGGCCGAACGAGGGTCGCAAAGGCGGGTTCTGGGACGCGCGCAATCTACCCTCCGCCGCGGCAGGAAGGCAAAGGAATTCGAGGGCGCCGGTATGATGCGAGGCCCACTGCGCGCGTCCCGTCCTCCGGGGAGATCCCGACGGCGCGGGGAGAAATTTGCAAAGCGCCATGCCTTCCTTGTGTCACTTCGGCTCCTTCCCGCGGACGCCGATGTACGGGCGGAACCTCCGCGTCGCCGAGGCCCTGCGCCGGGCCGGCTGGGAGGTGACCGAGTGCCACGTCGAGCCGCGCAGCGTGGGCGCTGACGGGCTGCATGGGCGCCGCGGCCTGATCGGCCTCGCCCGCATGGCGCTCGCGACGGCCTCGCGCTGGGGAGAGCTCGCGCGGCGGCACGGGCGCACCCGCTACGACGTGCTGCTCGTCGGCTATCCGGCGCACCTCGACGTGATCCCCGCGTCGCTGCTGGCGCGCTGGCGCGACCGCCCGGTCGTGATGGACGCCTTCATGGGCCTGCACGAGACGGCCGTGCGCGACCGCGAGCTCGTCGCGCCGACGAGCGTCGCCGCTCGCGCGCTCGCCTTCGTCGAGCGCGGACTGATGCGGCTGCCGGACGCGGTGCTGATGGACACGCCCGAACACGCCCGCGCGTTCGCGCGCGAGCTCGGGCTGCCGGAGTCGCGCGTGGCCGCGGTGCCGATCGGCGCCGACGAGGCGCTCTGGAGACCGACGCCGTTGCCGCCGCCGCCTTTTCGCGCGGTGATCTGGGGCACCTTCATCCCGCTACACGGCATGCCGGTGGTGGCGCGCGCCGCGGCCGCGATCGACGGGCTCGCACCGGACGCGGTGATCGAGGTGATCGGCGACGGCCAGACCGCGCCGGCCTTCGACGCGGAGCTGCAGCGCCTCCGGCCGCGCTGCCTGCGCTGGACGCGCCGACTGCTCCCACTGGCCGAGATCGCGGAGCGCCTCGCGCGGGCGCACTGCGCGCTCGGCATCTTCGGCGCCGGCGACAAGACCGCGCAGGTGATCCCGTACAAGGTGCACGAGGCGCTCTGCGCCGGGCGTCCGGTCGTGACGGCCGACACGCCCGCGGCTCGCCGCGTGCTGCGCGACGGTCGTGAGTCGCTGCTCGTCGCGCCCGCCGACGCGGACGCGCTCGCCGCCGCGCTCGCACAGCTCGCGCGCGACCCCGCGCGATGCGCGCGGCTCGCGCAGAGTGCGCGCGCGACCTACGAGTCCTCGCTCGGGCTCGACGCCATGGCGCGCGCGCTCGACGCGGCGCTCCGTCCCTACGCCTCGCGGCGCGCCAGCGCCAGGTAGCCGTTGCCCCAGTCGCGCTCGAGGAACGCGAGCTGGAGCCAGCAGAAGGGCAGCAGCAGCGGCTCGGCCGAGAGCAGCGAGGTGATGCGCTCGAAGGCGCCGCGCTCGACGCGCTCGAGAACCTCGAACGCCATCACCAGGTCGAATGCGCCGCCATCGGGCAGCTCGGGTCGCACCGCGAGCCTTCCGGCGCAGCGTCCGGCGCGCGCCTCCGCCTCCCCGTGCGCGGCGGGCGACGAGTCGACGCCGACCGCCTCGCAGCCCGAGGAGGCCACGCGCGCGATCAGGTCGCCCGCGCCGCATCCGACCTCCAGCACGCGCGCGGGCCATTTTCTCCAAGCCTCGGTCCCGGAGTTCGAAACGGTCGCGTTACAGGTCACCGATCTCTCTTGTTTGCACGAGCCACCGCGCTCGTTCCGACGCACAACCTCGTAGGATATCCATCCGAACCGGGATGCCGTGCAGACCACACCGACCGACTCCGCCCGCGCCGACTCGGCGCCTGCGTGGGTGCGTCACGCTCGCGTGTTGGCGACCCTCGCCATGCTCGCGGTGCTCGCGGTGGTCGGGGTGCGGCACGCGGACGAGCTCGAGCGCCTGCTCTCCGCGCGCCCGCTCTGCCTCGTCGGCATGGCGCTCTGCGTGCTCGGCGTCCGCGTGCTCCACAGCGAGATCATCCGGCGAACGCTCGCGGAGCTCGGCTACCAGCTGCCGCCCCTGGAGGTCTTCGGTCTCTCGGTGCTCTCCGCCGTGCCGAATCTGCTGCTGCCGCGCACGGGTTTCGGCGCTCTCAGCATGGGGCTGCGCGCGCGCTACGGCGTGCCGCTGTCCGTCAGCGGATCGCTGGCGTTGCCGCTCGCGGCGCTCGACATGGTCGTGATCGCGGCCGCGGGCTTCGCGGTGCAGACCCTCGTGTTCGGCCTCGCGAGCTCGCGCGCGCTGTTGATCGCGGTGACGTTCGCCGGCGTGCTCGTCGCCTCCAGCGCGAGCGTGGTGCTGCGCGTGCGGCTCCGGATTCCCTTCGGACCGCCGCGGCTTCGCGCCTTCGTCGAGCGGCTCGACGCCGCGTGGGCGCAGCTCCGCGGCAGCCGCAGCTTCGTGCTGCGCGCCTTCTGCCTGCTCTGCGTGATGTGCGCGCTGCGCGTGTTGCGATTCGCGCTCGCCTTCGCGGCCCTCGACTACGCGCCGGACCTCGCCGGGCTCGCGGTCTCCTCGCTCTTCGGCGACATGATGTACGTCTTCGCCTTGACGCCGGGAGCACTCGGACTCCGCGAGGCCGCGATCGTCTACTGCGCGCAGCTCGCGCAGGTGACGCCTGCCGCGTCGCTCGCCGTCGCGATTCTCGACCGCCTGGTGATGACGGCGGTCATCCTCGTCACCGCGCAGCTCTGCGCGTGGCGCCTGTTCGGCGCGCGCGCGCGAACCCGAGGAGGTCCGACGTGAACCCGAACGCCATCGTCCTGCCCGCGATCGCCATGTTCTTCCTGACCGCGACCCTGGTCGCGCGCATGGGCTTCCTGCGCGTCCGCGCGGTGCAGCGCGGTGAGATCTCGATCGCCTACTACCGGCTCTACAACGAGGGCCTGCAGCCGGATCGCCTCCAGCAGATCGGGCGCCACGTCCAGAACCACTTCGAGGCGCCGCCGCTCTTCTACGCGGTGCTGCTCTTCCTCTACGTGACGGGTGGCGTGACGCCGGTGAGCGTCGGGCTCGCGTGGCTCTACGTGGGACTGCGCGGCGTGCACAGCCTCGTCCACCTCGGCCGCAACGACGTGCGACAGCGGCTGATGGTGTGGACGGCGAGCATGCTCGTGCTCGCGAGCCTCTGGCTCGTGCTGCTGGCGCGGATCGCGCGGGCCTAGCGCGTCACACCAGCGCGATC
>DATKND010000106.1:0-2315 GCA_035541475.1 Myxococcota bacterium | reverse complement strand
CTCGGAAGGCAGCCACATCACCTGCCCGCGCTGCAACGGCACGGGCCACATCCGCGACACCGAATCGTCGGCGCTGCAGATCCTGCGCATGGTCCAGGAAGAGGCCATGAAGGACAACACCGCCGCCGTGCACGTGCAGGTTCCGGTCGAAGTGACCTCGTTCCTGCTGAACGAGAAGCGCACCGAGATCACGAAGATCGAGCTGAAGCAGCGCGTGACCGTGCTGCTCGTGCCGAACAAGAACCTCGAGACGCCGAACTACCGGCTCGAGCGGCTGCGCCACGACGACCCGCGCCTCGAGAACCTGCAGGCGAGCTACACGATGGTCGACGAGTCCGAGGACGAGGTCGGGTTCACGCGTCGCGAGAAACCGAAGGCCAGACAGGAGCCGCTCATCAAGGGCATCCTGCCGGAGACGCCGGCGCCCCAGCCCGCGCCGAAGGCCGAGGCCGCACCCATCGTGGTGCCCGCGCCCGCGGCTGCCGCGCCGGCCGCGGCGGCGCCCGCCGGCGGCGGCTTCTTCTCGTGGGTCAGGAAGCTGTTCGCGGGCGAGCCCGCGCAGGCGCCGGCCGCACCGGCCGCGATGCCCGCGAAGGGACCCGCGACGGCGACGGAGCAGCGCACCGAACGCGGCGACCGCGGTGGCGAGCGCGGGCGACGCGGTGGCCGCGGCGCACGCGACGGACGTCGCGGCGAAGGCCGCGGAGGACGCGGGGCGGAGGCCGGCGGTCGTGCCGAAGGGGAGCCGACGCGGCGCGAGGACGGGCGCCGAGGCGGCGAGCGCGGCGAAGCCAGGGACGGCGGCCCGGCGGCACGCGAGCGGCGCGAGCCGCGCGAGGGCGCGGAAGCTCGCGGTGGACGCGAACCGCGCGAAGGTCGTGAACCGCGCGAGGCGCGCGAAAGTCGCGAGCCGCGCGGCGCCCGCGAAGGGCGCGAGGGCCGCGAAGGGCGCGAGCCGCGTGAAGCGCGCGAGCCCCGTGAAGGGCGGGAGCCGCGCGAGGCTCGTGAGCCGCGCGAACCGCGCGAAGGCCAGCCACCGACGGATCGCGACGAGGGTGCACGCGACGACAGGTCGCGGGAGTTCGAGCCACGCGACGTGCTGGCAGCCGAGGCGAGCGGCGATGTCGCGAACCCGGAAGCCTTGCCCGCGGCCGAGTCCGGCGAGGCCGGAACCGGCGAGCGCGGTGGCCGTCGCCGCAACCGTCGCGGGGGTCGCGGCGGTCGCGACCGCGATGCCACGCGCGCACCGTTGAACGACGGCGCCGATGGCGCCGGCGAAGCCTCGGACGTCGTCGGCACCCCCGCAGCGCAGGCGGACGCCGGCGGCGTCGCTGACGAGACAGCGCCACGCGAAGGCGAGGGACCGCGCCGCGGGCGCGGACGCCCGCGGCGCGAACGCGAGGATCGTGCTCCCGTCGAAGGCGAATCGAGCGCAGTCTCCGCGGCGGCACTGGCGACCGAGATCTCGTCATCGCCGTTCGACACGAACCCGCGCGAGGCGGATGTCGAGCCGGTCATGACGACGCGCACGAGCGACTCGCCTCTCGGCCTGCAGCCGGGCGCGCTCGTGAACGTCGCCGCACCGCAGCCCGTCGCCGAATCGCCGGCGCCCGCGGCCGAGCCGTTCGTGCTGCCGCTCGGCACGCTCGAGGAGATCGCCGCGAACGCGGGGCTTCAGTGGGTGAACTCCGATGCGGAGAAGATCCGCGCGGCGCAGGAGGCGATGGCGCGCGAGCCTGCGCCCGTGCACGTGCCACGCGAGCGCAAGCCCCCGCCGGTCGTGGACGAAGGTCCGCTGATCCTCGTCGAGACGCGCAAGGATCTCTCGCAGATCAAGCTGCCGTTCGAGGCGTCACCGCCGGGGATGCAGGGCAACGCCTGACGCCGACGTCGCGGCCGCGTTCGAGCGCCGCTACGGCAGGCGTTCGAGCGCGTGCTGGTAGCCGGGGTCGTGCATGAGCTCGTCCCAGGCGAGCGGCGGCGCCTGCGGCAGGAGCGCGAGGCGGCGCGCTTCGGCGTCCTCGTCGGCATGCCAGTCACCGCGCGAGCGCGCGGCAAGCAGGCCTTCGAGCAGGTCGTCGACGGCGGCTCCGCCATCGACCGATTGGTTGCACAGCAGCACGAGATCGCAGCCGGCACCGAGCGCGAGCGTCGCGGCCTCGGTGTAGGTCAGCTCGACGCCGTCGACCCGGCGCGCTGCCGCCATGCTGAGGTCGTCGCTGAACACGGCGCCGGTGAAGCCGAGCTGCAGCCGCAGCACGTCCTTCAGCCAGCGCTCGGAGTAGCCCGCGGGCTTCGCATCGACCTTCGGATAG
>DATKND010000105.1:0-5947 GCA_035541475.1 Myxococcota bacterium | reverse complement strand
CGAGCGAGGGCCCAGAGCTGCTCGTCGGCTCGGGCTGGCGAGTCGACTCCGAAGACCGCGAGTCCCACGGCGAGCGAGACGAGCGAGTGCCCGATGCGGGCGAAGATCGGAGCGTGCGACACGGGGCTTCCATCCTTTCTTCCTCGAGAAGGCCCGCACCGGGGGCTCGAATTGAAACTGAAATCGATTTTCAATTCGAACCTACCGGAACGGCGGCGCGCGTGTCAACAGGGCGATCCTCGAGTGCTATCGAGCGCCGGGCAGCTCGTTCGGCGAGGCGACCGGCCGGAACGCGTCCGGGTTGATCGCGAGCGCGGCGCCGAAGTGGGCCTGCGCCTCGGCCGGATGCGTCGCCTGGAGCGCGCGCCCGAGGTTCGCGTGCGCGACGTAGTTGTCGCGCGTGACGTCGAGCGCGTGTCGCCACAGCGTCTCCGAGTCCTTCCAGACGTAGGTCTGCGCGTGCGCCAGCCACGACAGCGCCACGAGAGACGCCCGAGAACACGGCCCGTCCGGCGCGCCAGCCTACCCGAAAAACCCGGCCCGCGGCCGCTCGCGTCCGCGGTACCTTGCGCGCATGCCGGAGAGCGTCCGCGATCTCACGCAGCCCGACCCGCTCGACGACTTCGAGGCCCGCGACCTCGGCTTCCTCGGCCAGACGAAGCGCGTGTACGTATCGGGCAAGGGACCCGCGGTGATCGTGATGGCCGAGATCCCCGGCATCTATCCGCACGTGTCGCGCTTCGCGCGCTGGGTGCGCGAGGCCGGCTTCACCGTATGGATGCCGAACCTCTTCGGTGTGGCCGGGCGACCCATCTCGATGCTCTCCGGGCTCGGCGTGATGGCGCGCGCCTGCATCAGCCGCGAGTTCCGGGCCTTCGCCGCGAACCAGTCGAGCCCCGTGTGCGACTGGCTGCGCGCGCTGGCCGCTCACGCGTATCCGCTCTGCGGCGGGCGCGGCGTCGGCGCGATCGGCATGTGCTTCACCGGCAACTTCGCGCTCTCGCTGATGCTCGAGCCCGCCGTGCTCGCGCCCGTGCTCTCGCAGCCGTCGCTGCCGATCGGTCGGCGCGGCGGCATGCACATCGCGCCGGCCGAGCTCGCCGCGGTGAAGGCGCGCATGCAGCGCGAAGATCTCACGGTCCTCGCCTACCGCTTCGCCGGCGACTCCTTCTGTCGAGCCGAGCGCTTCACCGCGTACGAGGAGGCGCTCGGCGACCGCTTCGTCGGACGCGTACTGCCCGACTCGGCCGCCAACCCCGACGCGCCGATGAAGAATCCGCACAGCGTCGTCACCGCGCACCTGATCGATCGCGAGGGCGAGCCGACTCGCCGGGCGCGCGACGAGATCCTCGACTTCTTCCGCATGCGCCTGCTCGGCAACGCGTGATCGCGCTTGCCGATCACGCCGCCTCACCTCGCCCCGTGCGGCGCATGCTCGCCGCGAGCTTCGGCCAGCGCGCGCGCACGCCGCGCTGCCCCGACTCGCCGCGGCTCGACGGGCGCCTCGCGCTCGTGACCGGCGCGACCGGCGGCATCGGGCTCGAGATCGCGCGCGGGCTCGCGCGCCGCGGCGCCGAGCTGATCCTGCCCTGCCGGAATCCGGAGCGGGGCGCCGCGCTGCGCGAGCGCCTGCGCGCCGACGGCGGAGGCGCCGCGCGCTGTCACCTCGTCCCGATGGACCTCGAGGATCTCGAGAGCGTGCGCGCCGGCGCGCGCGCCGCGCAGGAGATCGCGTCGGGGCGCGCGATCGATCTGCTGGTCGAGAACGCGGGCGTCTGGCCGTCGCGCTACGCGCAGACGCGTCAGGGTCACGAGATCGCGTTCGGCGTGAACGTGCTCGCGCACTTCGCCCTGCGTCAGCAGCTCGCGCGCGCCGGAGCGCTCGCACGCGCGCGCGTCGTCGTGTTGACGGGCGACATCTACATCCTGGAGTCGGCCTGCACGCCGGACTTCCGCTGGCAGGGGCGTCGCGGCGGCATGCGCGCGTACTGCCGCTCGAAGCTCGGCAACCTGTGGATCGCTGCGGAGCTGCGGCGGCGCGCACCTTCGCTGGAGGTCTACGTCGCGCACCCCGGCGTCGTCGCGACGAACCTCGGCGGTCGCGTCGGCGCTCTCGGAGAGCGCCTGAAGCGGCTCGTGATGATCGAGCCCGAGCTCGGCGCGCAGATGCCGCTCGTGTGCGCGACGCAGCCGGGTCTCGAGAATGGCGCCTACTATCACAATGCGCTCGGCCGCATGCGGCTCTCCGAACGCGATCCCGCGCGCGACCGGGGCGCCGCGGCGGCGCTGTGGGAGACCTGCGAGGCGCTCGCGCGCGGGGTCGGTTCGGCCTAACGACCGCGGCCGGCTCGTGCGCCCTCCACGGATCGCGGCACGCGTCGCGCGAGCGCCGCGCCGCGCGCGCCCCGACGCGAACGCTTGTACAAAAAGGGAGGGATGACCAAAGGGTCACGCACCGCCCCGACGTGGGCGCGCGTATCGACTTCTCGGGAAGGGACTCACCGCAGAGGAGAAGAGCAATGCGTTCTGCGACGTTCACGGCCCTCGCGATTCTCGCGGCCACCGGGCTCGCCCTCGCGGCCGCCGCGCACGAGGGAATGAACAACCGGGGAGAGAACGAGGGAGCCCACCACCCGAAGCCGCAGGTCCGCCACACGATCCTGGCCTTCGACACGATGTACGGCGTCTCCGGCCCCTTCGTCGGCGACGCGAACCCGGTGCGCGGTGTCCCCGGCGACGAGTCGCCGTGGGGAGTCGACCGCGCCTTCGGGACGCTCGACAGCGACGGGAACCTCGTGATCGTGGTACGCGGCCTGGTGTTCACGGACAATCCCGATCCGACCTTGATCGGGAAGAACGACGAGACTCAGTTCCGCGGCCTCGTGAGCTGTCTCACCGAGGACGGGAACACCGTGACGGAGTCCAACGTCATCACGCCGGGCTCCCCCGCGACTCCGACGGGCGACTCGGTGATCCACGCGAAGGTCGCGCTGCCGAACCCGTGCGTGGCGCCGATCGTGATGGTGCTCGCCGGCTCCGAGGACAAGTGGTTCGCGATGACGGGCTTCGAGCAAGAGTCGGGCGGAACGAGCGGACAGAAGGGGCAGAACGGACAGAACGAGCAGAACTGAGCGCGTCCTACGCCTTCGCGGCGCCGTCGGCCTCCGAGAGGAACGCGTGGAGCGTTGCGACCACCTGCGCGCCCTCGCCGACGGCGGCCGCGATGCGCTTCACGGAACCGGCGCGCACGTCGCCGATCGCGAAGATCCCGGGGCGGCTCGTCTCGAGCGGCCGGTCGCCCTTGCCGACCTGCGCGCCGGTCCGCACGAAGCCCTTCTCGTCGAGCGCCACGTCGGACGCCGACAACCAGTCGGTGTTGGGGTCGGCGCCGATGAAGAGGAAGAGGTGGCGGACCTTGCCGCGCGTCTCGATGCCCGACGCGCGATCGCGCCAGCGGACCGCCTCCAGCACGCCGTCCTGACCTTCGAGCGCGATGACCTCGGTCCGCACGAGTACCTCGACGTTCGGCAGCGCGGCGATCCGATCGACGAGATAGCGCGACATGCTCGCCTCGAGGCTCGGACCGCGCACCAGCAGCCAGAGCCTCTGGACCTGGCTCGCGAGATACACCACGGCCTGACCCGCGGAGTTGCCGGCGCCGACCAGCGCCACCTCTTCTCCGGAGCAGAGCTTTCCCTCGAGCGGGCTCGCCCAGTAGTGGACGGAGGAGCCCTCGAAGTCCGCGAGCCCCGACACGTCGATGCGTCGATAGCGGACGCCGCAGGCGAGCACGATGGAGCGCGTGGCGACCCGCTCGTCGTTCGCGAGGCCGAGCTCGAATCGGGTCGGCGCGCCGTTCCCGCCACAACGAAGCCGCACGACCTGATCGGGGATCGCCATCTCGGCGCCGAACTTCTCGGCCTGGTTGAAGGCGCGGGCCATCAGCGCCATGCCCGAGATCCCGGTCGGGAAGCCCATGTAGTTCTCGATGCGCATCGAGGCCCCGGCCTGGCCGCCGAACGCGCGGGAGTCGAGCGCGATCACCGAGAGTCCTTCCGACGCCGCGTAGACCGCGGCCGCGAGGCCCGCGGGTCCCGCGCCGACGATCGCCACGTCGTAGACGCGGTCCGGATCGATCGGCCGCACGAGACCCATGCAGCGCGCGAGCTCGTCCTCGCGCGGGTTCCGCAAGAGCTGGCCGCCGACGCAGAGCACGATCGGGAGCTCGGAGTCCGACACGCCGAAGCGTTCGACGAGCGTCCGAGCGCACGAGTCGCTGTCGGGGTCGAGCGTCTGGTAGGGCTGGCCGTTGCGGGAGAGGAATCCCGCCAGCCGCAGCACGTTGGCGTCGTGGGCGCGGCCGACGAGGAGCGGGCCCGCGATGCCCGACTGGAGCAATCCGACACGGCGCAGGATCAGCGCGCGCATGATGCGCTCGCCGAGCTCGGCTTCCGCCACGAACACGTCCCGGAGCCTCGGCGACGACAGGACGAGCGCCTCGACGGGCTTCAGCGCGCGCGCGTCGACGAGCGCGGGCCGGCCGGAGAGCTGGTTCAGCTCTCCGATGAACGCGCCGGGGCCGTGGGTGACGATCGGCTCCTCGCGGCCGATCGCGTTCTGCTGCGTGATCGCGACCTCGCCGGAGAGGACCACGATCATGCCGGGGCTGACCTCGCCCGTGCTGATCAGCGGCGTGCCCGTCGCGTAGGCGCGCTCGACGCCGAAGCGCTCGAGCCGCGCGATCTCGCCCGGCGAGAGCGTCGGGAACATCTGCTCGAAGCGGCTCTCGATGACGGTGGGCGCCATGCGGACCTCCTTCCGCTTGCGTCGGCGCGCGAGGCGCTCGAGAGGGCTGGCGCGCCGGGAGGGACTCGAACCCCCGACCCTCAGGTTCGAAGCCTGATGCTCTATCCAGCTGAGCTACCGGCGCGCGAGGTCGGCGCAACGTAGCGCGGCCGCGAAGTCGCACGCTCGCGCGGCGAGCGGACCTGCGCGCGAGCTGCGCGCGACCTGCGCCCCCTCGCGCGCGGCGCCGGCAGTCCGCTAATCAGTCGGGTATGCCGCTCCGACGCCGCAGCCTCCGCACGGCCGCCTCGTGGGCTGCGCTCGGAGGGTTGCTCGTCGCACTGCCCGGCTCGGCCGGGCCGCCGCTCTCCTACACGCTGGAGACGTTGGTGGCGGCCGCCCCGGGTCTCGACGCGAAGGTGCTCGGCCTCGCGCTGCGCGCCTCGGACTGCGCGCGGCGTCGCGGCGCGCTGCCCGACAGCAACACCTTGACGGTGATCGACTACTCGCGGCCCTCGACGGAGCCGCGCCTCTACGTGCTCGACCTGCGCCGCGGCGCGCTGCTCGATCGGGAGTGGGTCGCGCACGGGAAGGAGAGCGGCGGGAACCGCAGCCGCTTCTTCTCGAACGAGCCCGGCAGCCTGCGCTCGAGCATCGGACTCTTCGTCACGCGCGACACCTACGTGGGACAGCACGGGCCGTCGCTACGACTCGACGGACTCGAGCCCGGCACCAACGACCGGGCGCTCGAGCGCGAGATCGTGATGCACGGCGCCAGCTACGTCTCCTCGAGCTTCATCGCGAAGCACGGCCGCCTCGGGCGCAGCTGGGGCTGTCCGGCGCTCGCGCCCGAAGCCGCGATGCGCGTGATCGACGAGATCCGCGACGGCTCGCCCGTCTTCGCCTACTACCCCGATCCGGCGTGGCTCGCGAGCTCGCCGTTTCTGGGGGCGTGCGACGGCTGACGGGAGCGCGGTGCGCGCGCAGGATGCCGGCACCTTCCGACGCCGCGCTCGGATCCTGCACGGGAAACATCGAGCGGGCGTCACCCGGGCGCACGGAATCGGCACTCAGGAGTGATGGCCAGGAGCCGTCTGTTACGCTCGCGAGCTGTCGGCTGCGCGAGAGCCTCTGCCCCCGTGGTTCCGGAGCGTGGTGCCAT
>DATKND010000104.1:0-19842 GCA_035541475.1 Myxococcota bacterium | reverse complement strand
GCGCGTCTGAAGCCAGTCCCGGATCAGCTCTGGGTCGGCGGCGTGGTGCCGGTCGGACCCGGGGTCGCCGGGTTCGCGTCCTGCGAGCAGCTGCCCGCGCCGCGCTTCTCTCTCCACTGCGCACGGTGCTCCTGGATCTGCTGGTCGAGCTGCGCGCGCTGACCCGAGGTCAGCAGGCTCCGCACCTCGATCACCGTGTGCAGATCGTTCTTGCGCTGCTGCGTCATCAGCTGGCCGATCGAGTCCGCCTGCGCCATCACGGCGTTCTCGTCCGGCGTGTCCTGCTCGAGCAGGCTCTTCATGTTCTGGTGCGCCGCGCGGATCTGATCGCGCAGCGCGTCCTGCTGCGTGCGGGACTGGGCGATCACCGCTTCGACGGCGCTCAGGGTCGGCGCCGGCAGCCCGAGCTGTTGGATCTGCCGGTCGAGGAAGGCGGCGTGGCCGCCCATGCCCATCCCCATGCCGGGACCATGGGCGCGCGCGGCCGCAGCCAATGCGAGCCCCATCGCGAGTGAGAGCACGGTCATCTGGAAGGAACGAATGCGCAACATGGATCGAAACCTCCGTGCGCAGTTCGTCGCGCGAGTGGATGCGCCGGGTTACGCGCTCCCGGACCGATCGAGCACGACCGCGAGTCGGCGCGGGCGTAACCCGCTCGGGCGGAGTGGGCGTCGAAGGTCCGTAGCCCGGCGGGGTGCCCCCCTCCCGGACTCGGCGTCCGAGGACAGTTGCCGATGGATGGATTACACACCGAGTCACGCTTCCTGCACGGAGGAGTGCTCGCGTTGTCCACGGCGCCGGCCGAACTCGACCGGGAAGCCCGTTTCGCGGCCTTCGCGGCGAGCCATCGCGAGCGCGCTCTGCGCCTGGCGTGGCGACTGGTCGGCGGCGACATGGCCGCGGCCGAGGACGTCACGCAGGATGCACTCGTGAAGGCCTACCGCGGGCTGCCGCAGTTTCGCGACGAGGCGGCGCTCTCGACCTGGTTCTACCGGATCCTCGTGCGGCAGGCGTACAGCTTTCTCCGCTGGCGGCGCGTGCGCGAGCGCTTCGGCGGTGAGGTGCCGGAGAACCCGCCCGATACCGCTCCGACGCCGCAATCGGATCCCGCGCTGCGGCGCCGCATCGCGGACGCCCTCGCCGCGTTGCCGCGCACCCAGCGCGACGCGTTCCTGCTCGTCCACCTCGAGGGCTTCACGGTGAACGAGGCCGCGGAGATCATGGGGCGTGCGCCGGGCACCTTGAAGAGCAACCTGCACCGGGCCCGCATGGCGCTGCGGCGGCGCCTCGACGACGTGGTCGATTCCAGGGGAGAGAGCCGATGACGCGAGAACCCGAACTCGAAGAGCTGACGCGCGAGGATGCGCGCTTCGTCGAGCAGCTGCGCTCGCTCTACGGACCCGAGCCACTCGATGGCGCGCGGCGCACCGCCTTCGAGGCGCGCCTGCGCGAGCGGATCGCGCGCCCGCGCTGGCCGCTCGCGCTGATCCCGACGTTCACCGCCGCGGCGATCGCGCTCGTGGTGTGGAATTCGCTGCCGGGCCAGCGCCCCGCGACGCCCGCGCCGGCCGCCACGGCGAACCGCGCCAGCGCGGCGGCCTGGGAAGATGTCCTCTTCGAAGGAGACCCGACGCAGGAACAGGCGGTCAGCGCCCAGGACGAGCTGCCGCCCGACTACAAGGCGATCGAGCTCGCCTTCCTCGACGGCGTATGAGCGTCGACATGAGGAAGCGTAGGCTCCGCCTCCGTCTCGGCGCCGCGCTGGCGCTCGTCGCGGCGCTCGCTGGCGCGGCGTCCGCGGATCCGCCGGACGACGAGCGACCGCCGGGCGGACTGGTCTCGCGCAATGCCGAGCGCCTCGGGCTCCAGGGCGATTCGCTCGCGGCCGTGCAGGCGGTGATCAACGCCTCGGGCACGCGCCACGCGGATCTGCTCGCGAAGCTCGAGACCGCGCGCGCGGCCATGCGCGAGCTGCTCACGCAGCCGGTGCCCGACTCGAAGGCCGTGATGGCGCAGGCCGACGCGATCGGCGCGATCGAGACGGAGATCCACAAGAACCGACTCCAGGCGATCATGGAGATCCGCGCGCTGCTGACGCCCGACCAGCGAAAGATGCTGCTCGCGCTCCGCGACGAGGAGCACGCGCGCCGCGAGAAGGAAGGCGGCGAGTGCGAGTCGCACGCGGAGCCGCCGCCGGTGCCGACGCGCTGAGTCCAAGAAATCCGCGGCCGGCGAGCGCACAGCGGCTGTTAGGCCGAGCGATACTGGTTCAGTGTCGTGTTGGGCGTCATGCGTGTCTACCATCCGCCCGAAAGTGCCTTCAGGCGAGGATCTGCTCCAGGACTCGCTGCTGCCCGGTGAATCGTTTCACGCAGACGCTCCTGAGCGTCCGGAGAAAGCAGCGGCGCAAGATGCGGGACGTATTCGGCGAGGACGGCTCCGGCGTCTGACCTGGCCTCCGGCGTGAATCGTTCCGCGACCGCGAAGGCTGTGACGTTGGTGATGAGTTGAACCAGTGCCAGGTCGTTGAACCTGATCAATTCGCGATACTGCGCCGCGAAGTCCTGGCCTGGGCTAGGAGATCTTTCCACCTCAGCAAGACGCGCCTGAACATCGTTTCGGAGCGCCATGAGCTTTGCGAGGCGCCGAGATGAGAACTGCACGAGTTCACGGTCGAAGATCAGGCTGCCGGTCGATTCTGGCGCGTAAATTCCTTCGAGCGTGTCGCGTTGGATCAACCGGGTAAGGTCTTTGTTCTCCATCTTCTCTAGTTCGCCAACAGGAACGGAGCCTGCGTCCTCGCCCTCGAAGTCGTCCCGCCGGTTGAACTCCTCGTCGACTAGCTTCGCAAAGACGCCGCCGGACGAATGACTCGCAAACCGGGGAAGTTGCTCGGGATGCGCTTGGGCGAGGCTCCGAAGAACGGTCCGAGCCTTCGTCCGTTCAACCGAGTTCCAGTCCGCTTCAAGTGGTGGGAATCCGAGTCGCTCGTACTCGTGCGGCGTCAGCGATTCATCGGGCGGTACTCGCGGCTCGCCCGAGCTTGCTCCGCACCAGAGAGTGAGTGCGAGCGCTAGGAACGCGGCGGGGCCAGTCCTCGTTCTCACTCGGTTCATGCCGCCCGACTAGTATTCGACAGCGTCTCGCGTCGGAGCCCGGAACGCAACCGAGTGGCATTCCGAACGGGCTACCTCGGCGGATCGTTCGCGAGAATGGCCTGGAGCGCGCGGCCGTAGCGGCCGGCGCCGTCGCAGCTGACGACCTCCGCGACGCCGACGCCGCGGTCGTCCGCGACGCGTGTCGGACGCATCGCGAACCAGTCGCCCTGCGGCTCGCGCTCGAAGTAGAGCGTGGTGTCGACGTTGATGAAGCGCGTGCGCACGAGGTCGGGCTGCTGCCAGCCGCGGCGCAGCAGAATGCGACCGCCGAGGCCGAAGCAGAGGTCGGAGAGCGCGGTCGCGCGCTCGAAGGCGCTCGTCGGCTCGCCCTCCACCACCGCGAGCGGCGTGTGGATCCAGGCCAGCGGACCCTCCGTCGCGCGCGCCATGCGGACGTCGATGGACCAGTGGAAGCCGGGTGGAATGTGCGCGCGGTAGGCGTGCGGCATGAACTCGATCGGCTCGCAGCTCTCGCGCGGCGGCGGCACGGGCTCGGCTCCTTCGCTCCACGAGGGCGCGAGGTCGCTGCGCTCGCGCAGCAGCAGCGCACTCGCGCGCGTCACCTCGCGATCCCCGTGCACGAGCGCGAGCTCGGCGAGCGCGATGCGCTGACCCCGGCGCGCGAAGCGGCGCACGAGGCGGAGCGGCTGCATCGGCACGGGGCGGAAGAGATCGATCGTGAGCCGCGCGACACGCAATCCGGTTTCGCGCGACGCCTCCTGCGCGCCACGCGCGAGTAGCGCGGCCGCCGCGCCGCCGTGCTGGTGCAGCGGCGACCACGGCCCGCCGGCCCACTCGGTCGGGGTGTAGAGCTCGCCGTCGCGGCGATAGATCGCGGCGTCCGGACCCGGCTCCATCACGTCGCGATCGGCACCACCTTGAAACCGCGGACGTGCGCCTGGTACGTGCGCGTGAGACCCGACTCGTCCACCTCGTAGTCGGGGAAGCGCTCGCGGATCTCCTCCAGCACGACGCGCGCCTCGAGCCGCGCGAGCGACTTCCCGATGCAGACGTGGTTGCCGTAGCCGAAGTAGATCTGGCGCGGCGGGCGGCGCGAGATGTCGAAGCGCTCCGGGTCGGGGAACTCGCGCTCGTCGCGGCAGGCCGCGCCCGAGACGAGCGCGACGCGCGCGCCCTTCGGGATCCTGACACCGTGGACGGTCGCTTCGCGCAGGGCGACGCGGCCCTGGAACTGCGAGGGCGCGTCGTAGCGGAGCACCTCCTCGATCGCCTGCGGCATCAGCGACGGATCGTCCCACAGGCGCCGGCGCTGGTCCGGATGGCGTGCGATATACACCACACAGTTTCCGAGGAGCTTCGTCGTCGTCTCGGCGCCGGCCGCCGCGAGCAGGCCCATGAACGCGACCGCCTCATCGTCGGTCAGCGCCTTCGTGCGCCCGTCCACGTCCTCGTAGCTCGACTCCGCGAGCAGCGACATGAGGTCGTTCTCGGGGCGCTTGCGCCGCGCGGCGAGCAGCTCGCGCATCAGCGCGCCGCCCTTCCGCATCCCTTCGATGCCTTCGGCGGGCGGAAGCCCGGTCTCGGGATCGCGCTCGAGCCCGCGCTCGACCCATCCGCGGTAGCGATCGCGGTCCTCCTCCGGGATGCCGAGCAGCGCGCTGATCACGTCCATCGGCAGCTTGTTCGAGAGCGCGGCCTGGAAGTCGAAGCGCCGGCCGCGGCCGCCGACCGGATCGAGGTAGCGCTTCGCGATGCGGCGGATCTCCGGCTCGAGCGCGGCGATCCGGCGCGGCGTGAAGCCCTTCGACAAGAGGTTCCGCACGCGCACGTGACGCGGCGGATCCATGCCGATGATGGAGAACATGTCACCGGGCAAGGTGCGGTTCTCGAGGGAAGGGCCGAGCGAGGAGCTGTAGGTCTCCCAGTCGAGCGTCGCCTGCCACACGTCCTCGAAGCGGAAGAGCGCGTAGAAATCCATCTTCGCGTTGTAGGCGCAGGGCTCCTCGTCGCGGAAGTGGCGATAGAGCGGGTACGGATCTTCCTGGAAGGGGCGCGAGTAGGGGTCGTAGATCACGGCTCGAACCTGTGTGGGCGGCCATTCTATAAGATGGGCGCCGTGCGAGACGACCGACTGCCGCCGCCGCTCGAAGGCATCCGCGTGCTCGCGCTGGAGCAGCTCCAGGCGGTGCCCTTCGCGACGCAGCTGCTCGCGCACCTCGGCGCCGAGGTCGTGAAGGTCGAGCCGCCGACGCAGGGCGAGTCGGGGCGCGCCGCCGCGCCCGCCATCCGCGACAGCGACGGCCGCGAGGTCGGCGCGACCTTCCTGCGGAACAACCTGTCGAAGAAGAGCGTCGCCCTCGACGTCCGACACCCGGAAGGCGCGGCGCTGCTGCGGCGTCTCGTGCCGCGCTTCGACGTGCTCGCGGAGAACTTCAAACCCGGAACCTTGGAGCGATGGGGGCTCGGCTACGAGGATCTGGCCGCGCTGCACCCGAGCCTCGTGTACGTCTCGGTGTCGGGCTTCGGCGGCCTCGCGCCCTCGCCCTACGCCGACTGGCCCGCGTACGCGGTCGTCGCGGAGGCGATGGGCGGCTTCTACACGTTCCGCCCCGAGCCCGGACGCCTGCCCAACATCGGGGTGGCAGGGGCGCTCGGCGACATCGGCTCGGCGCTCTTCGCGGCGATCGGCACCCTGGCCGCGCTGCAGGGGCGCCAGCGCACGGGGCGCGGACAGCGCGTCGACGTCGCGATGCTCGACGCGATCCTCTCGATCATGGACATGGTCCCCTTCAACGCGTCGCTCGGCATCGAGAACAGCCTCGGCGCGTGGCCCGGCATCTGCGCGGCGTTCCACGCGAGCGACGGCCTCTTCGTCGCGCAGATCGGCCGCGAGCACCAGTTCGAGCGGCTCGCGCGCGCGATCGGGCGACCCGAGTGGCTCACCGACGCGCGCTTCTCGAAGCGCGAGGGCTGGCGCGATCACCAGGACGACGTGATCCGGCCGGCGCTCGAGGCGTGGGCCAAGGACAAGACGCGGCTCGAGGCGTCGCGCATCCTGGCCGAGCAGGGCATCGCGGCGGGACCTTGTCATGCCGCCGACGATCTCGCGCGCGATCCGCACGTCGCCGCGCACGAGATGATGATCTCCGTGCCGCGGCCGGACGGCGAGGGCAATGTAAAGATCGCGGGCAACCCGATCAAGCTGTCTCGGAGTCGCGTTCGCGAGCCCGCGCGCTGGCCCGCGCTCGGCGCGCACACGCGCGAGATCCTGTCGGCCGACCTGGGGCTCTCGGACGCGGAGCAGGCGCGCCTGCGCGCGGAGAAGGTGATCGGCTGATGGACTACTCGCGCTACGAGCCCGGCCTCCGGGTCGCGGTCGCCGACCGCATCCTGACGCTCACCTTGAACCGGCCGGAGAAGTCGAACGCCAACACGCCGGTGATGCACGCGGACCTCGGTCGCATCTGGGACGACATCGCCGTCGATCCGGACGTCGACGTCGTGATCCTGACCGGCGCCGGCGAGAAAGCCTTCAGCGCGGGCGGCGATCCCGGGCACATGCAGGCGATGATCGATGACGAGAATCTCTGGCGGCAGACCGTCGTCGAGGCGCGCCGCATCGTCTGGCGCCTGCTCGAGTGCGACGTGCCGATCATCGCGCGCGTGAACGGCGCCGCCGTCGGCTTCGGCGCGACGCTCGCGCTCGCCTGCGACATCGTGGTGGCCGTCGAGGACGCGCGCATCGGCGATCCGCACGTTCATGCCGGGCTCGTGGCCGGCGACGGCGGCGCGCTCTTCTGGCCTCCGCTCGTGGGTCCCTCGCGAGCGCGCGAGCTGCTCTTCACGGGCGAGCTGCTGACCGCGCGACAGGCGCACGAGCTCGGGCTCGTGAACCACGTCGTGCCGCGCGCCGAGCTCGACGCGAAGGTGCAGGAGATCGCGCGCAAGATCCGCGCGGGCGCCTCGCGGGCGATCCGACTCACCAAGCATCTCCTCAACCTGCCGCTGCGCCAGCAGGCGCACGGCCTGATGGACTTCGGCCTCGCGAACGAGTCGCTCTCGCAGAAGACGCGCGACCACGCGGAGGCGGTCGCGGCGATGCGCGAGAAGCGCAAGCCGAAGTTCGAGGGGCGCTGACGTGAGGCGCATGATCGCGGCGGTGCTGCTCGCGTGTGGATGCGCGCACTCGCCCGCTCCCGCGGCGCCGGCGCCTGCGCCCGCGCCCGCGACGCCCGCGCCGGCGCCCGAGTCCGCTAAGCCTTCGCTCGCGCCCGCGGCGACCGAGCGCGAGAACCAGGCGGACTTCGCCGCGTCGCTGTTCGTGCAGTCCTGTGTCGCCTTCCTCACGAAGCCCGCCGATCTGACGAGCTGGATCCAGGAGCACGGTCTTCACAAGGTGAAGGCCGATCTCGAGGAGAGGATCCTCGACGGAGCGAAGGGCGATGTCTGGGCCGCGCCCACACCGGTCGGCGCCTTCCTGCTGATCGTCGTGCCGATCGACGAGCACGTGAACCAGTGCTCGGTCTGGGCGGAGCGCGCGGACGCGATGCGGCTCAACGAGCGGTTCACGCGGCTGCTCACCGGAAGCGCGAAGCCGGGCCTCCTGGTCGAACCCGTCTCGGACGGCCCCGTCCAGGGCCCGGGAGGCGAGTATCGCCAGCTGGTGTACTACGTGCACAAGGAGGGTGTCGACCTCGGCTTCGTCTTCGTCGCGATCACGAGCCCGTCGGAGGACGCCGAGATCCAGGCGCGCCTGATGACGTCTCCCGGCCAGGGCCGCAAGATCATCCTTCCGGGTTCATCGAAAGCCCAGCCCGAGCAGCCGCAATGAGGCGTCGCATCGAACGTCCGGGTGTCCGCGCGGGCTACAACCGCTGGTCCGCCAGCTACGACGCGACACCGAATCCGGTCGTCGCGCTCGACCGGCGCTACACGTACGCGGCGCTCGACCCGCGCCCGGGCGAGCGCGTGCTCGATGCGGGCTGTGGCACGGGCCTGCACCTCGGGCGGCTCTGCGCGCGGCGGAGCCGCGGCGTCGGGCTGGATGTCTCGCGCGGCATGCTCGGCGTGGCGCGACGCAACGCGCCGCGGGCGGCACTGGTGCAGGCCGATCTGTGCCGCGAGTTTCCGGTGCGCGACGCTCGCTTCGACGCGCTGCTGTCGTCACTCGTCTCCGAGCACCTGACCGACCTGCCCCGTTTCTTCGCCGAGTGCTTCCGCGCGCTGCGGCGCGGCGGCCGCTTCGTCTTCTCGGCCTTCCATCCGGAGCCCGCGCGCGCCGGCATCGAGGCCAACTTCGAGCAGGACGGCATCGAGTACCGGCTCGGTGCCGAGCGTTACACCGTGGAGGACTATCTGAATCGGATCTCCGAGGCCGGCTTCCGCGAGCTCTCGTGGCAAGAGTACGCCGGCGACGAGCGCCTCGAGCACGAGGTGCCGACTGCCGCGAAGTATCTCGGACGTCCGCTGCTGCTGCTGGTACGCGCCGAGCGCGCAGCCTAGCAAGGAGCCGGACGATGCGGCACGCGCGCGACGAAGACCTCGACCGGATCGAGCCGCTGCTCGGGAAGATCCGCGCGCTCGGCACCTTGATCGAACGCAAGCGCGGCACGTTCTACCTGCGCAGCCGGGCGTTCCTGCACTTCCACGAGGATCCCGCCGGCATGTTCGCCGACCTGCGCGACGGCGACGACTTCGCGCGCCACCGCGTCAGCAGCGCAGGCGAGCAGCGCGAATTCCTGCGCGCGCTGCAGGGCGCCCTCGCCGAGTGACGCTTGGCGGACGTGCTCGACGATCTGCTCGCGCCCGGGCTCGCGCTCGTCGTGTGCGGCTCCGCGGCGGGAGATCTCTCCGCCGCGCTGCGCCAGTACTACGCACATCCTGGGAACAAGTTCTGGCGCACGCTCCACGGGACCGGTCTCACGCCGCGGAGACTCGCGCCCGCCGAGTACCGGGAGCTGCTCGCGTTCGGCATCGGGCTGACCGACGTGGTAAAGGACCAGTCGGGGCCGGACGCCGAGATCGACTTCCGCCGCGCGAGCCACGAGGCCCTGCGCGCGAAGATCCTGCACTACGCACCGCGCTGGCTCTGCTTCAGCAGCAAGACCGCGGCGCAGACGTTTCTCGGCGTGCGGAAGGTCGCCTACGGACTCCAGACGGAGGTCATCGGCGAGACTCGCCTCTTCGTCGCGCCTTCGCCGAGCGGTCGAGCCAGCGGCTACTGGGACGTCTCGCTCTGGCACGCGCTCGCGCAGCACGTGAAGTCCGGCACGGGCTGATGCCGTGCGCTGCGGGTCGGGCCGGCCGCGCCAAGGCGAAGTCGGCCCGGCCTGACCCGATCACCCTCGGACTGTGCACGTCGCGGCGATTCCAGCAGAATTGACCGCGACATGACAGCGCGCCCGCCGAATCTGCCGGCCTCGCGGCTCTTCCGCCTCGTCCCGGCGCTCGACTCGTTGCGCGACTACCGCGGGCAAGACGCGCGCGCCGATCTGCTGGCCGGAATCACGGTGGCCGCGGTCGCGGTGCCGCAGGCGATGGCCTACGCGATGGTGGCCGGACTGCCTCCCGCGTACGGGCTCTACACGGCGATCGTGATGACCGCCGTCGGCGCGATCTTCACCTCGTCGCGCCAGCTCATCAACGGGCCCACCAACGCGATCTCGATCGCGCTCCTCTCGGCGCTCTCGCTCGTCGAGGGAATCGATCAGAAGGTCCAGGCGGCGGTGCTGCTCGCCTTCATGGTCGGCGCGATCCAGCTCGGCATCACCTTGCTGCGCCTCGGCGACCTCACGCGATACATCTCGCACTCGGTCATCGTCGGCTTCACGCTCGGCGCGAGCGCGCTGCTCGTGCTCGACCAGCTGAAGAACCTGCTCGGCCTGCGCGCGGCGACCGACTCGCACGCCCATTTCCTCGTGCGCTTCTGGCAGAGCCTCAGCTCGAGCGGCGGCATCCATCCGGCGACCGCAGCCATCGGGCTCGGCACGATCGCGCTCGTGCTCGCGCTCCGCTGGCTGAAGGCGCGCCTCGGCATGAGGCTGCTCCCCGATCTGCTGATCGCGGTCTGCGCGATGGCCGTGCTCGTCGCGTGGCGCGGCCTGGAGGCGAAGGGCGTCGCCGTCGTGGGTCAGATCCCCGTGCGGCTGCCGGGCTACGCCCCGCCCGTGCTCGACGTCGAGGCGGTGCGCGCGTTCTCGACCGCGGCGCTCGCGATCGCGCTGCTCGGTCTGCTCGAGGCGATCGCGATGTCGAAGGCGCTCGCCGCGCAGACGCAGGAGCGCGTCGACATGAACCAGCAGTGCCTCTCCGAGGGGCTCGCGAACGTCGCCGGCAGCTTCTTCCACTGCGTCCCCGGGTCGGGCTCGCTGACCCGCTCCGCGATCAACCACCAGGCCGGCGCGGCGACCCAGTGGGCCGGCGTCGTCTCCGCCGTCGTCGTGGCGCTGACCATGTGGGAGTTCGCGCCGTACGCGCGCTTCATCCCGCGCGCGGCGCTCGCGGGAATCCTGATGCTGACGGCCTGGCGCATGATCGACCGACACGCGCTCCTGTATCACCTGCGGGCCACGCGCTTCGACCTCGCGATCGTCGCGACGACGGCGATCGCCGCGGTCGCCATCTCGGTCGAGTTCTGCGTCCTGATCGGCGTCTTCATGTCGTTCATGCTCGCCGTGCCGCGCGCCGGCCGCATGCTGCTGACCGAGTTCGTGGTGATGCCGGACGGCGGCATCCACGAACGTCTGCCGGAGGACGAGGTCTGCTCCCGCATGCTGATCTTCGGCCTCGAGGGCGAGCTCTTCTTCGGAGCCACCGGCAACCTCGAGCAGCACTTCCAGGCGATCGAGGACCGCGTGATCGACACGACGCGCGTGCTGGTGCTGCGCATGAAGCGCGTGCGCAACCCGGACGCCGTCGGCCTCACCTTGCTCGAGGGCTTCCTGCAGCGCATGAAGGCGAAGGGCGTGAACGTGGTGCTCTGCGGCGTGCGCCCGCAGCTCTACGAGGGGATGGAGAAGACGGGTCTCGCGGCGCAGCTCGGCGAGAAGGAGGTCTTCCTCGAGCAGCCGGTGCGCATGACGAGCACGCTCCTCGCCATCCGCCACGCCTACACGCTGATCCCGGACCGCTGCCCCACCTGCCCGCGCCGCGACGTCGCGCTCGACGAGCGGAAGCTGTACTACAGCATCTGACGCGGCATCGGACGGATTCAAGCGGAGCGCCGGCCGACCGATATCTGCTGCATGGTCCGGTGCAGCGCGAGGCGAACGCGGCGACCGGTGTTCCCGATTCGGACGAGCACTTGGGTGGCCCTCGTGCCGGCGCTCTGCCTGCTGGCGGGATCTGCCGCGTGGGCGGGATCCGCCACGACGAAGGCGGCCGTGTTTCGCTGGGTGGACGAGAAGGGCGAGGTCCACTACGGGGACCATCTGCCGATGGCCGGCGTGGATGCCGAGGGCAAGGTGCGGAGCACCGGCGAGAAGACGAGTCCCACGCCGGCAGCCACTCCCGCTGCCGCGGCGAAGACCGCACCCGAGACGAAGGATCCGAAGGACGCGAAGGCCCCGGCGGATCGCGCGAAGCAGTAAGAGGCCGCAGCTGGGCGGAGCAACCCGCGCGAAGGGTCGGCATGCGGCGCCGCCAAGTCCCGCATGCAAGGTGAGCCGCGCCAGCCTGCATTCCGTCTGTGCCGCCGAACGCGCCCGACGCGCGTTATGAGCGTCAACTAACATTAACGTTGACAAGATCGACTAACATAGCCTAGAATCGATCCGCGGATGCGCGGAGCGCAGCTCACCTTCGAGGATCATCGCCGTCGCACGGGTCGCGGCGGGCCGCGCGCAGGCGCCGGGCGCCCGCGCGGGCGAAGATCGGTCGTCTACCACGTGCGGCGAGATGCGATCCCGCGCGAGTCCCCGGTGCACGTCACGCTGAGAGTTCGAACCGGCATCGGCTCACTGAGGTCACGCGCCTTCGTGCGCGTTCTGAGGAACTCGCTTCGCGAGGCGCGCGATCGCGCTCGCGTCATCCACTTCTCCGTGCAGCGTGATCACCTGATCTGATCCTCGAGGCGGAAGACAAGCGTGCTCTCGGCTCCGCGATGAAGTCGATCGCAGCGCGCGTCGCGCGCTGCGTCCATCGCGTATTCCGGTGCAGCGGCCCCGTGCTCCTCGGCCGCTACCACGTCCGCGCGCTGCGCACGCCGAGCGAGGTCAGGAACGCCTCCGGTGAAGATCGACGAGGCGTCTTCGGGTGCGTGGTTCGACGGCTGGACCCACAGGCTCCAGCCGCTCTCTTCGCGCGAGCCACCCTGCGTCGCGACCCCTCGCACCTGGCTCCTGCGCGTCGGCTGGCGGCGACATGGACTGATCGGTCCGTCGGAGGTGCCGGGACGGCGTATCGCATCCGGCGCCCGATGATGGAGCGCGTGCTGCGGCTGGGGGCGTGCCTCATGAAGTACAAGAAGCACGGCGAGAAGCCAAAGCCCTGCGATCCACTGGGCAAAGAGGGCAGTCAATTGGCAGATGAACGCCCAGGAGTCCGGCAGAAACGATTGGATGTATAGAGCGGCTTGGAAGCCGCCGGCCACCGTCGAGAGCGGGAGAGCTCGGAGGAGCGCGGCGTGTTCGCAAAGATCTTTCGGGCGATACGGAGTCCGATTCCGAGGCCGATCGTGATCGCCGACAACGCGAGAGTGAAGAGTGCGAAGTGTCGAAGCTCGGGCATCTGCAATCACTCGCCTGGCATCGACTTGCCTGATTCCATCGTAGTGCATTCATTCTGCTACACGGGCCACCTTGCGTGGCGACACGCGCGGCAGCTGAAGTGTCAGTCAGCCGGTTTCCGAACCTCGAAGAGAAGGCCCGGTCGAGGAACAGGACTCAGATTCGGACGTACGATCTCGCGTTCGAACGCGCCGCAGTTGACGAGGCCAGCCTTCTCGAGGACGCGGGCCGATGCAAGATTCTCGACGTCGCAGGTTGCCCAGACCCGTGTGACAGTCGGTCCGGCCAGCGCCCACTCCGTGACTGCCAGCACTGCCTCGCTCATCAGACCACGACCCCAATGGGACCGCGCCAGCACGAATCCCAGTTCGGCCTCCGTGCCGCGAAACCACGCGGATACGATTCCGATGGCTTCGCGGTGCGAGGCTCTCTGAACGATCCATGAGTGCTCGGTTCCATCGGAGAGGCGTTGGATCCGCTGGGCGATAGCGGCCTCTGCATCCGCGATGGAACGATGCGGCCGCCAGGTCAGGAACCGCGTGACCTCCGGGTCCGATCCGAACGCTCGAAAGATCCGCGCCGCGTCGTCTGGTTCGGGACGGCGTAGCACCAGCCGATGGGTCTCCAGCTCCCGATAGACCGGGCCCAACGAATTCCGTCCGCGCCAACCTACCGCGCCGCCCCCGGCACGCCGCCGTTGGTCCCGGACACGAGCTTCGTCGCGAGCGCGATCATGGAGCCGACGTCCGAGAGGTTGGCGGGGAGCACGAGCGTGTTGCCGGCCTTGGCGAGCTCGCCGAACTGCGCGACGTACTGCTCGGCGATGCGGAGGCGCATCGCGTCGGTGCCGCCCTCAGTGCGCAGCGCCGTCGCGACGCGCTGGAGGCCCTCGGCAGTGGCCGTTGCGACCGCGAGGATCGCGGCGGCCTGACCCTCGGCCTCGTTGATCTGCTGCTGCTTCGTCGCCTCCGACTCCTTGATCACGCGCTGCTTCTCGCCCTCGGCCGTGTTGATCTTGGCGTCGCGATCGCCTTCCGAGGTCAACACCACGGCGCGCTTCTCCCGCTCGGCACGCATCTGCTTCTCCATCGCGGCGATCACGTCGTGCGGCGGGTTGATGTTCTTGATCTCGTAGCGCAGCACCTTGACGCCCCACGGCGCAGAGGCCTTGTCGAGCTCCTCCACCACGTGCGCGTTCACCACCTGCCGCTCCTCGAAGGTGCGGTCGAGGTCGATCTTGCCCATCTCCGAGCGGAGCGTCGTCTGCGCGAGCTGCGTGATCGCGAAGATGTAGTTGGTGATGCCGTAGGAGGCCCGGTGCGCGTCGAGCACCTGCATGTAGAGGACGCCGTCCACGCCGACCTGCACGTTGTCGCGCGTGATGCAGACCTGCTCGGGGATGTCGATCGCCTGCTCCTTCAAGGTGTGGCGATAGGAGATGCGGTCGACGAAGGGGATCAGGATGTGGAAGCCGGCTTGCAAGGTGCGGCTGTACTTGCCGAGCTGCTCGACCACGTAGGCCGACTGCTGCGGCACCACGACGGCCGTCTTCGCGATCACGACGATCGCGAGCACGGCCAACGCCAGGGCAGCGATGAAGAACCAGTTCTGCATGGTCACTCCGTGCGGCGAATGTCGATCACGAGACCCGACACGCGCACCACCTCGGCGCGCGTGCCCTCGGTCAGGACGCCCGAGCCCACGTTGCGCGCCATCCAGACCGTGCCGCGGAGCTCGGCGCGGCCGAGCGTGCCCGGCCCGATGTCGGAGCGCGCGATCGCGGTCTCGCCGACGATGTCCTGGAAGCCGGGCGACGGGCCGCCCGGGCTCCGCAGCCTTCCGTAGACGCGCGCGCGGAATCCGACCAGCAGCACCAGCGCGAGCACGCCGTAGATGGCCCACTGCATCGCGATGCCGCCCGCGATCCCGGCGAGCGTCAGCAGCCCGACCCCGACGGCCGCGAGGCCGAGGAACACCAGGTAGAACTGCGCGTTGGCGACCATCTCGCCGGCGAGCAGCACGACCCCGACGACGATCCACCCCCACCAGGGCATCGGCGCCCATCATACCCGAGGTGCCCGGTGCCGGAAGCCCGCGAGCAGCAGCAGGTCGTAGGCGATCTTCAGCGCGCCACCGGCCACGAGCGGCCAGCCGAAGGAGCTCTGCTGGAGGAGCGCGCCGGCGAGCGTCGGGCTCGCGGCCGAGGCGAGGCTTCGCGGCACGTTGGTGACGCTCGCCGCAGCCGCGCGCTCCTCCGGCCGCACGACCGACATCACGTAGGCCTGGCGCGCCGGCACGTCCATCTGCGAGAGCGCGGCACGCGCCAGCAGACACATGACTGCGCCGCTCGCGCTCGAGGCGAACGCGGCGCCGATCAGGAAGGCGTTGGCCGGAAGATGGGTGAACACCATCGTGGGGATCAGCCCGATGCGGCGCGCGAGCGGCGCGGACGCGAGCTGCGAGAGGGCCGATAGGAGCGCCGCCGCGGACATCACGGCGCCCGCGCGCTCGAGCGAGAGCGCGTAGCGCTGGAGCAGCCAGAGCACGAGGATGGAGTTCAACGCGAAGCCGCCGCCGAAGGAGTCGAGGCTGAAGAGCGCGGTGAGCCGCAGCACGATGCCGCGCGATTCTCCGAGCGCGCGGCGCGGCGATGCGCTCGCGCGCTCGGCCCCCGACACGGCGTGCCGACCGATCCCGAGCCCCGCATAACAGATCGCCGTGCTGACACCGAGGAGCGCGTAGCCCGCGAAGGCGAGCCGCGCCGTCGACGTGAACCCCGTGTCCAGCCGCGCTGCGAGCCATGCCGGCGCGCCCGCCGCGAGCGCGCCGAGCGAGACGCAGAGCGCCGCGCACACGTTGTAGCGGGAGAAGAGCGCCGTGCGCTCCGCCGGATCGACCGTCTCGACCAGCAGCGCCTGCTCGGTCGGCAGGAAGAGGGAGACGTCGCCGCCGGAGGGATTCATGGTGCCGACGAAGGCCACGAAGAGCAGCCACGCGTACGGCGTGGCCACGGCGAAGCCGAGCCCCGTCGCGAGCAGCAGCGCGCTCGCCGCGAGCAGCACGCCGCGCGGCGCGAGCCGGTGCGAGGCGAGGCCGACCGCGAGGGTCAGCAGGGCGGACCCCACCAGCGCGGCGGTCGAGAGGAGTCCCACCTCGAAGGCGCTGCGCCCGAGCGACAGCAGATAGGCCGGGAGCAGCACGCTCGTCAGCCCGTCGCCGAGACCTCGCAGCGCGCGCGCGGCGACCAGGCGGCGCGCGTCGCGTGTGGCCGAAGCGGGGAGGATCTGCATTTCCAGGTCGCTCCTCTGAACTTCACTCGCCTTCGGCTCGCTGCGCGCCGCGCTTTGCGGGGCTTGCACACAATAAGGGCGCGCCCTGCTGTTTTCCCGGTCAAGCAACAACGGCCGCGAGCGCGTCACCGCATGCGCGTTCGGGCGATCGGCGGCACAGAACTTGCTCATCGGCATCGGGCAATCGCCTGATCGGAGGCGGGGATGGATTGCTTCGACGAGATGCGCGAGCCGGAGGGGATCCGTCCCCCCTATCGCCTGGTGCACGACTGGCTCGCCAAGGCTCCGCAGTCGGAGCTGCTGCAGCGCCGACGCGAAGCCGAGCTGCTCTTCCGCCGCATCGGCATCACCTTCGCCGTCTACACGGAAGGCGGTGATCCGGAGCGGCTGATCCCCTTCGACATCGTGCCGCGCGTGCTCCACCGCGCCGACTGGGACCCCCTCGCGCGCGGTCTCGACCAGCGCGTGCGCGCGCTGAACGCCTTCCTCGGCGACGTCTACGGCAGCCGCGAGATCCTGCGCGCCGGCTGCATCCCCGAGGCGATCGTGCTTACCAACCCGGCGCTGCGCCCCGAGATGACGGGCTTCACGCCGCCGGGCGGCATCTACAACCACGTGTCGGGCATCGACCTCGTGCGCGTCGGCGAAGATCAGTTCTACGTGCTCGAGGACAACTGCCGCACGCCGTCGGGCGTCTCCTACATGCTCGAGAACCGCGAGGCCATGCTGCGCCTCGTGCCGGAGCTGGTGTCGAGCCACCGGATCGCGCCGATCTCGCACTACCCCGAGGAGCTCTTCGAGACCTTGCGCTCGGTCGCGCCGGCGGGCTGTCGCGGCGAGCCGTGCGTAGTGCTGCTGACACCGGGCGCCTACAACAGCGCCTACTACGAGCACTCCTTCCTCGCCGACGAGATGGGAGTCGAGCTCGTCGAGGGCGCGGACCTCTTCGTCGACGACGCGAAGGTCTACATGCGCACGACGCAGGGGCCGCAGCAGGTCGACGTCATCTACCGCCGCATCGACGACGAGTTCCTCGATCCGCTCGCCTTCCGCGAGGACTCGATGCTCGGCGTGCCGGGACTCTTCGCGGCCTATCGCGCCGGCAACGTCGCGCTCGCGAACGCGGTCGGCACGGGCATCGCCGACGACAAGGGCATCTACCCGTTCGTGCCGGAGATGATCCGCTTCTACCTCGGCGAAGAGCCGCAGCTCGCGAACGTGACCACCTACCGCTGCGCGGATCCGCACGATCTCCTCTACGTGCTGGAGCACCTGCCCGAGCTCGTGGTCAAGCAGACGCGCGGCTCGGGCGGCTACGGCATGCTGATCGGGCCCGCCGCGACGCGCGCCGAGCTGGCCGAGTTCGAGGCGAAGCTGCGCGCGTGCCCCGAGGACTACATCGGGCAGCCGACGCTCGCGCTCTCGACCTGCCCGACCCTGGTCGAGGCCGGCATCGCGCCGCGCCACGTCGATCTGCGGCCCTTCGTACTCCAGGGCCGCGACGAGGTCCGCATCGTTCCCGGCGGACTCACGCGCGTCGCGCTGCGCGAGGGCTCGCTGGTCGTGAACTCGAGCCAGGGCGGCGGCACCAAGGACACCTGGGTCCTCGAGAACTAGCGTGCTCTCGCGTACGGCCGACGGCCTCTTCTGGCTCGCCCGCTACATGGAGCGGGCCGAGAACGTCGCGCGCATCCTGACCGCGGGGCAGCGAATCGCCAGCCTGTCGCGCTCCGTCGGCAGCGAGAGCAACGAGTGGGAGTCGACCTTGGTCGCCGCGGGCTGCGGCGAGAGCTACCGCGAGAAGCGCGGCGAGGTGACGCCGGGCGGCGTCGTCGACTTCCTGGTGCGCGACCCGTCGAATCCCTCGAGCGTGCTCTCCTGCCTCGAGACCGCGCGCCGCAACGCGCGAGCGGTCCGCACGGCGCTCACCGCGGACATGTGGGAGTCGCTGAACGACACCTGGCTCGAGCTCCGCGCCTTCGAGAGCTTCGAGGGCGCCTCGGCCGAGCGCATCGCGCGCCTGCTCGAGTGGGTGAAGGGCCGCTCGCTGCTCTTCCACGGCGCCTACGCCAACACCATGCTGCGAAACGACGCCTTCTACTTCACACAGCTCGGCACATTCCTCGAGCGCGCCGACAACACCGCGCGCATCCTCGACGTGAAGTACCACGTGCTGCTGCCGCAGAGCGAGCGCGTCGGCGGTCCGCTCGACTACTGCCAGTGGGAGTCGATCCTGCGCGCGGTCTCGGCGCTGCGCGCCTATCGCTGGGTCTACCACGCGCGCCTCGCGCCGTGGATGATCGCCGATCTGCTGATCCTGCGGCCGGAGATGCCGCGCTCGCTCTGCGCCTGCTATGCGCAGATCGTGCGCCACCTCGAGCTCCTGACCGAGGCGTACGGCGGTCGGCGCGGCGAGTGCCACCGGCGAGCCGGCGAGATCCACGCGCGGCTCCGCTACGGGCGCATCGACTCGATCATGCAGTCGGGCCTCCACGAGTTCCTGACCGAGATCGTCGACGACACGATCGCGCTCGGCCGCGACGTCGGCGAGTTCTACCTGGGCGGCTACTGGATCGAGTCCACCCACGACTCGTCCTGGAACCAGTAGGTGCGCGCGCGCTGGAGCGTGCCCTGGATCTCGAGCGCGCCGATGTAGTTCGCGAGCAGATTCGTGAGCTGGTAGTCGTCGGGCGGGAGCGCGATGCCGATCGGCTCGACCGTGAAGTTCTCCGCGCGCACCGCGAGGCCGACGTCCTTGTGTTTCAGCATCGCGAAGTAGCAGATCTCCTGATCGGCCACGAACGCATCGGCCTGGTTCGAGATCACGAGCTGGATGCCCTCGTCGACCGTCTGCGTGGTGACGAGCGTCGCGCGCGGCACCGCGCGCTTCGCCCACGCCTCGCTGGTGGACGACGTCAGCGCGGCGAGTCGCACGTCGGGGCGGTTCAGATCGTCGATCGACGCGGCCAGCAGCTCGGTCGACTTCGAGAGCAGCGACTGCCCGGAGATGAAGTAGGGGCCGACGAACACGACGCGCAGGTTGCGCGCCGCGGTGATGGTCATGCCCGACATGATCAGGTCGATCTTCCCGGCCTCGAGCGCGTCGAGGAGCTTCGGGAACGGGATCTTGACGAGCTCCACCTGCACGCCGATCGCCGCCCCGAGCACGCGCGCGAGCGCGACCTCGAGCCCGACGAGCTCGCCGGTCTTCGAGGTCATGTTGAGCGGCGGCTGCTCGCCGCTCATGCCGACGCGGAGCTTCCCGGTCTCGATGATCTTCGCGAGATGGGTGGTCGTCGGAGCGGGCTTCTGGCCGTGGTCCGAGCCGCCGCCGAAGACGGCGCAGCCGCTGGCGAGGACGAGGGCGAGGCTCGCGACGAGCGCGCGCACGAGCGAAGGCATGTCGGCTCCTTTCTGGAGCCGCGTATTCTACCCCCGCTCGCGCGCGCCTCGCGAGACTACGGGCTCGGGATCAGATCCTGAACGATGTCGGTCCAGATCGGCTGCTGATTCACGAAGCCGCCGACCCAGTCCGACAGCCGCGTTCCGTTCACCACGGTGGTGTAGTAGCGCGGGTCGCCGAGCATCGTGTGCACCCCGGTCCCGCTGCGGATGTAGCGCTTCACTCTCGCCGGGAACTCCGCTTGGACCGGGTCCCACGTGTCGAGCAGCAGACTCCGATACGCGGCCTGCGTCGGGATCGACAGG
>DATKND010000103.1:0-3623 GCA_035541475.1 Myxococcota bacterium | reverse complement strand
TCGGCCCGTCCCGGTGGATGCGGCTTCCCTCGAGCGCGAAGTCGCCGCGGGGATGGTACGCCGGGTTCGGCACCATGACGAGATGGACGCGGGGCGACGCGAGGTCGAGCGCCATCGCGTCGGCGCGCGGGCGCAGCCTCGTGTAGTCGTACGCCGTCCACACGTCCCCGGAGACGACGAGCAGCGGTCCCTCCGGAACGAGCGGCATCGCGGTGGCGATGCCGCCGGCCGGCTCGAGAGGCTCGGGCTCGACCGACCATCGGATGCGCACGCCGTAGGCGGCCCCGTCCCCGATCGCCTCGCGAAGCATCGATGCGAGATGCGCGGCGTTGACGACCAGGTCGCGGAAGCCCGCGCGCGCGAGCGCCTCGATCTGCCATACGATGAGCGGCTTGCCGCCCGCGACCAGCAGCGGCTTCGGCGTTCCGTCCGTCAACGGCCGCATGCGCTCGCCGCGCCCGGCGGCCAGGATCATGGCGAAGGTCAAACGGCCCCCAAGTTCGCGAGGACGCGTCGCTTGCTGCCCCCCGGGGGGGTGCAATTCGCGGCTCGGAGCGGTCCTTCGCCGCGAGTGTCCGCCCCCACGCTCGCGAAGAAGCGTCGCTCGCTGCCCCCCGAGGGGGTGCAATTCGCGGCTCGGAGCGGTCCTTCGCCGCTCATGTCAGGAGGTGTGTCCGACCGCGGGCGCGCGGTCCTCGAGCGCGTCGAGCAACGCGAGCATCGGCGCGAGGTCGCGGTAGCGCCCGCATGCGCCGCGCAGGTAGCGCATCACGAGCGGCATGTCGTTCACGTAGGCCGCCTTACCGTCGCGGTGGCAGAGCCGCGCGAAGATGCCGAGCACCTTGATCTGGCGCTGCACGCCCATCCATTCGAAGTCGCGCCAGAAGTTGCCGAAGTCGGCGTCCACCGCGATGCCGGCGGCGCGCGCCCTCTCCCAGTAGCGCACGGACCAGTCGAGCTGGAGCTCCTCGTCCCATTCCACGTAGGCGTCGCGCAGGAGCGAGACCAGGTCGTACGTGACCGGACCGTACACCGCGTCCTGGAAGTCGAGCACGCCCGGATTGGGCGCGCTCACCATGAGGTTGCGCGAGTGGTAGTCGCGATGGACGAACACGCGCGGCTGCGCGAGGTTGTTCGCGAGCACGCGCGCGAAGACGTCCTCGAGCGCCGCGCGCTGCGCACCGTCCAACGTGCGCCCCAGATGGCGGGCGACGTACCAGTCTGGAAAGAGATCGAGCTCGCGCCGGAGGAGCGCGTGGTCGTAGGGCGGCAGCTCGCCCTCGCGCGAGGTCGCCTGGAACCGCACCAGCGCATCGAGCGCGTCGAGATAGAGCATGTGCGCGTTGCCGCCGTCGAGCTTCGCGAGGTAGGTCGTCGAGCCCAGATCCTCGAGGAGGAGAAACCCCCGATCGAGGTCCTGCGCGTGTACCGCGGGGGCATGAACGCCGGCGTCGCGCAGGAGTGTCGCGACGTGCACGAAGGGACGGCAGTTCTCCCTCGGCGGCGGCGCGTCCATGGCGATCAGGGTCGATGCGGAGGGCGCGATCGGATGCCGCGCGGACAGCGTGACGCGGAAATAACGGCGAAAGCTCGCGTCCTCGGACGCCGGCGCTAGGGCGAAGCCCGCGGGAGCGAGAAGGCCGTCGAGCCACAGCGCCAGGGCGTCGCGGCGCAGGTCGGCGGAGGGCATCTGCATCGGCGTACCAATCCTCCGCGCGGCATTCCGCTCATGCGGAACCTGAAGGGCGCTCTCGGTGCACTAGAATGCGGCATTTTAGCAAACGCCGTCATCGTGAGGCTTCGCCGTTCCCGGCTCCCGCTCGTGGTCCCGATCGTCGCAACGGCCGTTGCGGCATCGGCGGCGTGCGCGCAGGACCTCGCGCTCAAGGAGTCGCGCGAGATCGCGACGCCGTACCGGCGCGCGGCCCCGGGCCCGGGCCCGCTCGGCGCGGACAGCACCGCGACGAGCACGAGCGACGCGCTGAGCGCGCCGGTTCCCGCGCTTGCGCAGCAGCCGCGCGCGCCGATCCGGATCCAGCAGGCGCCGGAGGAGCGGGGCGCCGTGTTCCTGCGCGCCGACCGGCTCGAGGGCAACGCCGAAAAGACCGTCACCGCCGAGGGCAACGTCGAGCTGCGCACGCGCAACGAAACCGTGCTCGCCGACTGGCTGCAATACGACGTTCCCAACGACGAGATCTGGGCCAAGGGCGAGGTCACGCTGCGCAAGGGCCTCGACTGGATCAGCGGGCCCGAGCTCAAGTTTCAGCGCTCTCGCGAGATCGGCTTCTTCGACGACCCGCGCTTCTTCATCTCCGAAAACGCCTCGCACGGCGAGGCAAAGGAAATCCGATTCACGGGCCCCGACCTCTACGAAGCGAGCACGGCGCAGTACACGACCTGCGTGGCTCCTAACAACGACTGGTACTTAAGCGGCGACGAGATCGAGGTCGACAAGCTGCGCAAGGTCGGCACGGCGCACGACGCGAGCGTGTACTTCATGAACGTGCCGGTGCTGTACTCGCCATGGCTCGAGTTCCCGTTGTCGAACGAGCGCAAGTCGGGCTTCCTGGTCCCGACCATCGGGTCCACGCAGATCCGCGGCTTCGAGTTCGCCGCGCCCTACTATTTCAATCTCGCGCCCAACTACGACCTCACGGTGACGCCGCGCATCATGACTCGCCGCGGCATCCTCATCGCCGGGGACGGCCGTTACCTCTTTCCCGGCATCACTGGCGAGATCATCGGCGAGATCGTTCCGTACGACAGCGTGACGGAGACCACGCGCTGGGCCCTCGCTTTCAGGCACAACGAGCAGTTCCTGCCGTGGCTGTCGGGCTACGTCAACTACAACCGCGTCTCGGACTCGACCTACCTCGCCGACTACGCCGACCGCGTCGCCGTCACGTCGCAGAAGACGCTCGACCAGGAGGCGGGGCTCAACTTCGCGTACGGGCCCTTCACGATGCTCGCGCGCGTGCAGAACTGGCAGACGCTGCAGGATCCCAATCCCGCCGCCTACGTCACGCCGCCTTACAACATGCAGCCTCAGATCAAGGCGACGATGAACGAGTACGACTGGGGCGGGCTGACGTGGAGCGGAACCGCTGAATACACGCGCTTCGAGCAGCCGGCCCAGAACCCGACCGGCGAGCGCGGCACGCTGTTCCCTTCGGTGCGCTGGATACGCAACGGCAACGCGTGGTTCGTCAACGCGCACCTGGGCGTTGCCGCGTGGCAGTACGACCTCAACCAGCCGATTTCGGGCACCAACAGCGGGAGCGCGAGCGTCGTGGTTCCCGTATCGAGCCTCGACGCGGGACTCGTCTTCGAGCGCGACTGGGACGTGTTCGGCAAGAGCTTCATCCAGACGCTCGAGCCGCGCGCGATGTACACGTACATCCCGTTCCGCAACCAGAACCAGCTCCCGGTGTTCGACACGGTGCAGGACGACTTCAACTTCACGCAGCTGTTCAGCGAGAACCGCTTCATCGGAGGCGACCGCGTCGGCGACACGAGCCAGCTCGCGGTGGCGGTGACCTCGCGCATCCTCGACCCGGCGACGGGAGCCGAGCGGTTCCGTGCGGCGGTCGGCCAGCGCTTCTACTTCGAGAACCAGCAGGTGA
>DATKND010000102.1:0-134819 GCA_035541475.1 Myxococcota bacterium | reverse complement strand
CGTTCGCGAGGTGATCGAGCGGGCGCAGGTGAACCGCGCCCGGCTGGGGCGCGGCACCGTCCTCTTTATCGACGAGATCCACCGGTTCAACAAGGCGCAGCAGGATGCGTTCCTGCCCCACGTCGAGAACGGCACGATCGTCTTGCTCGGCGCCACTACCGAGAACCCGTCGTTCGAGGTGATCGCGCCGCTGCTGTCGCGCGCGCGTGTCTTCGTGCTCGAGCGCCTCGACGAGACGTCGCTCGCCACATTGCTGCGGCGCGCGACCACCGACCCCGTGCGCGGTCTCGCGCCGGGCGCGCCGCCCGTGCCCGACGCGATGATCGACGCGATCGCGCACGCCGCGGACGGCGACGCGCGCCGCGCGCTCGGCCTGCTCGAGACCGCGGTCGCGATCGCGCGCGAGACGGGTCCGCCCGGCGCGCCGCTCTCCGAGGCGTCGGTGCGCGAGGCAGCCGGCCGCGCCGTGCTGCTCCACGACCGCGACCGCGAAGAGCACTACAACGTCGTCTCCGCGCTGATCAAGAGCCTGCGCGCCAGCGATCCCGATGCCGCGCTCTACTACACCGCGCGCATGCTGGCGGCCGGCGAGGACCCGCTCTTCGTCGCGCGCCGGCTCGTGATCTTCGCCGCGGAGGACGTCGGCAACGCCGAGCCGCAGGCGCTGACGCTCGCGACCTCGGCCTTCCTCGCGGTGGAGCGCATCGGCATGCCCGAGGGCCGCATCCCGCTCGCGCAGGCCGTTGCGTTCCTGGCCTGCGCGCCGAAGAGCAACGCCTCCTATCTCGGCATCGCGCGCGCGGACGAGGCGGTCGCGCGCCACGGCTCGCTGCCCGTGCCGATGCATCTGCGCAATGCGCCGACCGGCCTGATGAGGCGCCTCGGCTACGGCGCCGGCTACGAGTATCCCCACGACGCGCCGGACCGCTTCGTCTCGCGCACGAACCTGCCCGACGAGCTCGCCGGCGCCGCGCTCTACCAGCCGACCCGTGAGGGCCGGGAGGCCGAGCTCGCCGACCGGCTGGCCGAGTGGCGCCGACGCAGATCTGCGACGGGGGGCGAGCGCTAGTCCCGGCCCGGCTTCTCGGCCGCGACCATCACGCGGTTTCGCCCGCCGCGCTTGGCCGCGTAGAGCGCGCGATCGGCCGAGGCGATCAGGTCGCGCGGCGACGACATCTGCCGGTCGTACTCGGCCACGCCGAGCGAGAGCGTGACCCGCAGCGGAGCGCCCTCCGCGTCGAAACGCGCGGTCTCGACCGCATGGCGCAACCGCTCTGCGAGGGTCGCGGCACCGGTGGCCGTGCTCTGCGGATGGATCACGAGGAACTCCTCGCCTCCGTAGCGGCCCGCCACGTCCGTGCGTCGCACCATGCTGAGGAAGAGCGCACCGAGCTCGCGCAGGACGCGGTCGCCGGTCGGATGTCCCGAGCCATCGTTGATGCGCTTGAAATGGTCGAGATCGGCCATCACGACGGCGAGCGGCGTGCGGTAACGGCGCGCGCGCAGGAACTCGACGTTGAGGATCTCGTCGAGGAAGCGCCGCGCGCGCAGGCCCGTCAGCGCATCGACGCTCGAGAGCTGCGCGAGCGCCGCGTTCTTCAGCATCAGCTCGTCCTGCAGGCGCTTGACCTTCAGGTGGAGCTGCAGCCGCGCGAGCAGCTCGCCCGGATGGAACGGCTTCGCGATCGCGTCGGCTGCGCCCGACGAGATCAGTCGCGCGCGCCGCTCGGGGTCCGCGGAGCCCGTGAGGAACACGAACGGGATGTTCGAACCGCCGGGGTTCGCGTCCTTCATGCGCAGCAGCTTGTCGCCGTCGAGCTTCGGCATGGCGAGATCGCAGAGCACGACGTCGACCGGCTCCCGCACCAGCAGCGAGAGACCCTCGAGCCCGTCGCGCGCTTCGAGCACGCGCGTGAACGCCGTGACGCCCTCGAGCGCCGCGAGGATGGACTCGCGTTGCGAGTCCGAGTCGTCGATCAGGAGGAGCGTCGCCATGGGCAGGTTGCACCGGGAGCGGATATCGGCCGACCCCCGCCCGGACTCGAGGCCGACGCGCCGCGCGAGCTAGGGGCGCGGCCCCGCGGGTCCGAAGCCCGGGCCGCATTCCTGCCGGATCAGCTCGATCGCGCGGCCGAGCGTCTCGAGGCGGGAGGCGGGGTCGTCGCCGAGCGGCTCGAGGCGCAAGGTCGTGATGCCCGCGTCTCGGTAGCGCCGGATCCGCTCGCGCACCGCGGGTTCGCTCCCGAGCATCGAGGACTGGAGCACCATCGCGTCCGGAACACGCGCGGCGGCCTCGTCGCGTCGACCCGCCAGCCACAGGGCCTGCACCTCGGTCGCCGCATCCTCGAAGCCGCCGCGGCGGTAGGCATCGTTGTAGAAGTTCGCGGTCGCCGAGCCCATGGCGCCGAGCGTGAACGCGAGCGCGCTCTTGCGCCGCCGGATCCACGGCTCCGGATCTGCCGCGAACGCGACGGCCGCACCGACGCAGAGGTCGAGGTCGGCGAGCCCGCCCGGCAGCGGCAGCCGATGCAGCCGCCCCGCATACTCGAGCGTCTCGCCGCGAAACGCCATGCGCACGATCTCCAGCGTCTCGCGCAGCCGTGTGATCGGCTTCGTGAACGAGACGCCCTGGAGCCCCTCCACGACCTGCGGGCCGCTCGCGCCGAGACCGAGCAGGAAGCGATCGCCCGAGATCGCGGCCAGAGTCAGCGCCGTCATCGACGGCGTGCGCGCCGAGATCTGCATCACACCGGTGCCGAGACGCAGGCGCCGCGTGCGCGCGGCCAGATACGCGAGCGGCGAGACGGCGTCCATGCCCCACGCCTCGGCGCTCCACGCGGAGTCGACACCGAGACGCTCCGCCTCGCAGGCGAACCCGACCTGCTCCTCGAAGTCGCGCGCGCGGCGCGACGCCGGACCGCCGAAGCCGATCGCCACTCTCATGCGGACTGCGCCTCCAGCGCGCGCAGGGCGAAGCGCAGGTGATCCGATCCGAAGAAGAGCTCGTCTCCGACGAAGAAGGTCGGCGCGCCGAAGGCGCCGCGCGCGACCGCCTCGTCGGTGTTCGCGCGCAGCGCCGCCTTCGCCTCGGGAGCCTGCGCGGCCCCGAAGAGCGCCGCGGCGTCGAGCCCGGCTCCCGAGAGCACGCCGGCGAGCACGTCGCGGTCGCCGAGATCGAGCCCTTCGCCCCAGAAGGCGGGATACACGCGCGCGTGGAACCGGTCGAAGACGCCCGCGCGCTGCGCCGCGACCGCGCAGCGCATCAGGAAGAGCGTGTCGATCGGGAAGTGGGGGTTCGGTCGGAAGGCGACGCCGGCCTCCGCCGCATAGCGAAGCAAGGTCAGGCCGCCGTAGCGCCGCTTCGCCTCGATCGGCTCCGTCGCCGGCGAGCGGTTGCCGGTCGCCTTGAAGACGCCGCCGAGGAGCATCGGTCGGTACACGAGCGCGGCGCCCGCGCGCGCGATCAGCGCCGGGAGCTGCGCGTTGGCGACGTAGCTGTAGGGACTGCCGTAGTCGAAGAAGAACTCGAGGCGTCGGGCCACCGCTCCTCCGGAGGAGCCGCGCGCGGGCGGCGCGGCCGAGGCGCGTGCACTCTACGCCGGAATACCGAGCCGTTCCTCCGCGAAGCGCGCGATCGCGTCCGCGATCTCGTCGGGCTCCTCGATCAGCCCGAAGTGGGTCGCCTCGGGCAGCAGCTCGAAGTGCGCGTCCGGCAGCGTCTTCGCCATGCGCTCGGCGAGATGCGCCGGCGTGAAGCGATCGCGCCCTCCGGCGACCAGCAGACTCGGCGTGCGGATGTCGGGCAGCAGGTCCCAGGCGTCGTGGCGGAAGAGCGCCTCGAAGTGCGTCGCATAGAGCGCGAGGTCGAGGCGCGTCCACGCCTCGGCGATCTCGCGGAAGGCCTCGACGTCGAGGCCCGGCGCCATCAGCCCCGCGGCGCGCGCCGCGCGCACGAAGCCCGACGCGAAGCCCGGCGCCCGCGCGAGCCGGGGGCCCAGCGACTGGAAGCTCGTGCCGACGGAGCGCAGCACCCGGAGCACTCCGGGGACGACCCGCGCGGTGAGCGGCGAATCGAAGGCGGTCTCGAGCACGCGTCCGGCGGTCCCGAAGAGTCCCACGAGGGCTCGCGGCAGCTCGGGGTGCGTGCGGTGCACCTCGAGCGCGACCTGCACGCCCATGCTCCAGCCTACGAGCACCGGATCCTCCACACGCTTGTGTCGCAGCAGCGCGAGCAGATCCGCGACGTGGTCGTGCAGCTCGAAGCCCACGCGCCGCGGTCTCCCGCTCGCGTACAGGCCGCGGTAATCCCAGGCCAGCAGTCGGAAGCGCGGCGCGAAGCGCTCGAGCAGCGGCTGCCACACGCGCAGGCCGCCGCCGAGCCCGCCGCAGAGCACCAGCGGAACCCCGTCGCGCGGCCCCGCCTCGTAGCAAGCGAGGCGAGTCCCGTCCCGAGCGCGGAAGCTGCCGTTCTCGATCAGGTGCGACCCCCGTCGCCTCGGATTCTAGTCGTGGATCTTCGGGCGACGGCTCGTTTTTCCGCGCCGAGACTCGGTGCTCCAGCCGTCAAATGCGCACGCGGGCGCCGAGCGCGAGAAGCCGCACGCATCGCACTGCGACTACGGCCCGGATCGAGCGTCCCCGCGAGATCCGCCGGGGAGATCAAAAAACCGAGTCGTTTCAGTGACTTGAGTCCTTGAAACGAACCGGCGGCTCGGGCGTCCAATGTGCGTCTCCGAGAGCGACCCCGACCCCACGGGGCCCTTCGCGGCTCGGGATCGAGCCGCGGCACGTCGCTCCAGACCGCGTCCTCTTCATCCGATCTGCTGGAGCGGTTCAACAACCCCACTTCCATGTCCCAGGCCATGCCGCTTCGCTTCGAGCCGGTCGTCGCCGAGCTCGCCCTCCCCGACTCGGAGCTGCTCGCCGACGAGCTCGCCGTCTCGCGTTGCGCCGACCCATTCGAGCAATGGCTGCGCTGGGAGGAGCGGGCGAACCTGGTCGGCTTCCGCATGGCGATCGATCCGGTCGCGCTCGAGGTCGCCTCGATCCCGGCCGAGCGCGTGCTCGTGCAGCGCGCGGCGAACGTCCCGAACGCCGTGCTCCAGCGCTTCCTCCGCGACGGCCGAGTGCTCTTCCCGAAGCACCCGCTGAACCGCGACGCGGGCGTCGCGTTCTTCTCGGCGCCGGTCGCCGAGCGCTGGCCGGCGCGCTTCACCTCGTCGCGCACCGTCGTGCTCGCGCCCGAGCGCGGCGAGCCCGCGTGCTCGGTCAAGCTGCCGACGGACCACCCCCATCCGGACTTCGAGCAGCCCGAGAAGACGCACCTGCGCGAGGAGGCGGAGGACGCGATCCGCATCGCGGCGCTGATCCAACGGATCGACGCGGCGATCGGCCAGGACCCGGCTCTCCGCATCGTCTCCGAGTCCATCACGGTGCTCGTGCCGGGGAGCGAGCACGGCTTCGTCGTGCGCGACCTGCGCCCGCTCCAGGACGGCCACTTCTACCTGCCGGCGCTCTCGATCCCGTGGGTCGGGCGCCAGATCGCGAGCCTGCACCGCGAGCCGTTCGAGCTCTTCTGGGGTCGCCACTATGCGGAGTCGGTGGGTCGCGCGAAGGCGACCCTGCTCGCACGCTACGGCCTCCAGTACGACACGCCGAACCCGCAGAACGTGCTCGTGCAGCTCGACCTGACCCTGCGTCCGACCGGCGCGATCGTGCTGCGCGATCTCGGCGACGTGAACTCGTTGATGCGCGAGGTCGCCGAAGGCGAGAATCCCTGGGGCGCGATGCAGGCGGCGCCGAAGCCGGAGACGCCCTGCTCGTTCTGGGCCTTCGGCGAGGCCGACAGCCTGAGCGTCGAGTCGAAGGTGCTCGAGGATTGGTACGTGCGACACGACCGCGCGTACCTCGCGACGCTCGCCCGCTTCTTCGAGCTGCCGCCCTCCGCGCTCGCGCCGGACGGCGAGGACCGCTTCGCGGGCCTGCGCCGCTGCTTCGGGGCGGACGGCGCCGGCGAGGCGCTGCGCGCCGCCTTCGAGCGGCGCGTGCGGCGCGCGCGTCAGGCGTGAAGTGCGGGGCGGCGCTTCCGCCAGGGCTGCGCGGCCTCGAGCTGCGCGGCGACGCGGAAGAGCAGGTCCTCGCGGCCGACGCGCGCGACGAGCTGCACGCCGATCGGCAGACCGTCGGCGCTCCAGTGGAGTGGCAACGACAGCGCAGGCTGACCCGTCACGTTGAAGGGCTCGGTGAAGGCCATGTGCGGGCCGAGCCGATCGAGCAAAGCGAACGGATCCGCGAGCGCGAGTTCCTCGAGGCGGGGAGGCGGCTCGCAGACGGTCGGCGTCAGCAGCAGGTCGAAGCCGCCGGCCCACCAGGAGGCGACGCGCGTCGCCCAGCCCTGCTGCCACTCGGAAGCGTCGACGAAGTCCTCCGCGGAGATCCCCGGGCCCTCGGGATCGGCCAGCCGCCACAGGAACGGCTCGACGTCGTCGGGCCGCACCGGGCGGCCGAGCATCTGCGCGAGGCCGCGCAGGCACATGCGGTACTCGATCGTGCCGAGCACCCAGGTGCGGAGCCCGCGCTCCTCCTCGAAGAGCGCCGGCGGACCGCCCAGCTCGACGCGATGCCCGAACGCCTCGAGCAGGCGCGCGGCCGACTCGGCCGCCTCGCGGCAATCGGGGTGCACGGTCGCGACGGGAGCGCGCGTCAGCAGCCCGACGCGCAGCGAGCCCGGATCCGCTCCCAGCTCTTCGGTGTAGGGGCGCGACGGCCAGGGCACGCGGAAGAGATCACCGGGCTCGTGCCCGTGGACCGCGTCGAGCAGCGCCGCGGCGTCGCGGACGCTGCGCGTGATCGCGAAGCCGACGAAGCTCCGCCCGATCCACGTCGGATCGATCGGCACGCGTCCCCGCGACGGCTTGAGCCCGAGCACGCCGCACCAGGCCGCCGGGATGCGGATCGAGCCCGCGCCGTCGTTCGCGTGCGCGATCGGCACGAGCCCCGCCGCGACCGCCGCGGCGGACCCGCCCGACGAGCCGCCGCTCGAGCGCGAGAGGTCCCACGGGTTGCGCGTCGGACCGAAGGCGAGCGGCTGCGTGGTCGACTGCAGGCCGAACTCCGGCGTGTTGGTCTTGCCGAGCGAGATCAGCCCTGCGCGCCGGAAGCGCGCGCCGAGATACGAATCGTGCGGCGAGCGGTGGCCGAGATCGCGCAGCGCGCGGTTGCCCGAGTAGTACGGCTGCCCCGCCTGCATGGCCCCGAGGTCCTTCAGCAGGAAAGGCACGCCGCGGAAGGGCCCGTCCGGCAGCGGCCCGCGTGCGGCCTCGCGCGCGCTGTCGTCGAGACGCGTGACCAGGGCATGGATCGCGGGGTCTACGCGCTCGATCCGCGCGATCGCGTCCTCGACCAGATCCGCGGGCGACACCGCGCCGCGACGGACGCAGTCCGCCTGCTCCCAGGCGTCGAGCTCGCCGAGCTGCATGTCGGTCGGCCGTCTCCTACGCGGGCAGCCGCACCCTCTCGCGGACGTCGCCCGCGACCGCCGCGGGCGGAGGCGCGCTGCCCGGCGCGCACAGACGCATCGGCAGCGGGCCGCGCGACGAGAGGGTCACCGCGACCGCGCGATCGACGCGCGTGCCCGGCACGAGCGAGAGCCCGAAGCGCGAGGCGATCGCCGCGAGCGCGAGCTTCATCGCCGCGTTCGCGAAGTCGATGCCGATGCAGGTGCGCGGGCTCGCGCCGAAGGGCAGATATTCGTACGGAGCGCGGCGGAGTCCCTGCCAGCGCTTCGGGTCGAAGCGCTCGGGATCCGGGTAGAGCTCGGGCAGGTGGTGCGTCACGTAGTAGCTGACGATCACGCGGCCGCGGTCGCGGAGCGAGAGCGGGCCCAACGAGCCGTCGCCGCCGACCATACGGATCGCGTAGAGGCGAGCTCCGCGCCGAGAAGCAGGTCGCTCGTGCGACCGTGGAGCCACGGTCCGGCGCTTCGTTGCGGGGTGGCCGCCGCCATGGCCGCCCATTATCCGCTCGCGGGCTGGCGGAGGGCAATCCACCGGCCCGCGCCTCTCGCCCTCGCGCTAACGCGGCCGACCCGATCGCCCGATACGGCACGACGAGGGGTCAAGGGCGATGGCGCACACCTATTTCGTGATGAAGCGCACGGGACAGCCCGACCGCGTGCTCGTCTGGGACACGCGAACGTTATCGATCGGGCGCGCCAAGGAGAACGACATCGTGCTGGCGGAGAACGAGATCTCGCGCCGGCACGCGCTGTTCAAGAAGGAAGGCAACCGCTACGGAGTGGGCGACTACCAGACCGGTAACGGCACCTTCGTGAACGGCGAGAGGATCGAGGGCACCGACCTCCGCCCGCTGCGCTCCGGCGACGTGGTCCAGGTCGCGACCTTGCTGACGCTCGAGTTCTACGACGGCGACGCGCATCCCGCGAAGCGCGGCCTGAAGCTCGAGTACGCCTCGCACCTGAAGACGGTCGGCGTGGTTCCGGCGGGCGCGAACCCGAATGCGACGATGCTCGGCATGGCCGACACCTTGCCCGCCGAGGAAGAGGACTTCGTCATCGAGCGGCGCAGCTGGGACGACAAGAACGGACCGCCCGCGCTGCTCGACGACATTCTGATCCAGAAGAAGGCGGACGAGAAGAAGCTGGACGCGTCGCTCGACTTCGACATCGACGATCCCGACGTCGAGATGCCTCCCGCCGCGAAGACCGGTCCGGTCGCGAAGAGCGCGCCGGCCGCCGCACGGCCCGCCGCGAAGGCGGCGCCTGCCGCGAAGCCGGCGCCCGCGGCGAAGGCCGCGAGCGATCCGGGCGAGTCGCAGACCGGCGGCGGCGCGGTCGAGCGCATGCGGCGGCTGAAGAGCCTGCACGCCGAGGGCCTCATCACCGACGAAGAGTTCGAGCGCAAGCGCGCGAAGATCCTCGAGGAGATCTGAGGATGGAGGTCCCGTCGATCAAGGGATCCGCGTTCCAGTCGGTGGTCGAGGACGTGAAGCGCCTGATCGACGAGGATCGGATCGAGCCGTCGGAGCTCGCCAGCCATCTGAATGCGAAGGACCGGGGCTTCCTCGACATCGAGGTGACACCGCTCGCCTGGTTCCCGATCGCGACCTACGGCCGCATGCTCGAGCTGCTCGCGCGCGAGGAAGGTGGCGACGATCCGCAGGCCTATCTGTGCGCGCGCGGGGCGCGCGCCGCCGATCGCATGCTCTCCGGCATCTACGAGAGCTTCGTCGCCTCGCCGGGCGCCTGGGGCGCGCGCGTCGGCCAGACGATGATGGGGATCGGGAAGCTCCTCTACAACTTCACCGCCTGGACCTTCCGATCCGTCGAAGGCGAGATCTACGAGATCGAGGTCACCGACGCGGGCGAGTACCCCGAGCCCGCGCGCTTCACGGCGCAGGGCTTCCTCTGCTGCTTCGCGCAGCGCGCGTCGGGTCGCGAGATGCGCGTCACGAGCTCGCGCCCCACACCGGAACGGATCGTCTACCGCATCCAACCGGCGTGAGGCGCGAGTCCCGCGCGGCAGCTAGTGGCCGCGTCCGTGCGGCGGCGGCGGGCTGTGCCGGACGACCGGCACCGGGGGCTTGTTGATCGTCCAGTCGACGCAGGTCGGGTCCACGCTGTAGGCGCTCGGGTCGCCCGACTCGAGCGTCGCCATGTAGGTGCCATAGCCGCGCATGTGCCACGGCAGCACCCACACGAACCAGCGCTGCAGGCGCCGCCCGAGGAACGAGAACTCGGAGCTGCGCCACACGACGCGGTCGGTGACGTCCATCGACGCGCCGCCGCCGTCGGGCGTGTACATCACGCGCAGCTTCGGCGCGCTCTCCAGCTGGTGATCCGTCTGCCCGACGCCCTGCGCGTCGGTCAGCTCGGCGAGCAGCGCGCGCACCGGCAGCAGATCGCGCCCGTGGTCCACGTGCGGGAAGGCGTCGAAGCCGTCGCACGAGAGCTTCATCGGGCCGGGGGCGGGGCCCGGGTCCGGACCGGGGTCGGGAGTCGGGTCGGGACCGGGGTCGGGCGGAGGCGTGCCGACGGCCTCGAAGGTCAGGTTGTCGAGGGTGAAGGCGCCGCTCGCGTTCGCGACCACCTGCACCACGACCCGGTCGAAGCCGGCCGGGTTCTCGTAGCCGTAGAAGTAGAGCTGGTCCGAGCCGCGGCTCGGAACGGTGACCTGATCCACGAGCGCGCCGGCCAGGTAGAGACTGACCGACACCTGATCGGCGTCGTTCACCCGCGCCTCGAAGCCGACCTTCTGCATCGGACCGGCGAAGTCCACGTCCAGGTCCGGATACGGGCGCGAGACGCCGAGGAAGTTGGCGAGGCACCCGACGCCGTCGATGCCCGACTCGCGCGGGAAGGAGTCCTCGTAGTAGGACGGCGCGCTCCCGTCGGAGAGCATGAGCGTCACGCCGCTGACGCTCACGGGATCGCCGCTCGCCAGGCCGAGGTCGTCGAAGACGAGCTGAGTGCGGGCGCTCGAGAAGTCGCCGAAGCCGGAGAGCGGAACGGTCTGGGCGGACGCGGAGACCGCGCCGAGGGGCACGGCGAGCGCCGTCCAGAGGAGCAAGGCAGCCGATTGCAGTCGAGGCATGCGGGTTCTCCTATGCCCGAGGCCCGGTCGGGCCTGCGAGCGGGGGGCTCGGATCCGGGCGCGAGCTCGCGCGCCCGCCGCGATGCACGCATCGCGGTGACAGGTCTCTCGGAAGTCGATCGCGTCCACGTCCGCCTGCGTTCTCCGCAAACGGCCGGGCTCGGCCCCCTCCTGATTCGAGCGCCGGGCGCTGGAATCCCCTTGTTCAGGGCACTGGGTCTTATCGGCCGGACGCCGGGGAACCTGAGTCGGACGCCTCACACACCTTCGTGACGCGCATCACACCCGCAGCGAAATCGCAGGCAGCGCGGGCAACACGTTGGGACGCGGATCGAAGTGCGCGGTGCGCCCTGCGCGGCTCCCGCGGAGCTGCGCGCTGCTTGCTCGTTTGCCGGGCCGGCCTTCGCTCGGCTCCGCGCATCTTTGGCGGGGGCCCGCCTTCGCTCGCCTGCGACTCGCTGCGCGCGCCTTCGGCGCTTGCGCGTGTCGGCCGACCCGTGGTCGGCCTTCTTGCTAGGCGCGTGCGGTCCGTCGCCGCGCGAGCGCGAGGACGGCGAGGCCGGCGGTCAGCAGGGTCGCCTCCGACGGCTCGGGGATGACGACGAGGTCGAAGCTGTAGCTGACGACCTGCGTCTGGAGCTGCTGCGTCCAAATCGCGTACGTGCCGGCCGGGAGCGGCGGCGTGAAGCCGAGCGCGCCGTCGCCGAGCGCCATGTCGTCGAGCACGTCGGTGCCGACGAAGGCGGCGCTGAGATGCACGTAGCCGAGCATGGCCGCCGGACTCGTCATGCTCGTGATGATCGGACCGGCCTGGATCGCGAGGAAGTCGAGGTCGTCCGCCGAGTTGAACGTGATCAGCGTGAGCGCGCTGAAGAACGCACCCACCGGGACGGTGACGGTGAAGAAGTCCTCGTCTCCCGAGACCACCGTGCCGGTGATCGTGTTCGAGCCCATCGACAGCGGCAGGTTCGTCGGCGCCGTTCGGACGTTCGAGAGGTCGCCGTTCACGCTCTCGTCCCAGAGCGTCGCGGCGGCCGCCGGCCCGGCCACCGCGACGGCGATCGAGATCAGCGCAAGGGTCTCCCGGCAGCGCAGCATCGCATCCCTTCCCAGGGTCCGATCCGAGGCGTTCCCGTTCGTAACAGCAAGCCCGATGCCACCGCCTCACCACGCGTGAGGAGACGTGCGGGCTCCTTCTACCCATCCGAAGTGGAACGCCGCTTCCCCGGAGAGGAACGGTTTTTCTGCAACCGGCTTTTCATGGAGCCATGTCGCGACCTGCCACCTGCTCGGGCCCGGCGCGCTCGTTCGAGCTCACGCGGGTCCGGATCTCCTCGAAGCGCCGCACGATCTTCGGCGAGAAGCGAGGGGATCGAGCGCGAGATCCGGGTCCGCGGCGAGCGCTCGCTCGAAGCTGCGCGTCGCCGCGTCGTCGTGTCCGACCGCGAGGCAGGCCGTCCCCGAGATCAGATGCCTGCGTCGTCGCGCTGTCGAGCCACTCCGACCGCCGCTCCGTGAAGGCGATCCTCGCCGCCGGCGCCCGCGGATACGTCCTCAAGGCGAACGCCTACGACGAGCTGCGCCGCGCGGTGAAGATGACCGCGGCGGGCAGGAAGTACCTGTGAGCCGACGTCACCGGCGACGTGATCGAGAGCGCGCTCCATCAGAGGGTCTCGGAGGCTCCGCGTACGAGCGACTCGGCCCGCGCGAGCTGGAGGTCCTGCAGCTGCTCGCCGAGGGCCTCACCTCGTCACAGATCGGGGAGCGGCTGTGCATCGCGACCGCGACCGTCGAGACGCATCGGCGCAACCTCATGCGGAAGCTCCATCTGCACGGCGTCGCGGAGCTCACCAAGTACGCAGTGCGCGGGGGCGTGAGCCCGCTCGACACGAGAATGCGACGTCAGGACTCGTGAGCGGCTAGTAGAGCAGATACTTCTGGCGCAGCCGCTCGAAGCGCGCGAGCGGCTGGCGCCAGCTCGCAACGATCGCGCGCGGGTCCTGCCCCTGTCGGATGGCATCGAGCACGGCGCGCGATCCCACCATCCCGAGCGTCCGATCGATCTCGAATCGTCGGGCGTGGAGCCGCCAGAGCGCGCTGAGGATCTCCACACCGAGCGCTGGAGAGTCGAGCGTCCGGCGATCCGTGAGCAGGATCCGGACGCCGCGGCAGAGGCGATCGCGGTAGACGCTGTCGCGCGGCACGAACTCCTCGGGCTCGAAGCGGACGCCGGGAATTCGCCGGCCGTCGAGGTAGGCCGCGAGCGCCTTGCCGTCGATCCACGGAGCGCCGAGCAGCTCGAAGGGCGTGGCCGTGCCGCGCCCGACGCTCACATTGGCGCCTTCCACCCACGCGACGCCCGGGTAGAGCGCCGCCTCCGTCAGACTGCGCAGATTCGGCGAAGGATCGACCCAGGGCAGGCCCGTCTCGTCGTACCACAGGGCGCGCGCATAGCCGGCCATCGGGATCACCGTGAGCCTCGCGCCGAGCCCCTTCTCTCCGTCGAACATCCGGGCCAGCTCCCCCACGGTCATGCCGTGCCGCACCGGGAGTGGGAAGTAGGCGGTGAAGGACTCGCGACCCGGATCGAGCAGCGGTCCCTCCACCCGGTCGGCGCCGATCGGATCGGGGCGATCGAGGACGTAGAACGCCAGGCCCTTCCGAGCCGCGGCCTCGAGCGCATACCCGAGCGTGCTGATGTAGGTGTAGAAGCGCGCGCCCGCGTCCTGGACGTCGAACACCAGAGCATCGAGTCCCTGCAGCATCGCGTCGGTCGGACGCGTGACGGATCCGTAGAGGCTGTAGAGAGGGAGGCCGGTCGCGGGCTCGATGCCCGACGCGACATTCTCGTCCGCGTCGCCGTTCAGGCCGTGCTCGGGGCTGAAGACGGCAGCCAGCGTCACGCCCGGTGCCTGGCGCAGGAGATCGATGCTGCGCCTCCCATCGGGATCGACTCCCGAATGGTTGGTGATGAGGCCGATGCGCAGCCCGCGCAGAGGCGCGAAGTCGCTCGCGCGGAGGACCTCGAGCCCGCTCCGGACGGATGCCTGCCGGGGTGTGATGGTGTCCGCGATCCGTGTCGGAGATTCGCCCGGCATGCCGAACGCTTCCGCGACGATCGTGGCCACATCATTGCGCAATGCCCGGAGCCCCAGGCGGCCCGAAGGCTGCACGTGGTTCGCCAGCAGGATCACGTAAGTCCGGGAAGACGGATCGATCCAGAGCGACGTCCCGGTGAAGCCGGTGTGGCCGAAGGAGCCGACGGGGAATCCGCCGCCCCGCGCCGCGTAGGGAGAGTCGATGTCCCAGCCGAGCCCGCGCAGCACCGGCTGTCCGGGCGGCGTCTGCGGGGTCGTCATCTGTGAGACGGTCTCGGGCTCGAGGATCCTCGCTCCCTCGAGGGCGCCGCCGTCGAGCAGCATCTCGGCGAAGCGAGCCAGATCGTCGCCGGTGGAGAACAAGCCGGCGTGACCCGCGACGCCGCCCGCACGGAGAGCCGTCGGATCGTCGACGCGGCCGCGCAAATCCTCTCGTCGTGCATCCGCAGTGGGCGCGATCCGCGGCTGCACGGCCGGTGACGGCCGAAACTCCGTGTCGGTCATGCCGAGCGGGCCGAAGATCCGGCGTGCGCACCAGGCGTCGAGGGGCTCGCCCGACACGCGCCGCACCAGCTCGCCGAGCGCGAGGAAACCGATGTCGCTGTAGCGGAACCCGGTCGCGCGCCGGGACGCCGGCCTCTCCGCAGCGACCCGTCGCATCGCGGTGTCGTAGCCCGACCAGTCCCGCGAGAGATCGAGGTCGGACCGAAGCCCGGAGAAGTGGGTCAGCAGGTCGCGCACCGTGATCCGCGACTTGCCGCGGGCTGCGAACTCGGGCCAGTACTTCGCGACCGGATCGTCCAGCCTGAGCCTGCCCTCTTCCACGAGCTGCATCACGGCGGTGGCCGTGGCGATCGGCTTGGTGAGCGACGCGAGGTCGAAGATCGTGTCGGCCGTCATCGGCACCGGACTCGGTGCCAACGTCCGATGCCCGAAGGCCTCCCGGTACACGACCCGGCCCTCGTGGCCGACGACGACGACCGCGCCCGGCACGATGCCCGCCTCGATCTCGCGCGTGACGAGCTCGGCGATCCGCTCGAGCGAGGCCTCGCTCGAGTCCGCGCCGAGCACCGGTGTGGCGAGGAAGGCGTGCGCGCACAGGAGCAGAGTCACCCATGCCATCGCGCGCGCGCCGGCGCGGCGGGACGCGGAGCGCATCATCTCATTTCTTCTCGAGACCTTCCTCGGAGTAGACGTTGTGCGGATTCCAGAGCATCCAGCCGTTGGACCCCGCCGCCTCGGCGCCTCGGATCTGGGCGCGGATCTCGTCCGCACCGAACGGCCGGTGGTCGTAGGCGTAGTCCCGGAAGGCCTGGAGCCAGGGCCGGAAGCGCGATCCCGGCAGGCCCGTCCGCTCCTTCGCCCGCGCGAGCGAGAGGTAGACGATCTCGTAGGGATGCTGCACGGGATTGCGGTAGCCGGGGATCCCGAACTGGAAACCGGACGGGTACAACATGGGAGACACGGTATCGACCTCGGGTGCGAGGCTCTCGATCTCCTGTCCGATGCCGGTGTCGTCGACGTTCCAGCAGACGTACCCGAAGACGTCGGCGGACAGGAACACGTTGTAGGGGACGAGCCTCTGCCGTGCCTCGGCGAGGAAACCGTCGATCGCGCGCACGCGCGCTTCCCGCGTGTTCGATTCCGCGAACACGAGATCCTTCTCGTCCGGGAACCGCACATAGTCGAACTGGATCTCGTCGAAGCCGTCGCTCGCCGCCTCGACCGCGAGATCGACGTTGTAGTCGCGGACCTCGCGCTGGAAGGGATCACTCCACCCGAGTCCCTCGCGATCGCGCCATGGCGCACCACCGGGCCCCTTCACGGCGAGGTCGGGACGGGCCTCCGCCAGCCGGTCGTCCTTGAATACGACGATGCGCGCGATCAGATAGATCCCCTGCGCCTTCAGTCCCGCGAACAGAGCTTTCGGCTCTTCGGCAATCACGGCCTGCGTCCCCGACTGCGCGGCGAGGGGAACGCTGCTCCGGAAGGAGACCTGACCTCGATCGCCTTTCACGTCGATCACCAGCGCATCGAGCTCGGTCTCGGCGACGAGGCGCAGGGCCGGCGTTCGCAGGGCCAGGCTCTGGATTCCGTAGACGGACAGGTAGAGCGCCTTCGGAACGAACGGCTCGAGGCGGATCGCGGAGTCCGCGTCCGCGAGCTTGTGGAGCGACAGCGACTCGCGCCGGTAGCCCGATGCGCGAACGCCGATCGCGTCGCCCTCCCCGCCGACCTGGAACGCGCCCCGCTCGTCGGTCCGGATCGCACGACCGGCGAAGGTCACGGTCGCACCCGCGATCGGCTGTCCGGTGGCCGCATCCAGCACCGAGCCGCTCACGATCTGCTCGGCCGAGATCGAGGAGGCCGCGATCAGCAGAGCGACGAGCGCTCCCGGCGCTCTCACCGCGGGGCCGAACCGTGCGCCGAGCCGACGCCCGCGAGCAGCGCCTCGAATCGCGCGCCCTGGTCGGCATCGGTGACGAGATAACGGGGAAGCGCGAGCATCGGATCGGACATACTGGCAGGGCGCCGCTCGAGGGTCACGGCGGCGACGTATCCCGCGTCCGCCGCCCTGCGCATCAGCTCGTCGTCGTAGATGCCGAAGGGCCAGGCGAGCAGGTCCACTGGCGCCGCGAAGTGGCTCTCCAGCACGGAACGCGAACGCCGGAGCTGGTCGTCGACCAGGCGCGCATAGGCCTCCTCGGACAGCCGCTTCTTCTCTCTGGCGAAGTTGGGGTGCCAGTAGGTATGGGAACCGATGTCGACCAGCCCCGTGGACGCGAGCTCGCTCAGCTCGTCCCAGGTCATCGCGTAATCCGCGCGCGACACCGCCGACGGATACACGAAGACCGTCACCGGAATGCGATACCGGCGCAGCAGAGGAAGCGCCTCGGTGTAGACGGAGCGGTGCGCGTCGTCCATGGTGACGACCACCGAGCGCGCCGGCAGAGTCGGCTCCTCTCCGCGCAGGTGGGCCACGAGCCTCTTCAACGGGACGACGGTGTAGCCTTCCCGGCCGAGCTGCTCGAGCTGTGCCTCGAACACGGATGTCCGCACCGTCATGCTGTCCGTGACACGCGGACCGAAGCGGTGGTAGACGAGGATCGGCGTGCCGCCATCCCCGCCTGCTCGTGCAATGCCTCCGACGAGCACGGTCGCGACGAGTAGAAACCACTTCACTCGACGCTCCTCGCTTTCGTCGCGCGCATTCGAAAGCACGACCCGGGCCAAGCCGGCCGGTTACAGGACTCCCCCCACCGAGGGAGCTGGGGAGCCCGAGACCGGTCCCGCCACACGGTGGGGCGGTTCGGGGACGCCTTCGAGATCGCCGCCCTCCACACGGTCGCCGCCGCGAAGTGGGATGTCGATGGCCTTGCCGACCATTCGCAGTACCGTTGCGTCCCCCACCAGCTGCTATCTCCGCGGCATGGAGCGACTCGTCGAGGTGGTCCAGGAGCTCTCACTCGCACGCACGCTCGAGCGCGTGATGGAGATCGTGCGCTCCGCCGCGCGCGAGCTCACCGGCGCGGACGGCGCGACCTTCGTGTGTTGCGCGACGGCGATCACTGCCACTACGCGGACGAGGACGCGATCGAGCGGGCGGAGCCTCGCCACGTGCGCGCGGAGGAGCTGCGGTTGCTCCAGGCGCTCGCCCACAGCACCTCTGTCGCGCTCGAGAGCATCGAGCTCTACTCGGAGCTCGAGGAGCGCGTGGCTGCCCGCACCCGCGATCTCCATTCCGCCAACGGCGAGCTCGCCGCGACGAACGAAGCGCTGCTCGACCTCCAGCGGCAGAAGGAGGCGCTCTCGGCGCTCCTGGTCCACGACATCCGCAGTCCCGCGGCCACGATCGTGCTGGCCTCGAAGCCGCGGTTGCGCGAAGCGCGCTGCCCGACACCGAATGGCGTAACTGGCAGAACGTGATGGTCGCCGGCGAGACGATCACCCGGGATGGCCGCGAACCTGCTCGACATCGCCAAGGCCGAGGCGGGAGGCCTGGAGCTCGAAGCGGCGGCGCTCGACCCGTGCGCACTCGCGCGCGGCGTCGCCGAGGCGTTCTCGACGGTGGCCCGGTCGCGCGGACAGGCAATCGATCTCGACCTGCCGGGCGAGCCGGTCGAGATCGAGGCCGATCGCGAGCTGGTGCGGCGCGTGCTCCAGAATCTGCTCGACAATGCTCTCCGCTACTCGCCCGCCAGGAGCCGGGTCCGCGTTTCGCTGCGCGAGGCGCCCGAAGCGAGCGTCGAGCTCGCGGTCGACGACGACGGTCCCGGCATTCCGCCCGAGCTGCACGCGAAGGTGTTCGAGAAGTACGTCCGGCTCGAGGGAACGGGCGGCGAAGACATGGGCCGCGGTCTCGGTCTCAGCTTCTGTCGCCTGGCCGCGCTGGCGCACGGCGGACGGATCTGGGCCGACGCGAGCCCCCTCGGGCGGAAGCTCCTTCCGTCTTCGCCTTCCTCGACAGTCGCCTGTGCGGTAGAGCGCTCGCAGTACGGTGATTGCGAACCGCGGGGTCCGCGGACCGTCGTCGTCGCTCGCCCGATCCCTGGCACGCGCAATGCAGTCACACGGGTCATCCCCATGGAAGGAGATGCCCGATGGCCCTTTGTGCCCGAGATCTGATGCAGACCGGGGTCGCCACGATCGATCGCGACGCGACTCTGCTCGACGCCCACCGCCTCTTCGTGGAGGAGGAGATCCACGGAGCGCCGGTGGTGGACGCCGATGGCACGGTGGTCGGAGTGATCTCGACACTCGACATCCTGCGCGCGGTCCGAGAGGAACACGAGAGCGCCACGGCCGACCCGACCTATTACCGCGACGTGCTCGAGTTCTCGGGACCCGACTGGGCGAGCGGTCCGGAGGACTTTCAGGACCGGCTGTCCGAGCTCAGGGTGGGGGACGCGATGACGGAGTCGGTCGTCTCGGTGCCTCCGGAGGCGTCGATCGCAGAGATCGCTCGCCTGCTGCGCGCGAACCGGATCCACCGTGTGCTCGTCAGCGAGGGCGATCAGCTCGTCGGCATCGTGTCGACGTTCGATCTGGTCGAGGTGCTCGAGAAGGGCTGACCGACCGAACGAGAACCGACTCCCTGTAAATGGCGGGGCGGACGGGACTCGAACCCGCAACTTCCGGCGTGACAGGCCGGTGCTCTAACCGATTGAACTACCGCCCCTCACCATGCGACCGCCTCGCCAGAGGCAGGTGCCGCGAATCCGGCCGGACCCGCGGCAGCGCTGTCGAGTAGCAAATCCGCGGGGCGCGGGCAGGCCCGCGACGCGACCGCGGCGCGCTCCGCCGGCACCCTACGTCGACTTCTTCGCCTGCATCGCGGCCTGCATCGAGATCGCCTGCATCTGCATCACGAGCCCCATGTCGCCCTCGATGCGAATGCGTCCGGCCATGAAGGCGGCGAGCGGATCGAGCTCTCCGCGCTCCATCGCGGCGGCGTCGCTCGCGTCGAGCGAGAGCGTGGCCGACGGCTGCGGCGGAATGGGGCCGGGTCCGAGCTTGAAGCCGACCGCGAAGTCGCCGCCCTGCCCTCCGCGCACGACGATCCGCACGAGGCCGTCGAGGCTTCGCATCTGCTCGAGCGCCGCGGGGCTCGGCGCGCCGCCCATCGCCGCCGGACCGGCGGCCGCACTCGCCGCGCCGGGACGGAAGAGCCCCGCCGCGGCCTTGCCGATCGCGCCGCCACGGCCCCCCCACAGCGCGCCGCGCCAGTCGTCGACGCTCTGCACGAAGGTGAAGGCGGTGTCGTCGCGAGCCGTCGCCTTCACGCGCAGGTCGCCCTTCTCGATCGACAGCACCCACTCGCCGCCGCCGGCGCCCTCGAGTCGCAGCCCGAGCCGCATGGCGCTCGCGCGCACGTCCTCGGGCAGGTCCGCCTCGGCGAACGCGCGCGGGAGCCAGCGCTCGAGCAGCTCGGCGGGAGGAACGGGATGCTTCGGAAACTCGCTCATGCGCGCCTCGGCTCGAGGGGAGCGCGCAGTCTACCCGACCTCTATCGTCGCCCCTCGCACGGAGGATCGCGATGTCGGCTGCGAACGAGCTCGAGGAGGGCAGCGACCTGCGCCTCGACTGGGACAAGCTCGCGAAGCTCGGCACGCGCGGGCAGCGCGTCGTGCCGGTCGTCCTCCAGCACGCCGACTCGGGCGACGTGCTCTTCGTCGGCTACGCCAACGACGAGGCGCTGCGCGAGACGCTCGCGCGCCGTCAGGCCGTGCTCTGGTCCACGTCGCGCGACGAGCTCTGGCACAAGGGCGCGACGTCGGGCGACTGGCTCGACCTCGTCGAGGTGCGCGTGAACTGCGAGCAGAACTCGCTGCTCTACCGCGTGCGCCCGCGCACGGGCGGCGTCTGCCACACGCGCGGACCCGACGGCCGCGCGCGCGCGCGCTGCTACTACCGCCGCGTCGTGTCGGAGCGCGAGCTCGAATTCGCCTGAGCCGTCGCGCGGGCGCGCGTGCGTCGCGCGGCCGCCAGGCCCGCGAAGCCGAGAGCCGAGAGCAGCCCGGTGGCGGGCTCGGGCACGATGTTGACGGTCGCGCCCTGATAGGTGACCTGCGCGAAGCCGGTCGGGTCGAGCGCGAAGCCCTCGGAGAGATCGGACACGGTCTCGGAGAGCACGAAGCTCGCGGAGCCCTGCGCGATGGCCTGGAAGCGCAGCACGGCGAGCCGGTGGTCGCCCGTGAGGCCCGCGCCGAGGGCGACGCCCGCGAGCCCGTCGCCGTCGCTCGCCGCGACGGCGGTCCAGTCCGAGCCGATCGTCGGGCCCGACACCAGCTGGACCTTCGACGCGTCGTAACCGAGATCGACACCCCAGCCGAGCGTCGGGTCGCCGAGCGTCGCGCGCAGCTCGACGTCGAACTGACTGCCGAGGCCGGCGCTCGCCGGCGCGACGACGTAGGCGATCACGGCCGCGGGCGCCGGCGCCGCGAGGAGCCAGAGCGCGAGAGCGACGAGCCAGGTCCGCATGTTCTACTCCCACCGCACGCGTGCGCGGCGCCGCTGCACCAGCCGCATCACACCGAGGAGGATCAGGGGCTCGATGCCCAGCAGTCCGCAGGCCTGCGCGAGCTGGTACTGCCGCCGCCCGGAGATCCAGATCTGATAGTCCGCCAAGGTCACGACGCCGTCGCGATCGAGATCCGCGCGGTCGACGAAGGCCGCGTCCCCCGCGTGGCTGCCGAGCGCGCCGGTGAAGATCGCCTGGTCCGTGTCGTCGACGTCGAGGTCGTCGTCGAGATCGGACAGCCGCCAGGGCGGGATCGAGCAGCCCGGCTGGCCGGGAATGCACAGAGCCACGATGGGGGACGGGATGCGCGAGACCTGGTCGGCCGGGTCGCTCGGATTCGGACCGCGGAAGCCGACGCCCGTGCCGACGAGGATGTTGCCGTTGATCACGACCGCGCCCGACGCGATCGCGTCGCCGATGCCGATCGGCGAGGTGAAGAGCCGCCGCGACAGGCGACGGACTCCGGTGTCACCCTGCGTCTCGAAGCCCCGCAAGGTCGCGCTGAAGGTGCTGCCGGCCAGCATCAGGCCGGGCACCGAGCTCGTCGGTCCGAAGCTCGCGTCCTCCTTGGCGACGAGACTCGACTCCCAGGCAATCGCGCCCGTGTCCATGTCGAGCGCGTGCACCGTCGGCTGCTGCGGGTTCAGCACCTCGAGCTGCGTGTCGCCAGGCGCCGTCGTGAAGAAGACGCGCCGCCGCACGTCGTCCACGCTCGCGGTGGCCAGGATTCCGCCGAAGGCCCCGCCCGGGACGACGTTCGTCCGCCAGTACGGGAGCGTCGACGAGTCGGCGTCGTTCCAGGCGACGCCGTTCTCCTGGTTCACCCCGTCGCGGTCGATCACGTAGTAGGTGCCGTCCTTGGCGCCGACCCCGACCACCTCGTAGTCGTGGCCGTCGCGCTCGATGGTGAACAGGTTCGGCACCGCGCCGAACTCCTTGTCCCCGTTGTCCACCTCTCGCGGCCGCCAGCGCCAGCGCGCGTTGCCGTCGAGATCGAGCGAGAAGATCGCCTCGTCGAAGGGAGGCATGGGCGGCGGCGGGGCGTTGGTCGACGGGTTGTCGTCGGTGTCGCAGTTGCCCGAGGCGACGAAGATCGCGCCGCGCTCCACGTCGAGCGCGGCCGACGACCACACGTTGGAGCAGCCGTTGCGGGAGAACGGGAAGTCGCAGTCCGGGCGCGAGCGGAAGCCCACCGGCAGCCCGAGTTCGACCTCACTGTGGTAGCCGTCGAAGCGCGCGATCGCGTCGCCGGGCTGCGTATGGCAGGTCTTGCCGGACTCGAGATCGAAGAACCACTCGAGCAGGCCCGTCTCGACGTTCACCGCGTAGAAGCCGCCCTTGCCGAGCGTCGCGTCGTTCACGTCCATGCCCACGAAGACCTTGCCGTCCGCGACGATCGGCGACGACAGCACCTCGTTGCGCTCGTTGCCGAAGCCGCAGAGTCCGGGCGGATGGCCGAGTCCGTCGACGCAGCCCGTCCCGGCCGCGAAGCGCCAGACCTGCGCGCCGGTCACGGCGTCGAGCGCGTAGAGCCACTCGCCGGCGCCGAAGAGCACGAGGTCGCGCCCGTTCACGTTCTCGACGTGCGCCGAGGACGCGTCGGGGAAGCCCGCGCCCGGCTGGAAGTCGCTCTGGAAGCTCCAGACCTGTGTGCCATCGGCGAAGCGCAGCGCGTGCATGATCCCGTCCCACGACTGCAGGTAGGCGACCTGGGTCGGCCCTTCGCCCGGCAGGTTCTCGACGGCCACCGCCGGCGAGCCCGTGACGATCGACCCGGTCTGGAAGCGCCAGCGCTCGCGCAGCAGGCCGACATTCTTCGGCGTCACGATCGACTCGTTCGCCGCATGGAACTTTCGCTCGGGGCCGCCCGCGTAGGTGCGCCACTCGCGCTTCGGGTCGACCTGGAAGTCGCCGGAGAAGATCGCCACGCCGTCCGGGAAGGCGAGGCGCGTGAGGATCGGCTCGGGCGGAAGCGGATTGTTCTTCGCGTCGAAGCGCACGCGCCAGAAGCGGCCGTTGTCTCCGGGCGAGAGCGTGTCGGTGCGGATGTCGAGGTCCGCGTAGTAGAGCGTCCCGTCGGCTCCGACCGCGAGGCCCTGAGGCGTTCCGGTGTAGCTCGACGCGGGCTGAGGCGGCGGCGGTACGATGTTGCGCACCGGCGCGCGATTCGGGTTCGAGCCGAAGTCGTACTCGTCGATCCGCCCGGCGAGCACCTGGCCGACGTATAGGTTGCCGTTCTTCGCGGGTGCGAGGCCCGTGAAGGTCGCGAGGCCGGTGCCCTGGATGAAGACAGAGCGATTCGAGCGGTTGGCGTCGGCGAGCGGCTGGCCGGTCGAGTCGAGACGCCCGCAGCCGCCCTGCGCGTCGGGGCCGGTCGGGAAGGGCGGCGAGAACTTCAGCACCTGGAACGACGCCGGCGACGCGACGTAGACGTTGTCCTGCGCGTCGATGTACATGCCGGTCGCGCTGCCGATCGCAACGTCGATCTTGCAGAACTTCCCCGTGCTGATCTCGCCGTTCGGATAAGGAGCCGGCGCGCCGGGAAACACGTCGTACGGAGGGAACCACAGGATCAGCTGTCCGTTGTGCGCGCCGAGCGCCTCCATGCCGACAGCCGTCGTGAAGAGGCGGCCCTGCGAGTCGAAGGCGCAGCCGTGCTGCTCGCCGACACGATCGTCGGTCGGATCGTCGAAGTAGGTGGTGACGAGCTTGCCGACCTCGTTCGCGTCGGCGTCGAAGACGCCCCAGCCCGGGCGGATCGCGACCTGACCGGTGTCCTCGCCGGCGACGATGCGACCGCTTCCGTCCGGGAAGCGACAGATCATGCCGTTGACGTCGCGGCCGCCTCGGCCGGGAATGCCGTTCTGCTGGTCCGCCGCCGACTCGATGAAGACGTCGGCGAGCTGCTTCGGATTGCCGATCGTGTCGACGTCGAAGCGGTGCATGCGGTTGCCCTCGGTGCCGTAGAGCAGCTCGCCCGCGAGCGCAGGCGCCGCGAGCGCGAGCAGGAAGAAGCCGAGACCGACGCAGCCGCGTGCGCCCACGAAGGACCTCCCGGTCGCCGAGGCCCGCGAGCCGGCACCTCGGTGGTCGCCTCAGAGTGGTGCGCCGCGGCCGCGCCGTGGCAGCGAAGGCCCTGAGCTTCCGCAGGCGGATGATGAGGAGCGCGAAGCAAGCGGCCGGAGGCCGCTTGCTTCGCGGTGGGCGCGGACGGGTTCGAACCGCCGACTTCCTCGGTGTAAGCGAGGCGCTCTGGCCAGCTGAGCTACGCGCCCTTAGTTCAGGTCCGCCTGCGTGGGCAACTCGACCGGCGCGACCGGCGGAACCGGCGCGGGGGTGCCCTCGTAGATGCCGTCCACCTCGTGATCGCCGCTGTGGACGAAGGCCTTCGGATCCACCATCGCGAGCGCGGCGCCGAGCACCTCGTCCATGTGCTCGACGCGGATCAGCTGCAGGCCGCGCTTCACGTTGGCCGGGATGTCGGCGAGGTCCTTCTCGTTCTCCTTCGGGATCAGGACCGTGTCGATGCCGCCGCGCAGCGCCGCGATCAGCTTCTCCTTGAGCCCGCCGATCGGGAGCACGCGCCCGCGCAAGGTGATCTCGCCCGTCATCGCGACGTTCGAGCGCACCGGCACGCGCGTCAGCGCCGACGCGATCGCCGTCGCGATCGTGATGCCCGCGGACGGACCGTCCTTCGGCGTGGCGCCTTCCGGCACGTGGATGTGGATGTCGACCTTCGAGTAGAAGTCGCGCGTCAGCCCGAGCTGCTTGGCGCGCGAGCGCACGTAGGAGAGCGCAGCGTTGGCCGACTCCTGCATCACTTCGCCGAGCCTTCCGGTCACCTGCAGCTTGCCCTTGCCGGGCGTGACGGAGACCTCGGTCTGGAGCAGCTCGCCGCCGACGTCCGTGTAGGCGAGGCCCGTGCAGACGCCGACGCGATCTTCCTGCTCGGCGCGGCCGAAGCGGTACTTCGGCACGCCGAGGTAGCGCTTCACGCGAGCCGGCGTGACACGGGTGAGCGTGGCCTTGTCGCCCGCCTTCACCACCTCGCGCGCCACCTTCCGGCAGATCGAAGCGATCTCGCGCTCCAGCGAGCGCACGCCCGACTCGCGCGTGTAGTGGCGAATGATCTCGAGGATCGCCGCGTCGGTCCACTCGATGTGCTCGGGCCGCAGACCGTTGGCCTCGCGCTGCTTCGTCACCAGGTACTTCTGCGCGATCGCCAACTTCTCCTGCTCGATGTAGCCAGGGATCTGGATGATCTCCATCCGGTCCTGGAGCGGGCGCGGGATCTGCGACAGCACGTTCGCGGTGCACACGAACATGATGCGCGAGAGGTCGTAGTCGAGATCGAGGTAGTGGTCGTTGAAGGTGTGGTTCTGCTCCGGGTCGAGCACCTCGAGTAGCGCCGCCGACGGGTCGCCCCGGAAGTCCATCGACATCTTGTCGATCTCGTCGAGCAGGAAGACCGGATTGCCGGAACCCGCCTTCTTCAGGCACTGGAGGATCTTCCCGGGCAGCGCGCCGATGTAGGTGCGCCGGTGGCCGCGGATCTCCGCCTCGTCGCGCACACCGCCGAGCGACACGCGCACGAAGTCGCGTCCGGTCGCGCGGGCGATCGACTTGCCGAGCGAGGTCTTGCCGACGCCGGGAGGTCCGACCAGGCACAGGATCGGGCCCTTGATCTTCTCGACCAGCGCCTGCACCGCGAGGTACTCGACGATGCGCTCTTTCGGCTTGTCGAGCCCGTAGTGGTCTTCCTCGAGCACGCGCTCGGCGAAGTGGATGTCGCGGTTCTCCTGCTTGTAGTCCTCCCACGGCAGCGAGATCATCCAATCGATGTAGTTGCGCACGACGGTCGCTTCCGCGCTCATCGGCGACATCATCTTGAGCTTCTTGATCTCCTTCTCGGCCCGTTTGCGCGCCTCCTGCGGCATGCGCTTGGCCTTGAGGGTCTCCTCGAGCTCCTCGATCTCGTTCTTGAACTCGTCGCGCTCGCCGAGCTCCTTCTGGATCGCCCGCATCTGCTCGTTGAGGTAGTACTCCTTCTGCGAGCGCTCCATCTGCTTCTTGACGCGGCCGCGGATCTTGCGCTCCACCTCGAGCACCTCGATCTCGGCCTGCATGCGCGCGTAGACGTCCTCGAGCCGCTTGGACGGCGCGAGCGCCTCGAGCAGCTCCTGGCGCTCCTCGAGCTTCAGGTTCAGGTGCGCGACGATCGCGTCGGCGAGGCGACCCGGGTCGTCGATCGCGACGACGGTGTTGAGCGTCTCGGGCGGCACCTTCTTGTTGAGCTTCACGTAGTTCTCGAAGGTGCCGTGCACGGTGCGCACGAGCGCCTCGACTTCGACGCCGGCGGCCTCCGGCTCGCGCACCACCTCGACCTCGCAGGAGAAGTGGCTCTCCTCCTGGACGAAGCGGAGCACGCGCGCGCGAGCCTTGCCCTCGACCAGCACCTTCACCGTGCCGTCGGGCAGGCGCAGCAGCTGGATGATCGAGCCGAGCGTGCCGGTCTGGAACAGGTCGCCCGCGGCCGGCTCGTCCTCGCCCGCCTCGCGCTGCGCGCACAGCACCAGCTCGCGGCCGTGCGCCATGGCCTCGTCGAGCGCCCGGATCGAGCGCGCGCGGCCCACGAAGAGCGGCACCACCATGCCCGGAAAGACGACGATGTCCCGCAGCGGGAGCAGCGGAAGCACCTTGTGCTGCTCGGAGCTGCCCTCGGGATCGTCGCCGTCGTTCCGGAAGATGCCCATCTTCGCTTCTCCTGTCCTCCCGTCGCTACGCGGACTCGGCTTCCTGCTTGAGGACGAGCAACGGCTTGGCCGCCTGCTCGATCACCTCCTCGTTGATCACGCACTCCTCCACATCGTCGCGCGACGGAAGGTCGTACATCAGCTCGAGCATCACGTTCTCGAGGATCGAGCGCAGTCCGCGCGCGCCCGATTTGCGCGCGAGCGCCTGGCGCGCCACCGCGCGCAGCGCGCCGTCCGAGAAGCGCAGCCGGACGTCCTCGAACTCGAAGAGCTTCTGGTACTGCTTCACCAGCGCGTTCTTCGGCTCGGTCAGGATGTCGACGAGCGCCTTCTCGTCGAGCTCGGAGAGCGTGGCGATCACCGGCAGGCGCCCGACGAACTCCGGGATCAGCCCGAAGCGCAGCAGGTCCTCGGCCTGCACCTGCGAGAGGATCTCGCCCGGCGAGCGGTCCTTCTTCGTCTTGATCTCGGCGCCGAAGCCCATGCCGCGCACGCCGATCCGCCGCTCGATGATCGACTCGAGGTCGCAGAAGGCGCCGCCGCAGATGAACAGGATGTTCGTGGTGTCGACCTGCAGGAACTCCTGCTGCGGGTGCTTGCGACCGCCCTTCGGCGGCACGCTCGCCATCGTGCCCTCGATGATCTTGAGCAGCGCCTGCTGCACGCCCTCGCCCGACACGTCGCGCGTGATCGAGGGGTTCTCGCTCTTGCGCGCGATCTTGTCGATCTCGTCGATGTAGATGATCCCGCGCTGCGCCCGCTCGACGTCGTAGTTCGCGACCTGGAGCAGGTTCAGGATGATGTTCTCGACGTCCTCGCCCACGTAGCCGGCCTCGGTCAAGGTGGTGGCGTCGGCGATCGTGAAGGGCACGTCGAGGATGCGCGCGAGCGTCTGCGCGAGCAGCGTCTTGCCCGACCCCGTCGGCCCGAGCAGCAGGATGTTCGACTTCTGCAGCTCGACGTCGCCCACGAAGGTCTGGCTCTCGATGCGGCGATAGTGGTTGTGCACGGCCACCGCGAGGATCTTCTTCGCGCGGTCCTGCCCGATCACGTACTCGTCGAGCGCGGCGCGGATCTCGCGCGGCTTCGGGACGCGCGAGCTCGAGGACGGCGCCTCCTCGTGCCCGTACTCCTCCGCGATGATGTCGTTGCAGAGCTCGATGCACTCGTCGCAGATGTAGACGGTCGGACCCGCGATCAGCTTCTTGACCTCGCGCTGGCTCTTCCCGCAGAAGGAACACGAGAGATTCGCGTCGTCGTCCCGCTTCTTCATGCTTCGCTCCCGCCGACGCGCGGGGTCCGCGCGGGCTTGCCGCCGTTCACCTTCTGAACCTCCCGGTGCTCGACGACGCGATCGACGAGTCCGTAGGCCAGCGCTTCCGCGCCGGAGAGATGGTAGTCGCGCTCGGTATCGCGCGCGATTTCTGCGATCGACTTGCCGGTGTGGAGCGCGAGCAGCTCGTTCATGCGTTCGCGCAGCTTCAGGATCTCGCGCGCGTGGATGTCGATGTCGGTTGCCTGTCCGGAGACGCCGCCCATCGGCTGGTGGATCATGACGCGCGCATTGGGCAGCGCCATGCGCTTGCCGCGCGCGCCGGACGCGAGCAGCCACGCGGCCATCGACGCCGCCTGACCGAGACAGATCGTCGCGACGTCGGGCCGCACGTACTGCATCGTGTCGTAGATCGCGAGGCCCGCGGTGACCGATCCGCCGGGCGAGTTGATGTAGAGCGAGATGTCCTTCTCGGGGTCCTCGGCCTCGAGGAAGAGCATCTGCGCGATCACGAGGTTCGCGAAGTCGTCGTCGATCTCGTGGCCGAGGAAGATGATGCGGTCGCGGAGCAGGCGCGAGTAGATGTCGAAGGAACGCTCGCCGCGCGCGCTCTGCTCGATGACCATCGGAATCAAGGGCATCTCCCTCTCCTCATCTCCCCGAACGCGACCCGCGACTGCCGGAGAGTACCCGACGCGCGCGACCGACGAGCGCACGCGCGAGCCGGCCGCCGTCCCCCGTTTCGTTCGCCGCGACTCGCATCGAACCACCCCCGGATGATCGTCGCCGCGCTTCCGCAGAGATTCTCGCCTTGGGGGGAGGCCAGGGGCCGACGAGGCGTCAGCGGAGTCGGCCCGATGTGCGGAAGCGCCTCTAAGTATCCGAAATCTCTTCGACCTTAGCGGTGGCAGCGAGGAAATCAAGCGCCATTTCCTCGCGCAGGCGCGAGCGCGCCATGCGAGCGAGCGCGTCGTCGCCGATCGCCTCGCGCAGCCGCGAGACCGAGACGCCTTGCGCCTTCGCCATGCGCTCGATCTCTGCGCCTAGCGATTCGGGCACGGGCTCGAGTCCTCTCGCGAGCGCGATCGCGTCGAGCAGCAACATGCCGCGCACGTCGCGCTCGGCCGCGGGACGCCACTCTTCCTGCCAGCGCGAGATCTGCGCGCGCGCCGCGTCCTCCGGCGCGCCCTCGAGGCGCTCCGCCGCCTGGCGCAGCTGTCGCTCGAGCTGCCGCTCCACCAGACCCGCGGGTACCTCGAAGTGCGTGCGCTCGATCAGCGCGTCGAGCAGGCTCCGGCGCAAGGTCACCTTCGCGAAGTTCTCGCGCAGCTCGAGCAGATCCGTGCGGATGCGCTCGCGCAGCGCGGCGAGGCTCTCGAAATCGCCGAGGTCCTTCGCGAACTCGTCGTCGAGCTCCGCGAGCCGCCGCCGCTTGATCTCGCCCACGTGTACGTCGAAGACCGCTTCGCGACCCGCGAGCTCGCGATTCGCGTACTCCTCGGGAAAGCGGACGCGGATCTGGCGATCGTCGCGCGCGCGCGCGCCGATCAGCTGCTCCTCGAAGCCCTCGATGAAGTGACCCGCGCCGAGCTCGAACTCGACGCCGCGTCCCGATCCCCCTTCGAACGCCTTGCCGTCGATACGCCCGACGAAGTCGATCGAGAGCACGTGGCCCCGCTCCGCGGCCGTGCCTTCGGGCTCCTCGACCACGGGCGCGTTGCGGACGCGGATGCGCTCGAGCTCGCGGATCACCTCGTCGTCGCCGACCCGCACCACGGGCTTGCGAGCCGGCAGCCCCTCGAGCTCGGGAAGTGCGATCTGCGGCTTCACCTCGATGTGCGCGGTGTAGTGGAACTCCCGACCCGGATGCGGAGACGAGGCATCGACGCTCGGCTCGCTGACGGGCTCGAGCCCCGACTCCTCCATCGCCTGGCCGAGCGTCTCACGCACGAGTGTGTCTTCGAGCTCTTCCGCGAGCGAAGCGCCGTACATGCGCTGCAGCACGCCGCGCGGGACCTTGCCCGGGCGGAAGCCCTTGACCCGCGCGCGGCGCGCGAGGTCGCGGTAGGCACGGTCGAAGGCGCGGTCGACCCGCGCCGCCTCGACGCGAACCTCGATGCGATGCCGGACCGGCGTCTCCGCGGTCGCGACCGACGAGACCCCGCCCTCCTCCGCGTGCGCGTGACCGTGCCCCCCATGATCGTGGTCGTGCCCGGTGTGATCGTGGTGGTCGTGGCCGTGGTGATCGTGGTCGTGGTCGTGGTCGTGCGCGGAGTCGGGGTCGTGCTCGTGGGCCATCGGAAGGCTGAGCATGACGCCCGGGGCATGCGCGGGCAACGCCGCCTCTCCATCCTTCTATGCGGCCTCGGCGGGCCTGCGGGCGCGCCGCGTCGACGGGCTCGCGCTTCGGGCGCTGGTGCCCCGAGCAGGAGTCGAACCTGCACGCCCGGAGGCAGCGGCTTCTAAGGCCGCCCTGTCTACCGTTCCAGCATCGGGGCGCCGACGAGATCGAAGCAGATCCCCGCGCGCGGGTAAAGCCGCTTGCGTCGCCCGCGCAGCCGGCGAAGACTGCGGCCCGATGGACGACACGCGCAGCGGTCCCGTGCACACGCGCATGCTCGCCGTGCGAGTCGAGCAGCGGGATCCGACTCGCTGGGGCGCGCACGGCGTGATCCTCGATCTGCGCAAGCGCGGTCTGGTGCCGATGGCACGCGACCTCCAGACCTCCGGCGTGATCCACCACATGCGCGTGGAGGCGCTGATCGACGTCGGACGCGCGCAGCTCGTGTGGATCCGCGCGGAGCAGCCGAGCGTCGCCTTCGAGGCGTCGCCCGGCACGGGCGGCGAGTGCTGCCGCGATCCGGTGTCGCGAATCGAGAGCCTGGCCGGAACCGCGCTCGCCGAGTTCGCGCGCAACCTCGGGGCCGCGGTCGGCGGACCGCGCGGCTGCTCGCACGTGCAGACCCTGGCGCTCTGCGTGGCGTCGACCGCGGAACGCGCGCTCGCCGCCGATCGCGCGCTCCACGGCGAAGCGCGACGCGAGAGCGGGACGAGGATCTTCCAGCGGAGCCTCTCGATCGACGGCCTGTCGGCCCCCGACGGCGCGCTCGACCTCGAGATCCAGCTCTCCGACGTACACTGCGCGCCGACACCTCCGGACGCGGATCCCTTCGCGAAGCTCGCGCGCCACGAGGAGCTGCGCGTGCGCGCGAGCATCGATCTCGACACGCTGACCTTGCGCCGGCTCGCGGCCGCCGAGCGCTGCACGCAACCGGGATCGCCCGAGCCGGCCTGGCGCGATCGCGACGCCGACGTCGCGTGGCTCGCCGGTCAGGGCGCGATGGGCGGTGTGGCGCGCGCCGTGCTCGCGCGCCTCCGCGACCCGAAGGACGCGCCGTTGCGAGACGCGCTGCTGAATCTCTCTCCGACCTTGGTGCAGTGCATACCCGGCATCTCCGAGCGATGGCGCTCGCGCGCGGCCGCCGGCTCGCCTTCCATGTTCGCGAGCGGCGGCATGGTCGACTCCTGCTACATGTGGCGCCGCGGCGGATTCCTCTCGGAGCGCATCGAGGACGAGCTCCGCGCCTTCCGCGAGGCGAAGCCGCACGGTTGAGCGAGCGGCGCGGCGCGATTCGGCCCGCGTTCCGCGCGAACTTGTAGAAAACGGCCCGCGGCTCGTGCGCGCTCGCCGCTCTGCGTCGCCCGACTCGGCACGCGGTTTGCTCCTAGGATCCTCGACAGCGCTCGCATGGTGCGCGCGCGCAGAGGAGGACTCTCGATGCGTCGCAGCATGATCTCGATTCTCGCGATCGGCGCGGTCGCGCTGTCACTCCCGGCATGTCAAAGGAACCGGACGGAGCCGGCGTCCGAGGCGCAGCGCGGACGCGTGGATACGATGGCGCGCGCCGAGCGACCGGACGCCGTCACTCCGATGGATCAGGGGAGCAGCGACCAGGATCTGCAGGTGACGCGCCAGGTCCGCCACGCGATCACGTCGGAGGACTCGCTCTCCAGCGAGGCGCGCAACGTGAAGATCGTCACGGACGGCGGCGGCGTCGTCCTGCGCGGGCCGGTCCAGTCGCTACAGGAGAAGGAGGCGATCGTGGCCATCGCGACCCGGACTCCGGGCGTGACGCGCGTCGACGATCAGCTCGACGTCGCCCGCGACTGAGCATGCCTCGCGGCGAGTCGGACGCCGGCCGTCTCTCCCACGAACCTCACCAGAAAGGAAACACCATGAAGCGAGCCGTCTTCTGCATCGTTCACGACGCCACGAGCGCGCAGACCGCGGTCGAGCGCCTGCGCGGCGCGGGCTTCGCTGCGACCGACATCTCGGTGCTGCTCGCGGATCGGAGCGGCTCGCGCGATTTCGCCCACGAGCAGCACACCAAAGCGCCCGAAGGCGCCACGACCGGCGGCGTCGCGGGCGGCGTGCTCGGCGGCATCGCGGGCTGGCTGGTGGGCATCGGCACCCTCGCGATCCCGGGCCTCGGGCCCTTCGTTGCCGCGGGTCCGATGCTCGCGGCGCTCTCCGGCGCCGCGGCGGGCGCGGCAGTCGGCGGTCTGGCCGGCGCGCTCGTCGGCATGGGTGTTCCCGAGTACGAGGCGAAGCGCTACGAGGGCAAGCTGCGCCACGGCAACATCCTGATCTCCGTGCACACCGACGACGGGAACCAGCGCGAGCGCGCGAAGGAGATCTTCGAGAGCGTCGACGCGGAGGACATCGGAGCCGCGGGCGAAGAGCCGGTCGACGACTCGCGGCGCGACAAGAAGGAGCGCAAGGAGCGCGAGCGCACGGCACGCCGGCCGTAGCGAAGACAGCTCGGAGCTCGGTGGTGAGCGCGCGGGGGCTCGAACCCCGGACCTAGGGATTAAGAGTCCCTTGCTCTACCAGCTGAGCTACGCGCTCGCGCGGACGGTAGGAGGCGACGGGAGCGCGAGCAAGGTCCGGCGCGGTCGTCGCGGCTTTCAATCTGGCTCACCGTATCCGCCGCCGCCCGGCGTCTCGACGACGAGCTCATCTCCTACAGCGAGATCCATGCTCGCGCGGTGCGGCAGCACTTCGCACGTGCCGTCGGCGCGTCGCAACGCGTTGCGACCGGGTGCGCCGGGCGCTCCACCTGCCTGGCCGTAGGGAGCGGTGACGCGCCTCTCGGTCAGCAGCGACGCGCGCACGGGCGCGAGGAAGTGGAAGCGACGCACGAGACCCTCGCCGCCTCGCCAGCGGCCGGCGCCACCCGAGCCGCGGCGCAGCGCGAACTGCACGAGCCGCACCGGATGGCGCGACTCGAGCACCTCCGCGTCCGTGATCCGCGTGTTGGTCATGTGCGTGTGGACTCCCGACGCGCCGTCGCAACGAGGTCCCGCGCCGGCACCGCCGCCGATCGTCTCGTAGTAGCCGAAGCGAGCGTCGCCGAAGGCGAGGTTGTTCATCGTGCCCTGGCTCGCCGCGACGAGCCCGAGCGCGCCGAGGAGCACGTCGACGATCCGCTGCGAGGTCTCGACGTTGCCGCCGACGACCGCGGCGCCGGGCGGCGGGTCGAGCAGCGAGCCCGGCGGCACGCAAATCTCGACCGGCTCGAGACAGCCGCCGTTCAGCGGGATGCGCTCCGCCACCAGACAGCGGAGCACGTAGAGGACGGCGGCCTGCACCACGGCGCGCGGCGCGTTCAGGTTGCCGCGCGACGCGGCCCCCGTGCCCGCGAAGTCGATGCGCATGCGATCCCCTGAGATCTCGAGCGTCGCGCAAATCGGCGTTCCGTCGTCCATGCGATCCTCGAAGCGAAGCAACCCGTCCGGCAGCTTCGCGATCTCGCGCCGGACCTTGCCGGCGGCAGCCGCCTGGAGCTGCGCCATGCGCGTCGCGACCGCGAGGGCGCCCTGCTCCGCGACGAGCGCCTCGACGAGGCGCACGCCCGCGCGATTGGCCGCGATCATCGCCTCGAGCTCGGCCACGTTGTCGTCCGGGGCGCGCGCGGGGTAGCGCGCCGCGCGGAGCAGCTCGCGCACGCCGCGCTCGTCGAAGCGACCGCCCGACACCACTCGGCGTGGCTCGATCAGCACGCCCTCGTCCTCGAGCGTGCGCGAATCGGCGGGCATCGACCCTGGCGAGATCCCGCCGATGTCCGCGTGGTGACCGCGACTCGCGACGAAGAACGCGGGCTGCTCCTCGCCGGCGAAGACCGGCGTCACCACGGTCACGTCCGGCAGGTGCGAGCCGCCGGCGAAGGGATCGTTCGTCGCGACAACGTCGCCCTCCGCGAGATCGGGAAACCGGCGCCGCACCGCCTGCACGGTCTCGCCCATCGCCCCGAGGTGCACCGGGATGTGGGGCGCGTTGGCGACGAGGCCACCCTCGCGATCGAACACCGCGCACGAGTAGTCGAGCCGCTCCTTGATGTTGGTCGAGACCGACGTGTTGCGGAGGACCGCGCCCATCTGCTCCGCGATCGACGCGAAGCGGTGGCCGAAGACCTCGAGCTGCACCGGGTCCGCGTCGTCGAGGTCGAGCGGCGCGCGCCGCGGCGGTCCGGCTACGTCTTCGAGCCGCAGCACCCCGCCCGCTCCGACGCGAAGCATGAAGCCCGGGTCGAGCGCGAGCGTTCCCGTCTTCTCGAGCACGAGCGCCGGCCCGGCGAGACGCGCGCCGGGCGCCAGCGACTCGCGCAGATGGACCGGCGTGCGCACGCGACCCCGCTCCGGGAACCACACCGCCTCGTGTCGAAGCGGCGCCGGCGTCGCGCCCGCGACCTCGAGCTCTCGCCCGGACGGCTCCGCCGCGCGCGTCGGCGAGGCGACCCGCACCCGCGCCGCCACGATCTCGACCCCGCGACCCGCGCGCGCGTAGCCGAAGCGCGCCTCGTGGGCGCGCTCGAAGGCGGCGAGATAGCGGCCGTCCGCCGGCTCGCGCAGCGAGAGCACCGTCTCGCTGCCGGCGTAGCGGAGGTCGAGGCTGCGCTCGACCCCGAGCCCGCTCTCCGCGGCGCCCTCCCCTCGCAGCGCCGCGACGCCCTCGGCGCCGAGCTCCTCGAGGACCGCGCGCACGCGCGCCGGCAGCGGCTCGCCTTCGGGCGGGAGCGCGACACGGCCGGCGTCGCGCTGGCCGTCCCAGGACAGGTCGGCCATGCCGATGCCCCAGGCCGACAGGATCCCCGCGAAGGGATGCAGCACGACGTGCCGCATGCCGAGCGCGCGCGCGAGCGCGCACACGTGCTGGCCCGCCGCGCCGCCGAAGCCGATCAGCGCGCAGCCGCGCGGGTCGACACCGCGCGCGGTCGTCACCTGCGAGACCGCTTCCGCCATGCTCGCGTTGGCGACGGCGACGAAGCCCGCCGCGATCTCATCGGCCGTGCGCGCGAAGCCCTCGGCGCGCAACGACTCGCGCAGCGACTCGAGCCCGCTAGCGACCGGCTCGCGTGCGAGCGGGAACGGGAAGCGGTCGGGCTGCACGCGTCCGAGCCAGAAGTTCGCGTCGGTCAGCGCGAGCTCGCGGGCGTCGGCGCGTCCGTAGCAGAGCGGACCCGGCTCGGCGCCCGCGCTCTCGGGCCCGACCGTCAGGCGAAAGCCGTCGAAGCGGCAGAGCGAGCCGCCGCCGGCCGCGACGCTGTGAACGCGCAGCATCGGCGCCTTCAGGCGCACGCCGCCGAGCTGGGTCTCGAAGTCGCGCGGAAGCGCGCCCGCCTCGAGTAAGGAGACGTCGGTCGACGTGCCACCCATGTCGAAGCCGACCGCCCTCGCGAAGCCGGCCCACTCGGCGACGCGCGCGGCGCCGACCACACCGCCGGCCGGCCCCGAGAGCAGCGCCGACGGTCCGCGGAAGCGCGCCGCGTCGGCGAGTCCGCCGGAGGACTGCATGAAGCGAAGGCGCGACCCGGGCAGCGCGCGCGCGAGCGCCGCGACGTGGCGCCGCAGGAGCGGCGTGAGGTACGCGTCGACCACCGCCGTCTCGCCGCGCGCGAGCAGGCCCTGCTCGTTCGCGATCTCGTGCGACGCCACCACGTGTTCGAAGCCTTCCTCGCGCGCGATCTCCGCGATACGCCGCTCGAGCTCCGGTCGGACGGTCGCGTGGATCAGCGCGATCGCGACCGAGTCGATCCCGCGTGCGCGCGCGGCGCGCAGCTCCGCATGCGCGGCGTCCGGGTCGACGTCCTCGAGCAGCGCGCCGTCCGCGGCCGCGCGCCCCGCGAGCTCGATCACCTCGCGCGCGAGCGGGGGTGGCTTGTGGATGCACAGGGCGAAGAGCTCGGGGCGCTCCTGCGTGCCGATCTCGAGGACGTCGCCGAGCCCGCGGTTCGCGACGAGCAGGGTCGCGACCCCGCGGCGCTCGAGCAGCGCGTTGGTCGCGACGGTCGTGCCGAGGCGCAGGCCGCAGGGCGGCAGCGGTGCGCCCGGCGCGATCGCGCCGCTGCGCTCGAGCAGCGCGCGCACGCCGTCGGCGGGCGACGTCGCCGAGGAGAGCTGCTTCGCAACGTGGAGCGAGCCGTCCGGCGCGCGCCCGATCACGTCGGTGAAGGTGCCGCCGCGGTCGATCCAGAACTCCCAGCTCATACCGCGGGGTCCAGGTGGCGCTCGTTAGTCGGCGTCGTCGCGGCCGGGGACGTCCGCTAGCGGATTCGGCTCCCGCCAGATGCGTCCGTCGAAGGTCTCGACGAGTACGTCGTCGCCCTCGCGCCCGCGCAGGAACGGGTAGTCGAGCGGCACCTTGCCGTAGGGCGTGTCGAGCACGTACTGCGGGATCGCGAAGCCGCTGGTGCGACCGCGCAGCGCGCGGAAGATCGCGACACCGCGCTCGATCGGCACACGGAAGTGCGCGGTGCCCTCGAGCACCTGCGCCTGGTAGCAGTAGTAGGGGCGCACGCGCATGCGAACGAGCCCCTCGCACAGCGACTTCATCGTCGCGACGTCGTCGTTCACGCCGCGCAGCAGCACGCTCTGGTTGCCGATCGGTATGCCCGCGCGCGCGAGCCGATCACACGCCTGCGCGGCCTCCGAGGTCAGCTCCTTCGGATGGTTGAAGTGGGTGTTGAGCCAGATCGGGTGGTGGCGCGCCAGCAGCTCGCAGAGCGCATCGGTCACGCGGAAGGGCAAGGTGACGGGCAGGCGCGTGCCGAGGCGCACGATCTCGACGTGCGGGATCGCGCGCAGCTCGCCGAGCAGCCACGCGAGCCGCTCGTCGGAGAAGACGAGCGGATCGCCGCCCGTCAGCAGCACGTCGCGGATCGCGGGCGTCGCGCGGATCCAGTCGAGCGCCGCGGCGAGCTCGCGCTTCTTCATCGCCCACTCGGGCTCGCCGACCATGCGCTTGCGCAGGCAGAAGCGGCAGTAGAGCGCGCACTCGTTGTTCACGCAGAAGGCGATGCGGTCCTCGTAGACGCGGATCACGTTCTTGACTGGCGAGTGCGCCACCTCGTCGAGCGGGTCCGGGACGCCGAGCGGGTCGCGCAGCTCGGCCGCGGACGGCACCACCTGGCGCCGGATCGGACAGGCGGGGTCGTGCGGGTCCATCAGCGCCGCGTAGTACGGCGTGATCACGAAGTGGAAGCGGTCGGCGAGCTTGGCGATCCCCTCGCACTCGTCCGGCGTCGGCTCGAGCCACTCGCGTAGCTCCGCCTCGCTGCGGATGCGGTGCTGCATCTGCCAGGTCCAGTCGGTCCAGGCGGGATCGCGGGCGATGCTCATGCCCGCGGCGGGAGCCCGAGGCGCGCGAGCGCCTCCGCGATCACGTCGGCGAGCAGCGCGTCCAGAGGCCGCCCCTCGAGCTCCGCGAGGATCCCGAACGAGCCATCCTCCGCGAAGGTCGGTAGGGGATTGATCTCGAGGAAGCGCGGACGCCCGGCTGCGTCGAGGCGGAAGTCGGCACGCGCGAAGTCGAGACACTCGAGCGCGTAGAAGGCGGAGAGCGCGAGCCCGGCGAGCTCCGACTCGAGCGCGGGGTCGAGCGTCCCGGGCGTGACGGGGCGCCAGCCGCCCGGCGGCGCCGCGTGTCGCTCGAGCGCGTGGATGCCGATCCGCGTGCGCGTCTCGAGCGCGCGCTGGAGGACCGGCAGCGCGCGCGGGGGATGGCCGACCAAGGTGACCGTGTACTCCGCGCCCGGCAGGAACTCCTCGACCAGCGCGGGCTGGCGGTAGTCGCGCGCGATGCGGGCGACCTCGCGCACGAGCGCTGCGCGATCCTCGACCCGCGAGGTCGGCGCGATGCCCTTCGCCGTCCCTTCCCAACGAGGTTTCACGAAAAGCGGCCAGGACGCCGGAAGCAGCGCGCTTTCCGCCTCCTCCGCGCTCGCGACGACGCAGCCGGCGGCGATCGGCACGCCCGCCGCCGCGACGAGGTTCCGGCAGAGCGCCTTGTCGAGGGAGAGTGAGAGCGAGAGCGCGTCCGACCCGAGGGCCGGCACGCCGGCCATCTCGAGCAGCGCGGGAGCCCAGGCCTCGCGGTTGCGGCCGCCGTAGCCCTCCGCGATCGAGAGCGCGGCATCGAGCGTCGGCAACTCGCCTTTTCCGAGCGCGGCGAGCAGCGCGTGCGGCGCGCCCAGCCGGACGGGTCGATGGCCGAGTCGCGCGATCGCCGCCTCGAGCGCGCGGACCGTCGACTCCGGCTCGTACTCCGCGTCGACGTCGGGCGGATCGCCGGCGCGGCGAGGGTGGCTGCCGAGCAGGTCGAACACGAGGCCGATGGAGAGTCGCGACACGGCGGCGAGGATACCCCCTCGCCCTTCTCTCAACTTCGCTCTGCGGCTCGCGCCATGGCTCGGGACCGGCGATGCTCCACCAACGGGGGTGATCCGCTGGACCAAAGAGCCAACGCGCGCGCGGCGAACGAACCTCGGCTCTGGCTCGCGTGGGGAGCGGTCGCGGTCTGCACCGTCGTGATCCTCGGGCTCGGCGGCGCGGAGTTCGGGGCGGCGCAGACCTCTCGCTACCTGTACCCCTTGCTGCGCTGGTTCGTCCCCGATCTGACCTTCGCGACCTTTCTCCAGCTCCAGTTCTGGATCCGCAAGGGCGCGCACGTGACGGAGTATGCGCTGCTCGGCTGGCTGGCGTTCCGAGCGCTGTCGCTCTCGCTCGCGCTCGAGAGCACGCTCGCGCGCGCGGCGAGCCTCGCGCTCGCGCTCGCCCTCGCGGTCGCCGTGACGGACGAGTTCCACCAGTCGTTCCTGCCGGAGCGGACGAGCTCACCCTGGGACGTCGCGATCGACGCGTCGGGCGCGCTGCTCGCGATCGTCGTCGCGCTGTGGTGGCAGCGCGGAGCGCGCATGACGGCCGCCGCGAGCGTCGGCTCGCGCTGAGACCTCGCGCGCGGTCGTGGTAGGCTACGCGGCCCCTTCCGTCGAGGCCCCGATGTCGACTCCCTCCTACGAAGAGATCGCCGCGAGCCTCACGGGGCCGGGCGCGCCGTTCGAGCTGGCGCGCGAGGCGATCCGCGGCCGCGAGTGCCGCGTCTTCGCGAAGCGCGAGCGCTCGCTGCGCGAGAAGATCGAGAACGCGGGAGCGCGCGGCGACGCCGAATGCATGGTCCAGGGCCAGCGGCGCATCTCGTACGCGGAGTTCGCGCGCCAGGTGTGGGGCGCCGCGCGCGCGCTGCGCGACGTGCACGGGATGGCGCGCGGCGACCGCGTGGCGGTGCTCTCGACGAACTGCCCCGACTGGATCATCGCGCTCTTCGGTGCGGTGTCGGCCGGGGGCATCGGCGTCGGTTTGAACGGCTGGTGGGCGACCGAGGAGATCGCCTACGGGCTCGAGGATTCCGGCAGCCGCTTCCTCGTGGTGGACGAGCGGCTGTATCCGCGGGTCGAGCCGCTGCTCGGACGGCTGCGCCAGCTCGAGCGCGTCTTCTTCATCGGCGCGGATCCGCCGCGCGGCACCGTGCCGATCGCCGAGCTGCTCGGTCCCTGCGACGCGCCGCCGACGCAGCCGATCGACGAGGACGACCCGTTCGTGCTGCTCTACACCTCGGGCACCACGGGGCGCTCGAAGGCTTGCATCACCACGCACCGCGGCACGATCGCGCAGGTGCAGGGGATCCTCTTCGCGAACGTGGTCGGCGCGATGATGGCCGGGAAGTCGCTGCTCGGCGGCTCGAGCGGACCGCCGGTCGCGCTGCTGACCTCGCCGCTCTTCCACGTCGGCGGTCTACACTCCGGTGTGTGCACTCAGCTGACGGTCGGCGCGAAGATCGTCTTCAGCGTCGGCCGCTTCGACGCGGAGCAGGCGCTGCAGCTCATCGAGCGCGAGCGCGTGACGGCGTGGGGCGCGATCCCGACCATGCTCCACCGCGTGGTGCACCACCCGAAGGTGCGCGACTACGATCTCTCGAGCCTTCGAGGGATCTCGTTCGGCGGCGCGCCGACGCCGCCCGAGACGCTCGAGAAGGCGCGCGAGGTCTTCGCGATCGAGCCGACCTTCGCGAATGCCTACGGACTCACGGAGACCCACGGCGTCGCGACGGTCAACGGCGGCAAGGACCTCCTCGGCCGCAAGACCTCGATCGGGCGGCCGCTGCCGATCGTGGATCTCCGCATCGTCGACGAGGAGGGCAAGGAAGTCCCGGACGGCCAGCTCGGCGAGCTGCTGATCGCGGGGCCGACCATCACACCGGGCTACTGGAACCGGCCCGATGCAACCGCCGACGCGGTGCGCGACGGCTGGCTCCACACGGGCGACCTCGCGATCCGCGATGCCGAGGGCTTCTACTACGTGGTCGACCGCAAGAAGGACATGATCCTGCGCGGCGGCGAGAACGTGTACTGCACCGAGATCGAGCATTGCCTCGCGGACCATCCGGAGATCGACGAGGCGGCCGTCGTCGGCGTGCCCGACGCGGAGCTCGGCGAGCGCGTTAAGGCGATCGTGCGGCGCGTGCCGGGCTCACGGATCGGCGAGGTCGGGGTGCGGCGCCACGTCGCGGCGCACCTCGCGAGCTTCAAGGTGCCGGAGCTCGTCGAGTTCGTGAGCGAGCCGCTGCCGCGCAACCCGGCCGGAAAGCTGCTGAAGAATCTGCTGCGCGGGACAGGAACCGTGCCGTTCGACGCGGCGAGCCTGCGGTCGTAGGAAGAGATGGACGTCAGCAACCTGCGCGGACGCACGGTGCTCGTGACCGGCGCCGCCAGCGGCATCGGCCGCGAGAGCGCGCTGGCCTTCGCGGCGCGCGGCGCCGACCTCGCGATCTGCGACCTGAACGCGGCCGGGCTCGAGGACACCGCCGCGAAGATCCGCGCGCTCCGGCTCGGCGACGTCACGACCCGGGTGGTCGACGTCTCCGACGCCGCGCAGATGGAGGCCTTCGCGAAGGCAGTCCACGCGCGCGTGCCTGCCGTCGACATCCTGATGAACAACGCCGGCGTGGCGATCGGCGGCAGCTTCCTCGACACCTCGCTGGAAGACTGGCGCTGGATCCTCGGGATCAACGTGCTGGGTGTCGTGCACGGGTGTCACTACTTCGTGCCGGCGATGGTTCGGCGCGGCGCCGGCGGCCACGTGGTCAACGTGGCGTCGGCGGCCGGCTACGTCAGCAACTCGGGCCTGGCGGCCTACTCCACCACGAAGTTCGGCGTCGTCGGCCTGTCCGAGTCGCTGCGCCAGGAGCTCGCGCCGCACCGCATCGGCGTCACCTGCATCTGCCCGGGCATCGTCGACACGCCGATCACGAGCGTCGCGAGGCTGGTGGGCGCGGCCGGCACCGACGAGGTGCGCAAGCGCATGATCGAGACCTATCAACATCGCGGCTACGGGCCCGAGCGCGTGGCGAAGAACGTGCTGCGAGCGGTGGCGCGCAACCGCGCCGTCGCGCCGATCACGCCCGAAGCCTGGGTGATGTACTACGCGAAGCGCTTCGTCCCTGGCCTGTGGGAGCGCGTCAACGCGGCGCTCTCGCGCCGCCAGAGCCGCGCGTTCGGCATCGAGGACTGAGCTCAGTCGCCGCGGAGCAGCGCCTCGCTGCGCGCGATCCGCCACTCGGCGTGCGCGAAATCCGCGCCGGGCCAGACCGCCCGCAGCCAGCCGAGGTGCGTCACCAGCGCGAGTCGGCCTCCGGGCGCCGCGGCGCACAGCTCGCGCAGCGCCGCGAGCGAGCGCGCGCGCAGGAGCGCGAGGCTCTCGCCGCCGCCCGCGCGCGCGTCGGGATCTCCGGCGTCGAAGCGCGCCAGCAGATCCGCGTCGCGCGCCGCGATCTCCTGCCGTGTTCGACCGCCCCAGCGGCCGACGTCGAGCTCTCGCAGGCGCGGATCGCAGATCACGTCGAGCCCGAGGGCGCGCGCCAGCGGCTCCGCGGTGGAGCGCGCGCGCAGGAGATCGCTGGTGACGAGCCGCGCGACCTCGGCGCTCGCGAGCGCGGCCGCGAGCGCCGCCGCCTGATCGCGGCCGCGCGCGGAGAGCGGCGGATCCTCGTGCCCCTGCCAGCGGCCCTCGGCGTTCCAGACCGATTCGGCGTGCCGGATCAGCAGCAGCTCGTCGGCGCTCACGCGGCGGATCCTACGCAGGGCGGCGGCGACCGTCACTCACCGGGTGCGAGCCCCGCCGGCGTCACGCACTTCCGCGTGCGGGCCACTCACGGGCGACCATCGTGAGGTGCAACGTGTCGCGTCGGCGCTTCGAGCATCTGCTGGCCGAGATCTCCGTGGCCGTCGGGGCGCGCATCTCGCGCTACGCGCTGTGGCTGGCGCTGCGCGAGGAATCGATGGATCCGGAGGACCTGACCCGCGCATCGGCGGTGGATTTCTGTCGCGGCCCGCTGATCGACTTCCTGACCCTGCGCGGCCATCGCCTCAGCGAGCGCGAGCAGCGGCGCTTGATCCGCCACGTCGCGCGCTTCGACGCCGAGCTGCCGACGCCCGAGGAGCGCTTCAGCCGCGATCCGGCCTGACGCGCGGACCTGCGACCACCCGCTCCTCGATGCGCGCGCGCAACGCGCGCAGCGCGCGCCCGCGGTGCGAGATCTCGTTCTTGCGATCTTCGGGCAGCTCCGCGACCCCCGCCCGCGCTTCACTCGACCAGAAGACCGGGTCGTAGCCGAAGCCGCCGCCGCCGCGCGGCGCCTCGAGCACGACGCCGGCACACTCGCCGCGCGCGGTCCACGCCTCGCCATCCGGCAACGCCAGCGCAGCCACGCACACGAAGCGCGCATGTCGCGCGTCTCCGCTGCAACCTCGCAGCGCGCGCAGCAGATGCTCGACACGGCCGGCGTCGTCGAGACCCGGTCCGCCGTAGCGCGCCGAGCGCGGGCCGGGCGCGCCGCCGAGTCCGTCCACCTCGAGCCCGGAGTCGTCCGCCAGCGCCGGCAGGCCCGTCTGACGTGCCGCGCTGCGCGCCTTGGCGAGCGCGTTCCGCTCGTAGTCGTCGCCCTCCTCCGGGAGCGCCACGTCCGGGAACTCGCGCAGCGAGCGGAGCACGAGCGACATCTCGCCGAGCAGCGAGCGGAACTCGCGCAGCTTCCCCTCGTTGCCGGTCGCGACGACGAGCTCGGGCCCGCGCGCCGCGCTCACGCGCGCGCGCCGCGCCCGATCGCCTCGGCCTGACGGGTCGCGAGCTCCGCCGTGCCTCGCAGCGCCAGCGCCGTCATCGACGCGAGCTGCTCGGCGCTGAACACGCCGCTCTCTCCCGTGCCTTGCACTTCGACGAGTCGCCCGCTGCCGGTGGCGACGACGTTCATGTCGACCTCGGCGCGCGAGTCCTCGGCATACGGCAGATCGAGCAACAGCTCGCCGGCGACGATGCCGACCGACACCGCCGCGACACTGTCGCGCACCGCCGAGCGCGCCAGCGCACCGCGCGCGAGCAGGCGTCGATCCGCGAGCGCGAGCGCGACGTAGGCGCCGGTGATCGAGGCGCAGCGCGTGCCGCCGTCGGCCTGGAGGACGTCGCAGTCCACCCAGAGCGTGCGCTCGCCGAGCGCCGCGAGGTCGGCGACCGCGCGCAGGCTCCTGCCGATCAGGCGCTGGATCTCGAGGCTCCGGCCCGAGGCGCGGCCGCGGGTCGACTCGCGCTCGCCGCGCGTGTCGGTCGCGCCGGGCAGCATCGCGTACTCGGCGCTGATCCAGCCCTGTCCCCGGCCCTGCAGGAAGCGCGGCACGGACGCCTCTTCGCACACCGTGCAGAGCACGAGGGTGCGGCCGAAGCGGCAGAGCACCGACGCCAGCGGGTTCTCGGTGAAGTCGGGCTCGATCGACACTTTCCGCAGCTCGTCGGCCGCGCGGCCGTCGCTCCTCACGGCGACTCCGCCGGGCGTGCGGGCGCCGACCCGCCGAGGCGCTGCGCGTGGCCGCGTCCGTACTCCACGATCCCGCGCTCGAGCGCCGCGACGATCTCGCGCAGCCCGTCGGCGCTCTTCATGTGGGCCTCCTCCTCCGCGCTGGTGACGAAGCCGATCTCCACCAACGACGCCGGCATCTGCACGCCGGTCAGCACGACGAAGAGCGCCTGCTTGACGCCGCGCGAGCGCGGCGAGAGACCGGAGAGCTGCGCCTGGATCGCGTGCGCGAGCAGGCTCGACTCCTGGAGATGCTCGGTCGCAATCAGGTCGCCGACCAGCGCGACGAAGGGGTCGTTCACCGCGGCGATGCCGCCGGCCGCCTGGCCGAAGGCCTCGTTCTCGCGCTTCGCCACGCGCTCGGCCGAGGCGTCGGAGGGCGAGAGCGCGAGGAAATAGGTCTCCGTGCCGCGGCTGGTCGCGTCCTCCGCGGCATTGGCGTGGATCGAGACGAAGAGATCGCCTCGCGCGTCGTTGGCGATCGCGGTGCGCTGCTCGAGCGGCACGAAGACGTCGCGTGTCCGCGTCTGGACGACGCGCAGGCCGCGCGCAGCGAGCCGCTCGCCGAGCGCGCGCGCGACCCGCAGCACCAGATCCTTCTCGAGCGTGCCGCCCGGACCGCGCGCGCCCGAATCCTCGCCGCCGTGACCCGGGTCGATCACGACCGTGTCGAAGCCGTCCTCGGCGCGCGCGGGATGGAAGGCGAGCGCGGCCGCGCACACACAGGCCGCGAGCGCCGCGGTCCGTAGCTTCATCCTGGCCCCCGAAGGGCCGGACCTTACAACAGGAGCCATGGGGCGGCGCGGCGCGTATGGATCGTCTACACCCCTTGTGGCGTCGAAGCGGCGCGGAGGTCCGCTCCGCTCGCACGACGCGGGGGCGCGGTCGCGCGTGCGGCCGCGAGTCGAATGGGAGCGCCGGGCCGTCGTCGCGGCGGCCGGAACTTCGGGTTGCTGCGCCGAGGGCTGCGATTGCGCCGTCGTTGGATCGTCCTCCTGGCCATCGTCTTCGGTCTCGCGCCGGCTCTCGCGCACGCGGCGTTGCCGCGCGTCGCGCGCCCGAGCCTCCCGGGAAAGGGCAAGTCCGCCGTCGACGCGCGCGGCCTGATCTTCTTCCTCGGTTTGAAGGACGGCGGCGTCGCCGCCGTGGGAACCGCCCACACCTTCAAGCCCGAGGACGTCGCGCGCGCCGGCCGCACCGACTTCTACCTCGGCACGAGCTTCAAACGCGTCGGCAGCTCGTCGCGCTTCCTGGTCGCGCCGGGTCACTCCTTCAGCGATCCGGGGTCGAGCATGCGCGACGACTACTGGGTCTACGCGCTCGACGAGCCACCGCAGGGTGTCGGGAAGCTCGAGGCGGACACGGGTCCGGTAAAGGTCGGCGAGCGCGTGGCGCTGCTCGGCGTGCAGGAGCGCGGCAAGCGCGACGAGGACAACCTGTTCGGCAGCGTCGTGACCTCGACACCGACGCGCCTCGAGGTCGACCTCGATCTGCCGGGCACGCTGCGCGGCTGGGGAGGCGCGCCGATCCTGCGCATCTCCAACCAGAAGGTGATCGGGATCGTCGAGGCGCACGTCTCGCAGGACGGCACGTCGCGCGTGATCGCCGCGCCGATCGAAGGCGTGGTCGAGGCGCTCGCAAAGCCGCTCGAGACGAGCAAGGCCGCGTTCTCGCAGTTCGCGAGCGTGGAGGGCGCCGAGGCGCCCGCGCCGCCGCCGCCCATGGGCAGTGCGCTGCCCCACCCGGACGTCAGGAAGCTGCCGGTGCTCGACCGACACGCCGACGAGCCGACCAGCGTGCAGGTGGATTTCGAATACCCGCCGCCCGGCTCGGTGGTCGGCGAGTCGGCCTGCGGGGTGTTCGTCGCGGGACAGGCGCAGGCGTCGCGCGGCGACCGGCGCCGCTTCGACGTCGTGATCGTGATCGACACCTCGCGCTCGACCATCGACCCGTCCGGCGCCGACGTGAACGGCAACGGCGTGGTCGGACGCCAGCGCCTCGGCGGCCTCGGCTCGATCTTCGGCTCGGGCAGCACGGATCCGGGCGACTCGGTCCTCGCGGCCGAGATCGCTGGCGCGAGGACCTTGCTGCACGGGCTCGACTCGCGCACAACGCGCGTCGGTGTGGTGGCCTTCGCGGGCGACGTGCCCGGCACGAGCCGTCGCTCCAAACCCGCGTACACCCTCACGGCACTGACCCACGAGTACGAGCGCGTCGAGGCCACGCTCGACGAGCTGCTCGCCACCGAGCCCGAGGGAAACACGCACATGGCCGCGGGCGTCGACCAGGCGACGATCGAGCTCGCGGGCCTGCGCGGCGCCGCGTCGCGCGTCGACCCGGAGTCGGAGAAGATCGTCTTCTTCTTCACCGACGGTCAGCCCACCTTGCCCTACGGGCCGGAGGACGAGGCCGACAACGTCCGCGCGGTGCTGCGCGCGGCCAACCGCGCGCACCGCGCCGGCATTCGCATCCACTCGTTCGCCGTCGGCCCCGAGGCGCTCGAGGGCCCGATCTCGACGGTCGAGATGGCGAGCCGCACCGACGGCTACTTCACGCCCGTGCGCAACCCCGGTGATCTCGCCAACGTGGTCGAGATCGTGAACCTCGCGAACCTAGAGACCGTCGACCTCCAGAACCGCACCACGAAGAAGCCCGCGCGCTACTTCCGCGCGACGGCCGACGGCTCGTGGGCGGGGTTCATCGATCTCGAGAACGGGAAGAACCTGCTGAACGCCAAGGCGGTCGCGGACGACGGCGCGACCGGCGATCGCGACCTCGACGTGCGCCTCGATCCGCAGGCGAAGTCGCCGCCGGTGCCGAAGGAGCTCGCCGCGCGGCGCAATCGCCTGCTCGAGGAGTGCCTGCGCGATCTGAAGCGCAAGCGTGTCGCCGCGGAGCAGGAGCACACCGAGCAGGTGCGGCGCGAGCTCGAGCTCGAGATCGAGAAGGAGCGCGAGAAGGCCAAGGCGCAGGCGGATCAGCAGCGCAAGGAGCTCGAGATCGACGTCGGCACCGACGACGTGAAGCAGGACAAGCAGTAACCGCACGGCGTCGACTGCCGTGAGACTTCGCGTACCGGCTCTCGTCCTCTGACTTCGCTTCGCCTCGCTGCTCGCGCCTGCGGCCGCTTGCTAGTAGGGCGCGGCGGCGAAGCGGGCGTCGCGCACGCTGAAGTCCGCGACGTCCGTGAAGACCTTGATCGGCACCCAGTCCGGCACCTGCGACATGTGCGGCATGCCGGAAGTCATCGCGCCCGTCGGGTCGATCACCCAGGGATCGTTCTTGTCCTCGAACCAGAGCGTGACCATGTGGTGCTGGCCGTCGCTGCGCCGGACGACGATCGCGCGGAACACCTGATCCTGCGGGAAGCCGAGATCGCGGAGGAAGTGGAAGACGAGCAGTTCGAGCCCGTCACAGTCGTCCCCGTTCTGCCGCATCGTCTCCTCGAAGGTGGCCCAGTGGTCGATCGGGCCGTCGGGGATGTAGTGCGTGCGGGCCTGCTCCTGGATCCACTGCGCGACGCTGCGGGCGAGGTCGACGCGTCGCGCCTCGCGGAAGGCGTCGTAGCTCGCGCGCAGATTGCCAAACTTCGCCGGATCGATCTGATCGACGGGGTACCCGGGATCGGGCGCGTCGACGCGCTCGCGCTCCTGCCAGCCGTGGATCTTGATGCTCCAGGCGTCGTCCGGAGAGGGCTTCGCGAAGTAGTCGTAGAGGCCGGTCGGCATGAGCGCCGTCTGGCATCCGCCGCCGAGGGCGAGACAGACGAACAAAGCCGCGAGGCGGCCCGGGGCGCGCAGGCTTCCGCGCATACGTCGCCTATCGGTCGCGACGCCGGGACCTTAAGCTAACTATTTGTAATCAAAAGAGAAACGATCGGTATCCCGGAAATTCGACTGACTACACGGCACCGAGAACGGCGGAGCTGCCGGCGCGTGGACCCGCAACGCGAAAGCGGGTGGCGTCAGGGGGCGTCAGGCGGGGATGTTGCAGGCGCGGGCGAAGCCGAAGAGCACCCACAGGAAGAGCACGATCACGGGAATGCCGCCGAAGATGTAGAGGATCGAGACGAGATCGACCTTGCCGCGCGATTCTTCCTGCACCGAGCCCTCCTGGCCGCGAAGGCGGCGGAAGCTAGCGAACATCCGCGCCTCGTCGACGCCAGGGCGCGCGCGCGGGCACTAGGCGCAGCGGGCCTCCGCGCGAAGGCTTCGCACCGAGCGCACCAGCGCGTCGAAGCGCGCGCGCTGGTTCGCCTCGAAGCGCAGGCCGAAGTCCTCGCGCAACCGCTCGGGCAGCAGCGCGGCGGTGATGAGCCGCACCTGCGCGGTGTCGGCGAGGCCGGGCGGCGGCGTCAGCACGGCATCGGCGATCTCGCGCGCGACCGGCGTGACGAAGAGCGTGTCGCCGGCGATGCAGGAGTCGAACCAGACGCGGAAGGTCGCGTAGTCGGACGGAAGCGACGCGTCCGGCGCGCCGAGCAGCCGCGCGATCGCCCGCTGCTCGGCGTAGTACGACTCTCGCTCCGACGCCGAGAGCGACGCGACGAAGCACTCGTAGACGCAGAGGGCGCTGTCGACCAATGTCGCCCAGACCCACACCACCAGCTCGACCTCGCGCCCGTCGTACGGCGTGCCCACCGGATACGCCGCGCCGGCGCCCTCCGCGAGACGCCCGTGCACGCGCGCGTGCGCGCGATGGATCCTGCGCGCCGCCGCGAGCGCGGCCACGCGGTCGCCGAAGCCGATCGCATGCATCGCGTCGAGCGTGCGGCGGAGTCGACCGAGCGGATCGCTCCGAAACCTCGAGTGTTCGGCGACGCCGGCCGCTACGAGCGGGTGCGCCACCTCGAGCAGCAACGCGCGACCGCCGCCGAAGATCAGCGCCGACTCGCCATGGATCCGGCGCAGCCAGCTGCCCGTGCGAAAGAGTCCCTCGCTCGCGGGCGGCAGCGGGTCGATCGCCGTCTGCGCCAGCAGCGCCGTGTCGTCGTCCGGACAGTCTGCGAGCGGCATGCGCCGAGGCTAGCGCGCGGCGATACTGCGCCGCGGGTGAGGGGACCCGCGCTTCGCACGCTCTCGATCGTCGCGCTGCTCTATGTGGTCGAGGGCTTCCCGATGGGCGTCTATGCCGACGTCCTGCCGGTATACCTGCGCAGGCAAGCGCTCTCGACGACGGCCATCGGGCTGCTCTCGTCGCTGTCGGTCGCCTGGGCGCTGAAGGTGCTGTGGTCGCCGCTCGTCGACCGCTACGGCGAGCGCCGCCACTGGATCACGGGGGCGCTGCTCGCGATGAGCACATGCCTCGCCGTGCTCGGCGCCGGAGATCCGCTCGCGCTCGGCTCCGCGCTCTGGGCCGTCCTCGCGGCCTTCTGTCTCGCATCCGCGACGCAGGACATCGCGATCGACGCCTACACGATCGGGATCGTCGCGCGCGGCGACGAGGGCCCCGCGAACTCGGTGCGCGTGATCGCGTACCGCGTCGGGCTGATCGCGTCGGGCGGCGCCCTCCTCTTCCTGCCGCGCTGGATCGGCTGGCCGGGCACCTTCGCCGTCGCGGCCTGCGCGAGCTTCGCGATGGCGCTCGCGGTGCAGGCTTCGCCCCGCGCGTCGGTTCCGCCGACGCCACACCGACAGACGCGGTCCGCGCTGCGCGCCTGGCTCGGACGTCCCGGTGCAGTCCCGGTGCTGCTCTTCGTCCTGTTCTACCGCGTCGGTGATCGAGCGATGGGGCCGATGATCAAGCCGTTCTGGGTGGACCGCGGCTTCAGCGACGAGGAGATCGGGCTCGTGTCCAACACCTTCGGCGTGCTGGCCACGATCGCGGGCGCCGGCCTCGGCGGCTGGGTCGTCGCGAAGCTCGGCATCGCCCGCGCGCTGCTCGTGCTCGGCACGCTCGCCCTCGCCGCGCACCTCGGCTACGTGGGCGCCGCCCTCGCGGACGGCACGCCACGCCTTCCGGTGTATGCGGCGTCGCTGGTGGAGTCGCTCTGCTCGGGGCTCGCGAGCGTGGCCTTCCTCTCCTACCTGATGCGCATCACCGAGAAGGAGCACGCGGCAGTGCAGTACGCGCTGCTGACCGCGCTGTATGCGGCGTCGGGCTCGGCGGCGGCGGCCGCCTCGGGCTGGGGAGTCGAGCGGCTCGGCTACGCGACCTGGTTCGCGCTGACCGCCGCGCTGGCGCTGCCCGCCTTCTTCTTCCTGCCCGGCGCCTGCGCCTGGCTCGGCGCGCATCCGGCTAGTGGGCCGCCGCCGGCTTCGGCGCCTCGCCCGGCGGACGCGTCCACTCCTCGGGAACCCCGGCCAGATTCGCCTCCACCTCGAGGTCGGTGAGGCGCCGCTCGGCGTTTGCGAGCTCCTCGCGTTGGTTTCGCAGCTCCTGGCGCAGCTTGTACGACATCGGCGACGTCTCGGTCTGCGTTCCGGCCTGCGCGCCCGGCGCGGCCATCTGCCAATTGTCCGTCCCGCGCGCCATTTTGCTGAGCTCCTCCTGTGCCTTGTCGATCGCCTGGCGCGCCGCATCGACGTCCCCGCGCGCGGTCGCGAAGCGCTGCTGCCACTCCTGCCGCGTGGCGCCCCCGGTGCGCGGCTCGCTCGCAGGCGAAGCCGTCGGCGGAAGACGCAGCAGCGAGTCGAGACCGACATCGGGCGCGCCGCCGCGCGGGGCAGAAGGCGCCTCGGGAGTGGGATCGGCCTGCGCGGCGGCAGCGAAGAGCGCGACGACTGCGAAGGACGCGAACCGGGTCCTCATCGGCGGCGGAGTCTAGCCGAGAATCCGGGCATCCCTTCGGGGATCACGCGCAGCTTCCGGGTCAAGGCCGGCACCGGATCGCCGATACGCCCAGTGCGACGGACCGCCGGCAGCGAGAGTGCCAGATGGATCGCGAGAAGCTCCACCGACTGCTTCGACTCGGCATCGAGAAGGGCGCATCGGACATCCATTTCCAGGTCGGCTACCTGCCGCTCTATCGCTTCAACGGCGATCTGGTCGAGCTCCGCTACAAGGTGCTCAGCGCGAGCGACACCGAGGCGATCGCGCGCATGCTGCTCGAAGGCGACGACGAGCACTCGCAGATGAGCTTCAACGAGCTCGACCTCGCCTACGAGCTCCCGAACGAGGGTCGCTTCCGCGTCAACATCTCGCGCCAGCGGCGCTGCTTCAACGTCGTGCTGCGCGTGATCCCGCCGCAGATCCGCTCGTTCGAGGAGCTGAACCTGCCCTCCGTGCTGCGCGACCTCGCGCAGATGCGGCGCGGCTACGTGCTCATCACCGGCGCGACCGGCATGGGCAAGTCGACGACGCTCGCCACGATGATCGAAGAGGTCAATCGCGTGCGGAAGGCGAAGATCGTAACGATCGAGGATCCGATCGAGTTCGTCTTCAAGCACGACAAGAGCATCATCACGCAGCGCGAGATCGGCACCGACACGGCGGACTTCCCGGACGCGCTGCACGCCGCGCTGCGCCAGGACCCCGACGTGATCATGGTCGGCGAGATGCGCGACCTGAAGACCGTCGACACCTCGCTGAAGGCCGCCGAGACCGGCCACATGGTGTTCTCGTCGATCCACACTTCCGACGTCTCGTCGACCGTAAACCGTCTAGTGTCGTTTTTCCCGACCGAGGAGCAGCTCGCGGTGCGAGCGCGTCTCGCGGACAACCTGCGAGCGATCGTGTCGCTACGGCTGCTGCCGAACAAGAAGCAGACCGGCCGCGTGCCCGCGGTCGAGATCATGCGCTCGACGCGCAGCATCCAGGAATGCATCAAGGACCCCGCGCGGAGCCACGAGATCAACGATTTCATCGCGAAGGGCCGGCCCGAGAACATGCAGACCTTCGACCAGCACCTGCTCGACCTGCTGCGCGCCAACAAGATCTCGGTGGAGACGGCGCTCGCCGCCGCTTCCAATCCCACCGACTTCCGGACCAAGCTCGCCCTCGAGGGCAGCGATCCCGACGCGGTCGCGACACCGGATCGCATCAGCGGTCCGATGGAGCTCGAATCGGACGAGCGGTTCTAGGCGGGCGGGGAGCGTGCGAGGGGAACCGTCCGGACGACCGAGCGACCTGGCCGCGGCGCTGCGCAGCGCGGCCTCCCGCGCCGCCGACGCCGCTAGCGGCGGTGTCGCGCTCGTCTTCGCGGCCACGCCCGAGGCGGGCCTCGATCTGCGCCTGCGCGCGGCCTCCGGATTCGCGGCGGCCGACGAGGCGCGCGAAGCGGCGGGCGCGGTGCTGCCGCACGTGCGCGACGTCGTGCGCTCCGACGCCGAGCGCGGGCTCGTCCACGTCGCGGCGCTCGGCCCGCGCGCAGCCGGCGGCATGGTCATCCACCCGCTGCGCTTCGACGGACACCTGCACGGCGCGCTCGCGGTCGGCGCCCCGAGCTCGCTCGACGCCGCCGGCAGCCGCGCGGTCGCCGAGCTGGCCGAGCTGCTGGCGCTACGCCTCGATCACGAGCGCGTGGCGCAGGAGTGCAAGGCGCTGCGGGCGAACGGCTCGCCGCGCGAGGGCCACGAGGACAAGAGCGAGGAGGTGCTGAAGCTCTCCGAGGCGCTCTTCGCCCAGGACATCGAGCTGCTGCGCTCGAACGAGAAGCTCGGGAAGATCGAGCGGCTGAAGAACGACTTCATCGAGAAGATGTCGCGCGAGCTGCGCACGCCGCTCGGCAGCATCATCGAGGCGATCATCGCGGTGCTGACCACCGAGAACGAGGCGCTCTCCGACTCGTCCAAGTCGGCGCTGCGCTCGGCGCTCGACGAAGGCAGCGCGTTCCTCCGGACGCTGCAGAACATCCTCGACCTGTGGAAGATCAAGCAAGGCGAGCTTCCGGTGGAGATCCAGGACGTCAACCTGCGCGAGCTCGTGGACGAGGCGATCTTCAGCATCCAGGACGCGCTCGGGGACAAGTCGCTTCGCATCGAGCCGCGCTTCGAGGAGCCGCTACCGCGCGTGCGCACCGACCTCGCGAAGGTGAACCAGATCCTGTTCCTGCTGCTCGACAACTCGGCGAAGTTCACGCCGGCCGGGCGCATCGACATCCACGTCGCGGTGTCGGAGGGCCGGCTGGTCTGCAGCGTCCGCGACACGGGCGTCGGGATCTGCCCCGACGATCAGAAGCTCGTGTTCGACGAGTTCTTCCAGGTCGACGAGCCGTCGTCGCGCAAGTATCGCGGCGCGGGGCTCGGGCTGACGCTGGTGCGCGACCTGGTCGTGCTGCTCGAGGGCGAAGTGTCGCTGCGGAGCGACGTCGGCCGCGGCACGACGGTCACGTTCGAGATCCCCGTCCAGCCGGTGTAGCGGCGCGAGCTGCGCCGAGCGTTCTACTCGGCGTCGGACCCGGGCGCGGCCTCCGGGTAGTCGGGGCGGATGTAGCCGGCGGCGATCTCGCGCAGCGAGATCACGACTTCCTTGTTGTCGTCGGCCTGCACGAGCGACTTCGCACCCTTCTTCAGCTGCTTGGTGCGGATCGAAGCCATCTGCACGAGGTGGAAGCGGTTCGGGACCTTCTCGGTGCAGTCTTCGATCGTGATGCGAGCCATCGGATGCTCCGTTTTCGAGGAGGGCGGAACCTACGCCAGCCTCCTGAACAAGGAAACCCCGGCCGGCGTGACGCCGGCCGGGGTCCTCCGACCTTCCTTGAAGGCCGATCTCTCGAAGGCGGTTACGCCTTCTTCCGGCGGGCCTTCTTCCGCGTGGCCTTCTTCGCGGTGGCCTTCTTGCGCCCGCCCTTCTTGCGACCGGCCTTCTTGCGTCGAGCTGCCATCTTTGGGTCACCCCCCTGTCTGTGTGCTCGAGCGCCGTGGGTTCGTGCATCCGGTGCGGAGCCGAGCAGCGCACTGCTCCAGAGCCGAGGCAGTTCCCACGGCCTTGCTCTCGCCCCCTATCGGAGGCCCCTCTGCACGACTTGAAGGCAATCTGCCCTCTGATCTCGACCAATTCCGCGGCACTAGAGCCACTGTTGCGAGTGACGCTAACACCGATTTTTCTCGCTCGTCAAGTACAAGTGCCAAAAAAATCAATGCGATGGAAAGCGCAATTGCGTGCAGGCATTCGAAAACCGCGCGCGCGTCGTCGTCTCGACGCGCGGAATCGAGTCGCGACGAGCGCATCGGACAATCGCAACGCGCCGCCCTGGTTGACTTCGCGCATGCGACGGACTAACCGTCCTCGCGTTTTCGACCCGCGGGGTTCCGAAGCGCGTCGCGCGTTCCGCATCCCGCACCTGAGGACTCCACGTGGGCAGCGTCATCAAGAAGCGGCGCAAGAAGATGCGCAAGCACAAGAAGCGCAAGCTGCTGAAACGCGCCCGGCACAAGCGCAAGCGCTAGCAGACCGCGCTTGAAGCGCGCGGCGCGCAGCGCCGTCAGACGCCGACGGCGGTCGTCTCCTCCGGTCGCAGCTGCACGCGATTGAGCAGGCGACCGATCAGGCGGTTCAGCGGATTGCGGCGGCGCAGGAATCCGAGCGCGGGACGGCGACGGACTCCCATGCGACGCATTTCGGCGGCGATCTCCGCGTTGCCCGGATCGATCATCAGCCCGCGCCGCAGATAGCGGATCGCCTCGGCCTTGAAGCCGCACGCCAGGTGGATGCGCGCCAGGTTGTGGAAGTGGATCGGGTTGAAGAACTCCTCGGTGGCGGCCGAGCGGCACAGCGCGATCGCGCGCTCGAGTCGCCGCTCGGCGAGCCCGAGCACGAGCCCGTAGTAGGAGCGGTAGAGCGGGGTGGCCGCGTCGAGGCGATACGCCGTCTGCAGGTGCACGACGGCCTGGGGCAGCTCGCCGGCGTCGAGCGCCGTCCGACCGAGTCGATAGTGATCGTCGGCGCTGTGAAGGGACTCCATGGGGGCTCCGCAAGCTTGCGCGACGGGCGCGTAGCACTCTCCTCGCAAGGCGCGTGCCGGATCTGCGGCACCGGCAGGCGCGCGCGCAACCCGGCGCTCCGCCGCGTCGCGCGGCGCGGATTGCGCATGGACTGCACACACCCCGAAGTGACGGGTTTCGTCACTTCGGTGCGCGAATTGCGCGCACGCCCGACCCGATTCCGGTTCAGCGATCGAGGAGATCGAGCCGCTCGCTGCGCGCGAACTCCTCGCGCAGCGCCACGTAGTCCGAGTGCGCGAAGGGGTGGAAGCGATCGTCGCCTCGACGCCGCCAGAAGATCTCGTCCTGCGGGAGCCGTCGGCGGTCGAAGTGCGAGCGCTTCAGGCTCCGCACCAGGATCTTCTGCGTCTGCGTGAACTCGAAGTCGGAGACGACTCGCACGAAATCGGGGATCCACTTCGGATCCATGCCGCCGTGCTTCACCAGCTTCTCGCAGAACTCGTAGAAGGCCGCCGGATCGAAACGCGCGCCCTCTCGCAGCAGCAGCGCCGCCATCACCCACTCGTCCGACACCGGACACGGAACGCCGTAGGCGGCCGCGAGCCGCACGTCCTCGTGTTCCTGCAGCAGGCGCGCGACTTGCGCCGCGGAGAAATTCTCGCCGTCCTTGCGGATCCAGTCGTCGGTGCGGCCGTCGAAGAACAGCATACGACGGCCCTCGTGGATCAGGATGTGCCCGAGGTCGCCGGAGTGGTAGACGCCCTCGCGGTACTTCTTCGAGTTCGCGTCGGGGTTGTCGAAGTAGCCCTGGAAGAGCGACGTGTCGGGGGCTACCCGGCAGATCTCGCCCACCGCCTCGGCGTAGTTCAGCAGCCGGCCATCGGCCTCGACTCGCGACCTCGCACTCGCGACCGCGCTCGTCGCGGATCTTCACGGCGGGATCGGTGATCTCGCCGACCGAGCCGCGTGGGTCGCTGCGCTTGCGGAAGGTGCTGATCGCCGCCTCGGTCGAGCCGTAGAGCTCGAACATGTCCTCGAGCCCGAGCCAGCGCACGAAGCGATCGATGTCCGGAGGCGAGGCGCCGTTGCCGAGCGCGAAGCGCAGGCGGTTGCGGGGATCCTCGGTGACCTCCGCGCGGATGCGCTCCTCGTCGCCGCGGTACTGGCGCTCGATGGCGTCGAGGATGTAGTGCACCGGCTCGCCGACGTAATTCCAGTACGTGACGCCGTAGCGGAAGACGTCCGGCACGAAATTCTTCGCGCTGAAGCGCTCGCACATCGCCAGAGTCCCGCCCATCTCGAACGCGGGGTGGAAGCCGAGAAACATCGAATTCGAGTGGAAGAGCGGCATGCAGGCGTAGCCGACGGCGTCCTCGCCGAGTTGGAGGTGACGCGACGCCACCTTTCCGATCAGCAGCACCTTCAGGTGATAGTTGTTGATGCCCTTCGGCAGGCCGGTCGTGCCGGAGGTGTAGATCACGATCAGGTTGTCCTCGGGGCGGACTTCGACGGCGGGTGTGTCGAGCGAGGTGCCCGCCTTCGCGACCTCGCGCGCGAGGCATTCGTGGTAGTCCTGCTCGCCGAGCCACGCGGCGCCGCGGGTGCGAAGCACGAGCAGGTTCTCCGGAGGCACGTGCGTGAGCTGCGCGCGCACGCGATTGGTCGAGCACACCGCGGAGCGTCTCGCCCCGGAGGCCGGTGTTCACACCGAAGAGCGTCATGCCGGAATACGCGCAGCCGGCGTAGAGCGCGAGCAGCTCGGGCCGGTTCTCGAGCAGCATCGCGACGCGCGGCGGATGCCGATCGTCGCTCCGGCCGAGACGCCGAAGCGGGAAGTGCGCGACGCGCACGGCCTCGTCGCGGAACTCCCGATAGCTCCAGGCGCACGGCGATGCGGTCGCCGATCTCCGGGTGCGCGGCGCGCGCATCGAGCTGTGCACCGAGATGAAACGCCGCGTTCTGCACGGGGGCGGCTCCTGGTCGGGGCGCCTCGGCTGCGCCCCGTTCGACGACCTGGCGCGCTAGTACTCGATGATCTCGAGGATGTAGCGCTTCTTCTCCTTGCCACTGGCCGCGGCCATCAAGGTCCGGATGGCCGAGGCGTGCGCACCGCCCTTGCCGATCACCTTGCCGAGGTCCTCCTTGGCGACGCGCAGTTCGAGCACGTGCGCATGCTCGCCGATCACCTCCTTGATCTGGACCTCCTCCGGTTTGTCCACGAGAGCCTGCACGATCGCCATGATCAGCGATTTCATCGGCCCCTCCCCAGCGCGTCCTGGCTTCCGGTCATTGCGGAGTGTACGCACCTCGGTTCGGCAAAACGATTGAAAAGCGCGCGCTTCGCATGGTGAACGGCGATTTTCACCGCCACCATAGCGCAGAGGGCAACCCCCCGGACCTCGCAACGCTCGCGATCGACCCTGGAAAGTAGTCGGGGTGATTCCACAGCAGCCCGAAGGTCGGAGCACTCCCGAGCCGGGCGCTCGCCTACTGTCGATAAGAGAACGTGAGCGACGCCTGATTCTGGCGGAAGTTGTCAGCTTCGAAGCTGCCGCCGTTGTCCCAATAGCGGTACGAGAGCGCGACCTGGAAGTTCCGCGAGAGCTGGTGCCGCAGCACCAGCTCGGCTCCGCCGAACAGATCTTGGCTCGGATGGGAAGACTGGGAGTCGAGATTCGACAGGAACGCCGTGACCGTTGCCGAGGTGCTCAGGCCGAAATATTTCTCGAGTGTCACGCGACCGGTCGTGTCGACGAAGTTGTTGCCGGCGAGATCCGACGTGATCTGGTGGTGGAACCCGAGCTGCACGCGCAGGTCGCTCGTCGCCTGCCAGGTGAGGGTCGCGCGGCCGAGTCCCAGCGGCTCGCCGCCGCCCTCGCGGGAATCGAGCCAGCCGAAGCCGCCCGCGAGCGCAAGCTGGAGACCGCCCGGAAGGCGGCTCTCGAGACCCACCGTGCCCTCCGCATTCAGATACTCGCCTTGGGAGAGGGCGTCGTAGCTGCGGTACTGCGTGCCTGCGTGGAACAGCAGCGCGTGGTCCTCGTTGAGCGGATTGCGAACCTCCGCGAAGCCGCCAGCCTCGCTGTAGTCCGGTCGGAAGCTCGAATCGAAGACCGCGCCGCCCCCGGACCCCGGCACGAAGGCGTCGATCTTGTCGGAGTCGAAACGCGCGCCCTCGACTCCGACGGTCAGCTCGCGAGCGCTCGAGAACTCGCGCCAGTAGCGCAGCTCGCCCTCGGCTCGGTTCGTCTGCGCCAGGTTCGGGGTGGCGTCGTCGGGGGCGCCGAGCGCGATCGGCTGTGGCGTATAGGCATCGGAGAGCCGCACGCTGAATCCGGGCCAGAGCCCCGCCTCTCCTTGCAAGCGGGCCCTCCAGAACGTGTCGTTGAGTGAGCCGTGATCGAGGTAGCGCGGCACCTGCGCGCCGAGATCGGCGTCGATCTGCGCGGCGGGAATCCGATAGCCGAGCTCGAGACGCGGCTCCAGCCAGAATCCGAGGTCGCGATCCTCGTGGTTCGACGTGAGGAATGCGTTGTCGGTCAGCGCAGACCGCACCTCGAGCGACGGGCGAAAGGTGAAGGTGTTCTCTGCGCCTTCGTCCGCGCGCGCCGCAGCCGCGACCAGGCCGAAGAGCAGCAGCGCCCGCGAGGGTCGCATCACAGCTCCGCCGGCAGCACAGGCGAGGCCGGGCGGCGATAGAGCGGGGTGAACGCGCGCGAGATCGCCGGCAGCGGCTCCTCTCCCCCGCCCGCAGCGCGCTGGAGGAAGTCGGCTGCCAGCGCGACGAACGCCGGATCGCGCAAGGTCGCGTCGGCGTCGCCTAACGACACCGCTGCATGCACGTGGCCTTCGCGGAAGCCCATCTGCTCGAGCACCTCGACGTATTCGGGATCGTCGTCGCGACGCCCGACCACGCGGATGCGGTCGATCGCGGCGCCCGACGGAATCAGCGCGCGGACCACGTGCTCGCCCGCCGGGAGCGGCATCGTCAGCACGTGCTGCCAGCCGAGGCGACGCCACGCCGGCGGCAGCTCGACGCGCGCGCGCAGCCGTCCGTCGAGCGACCAGAGCTGCGGCCCCTCCCCGGAGACGCGCGCCTCGAGCGAGAAGAGTCCCGGCTCGGGCAGATTGACGCGGTACGCGAACTCGGCCGGGCTTCCCTCCGCCCGCGCCCACTCGACCCGACCGGCGCTCGGGCCGTGCGCCTCGTCGGTGCGCGCGCCCCAGCGCGAGACGGAGTCGAAGCGCTCGCCCTCGAGCTCCACCACGGTGCCGGCGTCGGAGAGGAAGCGCTCGAGCCCGAGCGCGCGCACCAGGGTGCGCGCCTTCGCGCCGTACAGCAGCGGACGCCCGCTGCGCCAGCCGTCCGCCGGAGCGATGCAGAGCGGCCGGTGCGCGGAGAGCTCGATCCGCTCGGCGCGCGCGCCGCGCCCGAGGATGCCGGTGAATTCGTGCGAGCCGGCGCGCAGCGGCAGGAGCCGCGGCGCCTGTGCGACTCCGAGCGGTGTCGCGTCGAGATGGCCGATCAGGCGGCCGTCGACGCTCCAGCGCTGGAGCCCGACGCCCTCGATCTGGATGACGTAGAGTGCCGTCGTCGGCGCCTCGAGCACCACACGCACCGGCTCGGAGGACGAAGCCGGCGCCAGCGGATGCGCGACGCGCAGCGAGCCGCCACTCTCTTCGCCGAGGGAGCGCAGCGCCTGCTCTGGACACAGAATGCTGTAGAAGTCTTCGGCCGTCGCATCGGCGGGCAGGCCTTCCTCGAGACCGAGCGCTCGCGCGAGCCGACGCGCCCAGTCTTCCTCGAGCACCCCGCGCTGACTCGGAAGGAACAGCTCGCCGGGGATGCCGAGGCTCTGCGGCGACTGCGCCCGCGCGCCGGATGCCGCGACGAGCGCGACTGCCGCACAAACGACCGCTCTCGCGAAGCGAAGGCCCTGCTCCGTCACCGTCCCCACCCGACCGGTCGGAAGTCCACCCGGCACCGACTCTCATCGGGACGGCGTGTGGCGGTCTTTACCCGCGGCGCAGACGCAAGAGATCAGCCGGCTCGCAGCGACGCGATCTGCCAGGGCCGCAGCGCGAGCGTCCGGCTCGCCCCGCTCGCACCCGCCGCGGGGTCGGCTCGCCCGCGCAGGTCGATCGGCGCGAGCGCTCCTCCGCCGTTCCAGCGGAGCTTCACGTTTCGAGGCGCGTCCGACGCGTTGAGCACGCGCACCCAGGCGACGCCGCCCTCGCGCGGCTCGAGCGCGCAGAGCCAGAGCGATGGGTCGTCGCATTCGAGCAGTCGCGCGCCGTCGCGCAGTCGACCGCTCGCCGCGCCGGCCGCGAAGAGCAGCGGCGGATCGGCGAAGCGCAGCGCGGAGGCGGAGAGCTCCGGATCGCCGCGGCGCCCGACGAAGAGCGCGAGCTCCGCGACGTGTCGACCCGGACACTGCGCGCCCGGCGTCGCGAGCGGCGGACCGGCGTGAACCGGCCGGCGTGCGAGGTCGTCGCGCGAGAGCCAGCCGACGGCGCGCACGAGCGTCACGGCCAGCGCGGTGCCCTGCCCTTCCGGCAGCGCCTCCACCTCGCTCGAGCCGCGGTTGGCGAGCGCGCAGGCGAGGTCGCCCGCCTCGAGCAGCGCGAAGCGACGCTGCGGCGTGGCGCCGTCCGGAAACTCGGAAGGACGGTCGCTGCCGAAGGCGTCGGGCGCCGGAGCGATCGGGCGCGTCGCGAGCTCGAAGGCCGACTCGACCGCGAAGCGCGACGCGTCGAACGGCATCTGGACGTGCAGTCGCAGCCGATGGTCGCTCGCCGTGTTGTCGACCTCGGCGCGCAGGTCCACGCGATCGATGCCCGCAAAGAGCCCGATCTCGATGCGGACCGGCAGATCGACGCGCCGCTCGCTGCGAGCGCGGCGCCCCTCCGCGAGCGACGCCGGCACGCGGTAGCGCGCGTCGAGCCGGATGCCGGCATACGCGGCAGAAGGCGGCGCCAGCGAGATCGCGACCTGCTCGGCGCGCTCGATGCGCTCGGCCTGCGGCGCCGGATCGAAGGTGTAGGTATCGCCGCGGTCGGCCTCGCTGACGACGCGCAGCGCATCGTCGGCCGAGAGCCCCGTCGCGCGGTGCGCGAGCCGGACGCGCCCGTCGCTCGTGACGTCGATCCGCCAGGTCTCGTTCTCGAGCCAGGCGCCCGCGCCCGACGATCCGGAGCGCGCCGACGGCGCGGACACGCCGGTGCTCGCCGGGACGAGCCGCAACGCGCGCAGGCCGGCTCCCGGGAACGACTCCGGGATCTGCACTCGGATGCGAGGCAGGCGCCATGGTCGGAAGGACGCGGGCGCATCGCCGCGCGCCGCGAGCCACGCGAGCGCGGCCTCGCGCGCCGCGTCGAAATCGAACTCCGCGGGCGGCGAGTCGCCGAGCCAGATGTCGACGCAGGCGCGCCCGTCGCGCTCGGCGCAGGTGAGCCCGCAGACTGGATCGCCGAAGAACTCGCGCGGGAATCCGCGCAGCAGACCGGCCGTCACCGACGCCGGCAGGTCGTAGCTCGCGTAGAGCAGCGCCGGAGCGTCGACCACGCCGTGCGCCGGCGCGTCGACGCCGTTCGCGCCGCGCGCCGCGAGCGCGAGCGTTGCGCCCGCTTCGCGCAGATCGAGCGGAAGCTCGATCGCTCCCTCGGCGACCGCCGCCCCCGCGGCGTGCGGATTCCAGGCTGCGACCGCATGGCCTGCTCCCGCCGGCGCCACGATCTCGCGCGCGAGCGCGCCGCACACGCGCGCGAGCAGCGCGCCGGCCCAGTCGGCGACGCGCGAGAAGCGCGTCTCCATCGCGTCGTGCACCGCGTCGATCGAGCAGCCACAGATCGAATCATGCGGGTGGTTCTCGAGCGCGGTGCGCCAGGCGAGGTCGATCGACTCGAGGTCCGGATCGCCGCCGAGCGACGCCCACCATGCCGCGAGCGGCTCGAGATAGCGGGTCAGCAAGCGGTCGTTCAGGAAGTCGGCGCGCTTCTGTCGCAGCCGCATCGACGCGCAGCCCGCGAGGATCGGCGCGCGCAGGCCCGAGCGCAGCTCCCCGCGGTGGACCGGCAGCGCGACACCGCTCGACGACAGCTCCTTGCGCGCGAGCTCGAGGTATCCGGCCAGGGTGCCGATCTCGACCTTGGCGTCCTCGAGCAGGGGGCGCGCGTCGGCGAGCGACACGACGAGCTCGGGCTGCGGCACGAGGTGATCGCTGCCGTTCATCACGAGGATCGCGCGGACGGGGCTGCGCGGAGCCTGCGCGCGCAGCTCGCCCCTCAGGCGCGCCGCCAGCGCTTCGGGCGCCCGCGGCAAGTGCATGCCGTTGCCGTATCCGTGCAGCAACCACGCGGTGTCGAGGCGGGTTCCGTCCGGCGACTCCCACGCGAACAAGGTGCGGTCGATGTCGGCGCCGACGCCGCGCCACAGCACCGCGGAGGTGAATCCGAAGCCGGCGAGGATCTGCGGGAGCTGACCGACATGCCCGAACTGGTCCGGCACGTAGCCGACCGGCATCGCGCCGCCGAGTCGCTCGGCCTCCGCGAGCCCGCGCCGGAGGTTTCGGATCAGCGCCTCGCCCGAGACGAGCCACTCGTCCGGCAGCACGAACCACGGCCCGACCTGCAGGCGCCCCGCCCGCACGAGCGCCTCGATGCGCGCTCGCGCCGCCGGACGCACCTCGAGGTAGTCGTCTACCGCGATCGTCTGGCCGTCGAGCATGAAGTGCGAGAACCCCGGATCGCGCTCGAGCAGCGCGAGCAGGTCGTCGAGCATCCGCACCAGCCGATGGCGGAACGCTTCGTGCGAGCGATACCACTCGCGGTCCCAGTGCGTGTGCGGTACGAGCACGAGTTGCCAGCGCGACATCGCGCCTCATCCTAGACCGAAGCGAGGGCGATAGGACTGCCGATGGCGACACCCGACTTCACGGCCCGCACCCTGCGCCGCCTGATGGCGAGCGGCGTGCTCGCGCGCGCGGAGCGGCTGCTGGCGAAGCTGCCGCCCGCCGACATCGCCCCGCTGCTCTCCGGCCTCACCGAGGAGGAGATGCGCAGCGTGCTCGAGCTGCTGATCCGGCAGCGCCGGGCGGCGCTGGTGCTGCGCGAGCTGCCGCCCGAGCTGCTGCCGCGCGTCTTCGACGCGGTCGCGGACCAGCGACTGGCCGACGTGCTGGCGCGGCTCGAGATCGACGACCTGATCGAGCTGGTGCGCTGGCTGCCGGAGGAGCGCCGCGAAGAGGTGCTGAACCGTCTCCCGGCCTACCGGCGCGAGGAGCTCCAGAAGGCGGAGCTCTACCCGGAGTCGAGCGCCGGCCGCGCGATGACCACGAACTTCGTCGCGCTCGACGAGAAGATGACCGCGCAGGAGGCGATCGACGCGCTGCGCGCCGCCGGCGAAGGCGCGCCGTCGATCCTCTACCTCTACGTCGTCGACTCGGAGCGTTGCCTGCGCGGCGTCGTCCCGATCCGCCGCCTGGTGGCAGCGCCGCCGCTGCGACCGGTCTCGGAGCTGATGATCCGCGACCCGGTGCAGGTGCGCGCCGAGGCGGATCAGGAGGAGGTCGCCGCGCTCGTGCGCCGCTACGACCTGCTCGCGATCCCCGTGGTCGACGTCGACGGCCGCATGCTCGGCGTGATCACGGTCGACGACGTGATCGACGTGATCACCGAGGAGGCGACACAGGACATGTATCACCTCGCCGGCCTCTCGGACGAGGACCGCGTCTTCTCGCCGCCCCGCATCGCGATTCGCAAGCGGCTGCCCTGGATGCTCGTGAATCTCGCGACATGCTTCCTGGCGGCGTGGGTGGTCGGGCTCTTCGAGGCGACCATCGCGCGCGTCGTCGCGCTCGCGGTCTTCATGCCGGTCGTGGCGGGCATGGCCGGCAACGGCGGCATCCAGGCGCTGACGGTGATCACGCGCGGAATCGCGCTCGGCGAGATCGAGTTCTCGAGCGGCGCGCGCGCGGCCGGCAAGGAGCTCGCGGTGGGGCTCGCGCTCGGCGCCCTGACGGGCCTGACCAGCGCGGCGCTGGCCTGGCTCTGGCACGGCGATCCGCTGATCGGCATCGCGCTCTTCCTGGCGATGGCGATCGCGATGGCGGTCGCGGGTCTCGTCGGCGCGGCGGTGCCGCTGGTGCTGAAGGCGATGAACCTGGACCCGGCGCTCGGCGCCGGCGTGATCGTGACGACCTTCACCGACGTCTTCTCGTTCTTCTCGTTCCTGGGGATCGCCAGCCTGCTGCTCGCGCACACGGGCTCTTGAGCGCCGCTCGGGCCCCGCGCGTACAATGCGCTGCCATGGAACTGCGCACACCGATCTGCGAGAGCCTGGGCATCGAAGTCCCCATCTTCCTGGCCGGCATGGGTGGCGTCGCCTACGCCGACGTCTGCGCCGCCGTCTCCGAGGCGGGCGGCTTCGGCACGCTCGGCATGGCCGCCGAGGGACCCGAGAGCATCCGGCGCGAGATGCGCCGCGTGCGCGAGCTGACCGACAAGCCCTTCGGCGTCGATCTGCTGGCGGCGCTGCCGGAGAGCATGCTGCGCGCGATCGACGTGATCATCGAGGAAGGCGCATCCGCATTCATCGCGGGGCTCGGCGTGCCCGGCCCCGTCATCGCCAAGTGTCACGACGCGGGGCTGCTCGTGATGAGCATGTGCGGGAAGGTGAGCCACGCGGTCGCGGCGGAGGAGGCCGGCTGCGACGCGGTCGTCGCGCAGGGCACCGAGGCCGGCGGACACACGGGCCAGATCGCGGGCATGGCGCTGATCCCGCAGATCGTCGACGCGGTCGGGATCCCGGTGCTGGCCGCGGGCGCGATCGTCGACGGCCGCGGGCTCGCCGCGGCGCTTGCCTTCGGCGCGCAGGGCGTCTGGATGGGCACGCGCTTCATCGCCTCGCACGAGGCGCGCGCACACGAGCGCTACAAGAAGCGCATCACCGAGATCGACGCCTCCGAGACGCGCATCACGCGCTCCTACTCCGGCAAGCCGATGCGCGTGATCCGCAACACCTGGACCGACGAGTGGGAACGGCGCCCGCAGGACATCAAGCCCTTCCCCGAGCAGATGCGCATCTCGGCGCGCGAGATGCTGCTGCTCGGAGGGCCGGGCGACGAGATGGACGAGGCGCGCGCCTGCATGCCGTGCGGCCAGGGCGCCGGCGCGATCCGCGACATCCCCAGCTGCCAGGAGATCATCGATCGCGTGATGCGCGAGGCGCGCGAGACGATCGCGCGGCTCGGGCGACTCGCGGGAGCCGAGAACGGCGGCGCCGGACGTTAGGCCCGCTCTCCCGACTCTGCGCGCGCTCGTCCTGGCGGGCGGCGGCGCGCGCGGCGCCTACGAGGCGGGCGTGCTCTCGCATCTCTTCGAGCACGTGCTCCCTCGACTCCCACTCGAGCGCCGCATCGACCTCTTCTCGGGAACCTCGGTCGGCGCGATCCACGCGGCCTACGGCGCCGCGAGCGCGCACTGGTCGCCCGGCGAGCGGGCGGGCCGCATCGCGGGCATCTGGAAGATCATGCGCGCCGACGAAGTGTTCCGGCTCCAGGTCGGCGACCTGGTGCGCCTGCCGATGCGCGCGCTGGGGCTGCTGCCGAACGTGCGGCGCGGCTCGGTGCTCGGCGGCATCGTCGACGTGCGTCCGCTCGAGCACCTCGTCGCCACGCGCATCCCGTGGGACGCCCTGCCCGGCAATCTCGCCGACGGGAGCGTCGGCGCGCTCTGCGTCTCCTGCACCGAGATCCGGAGCGGCCGCGTGACCGTCTTCATGAACGGTCCGCTCGCCGACCCGGCGCCGTGGCAGTTCGATCCGACCGCGCTCGCGATCCAGACCTCGATCACCAACCACCACGTGCGCGCGTCGGCCGCGATCCCGTTCCTGTTCCCCGCGGTGCGGATCGAGGACCGCTTCTACGTCGACGGCGGCCTGCGCATGAACACGCCGCTCTCGCCCGCGCTACGGCTCGGCGCCGACCGCATGCTCGTCGTCGCGACGAAGCAGAGTCCGGCGCAGTCCCCGACCCCGAACTATCCGGACGAGGTGATCACGCAGCCGAGCTTCCTGCTCGGCAAGGTGCTCGACGCATTGACCCTCGATCAGCTCGAGGTCGAGCTGCACCGCGCGGCGCTGATCAACGCGATGATCGAGCGCGGCACGCAGGTCTACGGCGACGAGTTCCTCGATCGCATCAACGTCGCGGTACGAGAGCAGCGGGGCGTCGGCTTCCGCAAGGTGCGCACCTGCGTGATCCGGCCGAGCGAGGACATCGGGCGGATCGCCGCGGAGGTGCACCGGCGCGGCGCGCTCGCCCGCGAGGTCGGCATGCTGCACGAGTGGATGGCGCGCATGCTGGCCTGGGGCGCGCCGAAGGACGAGGCGGATCTCCTCTCGTACGTCTTCTTCGACCGCCGCTTCACGGACCGGCTGGTCGAGATGGGACGCGCCGACGCCCGCGCGCGCGAGGACGACGTGATCGCGCTGCTCGGCGACTGAGGCGATCAGGAGGCGCCCGCGTTGGCGCGCGCGGCCGCCGCCTCCGCGCGCGCCAGCCAGCGCTGCGACTCGATGCGCTCGGGATGCGCGGCCGCCAGCGCGTGCGCCGCGTCGAGCGCGTCCCGGGGTCGCCCCAGCGCGAGCAGCGCGTCGACGCGGCGCCAGGCCGGATCGAAGGCGCCCGGCTCCTCGGCGAGCCATTCCTCGTCGAGCGAGAGCGAGGTCGCGAAGTCGCCGATGCGCCAGGCGTGATCGGCGAGCGCCGCTCGCGCCTCGCGTCGGCGCGCGGGATCCGGGCCCCGCCGCCAGGCTTTTAGCTTCGACGCGTCGCGAGCCTCGATCCGCTGCTCGCGCGCGAACGAAGGCGCCTCGCGCAGCGCGCGCGCCGCGTCGAAGCCGCGCGACGGGTCGAAGGGCACCCCGTGCTCGCGATAGTAGGCGGCGACCCGCGCGAAGTTCTCGCGGTTGGCGGGGCTCCGCCGCAGATACACGGCGCAGTTGCGTGACACGTAGGCGGTCGCCCACTCCGGCATGCGCCGAAGCTCGAAGCCGGAGGTGCGCTCCGGGTACTCGCTCGCGGGAAAGGCGTCCGCGAAGAAGACGTCGATGCCCCAGCGGTCGAGCTTGTCGCGCAAGGTCGCGGCCGGGCCGTCGCGGCTCGCGCGCCGGATCGTCAGGTAGTCGTCGAGCACCTCGGCGGGCACGTGATCGAGCCGACCGTCGATGAACGTGCGAAGCCGCGGCGCGAGGAAGTAGCCGAGGAAGCCGCCCTCGTTGAAGGGCTGGTAGAGGCGCCCTTCGAGCCCGGCATTCGCGAGGAAGCGCATGCCGGGGCCGCAGTAGCGCTCGTCCATGTACGCGCTGCGCCAGCCGTCCGGCTCGCGCGCGACCTCGGCGAAGAAGTCCGCGAAGCCATTCGCGCGCGGCATCGCGACGGCGAGCAGCGCGGTCGCGGCGGCGAAGCCGAGCGGCGCCGCGGCGAGCGCCCGCTCGCGCGCGTGCCAGCGCCGCAGCAGATCGAGCAGCGGGAGGAACACGAGCCAGTGGAAGCGGACGGCGACGAGGCACGCGACGAGCGCCGCGGCGCCGAGCGCGAGGTGGACGCCATCGAGCGCGGCGAGCGACGAGGCGTCGCGGCGCCGCGCGAAGCGCACGACGCGCCCCGCCGCAACCACGAGCCACACACCAAAGAGGAGATCGATCAGCCCCCACGAGAACGGCGTGAAGGCCGTGAGATCGAAGATCGGCGCGAAGGGATTCCACGGGTGGAAGTCGTCGCGGATCTTCCAGATCGAGCCGACCGAGGACTCGGTCGCGAAGGTCAGGTGCTGCTCGATGCCGCGCGGATTCGCGAGCGTGACGAGCGCACCCGCGACGAGCAGCGCGCCGAGCGTCGCCGCGCGCCGCAGAGCCGCGCGCGCCGGCTCGGGGAGTCCCGCCGCGCGCGCGAGCGCGGCCTCCGCCAGAGCGCCCGCGGCGCCGGCGAGGAGCAGCGCGAGGCCAACCAGGAAGACCGAGTGCGCGTTGCACCAGACGAGCAGCAGCCCGAGCGCCGCGACGCCGCGCCGCGCGCCCGGCCGCTCGGGCGCCAGCACCAGCGCGTAGAGCGCGAGGGCAGCCGCGATCGAGACGAGATCGGGGCGGAGCTGCACGAGCCGGAACCAGGAGAGGCATACGAAGATGGCGGTCGCGAGCGCGGCCGACGCGACGTCGCCCCCGGCGCGCCGGAAGAGGGCAAAGGCCGATGCGAGGATCCCCACGGCCAGCAGACCGTGCAGCGCGCGCAGACCCTGGAAGCCCGCGAGCGCGTGCCACGCGTAGAGTCCCACCTGGAAGAGCCACTCGTGCGGCACGGGCGGACGCAGCACCGTCGTGTGGAGGAGCGGATCCTCCTTCGGCCAGAGATCGCCGGTCGCGTACACCGCGCCCATCGCGAGGTGCCACCAGGTGTCGTCCGTCGCGAGCGGACGCAGGCACAGCGCCAGCAGCGGCAGCACGAGCGCCAGCAGCGCGAGCAGCGCGATCGCCTTCGCCGCGCGCGCGATCAGTCCGGACGCCCCTCGCGGCCGAGCACGCGCTCCACGTAGCGGCGCACGTACTTCGCCAGCACGTCCGCCTCGAGATTCACGCGATCGCCGGGGCGGCGGTCGCCCAAGGTCGTGACGGCGAGCGTATACGGGATCAGCGCGACGTCGAAGCCGCGCTCGTCGACCGACACCACGGTCAGCGAGACGCCGTCGATCGCGACCGAGCCCTTCTCGACCAGACCGTCGCGCAGCGACGGGTTGCAATCGACCGCCAGCCGCACGTCGTCGCCGCGGCGCGTGAGCTCGCGCACGCGGCCCGTGCCGTCGACGTGGCCCTGCACGATGTGGCCATCGAGGCGCGCGTCGGCGCGCAGCGCGCGCTCGAGGTTGACGCGCGAGCCGACCGCGAGCTCGCCGAGCGCCGTGCGCTCGAGCGTCTCGCGCACGGCCTCGAAGTGGAAGCGAGCGCCCTCGATGCGCGTCACCGTGAGACAGCCGCCCGAGACCGACACGCTGTCGCCGACGCGGACGCCCTGCGCGATCTCGGGCGCGTCGATCGCGATGCGCGCGAGGTCGCCATCGCGGCGGATCTCCGCGACGCGCCCGACGGTCTCGACGATCCCAGTGAACACGCTAGTTCGCCCGTGAAGCTCCGCGTCGTTCGATCTCGCGGAGCATCGCATCGCGTACCGTGTCGTAGCGCGCCGGCAGCTCGATCGGCGGATTCGGCTCCGCCGACTCGATGCCCTCCAGCCGCATCTCGTGATACTTCACCTTGAAGTCGACGAACTTGAGACCGTGCGCGGTCGAGATCACGACGACGCGGTCGCGCTTCCGGATCTCGCCGCGCCGCACCAGCTTCTCCGTCGCGGCGAGCGCCACGCCCGTGTGCGGGCAGTTGAAGAGGCCCGTGCGGTCGGCGCTGGCGCAGGCCTCCGCGATCTCGGGCTCGCTCGCCTGCTCGACGATGCCGTCGTAGCGCTTGATCGCGTCGATCGCCTTCTCGATCGAGACCGGGTTGCCGATCTGGATCGCGCTCGCGAGCGTCGGGCGCGCCGCGATCGGCTCGTAGGTCTCGAAGCCTCGCCGGTAGGCGAGATAGAGCGGATTGGCGGCCTCGGCCTGCGCGCACACGATGCGAGGGCGCCGGTTCACGAGCCCGAGCTCGACCATCATGTCGAGGCCCTTGGCCAGCGCCGACACGTTGCCGAGGTTGCCGCCCGGGATCACGATCCAGTCCGGCACCTCCCAGTCGAACTGCTGGACGATCTCGATGCCGACCGTCTTCTGCCCCTCGATGCGCAGGCTGTTCATCGAGTTCGCGAGGTAGATGCCCTCTTGCGACGCGATGCGCTTCACGATCTCCATGCAGCCGTCGAAGTCCGTGTCGAGCGCGAACACGATCGCGCCGTTGGCCACCGGCTGGATCAGCTGCGCGACCGACACCTTCCCCCGCGGCAGGAACACGACGGCTGGGATGCCCGCCGCCGCCGCGTAGGCCGAGAGCGCCGCGGAGGTGTCGCCGGTCGACGCGCACGCGACCGCCGGGATGCGCTTCCCGCGCGCCAGCATCTCCTTCACCATCGAGACGAGGACCGTCATGCCGAGGTCCTTGAACGACCCTGTGTGCGAGTTGCCGCACTGCTTGATCCACAGGTCCTCGAGACCGAGCGAGCGCCCGTAGCGGTCGGCCCAGAAGAGGTTCGAGTTGCCCTCGTAGGTCGACACGACGTTCTCGTTGTCGACGCCCGGGAGCACCCACTCCTTCTTGCCCCACACGCCCGAGCCGTAGGGCCACGCACTCGTGTGGCTGCGCTCGTCGAAGAGCCGCTTCCACTCGGAGGCCGGCACCTTGCGCAGCTCGTCCAGATCATGGACCACCTCGAGCAGCGCGCCGTCGCGCGCCGTGTAGACCACCTCGTCGAGCGCGTAGGTCTCGCCGTGATCGTGGATGCTGCGGAACCAGGCCCGGTAGCTCGGCTTGCTCTGGGAGGACGCCATCACCCCTCCTCGATGCGGATCTGCCGCGTCGGCGCCGTCACGTCGGGCATGCGATCGATCTGCGAGAGCGCCGCGCGCACGGCCGCGGCGCTCGCCGGGTGCGTGAGCATGAGGACGGGCACCGACGCGGTGTCGTGTCGACCCTTCTGGAGCACCGACTCGATGCCGATCGCGTGCTCGCCGAGCACGCCCGCGATGCGCCCGAGCACGCCGGGCCGGTCCTGCGCGGTGAAGCGGAGATACGAGCGGCCGAAGATCTCGTCCTGCGGCAGCAGCGCGGGCTCGTGCAACGCCTCGGGGAGATACGAGAGCGGCGCCACGCGCCGGGCCGCGCCACGCCGCACCTCCCGCGCGAGCTCGACGAGGTCGGACACCACCGCGGAGGCCGTCGGCAGCTCGCCCGCGCCGGCGCCGTAGAAGAGCGTGGGTCCGACGGCGTCGCCCGTGACCGCGACCGCGTTCATCGCGCCGTCCACGCCGGCGAGCATGCTGCGCGCCGGCAACATGCAGGGCTCGACGCGCGCCTCGATCCGCTCGGCGCCGCTCGTCGCGCGGTGCGCGCGCGCGATCGCGAGCAGCTTGATGCGGAAGCCGAACTCGCGCGCGGCCTCGAAGTCGATCGGCGAGAGTCCGCGGATGCCCGCGGTCGGGATCTGCTTCGGCGTGAGCTGCGCGCCGAAGGCCATCGCGACGAGCAGCGCGAGCTTGTGCGCCGCATCGACGCCGTCGAGGTCGAAGGAGGGATCCGCCTCCGCGTAGCCGAGCTCCTGCGCGCGCTTCACGACCACTGCCTGGTCCTCGCCGCTGCGCTCCATCTCGGTCAGCACGTAGTTCGTGGTGCCGTTCACGATGCCGCACACGCTCTCGATGCGATTCGCGACGAGCCCCTCGCGGATCGCCCGCAGGATCGGGATGCCGCCGCCGACGCTCGCCTCGAAGGCCACGTCGACGCCCTTGCGCGAGGCCGCGTCGAAGATCTCGCCGCCGTACTGAGCGAGCAGCGCCTTGTTGGCGGTGACGACGTGCTTGCCGCGCTCGATCGCCGACAGGACGAGCGCGCGCGCGGCGCCGGTGCCGCCGATCAGCTCGACCACGATCTCGACGCGCGGGTCCGCGATCAGCGCCTCCGCGTCGGAGTCGAAGCGCACGCCCGCGAGGTCGAGTCCGCGGTCGCGCGCGAGGTCGAGGTCCGCGATGCGCACGAGCCGCAGCGGGATGCCGAGGCGCTGCTCGATCACGGAGGCGTTGCGCGCGAGCACCTTCACGACGCCCGTGCCGATCGTGCCGAGACCGATCAAGCCGATGCCGACGGCACCGCGTGCCACGTCTCGACTCCCGCGCCTAGCCCGCGCCGGCGTCGCGCAGGAAGCGCCGGATGTTGCGCACGGCCTGGCGGATACGGTGGCGGTTCTCGACCAGGGCGAAGCGCACGTAGCCCTCGCCCGCCTGTCCGAAGCCGAGCCCCGGAGACACCGCGACCTCCGCCTCGCGGATCAGGCGTTTGCTGAACTCCATCGAGCCGAGCCCGCGCAAGCGCTCGGGAATCTGCGCCCACACGAACATCGTCCCGAGCGGCTTCTCGATCTTCCAGGCGCCCTCGCCCGGCGCTCCGAGGCCGTCGATCAGGGTGTCGCGACGCTCGCGGTACTCTCGCGTGTTCTCGTGCACGATGTCCTGCGGACCGCGCAGCGCGACGATCGAGCCGATCTGGATCGCCTGCGGCATGCCGTAGTCGAGGTAGCTCTTGATGCGCGCGAGCGCGTGGATCATCTCGCGGTTGCCGCACGCGAAGCCGACCCGCCAGCCCGCCATCGAGTGGCTCTTGGAGAGCGAGATGAACTCGATCGCGACGTCCTTGGCGCCCGGCACCTCGAGGATGCTCGGCGCCTTGTAGCCGTCGTAGCAGATCTCCGCGTAGGCGAAGTCGTGCAGCACCATCAGATCGTGCTCGCGCGCGAAGGCCACGACGCGCTCGAAGAAGGCGCGGTCCACCACTGCGGTGGTCGGATTGTGCGGGAATGACAGGATCAGCATCTTCGGCTTCGGCCAGGTGCGCTGGATCGCGGTCTCGAGGTTCGCGACCAGGTCGCCGTCGGGCACCAGCGGGACGGGGCGCAGATCGCCGCCCGCGATGATCACGGCGTACTGGTGGATCGGGTACGCGGGGTCGGGACACAGCACGACGTCGCCCGGGCCGATCGTCATCAGCACGAAGTGCGACAGGCCCTCCTTGGCGCCCATCACGGCGATCGCCTCGCTGTCGGGATCGAGCGTCACGCCGTGGTTTCGCTGGTACCACTCGCAGATGGCCGCGCGCAGGTTCGGGATGCCGCGCGACGCGGAGTAGCGGTGGTTGCGCGGGTTGTGCGCCGCTTCGCAGATCTTCTCGACGACGTGGGGCGGTGTCGGCATGTCGGGATTGCCCATGCCGAGGTCGATCACGTCGTGTCCGGCGCGGCGCGCCGACTTCATCAGGTCGATCACTTCGGCGAGCACGTAGGGCGGCAGCCGCCGCAGCTTGTCGAAGTGGTGGCGTACGGGTCCGGTCATGCGAGGCTCCGAGGCGCCGGCCAGGTCGGCCAGCGGAAGCCCGCGTCGGCTCAGCGCTCCACGGGCCATCCTGCGCGCTGCCGCCACTCGCGGAATCGCGCGAGATTATTGGAGTATTTCGGCCCGAGCAAGCGCCGGCTGTAGCCCCTACGCGAGGAAGGGGATCACGAGCAGCGCCACCACGTTGATCAGCTTCAGCATCGGATTGATCGCCGGGCCCGCCGTGTCCTTGTAGGGGTCCCCGACCGTGTCGCCGGTTACCGCCGCCTTGTGGGCGTCGGAGCCCTTGCCGCCGAACTTCCCGGCCTCGATGTACTTCTTCGCGTTGTCCCACGCGGCCCCGCCGGTCGTCATCGACAGCGCGACGCACACGCCCGACACGATCGACCCGATCAGCAGCCCGCCGAGCGCCTGCGCTCCGAAGAGGAGGCCCACGGCGATCGGGACGAACGCGGGGATCAGCGCCGGCGCGATCATGAGGCGAAGCGCCGCCTGGGTGACGATGTCGACGCAGGTGCGGTAGTCGGGCTTCGCCGTGCCCTCCATGATGCCGGGGATCTCCTTGAACTGGCGCCGCACCTCCTCCACCACGCTGCGACCCGCCTCGCTGACCGCGTTCATGGCGAAGGACGCGAACACGAAGGGGATCATCGCGCCGACGAAGAGGCCGATCAGCACGCCCGTGCCGCTCAGGTCGAACGCGACCACGGTGCCCGGCTTCAGGCGCCGCAGATCCTCGATGTAGGTGGCGAAGAGGACGAGCGCCGCAAGACCCGCCGACGCGATCGCGTAGCCCTTGGTAACCGCCTTCGTGGTGTTGCCGAAGGCGTCGAGGGGATCGGTCACGCGCCGCACGTCCTCCCCGAGCTCCGCCATCTCGGCGATGCCGCCGGCGTTGTCGGTGATCGGACCATAGGCGTCGATCGAGACCACGATGCCGGCGAGCGAGAGCATCGCCATGGCGGCGATGCCGACGCCGAAGAGGCCGGCGCTCGAGTAGGTCACGATCATCGCGAGCACGATCACGAGGACCGGCGCGGCGGTCGCCTGCATGCCGACCGCGAGGCCGCTGATCACGTTGGTGCCGTGACCGCCCAGGCTCGCGCGCGCGATGCGCTCGACGAAGCGCGAGCCGTCGCCGGTGTAGATGTCGGTGATCCACATCATCGCGGCGGTGACGAGGCCGCCGACGACCACGCACACGAGCAGCCGGAAGCCGCCGATCGTGTGACCGGCCGAGTCCGCCGCCGGGAAGCCGACGAAGAGGTTGAAGACGAGCGTCACGCCGATCATCACGACCGTCGCGATGCCGAGGCCGCGGTACATCGCGCGCATGACGGCAGGGCGCTCGCCCGGAGCCGGCTCGTCGATCTTCACGAACGGCAGCGCGACGATGCTGCCCGCGATGCCGGCGACACCGACGAGCAGCGGGTAGAGGAACATGCTCGAGTCGCCCGGGAAGATGATGTGCGCGAGCAGCATCACCGCGGCGGCCGTCACGCCGTAGGTCTCGAACAGGTCCGCGGCCATGCCCGCACAGTCGCCGACGTTGTCGCCCACGTTGTCGGCGATCACGGCCGGATTGCGCGGGTCGTCCTCCGGGATGTTCGCCTCGACCTTGCCGACGAGATCCGCGCCGACGTCGGCGCCCTTCGTGAAGATGCCGCCGCCGAGGCGTGCGAAGACCGAGATCAACGAGCCGCCGAACGCGAGGCCGACCAGCGCGTCGGGGTCCTGCTTGCCGGCCGCGTGCATGCACCAGACGATCGCGCCGAGCGAGAACAGGCCCGCGCCGACCACCATCAGCCCGGTCACGGTGCCGCCCTGGAAGGCCAGATCGAAGGCGCGCCCGAAGCCCGATCGCGCCGCCTCCGCCACGCGCAGATTGGCGCGCACGGAGACGTTCATGCCGATGAAGCCGGCCGCCGCGCTCGCAAGCGCGCCGACCAGGAAGCCGAGCGCGTACCACTTGCCCAGCGCGACGAGGATCAGGAGGAGGATCGGCGCTCCAACCATCCCGACGGTGCGGTACTGCCGCGAGAGGAAGGCCTCGGCGCCGGCGCGGATCGCCGCGGCGATCTCGTTGGCGCGCGGCGACGAGGTCGGCGCCGCGACCACCTTGCGATACAAGGTGATCGCGACGGCGATCGCGACGACCGCGCTGAGTAGGGCGAGGGCCATGGGGAGCATGCGTCTCTCCGCGGTGGGGACCGCTCGAGCGGTCGCGCGTTTGTCTGGGGGTGGGTGCGCCGACGGCACGGTTCGATTCGCGCGACGCGATCGACCTCCGCTCGGATGGGCCGGGGCGGTCCCGAGGCGGGGCGCATGCTAGACGCCCCGACACCCCATTGCCAGCGAATCCGAGGGCTTCGACAGGGTGGCGTCCACCTGCGCTATTCGCGAGGCACCCCGATCACGCGGCCGAGGGCGATCTCGTCGAGCGGGACGCGGGAGATCGCGAACGGGACGTAGCCGCCGTGGTGGGTGTAGAAGCCGGCGCCGGCGTCCGGGTTGGTGGTCCGCAGCGGCAGGCGGGATTCCGCGACGAAGCGGTCGACCGGCTTCAGGGTGAAGCGCTCCATGTAGGCCGCGACGTCGAGCTGCGAGACGTTGCGCGCCGTGGCGACCCAGTCTCCGGGCGCGAGCTGCGATCCGGGCGAGCGCGCGCTCCCCGGGACGAGTGGCTGGAAGCCGACGCGCGCGAGGTAGTGCTGGAAGCCCCACTGCCCGACCTGCCAGCGCGTGCCGGGGGCGTCGCCGATCGCGGCGGCGAGCTGCGACGCCGCCGTGCGGTAGGCGTTGCGCTGCGCGGCGTCCGCCGCGACGAGACCGAGCGACAGCGCCAGCGCGGCCGCGGTGACGATCCACTGCGCGCGCGGCGACGGCGCGAGCCGCGGACTGCGCAGCCACAGCAGCAGCAGCGGCGGCGCGATCAGCAGCGCGTCCGCCGCGTTGACGTGCCAGTTGACGAAGAGCGAGAAGGCCGCGAAGCCGCCGGCCCAGAGCGCGAGGAATCGATCCAGCGGATCGCTCCGCGCCGCGACGCCTCGCGCGAGCGCGAGGCCGACACACCAGAGCCCGGCGCCGAAGCAGAGCGCCGCCAGCACGCCGTCCCCGAGGTCGAGCGGCACGCGGCGCAGCGGACGACCGATCGGCAGCACGTAGAGCGCGACCGCGGCGCCCGCGATGCCCGCGATCACCGCGACCTCGAGTCGCGGGCGCCCGCGCACCAGACAGAGCCCGAAGAAGAGCAGCGGGAACGCGAGCGCGCCGCCGTACCAGATCGGCAGCGAGGCGACGTGACTCGCGAGCTCGGCGGCGCTCGTGCCGCGCTCGCCCACCAGGGCGAGTCCCGCCGCGTAGTGTACGAACCCGTACTGCGCCCGCGTGTAGAGTCCCCAGAGCGCGAGCGCGGCGACGGGAATGCCGACGACGCGCATCCAGCTCCCGAGCCGGGGTCGGCGCGAGCCCGGCAACAGTGCGAGTCCCGCGCCGAGCAGCGGGATCGCGGCCAGGCCGACGTACTTCGTGAGTCCGGCCACCGCCGCGGCGCAGCCCGCGGCGAGCTCGTCGCGAGGCGCGCCGCTCGCGCGCGCGCGCAGCAGCAATGACACCGATAGGAGGAGCCAGGCGCCGACCGCGACGTCGAGCTGGAAGGTCGCGGCGAGCACGACGAACGCCGGCGCGGCCAGGAAGAGCGCGGTCGCGCGCAACGCGTCGACTCGAGCTCGCGACGCGATCGCATGGAACGAGAAGGCCGCGAGCAACGCGAAGGGCCACACCGCGACGCGTAGCCAGGTCTCGCTCTCGCCGAAGGCCGCGAGCCAGGGGGCCAGCCAGTAGGAGAGCAGCGGCGGATTCAGGTTGAAGCGCGCGGCCTCGCTCGCGCCCGTCGAGTCCCACACCATCGCGAATCCGAAGGGATCCAGCGGCGCGACCAGGATCCGGTGCGCGACGGCGAGGAAGACCGGCTCGTCGATGCCGAAGGCGGCGCTTGCGAACGGCGCGATCGGGAGCACAGCCAGCGCTGCCACCGCGAGCGGCTCGCGCGCCTTCACGAGTGCTCCGCCGCGAGTCGCGCGCACGCCTGGCGCTGATCCGTCGGGAGCGTCACACGGAGCACGCCGTCCGGCGCGAGGCGCAGCAGCCAGCGCCGGCCGACGCCCCACTCGACGTTCTCGCCGGTGCCGATCGCGCGTGGGATCCCGCGCGGCGCGCGGCAGGCCGCCGCGCGCGCCATCGCCAGCGCCTGCTCCGCGTCGGCGTCGCGTCCCGCGCGCCGCAGCACGAAGGCCAGATCCTCCGCGACCGGCCACATCTCGGCGTCGGCCGTGAGCGCCGCGCGGAGATCGGAGTCCGCCTCGTCGAGCCGCCCGGCGCGCGCGCGCAGCGCCCCGAGATTCGCGCGCAGCTCGGGGAGCTCGGCGCGCGCGAGCAGGCGCCCGAGCGCATCGGCCGCTTTCTCCTCGTCGCCGGCGAGCGCCGTCGCGACCGCGAGTTGCGCGCGCCGCCACACGAACGGGTCGCCCTTCGCCGACTCGCGCGCGAGCGAGTCCTCGATCACGACGGCGCGCTCGTAGAGGACGCGCGCCTGTGTCGCGTCGCCCCGCGCGAGCTGCGACGCCGCGAGGCCGTCGAGCCAGGGCACCGGCCAGAACGAGCGCGCGAGCAGCGCGCCGTAGACGTCGCGCGCCGCCGCGTACTCGCCGAACGCAAAGTGCACGGCGCCGGCGGTCGGCGCGTCGATGCGGCGCGGGATGGCGAGGCCCTCCACGGCGACGAGCGACGCGAGCCCCGCCGTCGCGACGAGCGCCGCCAGCGAGGCCGAGGACGCGCGCCGCGATCGCGCGGCGAGCGACTCGAAGCCGCGCGCGAGGAAGAGCGCGAAGGCGAGAGACGCAGGCAGCAGATAGCTCGCCTTGACCGCCGCCCACGTCGGGACGCGCCAAGCGAAGAGCGCCTGCGCGGCCAGCATCCCGAGGGCCAGCCAGAGGAGCGGCAGGTACACGGAACGGCGGCGACCTCGCAGCGCGTCGCGCAGCGCGAGCCCGGCGCCGGCGAGGGCAAGCCCCGTCGGCAGCAGCCCGAGCGCGAAGAGAGCGCGCGCGACGCCCGGCGTGCCACGCTCGAGCAGCAGCACGCGGTCGCGGTCGGTCTCGTGGTGGGTGTCGAACCAAGCGTTCGCGTAGAGCGAGCCCCAGACCGACCCGAGCATGTGTGGCGCGAGCGGGTTCGCGTCCGTGAACAGGCGCGGCGGGATCCGCACGTAGTCGACGACGTGGCGTACGCCCGGCGGCTGACCCGACTCGGCCGCGCGCACGGCGGGATCGTCGCGGCTGGTCGGCATCAGCCGACCCTGGTCGACGAGGTTGCGCGCGTAGAAGGGTCCCGCCACGACGAGCAGCGCCAGCCCGATGCGAGCCGCGCGGAGCGCAGCCAGGCGCCACGCAGCCGTGCGCGGCCGCGCCGAGAGCCACGCCTCGCTCGCGAGCGAGGCGACGACCGCGACCACCGCGACGAAGGCGCTGTACTTCGAGAGCAGCGCGAGTCCGAGGAGCGCCCCGGTGACGAGGTCGCGTGCCGGTGTCGCCTCCGCGCGCAAGGCGAAGTGCGCGATCGCGAGCGAGACGAAGAAGGCCGCGGTCGGCTCGTTGCCGGGCATCGCGCTCGCAGTCCACTGCGCGGGCAGGAATGCGACGGCGCCGAACGCGAGCCAGGCGAGCTCGGGTCGCTCGGGCGCGACCGCGCGCTCTACGCGCGCCGCGAGCCACGCCGTGCCGAGGCTCGCGGCCGACGCGACGAGCACCATCCCACGCAGCAGCGCGTCGGCGCTTCGCGCCCACGCGAAGGGCCACGACAGGAGGTAGTGGAGCGGCGGATGGAAGTAGGACCACCCCTGATCGGCGTGAGGCAGCGCGCCGTAGAAGTCGAGATAGAGCACGTAGGCCGCGTGGCCCCAGGCGTCGTAGCCCCAGCCGAGAGAACCGGCGAGCGCATTCCAGAGCCGGATGCCGATCGCGACCGCGATCGCGGCGGCGCCCGCGCCGAGCGCGACGCGATGCTCGTGGCGCAGCGTGGCGGCGGCGAGGCGCGGCGCGCTGCGCATCTGCAAGCGGGCGGACCCCCGGGCACGAGCGGGGGCGAGCATAGGCCCGGACGCGGAAAATCCACACCGCGGCGCCGCGCGGTGGACGGGGGCGCACCGGCTAGCCTCCGCGCATGGCGGGCGCCCGAACGCCGCTCCTGGCCGCCTCTCTCGGCGCCGCGCTCGGGCTCCTCGTCGGCGCCGCGGTCGGACTGCGTCTCGCGCCCGACGCTTCCGAGGAGCGCGCGCTCGCGCCGACCGGCAACACACCGGCGGCCGAGCGCGACGCACGCGTGGCCGCGCTCGAGGCCGAGGTCGCGCACTGGCGCGACGCCTACGAGCAGCTCACGCGCAAGGATCAGGGTCCGAGCGCGCCGGCCGAGCCGCCGTCGGCCGCGTCGCCTTCGCCGGCTGCCCCCGCGGCGCAGCCGGACGGGGGTCCCTTCGACACGCAGGCGCTCCAGGACCGCGGCTACACCGAGGAGGAGGCGAACCGACTGCGCGAGCGCTACGACGCCTACCAGCTCGCCCTCCTCTACCTGAACGACCGCGCGGGCCGCGAGGGCTGGCGCCAGCAGCCGCGCTTCCAGACCGAGTCGCGGCAGCTCTCCGACGACCTCCACGCGGAGCTCGGCGACCGCGACTACGACGCGATCCTCTACGCCGCCGGGCGCAGCAACCGAGTGCAGGTGGCGGGAGTGCTGGCCGGCTCGGTCGCAGAGCGCGCGGGATTGCGCGAGGGCGACGAGATCGTCTCCTACGACGGCCACCGCATCTTCGAGGGTCAGGCGCTCGTGGACGCGACCGGCGGCGGCGAGGCGGGCGCGGAGACCGAAATGGTGGTGCGGCGCGACGGTGGGGACCTGCGCATCGTGCTGCCGCGCGGGCCGATCGGCATCCGGCTCCAGCCCGCGCGCGTGCTGCCCGAGGGCTTCCTCTAGCCCGCGGCTCGGCTTGCTCGGGGACCGGGCCGACGAGTAGGCTGCACGCGAGGCGCCCCTTGACCCGCTGCATCGTCATCATCCCGACCTACAACGAGTGCGAGAACCTGCCGGTCCTGGTGCCTCGCGTGCTCGCGCAGTCGCCTTCGATCGAGGTGCTGATCGTCGATGACGACTCGCCGGACGGGACCGGCAAGCTGGCCGACGACCTCGCGCGCACGGACGCGCGCGTGCACGTGCTCCACCGCGCGCGCAAGGACGGCCTCGGGCCCGCCTATCGCGCCGGCTTCCGCCAGGCGCTCGACCTCGGCGCGGACGTCGTGGTGCAGATGGACGCCGACTTCTCGCACCCCGCCGAGACGCTTCCGCGCATGCTCGAGGAGATCGAGCACTGCGACGTGGTGCAGGGCTCGCGATACCTGACCGGCATCACGGTCGTGAACTGGCCGATCGAGCGGATCCTGCTCAGCTACTTCGGGAACCTCTACGTGCGAAAGATCACCGGCCTGCCGCTCACCGACACCACCAGCGGCTTCCGCTGCGCGCGACGCGAGATCCTCGAGCGCATCGGGCTCGAGCGCAGCCGCTCGAACGGCTACGCCTTCCAGATCGAGCTGAACTACCGGCTGATCCGCCACGGCGCGCGCATCGTCGAGATCCCCTTCTTCTTCCTGGACCGCACCCGTGGCGCCTCGAAGCTGACCGCGCGCATCGGGATCGAGGCGCTGTGGATGGCTCTGTGGTTGCGCGTCGCGGACTGGCTCGGGCGCGTGTGAGCGGATCGCGCTGGCGCGCGCTGATCCTGAACGAGCGCGATCCGAGGCATCCAAAGGCCGGCGGCGCCGAGGTCCACGTCGCGGAGATCTTCGGGCGCCTCGCGGCGCGCGGACACGAGGTGGTGCTGGCGTCGAGCTCGTTTCCGGGTGCGCCAGCGCGCGAGCGCGTGCAGGGTCTCGACGTGCGGCGGCTGGCCGCGCTTCCCGCCTACTATCCGCGCGCGGCCGCGGCCTGCGCGCGCGACACGCGCGCGGGTCGCTTCGACGTCGTGGTCGAGTGCCTGAACAAGCTGCCATTCCTCTCGCCGCTCTACGCGCACGTGCCGGTGCTCGGCCTGTGCCACCACCTCTTCGGCGACGCGGCCTTCCTCCAGGTCTCGTGGCCGGTCGCCGCCACGGTCTTCGCGGTCGAGAAGCTCGTGCCCCGCGTCTTCCGCCACTCGCGCTTCGCCGTGATCTCCGAGAGCACGCGCGACGACCTGGTCGCACGCGGCGTCGACGCGTCGCGCATCGAGGTCCACCACCCCGGCATCCGCTGGCCGGACGAGCCGCCGCAGCCCTACGCGACGCGCGCACGCCGCATCGTCTACGTCGGTCGGCTCGAGCGCTACAAGAACGTCGACGTGCTGCTGCGCGCGCTCGCTGCTCTCGCGCTGCGCTTCCCGGACGCGGAGCTCGTGGTGGTCGGCCAGGGCGCCGATCGGGCGCGACTCGCGCGGCTGGCCGGCGAGCTCGGCGTCGCGGCGCGCGTCCGCTTCACGGGATTCATCGACGACCGCGAGCGCGATCGGCTGCTCGCCTCGTCGCGCGTGTGCGCGTGCGCGTCGGCGAAGGAGGGCTGGGGCCTCACCGTGATCGAGTCGAACGCGCTCGGCACGCCGAACGTCGCGAGCGACGCGCCGGGCCTTCGCGACTCGGTGCGCCACGGCGAGACCGGCTTCCTGGTGCCGGTCGGCGACGTGGCCGGCTTCGCCGACCGGATCGGCGCGCTCTTCGCGGACGACGCGCTCGCCGCACGCATGTCGGTCGCCGCGCAGGCCTTCGCCCGCCGCTTCGAGTGGGAGCGCGCCGCCGACCAGATGGAGGCGGCAGTCTGCCTCGCGCAGAAGGAGGGCTAGGCGTGCGCCCGCTCGCGGTCGTCGCGGTCTCGGTCGCGCTGCCGGTCGCGCTCGTGTTGCGGATCCAGAACGCGCTCCTGTATCCGCCGCAGTGGGGCTTCGACGCCGCCTTCAGCTGGCAGTACATCGAGTCGCTGCGACAGGCCTGGCACCTGCCCGCGCCGGACGCCGGGTGGTCGGCCGCGGACCCTCCGCTCTACTACGCGCTGGTGGCGCTGCTGATGCGGATCGCGGACGCGCCCGCGCTCGCGCCCTGGCTGAACCTCCTCTTCGGGCTCGGCATCGCTGCCCTCGCCTTCCGGCTCGTGCGTCGGCTCGCGCCGGCCGATGCGTCGCGGGCGTGGCTGGCCGCGGGACTCGTGCTCTACCTGCCGGCCCACGTCCACATGAGCGCGATGGTGAACAAGGAGATGCTGGCCTCGTTCTGCACCGCGGCCGCGATCGCCTGGGTGGCGGATCCGGCGCGCGCGCGCGAGGAGCGCCGCCCTGCCCGGCGGCGCGCAATTGCGGCCGGCGTCGCGTCCGGACTCTCGCTGCTGACGAAGCTCTCGGGCCTCGTGACCGCCGTGGCCTGCGGCGCCGCCTACGCCTTCGACGCAAGGAAGCGTCGCGACGCGCTCGCGCGCGGAGCGCTCTGCTGCGCGCTCGCGGCCGCGATCGGCGGCTGGTTCTTCGCGCGCAACCGGATCGAGTACGGCTACTTCCAGCCGCACGGGCTCTCGGCCCATCGCCTCATGTTCGGCATGCCGCCCGGCGAGCGCGCGCTCGCCGACTACCTGCGCTTCCCGCTCGCGACCTTCACCGACCCGCAGCTGCTGAACCCGTCGCTGCTGCGCTCGGTCTGGGGCTCGACCTACGCGAGCGTGTGGTTCGACGCCCACCGCTACTTCCTCCCGACGCGCAGCGCGGCGGTCTCCCGCCTCGGCGAGTGGACGCTCGTGCTGGCGCTGCTGCCGACGGCGGCCTTCCTCGCCGGCATGGCGGCCGCAGCGCGCCGCCTTCTCCGCGGCGACGGCGACTCCGACGCACCGCTGCTCGCGCTCGTCGCGCTGACGCTCGCCGGTTTCGCGCTCTTCACCTGGGAGAACCCCTGGTTCGCCGTGGTGAAGGGCACGAGCCTGCTCGGCCTGTGCGTGCCCTACGCCGTCTACGCGAGCGAGTCGCTCTGCGCCTGGATGCGGCGCGACCGCACCGAGGCGACGTGCATCGGCGTCGTGCTCGCCGCGCTCGCGCTCTGCGTCGTCGCCGGCACGCTCTTCCACGGCGTCTTCGTTCGCACCGAGTCCCCGGGCCTCGTCTGGGAGACGCCGCGGATCTCGCCGTGAAGCGCGCCCTCCAGCGCGCGCTGCCGATCGCCGTGAGCCTCGCCGTGCTCGTGTGGCTGCTCCGCAGCGTCGACCTCGCCGCGGTCGCCGCGTCGGTCTCGGCGCGCGTCGCGCTCGTGCTCGTCCCCTCTCTCCTCGTCTACGGCGCGGCGACCTTGTGGCTCGAGGCCGCCTCGCTGTCCGGCCTCGTGCACGAGTCCCCCGGTCTCGGGCGCTGGACTGCCGCGCGCATCAAATGCGCGAGCTACCTGCTCGCGATCCTCAACTACGCGCTCGGCGTCGGCGCGGTGGTCGTGCTGCTGCGCCGACAGACCGGGCTCCCGCTCGCGCGCGCCGCGAGCCTCGTGATCCTGATCTCGACCACCGATCTCGTGGTCGTGCTCGGCCTCGCCGCCCTCGGCGCGGCGCAGGCGGGGAGCGGCGCGCCGGCGCTGCGCGGCGGAATCGTCGCGGCCGCCGTCGTCGGGCTCTTCGGCGGTCTCGCGCTTCTGCGCATGCCGCGCTCGCTGGGGCCGCTCGATCGCATCCGCAGCCTCTCGGCCTTCGAGGCGCTGCGCAACGTGCCGCTGCCGGACCTCGCGCGCCTGTTCGCCCTGCGCGTCGCCTTCTCCATCTGCTTCGTCGCCGTCTGCGGCGCGGTCTTCGTCGCGTTCCGCGTCGCGGTGCCGCCGCCGGAGCTCGTCGCGGGCGTGTTCCTCGTCGCGGTCGTCTCGGCGATCCCGATCGCGGTCGCGGGGCTCGGCACCAGCCAGGCCGCCTTCCTCTACCTCTTCTCGAGCTACGCGCCCGAGGCGACCTTGCTCGCGATGAGCCTGGTACTCTCGGCCGGCATGGTCGCGCTGCGCGCGGGGATGGGCGTCGCCTTCGCGCGCGAGTTCACGCGCGACGCCCTGCGCGAGACCCGGGAGCCGGCGCGGTGACACAGCGGCGCTTCACCGGCGAGCGCCTGCACGAGGGAGACGCGCTCTTCGGCGTCGACCTCGCGCGCCACCGCGCCGCCTACGAGTTTGCGCGCCCGCTGCTGCACGGGCTGCGCGCGGTCGAGCTCGGCTGCGGCTCGGGACACGGGACGGCGTCGCTCGGCGACGCGGCGGCGCTGATCTGCGGCGTCGACCGCGTGGCCCCCGACCCCGGCAGCCGCACGGCGCGCGTCCGCTACCTGCGCGCGGACCTCCGCCGACTGCCGCTGCGCGAGAAGAGCTTCGACGCGGCGATTTCCTTCCAGGTGATCGAGCACCTCGAGGACCCGGGGCTCCTCGTGCGCGCGCTCGCGCGCTGCCTGCAACCGGGCGGCGTCGCGCTCGTCAGCACGCCGAACGCCCGCATGTCGGACGGCGTGAACCCGTACCACGTGCGCGAGTACGCGGCCGACGAGCTGGCCGCCTGCCTGCGCGAGAGCTTCGGCGAGGTCGAGGTGCTCGGAGTCGGCATGAGCCCGACCGTGCGCGCCTACATGGCGGCGCGCTCGGCGCGCATCCAGCAGATCCTGAGACTCGACCCGCTGCGGCTGCGCGAGCGGTTGCCGCGCGCCCTGGTCCTCCGGCTCTTCGCGGCCTTCGCCCTGCTGGTGCGCCGCCGCACGGCCGCGAGCGAGGGCGCGCCCGACGCTCGCGTCGCCGACTTCCCCATCGAGGCAGCGCGCGACGACGCGATCGACTGGCTCGCGCTCTGCCGTCGCCCGCGATGAACGAGGCGCCGCAGCGCTTCTCGGGCATCGACGCCATCAAGGCGGCGGGGATCGTCACGATCGTGCTGATCCACGCGCTGCCGCCGCCGTGGGACGCGAGCGCGACGCCCCTCGAGCGCTGGCTCCACCAGGTGACGCGATTTGGCGTACCGGGATTCCTGCTCGCAAGCGGTTTCCTCTACGCGGGCACGCCGGGCGGTCTCGACCTCGCTCGCCGTCGCCTGCGCCGCATCCTGGTGCCCTACGCGATCGCCTCGGTGCTGGCGCAGCTCTGGCACGCCGGGCACGGCGAGGCGTCGCCGACCGGCAGCCTCGTGAAGGACCTGCTCTTCGCGTCGTCCTTCGGCCCCTACTACTACGTCTTCGTGATCGTGTGGCTGGTCGCGCTGACGCCCGCGATCGCGCGGCTGCCGCGCGCGGCGCTGCCGGCGCTCACGGGCGCGCTGTTCGTAGCGCAGTGGGGCGTCGACGCCGCCGGCGCCTGGCCGCTCGACTTCTACTGGCACCTGCGAGATCCGCTCCTCTGGTGGGCCTACTTCTTCCTCGGCTGGTGGCTGCGGCTCGAGCGCGCGCGCGTCGAGACGTGGCTCGCGCCGCGGCGAGCAGGTGTCGTCGCCGCGCTCGCCGCCGCGGTCGCGTTGCTGACCTGGGCCGGCAGCGAGGTGTCCGGGCTCCCTCGGCTCGTCGCCCGCAGCGCGTCGTGGCTCGACATCTACGCGATCCTCGCCTTCCTCGGCGCGGCGGTCGGGCTCGCCGCCGCTCCGCGCTGGCTGCGCGCGCTCTCCGACGCGACCTACGCGATCTACCTCTTCCATCTCTTCTTCCTCTACGCGGCGCAGGAGACGCTCGGCGCGAACGCGCGCGGCGCCGCCTCGGTGCTCCTTCCGTTCGCCGCCGGCCTCGCCGGCTCGCTCGCACTCGTCGCCGCCGGACGCCGCGTCCTCGGCGCACACGCGCGCGACTGGCTCGGGGCATGAGCCTCGCGCGTGTGGCAGCCTCCGCGACCTTGAAGCCCGATGCCGAAGCCGCCTGTCCCGTCTGCGGCAGCGCGCGAGCCCGCTTGCGCTACCAGATCACGCACTTTCGCGTGTACAACTGCGGGGACTGCTCGCTGGTCTACCTGTGGCCGCGCCTTTCCGAGCGCGAAGTGCGCGAGATGTTCACGCGCCTCTACACCGAGGGCGAGGGCTCGGTGCCCGAGCTCCGTAGCTACTACGGCTTCACCTACGAGGATTCGCCCGACAACCCGCTGGTGCAGCTCTACGAGCGCTGGCTCGACCGGATCGAGGTCGTGCGCAAGCCGGGTCGCCTGCTCGACATCGGCTGCGGCACGGGGCTCTTCCTGGCCGTCGCGCGGCGGCGCGGCTGGGAGCCGCACGGCATCGACGACTGCGCGGAGGCCACCGCGCACGCCCGGAGCCACTTCGGTCTCGAGGTCCGCGACGGCGAGTTCGGCGCCTTCGCGGCCGAAGGCCTGCGCTTCGACGCGATCACGATGTGGGACATCATCGAGCACGCGCGCGGGCCCGTGTCGCTGCTGGAAGCTGCGCGCGACGTGCTGGCGCCGGGCGGCGTGATCGGCGTCTCGACGCCGAACCAGAAGAGCGTGCTCGACGTGGCCGCCGGTGCGATCTACCGCGCCTCCTTCGGTCGCATCACCTGGCCGCTCGAGAAGTTCTACATCGAGCAACACTTCCTCTACTTCACGCCGGAGACCCTCGCCGATGCGCTCTCTCGCGCGGGACTCGCGCTCGTATCGCTGCGGCGCGAGCTCACCGACCTGCGTCGATTGACGCTCTCGCCGCTGAACGCCGTCGCGCTGCGCGTGCTCTTCGCCGTCGCGCGCGCGACCGGTCTCGAGAACCGGCTCTTCGCCCTCGCGAGGCGCCTCGACGCCGGAGACGGCAGAAGCTAGTCGCTCTGTGGCAGCGAGTGCTCGTTCAGGAGAACGTGGAAGCGCCGATTCGTCCGGACGACGACCCAGCCCGCGCCGGTCGCCGCGCCGAGCGACGCGTTGTGCCCGACCGGCACGGTGATGTAGTCGGCGAGACGGGCCTGCCGCGTCAGCTCGGCGGTGACGCGCAAGCCCGCCTGCGTGAGGCCGCGACCGCCGAAGTCCGGGAACGACCAGACGCCCGAGGTCACGCGCCAGGGAAAGAAGAAGCGCAGCAGCAGGTAGCCGCGCAGCGCGCCGCGCGCGTCGAAGTAGCCGAACGGCAGGCAGTTCGCCTGGCGCAGCACGCGGCGCGCCGTGGCGCGGTCGAGCGGATGGGGCGGGAGATTCTCGAAGTCGAAGCGCGCGAGCATGTCGGCGAAGGCGGGCTCGTCGCCCGGCACCAGGAAGCGGAAGCGAATGCGCGCGCCGTCGCGCGCGACGAGCTCGGTGTCGATCGCCGATGCCTTCCGGCGGACGCCGCGAAAGACGAGGCCCGCCCACGCCACGTTGGCGCGCTCGTAGACGCGGAAGACCCAGTGGTCGCGAGCGTTCAGCTCGTAGATCCACTCCTCCGCCCTGCAGAGCAGATGCGCGAGCGCGCCCCGCGGCGGCACGCCGCCCGCCGCGATGAGCCGCTCGAGGTCCTCGCGCGCCATGCTAGGCGAGCCCGCTCGCGGCACGACACTCGAGCGCGACGTCGCGCAAGGTCGCGGGCTTCCCGCGCGCAACCAGCGCCTCGCACGCCCCGTCGACGAAGCGCTGCCGGCGCGCGAAGGAGACTCCGACGCCGGGCGTGCGCTCGAGCGCGTCGCCGAGTCCCGTGCCGTGCCAGTCGACCAGGTCGAGCAGGTGGAGCATCAGGTGCGCCGCGCCGCGCGCAGGCGCGTGCCCGCGCAGCGCGAACGCGAAGGCGCCCGGACCGAGCAGCCGCCACAAGGTTCCGTAGTAGGGAAGCCGCAGCCACGGCGTCACCGAGACCGGGATCTCGAGGAGCGCGCCGCGCGCGATCTCCGCGTCGGACCGCCGCCGGTGGATCGCATGGGTCGCGGGCCAGTAGGGGCGCGCTGGCGCGAGCGGCGTCCGGAGCAGCCCGAGCGCGTAGTCGCTCTCGCGCACGAAGAGCCGCCCGTACAGCATGAAAGCCCACATCAGCGGCGACGGGATGATCGACGAGTCGTAGAGGTAGCCGCGCGAGGCGAGGATCTCGAGCACCTCCGCGTCGACGTCGACGGAGGGCGTGCGAAATCCGACCGGGCGCACGCCGACAGCGTCGGCGAGCGCTTCCTCGCCCTGCGCGATCTCCGCCTCCTTCGCCGCGCGCGAGAAGCTCCGCAGGTTGTGCGGGTGCGACCACGAGTGGTTGCCGATCTCGTGGCCGCGCGCGTGGGCCTCGCGCAGGCGTTTCGCGTGCGACGGACTCGCGGCGTCGCGGCCGATCGCGAAGAAGGTGGCGCGGAGCCCGTGTCGATCGAACGCGTCCAGGAAACGTGGCAGCGCGTCGTCGTAGAAGGAGCGCTCGGGCTCGGCCGCTCCAGAGCCGACCAGCCGCCGGTACTCCTGGTAGTTGTCGAGATCGACCGAGACGCAGACCTTCACGCCGACGCCCGCGCGATCCCGACCACGTGCGCGCCGCGTCGCCCGAGGAAGCCGCCCTCGTGGTAGGGCCAGCGGCGCGCCTCGGCGCGCGCGAGCGCCGTCGCGGCGCGCTGGAAGGCGCTCTCGCCGAAGAAGCGCGTCTGCGCGGAGATGCAGAGAGCTCCCACACCGAAGTGTCGCTCGAGCTCGAGGCCGGCGCCGCGAAGCGCGCGCACCACCTCGGCGAAGCCGTAGGTGCGCGAGATCATCAGCTCCTGCGGCGCGAGCCGCGCCTTCAGGCCGCGATAGACGTTGCCGAGCATCCCGTAGAGCGACTCGCGCGGCACGTAGGTGAAGAGGAAGCGCCCGCCCGGAGCGAGCACGCGCCGCATCGACGCGAGCGCGGCGCCGAGATCCGGCAGGTGATCGAAGAGCTCCATGCAGAGGACCGCGTCGAAGCGCGCGGACTCGAACTCGCGCAGGTCCTCCGCGCGTCCTGCGCGCACCTCGAAGCGCGACTCGAGCCCGCGCCGTCGCGCCGCCTCGCGCGCGCGCTCCTGCATCTCGGGATTGAGGTCCACGCCGATCGCGCGGCACCCCTTCGCGGCGAACCAGAGGCCGAAGCGGCCCGGTCCCGTGCCGACGTCGAGCACCTGCCAGCTCGGGTCGACGGCGAGCGCGTCTTCCAGCACCCGCAGCTCGGCGGCGTAGTGGAAGGCGAGCGGCCCCTCCTCGGGGTTCCACCACTCGGTGACGGTGCCCCGCCGCGAGAAGTAGTCGGCGACGCGCTCAGCGTCCTGCGGGCGCATCAGCCGCGACCGAAGCGCTGTCGCAGCATCAGCCCGAGCGTGCCGACGGCGGTGCGCAGCACGTGCATCTTCGAGACGCCGTACTTGAAGTCGTAGCGGAGGATCAGCGGGCGCTCGTTCATGATCGCGCCGAGGCGCCGCAGCTTCAGCAGGATGTCGACCATGCAGGCGAAGCCGCTCTCGTGGACGAAGTCCTCGCCGTAGGTCTCGAAGGCGCGACGCAGGAGCTCCGCGCGATAGGCGCGGTAGCCGGAGGTGAAGTCGCGCACGCCCGGGGTCGGGAAGGTGATGCGGAAGAGCACGCTCGCCCCGCGCGAAAGCACGCGGCGGTAGAGCGGCACGCCCATGATCCGAGCGCCCGCGCGGAAGCGGGACGCGATCATCACGTCGTTACCCTCGCGGATGCCATTCACCATGCCCGCGATGAGCCCCGGCGTGTGCGTGTTGTCGGAGTCCATGGTCACGATCACGTCGCGGTCGTCCGCGCCTTCGAGCGCGTGCAGGAGGCCGGTTCGCACCGCCTCGCCGAGGCCGCGGTTTCGGCCGTGATCGACGAGCTCGAGAGGCAGCTTCCCGCGCAAGGCTTCGACCGCGCTGGCGGTGCCGTCGCTGCTGCCGTCGTTCACGACGATCACGCGGTACTCGAAGCCGTTCTCCTCCATGGCTTCCTTCACGCGCAGTAGCAGGGCCGGCAGGGATGCCTCTTCGTTGTAGGCCGGCAGCGTGATGATCACCATGCAGGCCGCGCAGCATAACCCAGTAAGCCCTCTGTTATGCTGCCGCCCCCCATGCGCGCCCTCGCGATCCTTCCGACCTACGACGAGGCCGACAACGTGCTCGCGGTCGCGGGCGGCGTGCTCGCGCAGGACGCCGCGCTCGAGGTGCTCGTCGTCGACGACAACAGCCCCGACGGCACCGGCGATCTCGTCGAGCGCGCGGCGAAGAGCGAGTCGCGCCTGCACCTCTTGCGCCGCCCCGGGAAGCTCGGCCTCGGCACGGCGTACCTCGCGGGTTTCCGCTACGCGCTCGACGCCGACTACGCGCTGGTGTTGACGATGGACTGCGACGGCAGCCACAACCCGCGCTACCTGCCGCAGATGCTCGCGGCCGCGGAGCAGGCGGACCTCGTGATCGGATCGCGCTACGTCGCTGGGGGATCGCTGGTCAACTGGCCGTGGCACCGCCGCCTGCTCTCGCGCTTCGCGAACTTCTATACGCGCGTGCTGCTGCACGTGCCGACGCACGACTGCACCGCCGGCTTCCGCTGCTACCGGCGCCAGGTGCTCGAGACCGTGAACCCCTTCACCATCCGCGGCTCCGGCTACTCCTTCCTCGAGGAGATGGTCTACCGCGTCCACCACGCCGGCTTCCGCATCGCGGAGATCCCGATCGTCTTCGAGCAGCGTACCCACGGCGTCTCGAAGATCGACGAGCGCGAGATCTACCGCACCGCGTGGCACGTCCTGGTGACGGCGATTCGGAGACCGGATCCGCGGGGGTAGCAAAGTGCGGGACGCGTTCGAGGTGGTCTGCGTCCGAAGCGGAGCCACGCTGAGGTTCCACCGGCGCCCGAACATGATTTGTCTCACTGCCGTGTTTCGTTCACGGCCCCATCCGTGAGCGCGGACTTCGAACTGTACGACTTCGCCATGTACCGGCTCGGAGAATTCTTCACCGAGCTCGCAGACCACTGGAGAGGCTGGGAAGGCGAGCTGCGTTGGAAGTCCGTCGAGAACCATGCGCGGCCCAGCGCGAAGAGCGATCGAACCGGCCACATCACTCTTTTCTTCGAGATTCATGAGGGGGCGCACCCGCGAAGTATCGGTATCACGGTGTCTGGGACGCTCCACCTCGAGGCCGGAACGCTCGAGAGGCTGGCATTCGCAGCAGAGGATTTCGTTTCACCCCGATGAATCGAGAACATCGCGCAATTCAAGTCGCGCGTGTGACCGTTCCTATCACACCTGCATGTCATGCAGGTGATGATGCGGAAAACGCGACAACTCGATCTCGATCTGCGTGAACCGCCTCGCTGGGGTGGACGACGTGCGGGCGCGGGCCGCAAGCGCGGTCCAAATCCGAGAGATCCGCATCGCGCACGCGCTCCTCTTGCCGCGAGGTTTCCGTGCCACATCACCTTGAAGGTGCGGCGCGGACTGCCCTCGCTGCGGACGGCGCGCCTGGTGCGTGAGCTCGAGCGCAGCTTCGCGATCGCGTGCGATCGCGGGCGCTTCCGGTTGGTTCATTATTCGATCCAGAACGATCACCTCCACGCGATCGTCGAGGCGACGAGCCAGCGCGATCTCGCTTCCGGGATGAAATCCATCGGACCGCGCTTCGCGCGATCCGTGGATCGCGTGTTCGGCCGCCGCGGCCCCGTGCTCGCCGACCGGTTTCACCTCCACGTCCTGCGTACGCCCCGAGAGGTGCGACACGCCCTCGCCTACGTACTCTCGTGCTTCGGACACGCCATGTCCGGTCGCCCTACCTCACACCTGGCTCCTCCGCGTCGGCTGGCGCCGTCACGGTCTTCTCGATCCCTCCGAGATTCCTGGTCCTCGTTCCTGAACGGGGGTCCGGGGGCGCAGCCTCCGCTCCTCCGATCGAAACGCCCGCGCATGCACTCATGCCGCGACCTCACGCCGCCGCGGCGCTCTCCTCGCAGATCTCCTTCAGGTCCGCGTCGTCCACGACCGCCTTGCCGTCCGCGAGGCGCTGGAAGCGCTCGAAGGCGCGCTCAAGCGCGGCGTCGGTCAGCGCGTAGCCGAGCGCCTGCACGCGCGCGACGAAGCCCGCGCGGCCGGACAGCTTGCCGAGCACGATCTCCGATCCGCGCGCGTGTCCGATGCGCGCCGGATCGAGCACCTCGTAGTTCTCGCGCCACTTGAGCACGCCGTCCTGGTGGATGCCCGACGCGTGGCGGAAGGCGTTCGCGCCGACCACCGCCTTGTTGGGCGGCACGCGCACGTGGCTCCGCTCCTCGACCAGCGCCGAGAGCGCGCAGATGCCGCTCGGGTCGACACAAGTGTGGACGCCGAGCCTCGCGCCGTGCACCTCGATCGCCATCACGACCTCCTCGAACGCGGTGTTGCCGGCGCGCTCGCCGATGCCGTTTACCGCCAGCTCGACCTGGCGCGCGCCCGCCGAGATCGCGGCCAGCGCGTTCGCGGTCGCGAGGCCGAGATCGTCCTGGCCGTGGAACGAGAGCACTGCGTCCTCGAGCTCCGGGACGCGCGCGCGGAGCGACCGGAAGATCTCCGCGACCTGATCGGGCAGCGCACAGCCGACGGTGTCGGGGATGTTGATCGTGGTCGCGCCCGCGGCGAGCGCCGCGCGAACGACGTCGACCAGGAAGTCCAGCGAGGCGCGCGTCGCGTCCATCGGCGAGAACTCGACATCGTCGGTCGACTGCCGCGCGCGCGCGACCGCGAACTCGACCATCTCGAGCACCTCGCGGCGTCCCTTGCGCAGCTGGTGCGCGAGTTGCACGTCGGACGCGTTGATGAAGGTGTGGATGCGCGGCGCCTCCGCCTCGGCGAGCGCCGCGGCGGCCGCGTCGATGTCGAAGGGCATCGCGCGCGCGAGCGCGCACACGCGCGTGCCGCGCACCTCGCGCGCGACCGCGGCCACGGCCTCGCGCTCGGCCGACGAGGCGGCCGGAAAACCCGCCTCCACGACGTCGACGCCCATGCCGGCGAGCGCGCTCGCGATGTCGACCTTGTCGCGCGCCGAGAAGCAGACGCCAGCGGTCTGCTCGCCGTCGCGCAGGGTGGTATCGAAGACGGTGATGCGGTCGGACACGATTCGCTCCTTGCTCGAAGTCTCCCGACGAGCACGGCGGAGCGGATTTCGCGACGACGCGGGACCGAAGTCCCCAGAAACACGAAACCCTCTCCGGCAGCTCGGCGGGAGAGGGTTGGGTCGCTTCGACGACCGGGTTCCAGGCGCTAGGAACCCCCTCCCGCCTGCGTAAGGAGCAGGCCGGCGAGGAGGCTCGGAAGCAGGACCCGGTGCGTCATGGAAGGCTCTTGAATAACCCAGGCGATGGACGCTCGTCAAGCATCGGCGCGCGGGCGGCGCCGCTGAACCACTTCCTCGTAGAGCGAGAGCATGCGCGCCGCGAGCGCCTTCTGGTCGTACTCCGCCTCGGCGCGCGCGCGCGCTGCGGCGCCGAGCTCCGCGCGCCGCGAGGCGTCACCGAGCAGCGACTCGATCGCGTCGGCGAGTCGTTCGGCATCGCGGGGCCGGACGCGCAGCCCCGTGCCCGGCGCGACCGCCTCCGCCAGACCCTCGACGTCGCTGACCACCAGCGCGAGGCCCGCCGCCATCGCCTCGAGCGCGCCGGTGCCGAGCGCTTCGTGGTGCGACGGCAGCGCGTAGACGTCGAAGAGCGGCAGCAGCGACTCGACGTCCTCGCGGAAGCCCGGGAGGAGCACGCGGTCCGCGATGCCGAGCTCGCGCGCGCGCGCCTGCCACGGCGCGCGATTCCTTCCGACGAGCAGTCCGCGCACGCGCGTGCCGTGCGGACCGCCTCGCAGTCGCGCGAGCGCAAGCAAGAGCTCCTCGATGCCCTTGCGCGCGTGCAGGCTCGACACGTTGCCGATCACGAGATCCTTCTCGCCGATCCCGAGCGAGGCCGCGAGTGCGAGGTCGCGCGGTCGCGGGCGGAAGCGCGCGAGGTCGACCGCGGTCGGGATGCTGACGGCGCGCGCCGCGTCGACGCCTCCCGCGACGAGCTGATCGCGCACGAAGCCCGAGACGGCGACGACGCGGTCGCAGAGCTGGTACGGCACGCGGTGTCGCCAGCCTCGCGGCGGCGTGTGGTTGTGCTTGGTGCGGACGAGATGCGGGATGCCCGCGAGCCGCGCCGCGCCGAACGCGAGCACATGATCCGCGCCGCCGTGGCAGTGGAGGACGTCGACGCCGCGGCCGCGCAGCGCGCGGGCGGCGCGGAGCATCGACGGATAGATCGAGGCGCCGCGCATCGGCAGCTCCCAGACCTCGATCCCGCGCTCGCGCGCGCGCCGCGCGAGCTGACTGCCGGGATGCGCGATCGCGCCGACCTGATGGCCGGCGCCGCGCAGCGCGTCGAGATCGGCGAGCCCGCGCTGGATCTGGCCGGTGAACGAGCGCTGGCGGTCGACGTGGACGACGAACATCGAACAGTGTCGTTTCTCTGAATTTCGCTCGGCTTCGCCGCGCTACGCGCAGCTTGCGGTCTTCGCGAACCACGGCCGCGCCTGCTCGAGCTGCGCCCCGACCCGGAATAGCGTCGCCTCGGCACCGAAGCGACCAACGAACTGGACGCCGATCGGGAGGCTCGCGGCGTTCCAGGAGAGCGGTACCGACATCGCCGGATGTCCCGACGCGTTGAAGAGCTGCGTGTAGCCGACGGTCTGGAGCAGATCGCGCAGGAAGTCGACACCGGGATTCGTCAGCGCGAGGCGTCCGAGCGGCAGCGGCGGCGTGCCCATCGTCGGCGTGAGCAGCAGCTCGTAACGCAGGAGGAAGCGCGACACCTGACGCCCCAGCGCGTGGATCACGCGCAGCGAGCGCGCGTACTCCGCGGCGTCGGCGCCCGCGGCCGCCTCGAACATCGCGCGCGTGCCGGTCTCGAGGTCGTCGTCGCGAAGCTCGCGGCCGAGTTCCTTCAGGCGATCCTGCACCGACGCGCGCAGATTCGCCGCGATGATCACCTGCGACGCGCGGCCGAAGGCCGCCGCGTCGATCGCGATTTCGGCCTCATCGACCTCGTGGCCGAGCGAGCGGCAGAGCGCGGCCGCGTCGCGCGCAGCGGCGACACAATCCGGATGGGTGTCGCTGCCATTGAAGCTGCGCGTCTGCAGCGCGATGCGGAGCCGACCGGGCTTCGCTCCCATCTCTTCGAGGTACGGCCGCTCGCGCGTCGGCGCCGCGTAGGGCGCGCCGAGATCGGCGCCCGCGACGACGTCGAGGAGCGCCGCGCTGTCGCGCACGCTGCGCGTGACGGCGTGCGCGGTGCTCATGCCGCTCCAGCCCTCGCCCGCGTCAGGGCCGAACGGCATCAGCCCGCGCGAGGGCTTCAGTCCGAAGAGCCCGCAGCACGACGCGGGGATGCGGATGGAGCCGCCGCCGTCGCTCGCGTGCGCGGCCGGGACGATGCCCGCGGCGACGGCCGCCGCCGCGCCGCCCGACGATCCGCCGGCGGTGTGCTCGAGGTTCCACGGGTTGCGCGTCTTCCCGAAGAGCACCGACTCGGTGCTCGTCGTGATGCCGAACTCCGGCGACGCAGACTTGCCGAACACGACGAGCCCCGCGCGCCGGTAGCGCGCGACCATCTCGTTCTCGTGGTCGGGCACGAAGTCGGAGAACAAGCGCGAGCCGTTGGTGGTGCGGACCCCCGGATAGAGCGCGTAGAGGTCCTTCAGCAGGAACGGCACGCCGTGGAACGGACCGGCGGGCGCCGCCTCGGAAACGCGGCGCGCCTCGTCGAACATCGGGATCACGACCGCGTTGACGGCGGGATTGCGACGCTCGCACTGCGCGATCGCGACCTCGATCAGCTCGCGTGGCTTGATCTCGCCTCGCTGCACGAGCGAAGCCAGGCCGAGCGCATCATGGGACTCGTATTCGTCGGGGCGCATCGCTCCTCCGCGGTCCGCCGGGACCGGCCGCACGACAGCTTGCACGAATCGGCGTCGTGCGGGCAACGCCGTCGGGGGCCGCGTATGATCGCGAGCCTCGGAGGTCCCATGAGCCAGACCGCGACCCGCCAGCGCATCTGCCCCTTCTGCGAGGCCACCTGCGGGCTCGAGCTCGAGGTGAAGGGCCGCGAGGTCGTGAAGGTCCGCGGCGACGAGCAGGACGTCTTCAGCGCCGGCTTCGTGTGTCCGAAGGCGGTCGCGCTGCGCGATCTCGACGCCGACCCCGACCGACTGCGCGCGCCGCTGGTGAAGCGCGACGGCCAGCACGTCGCGGTCGACTGGGACGAGGCCTTCGAGATCGCGGACCGCGGCCTTCGCCGCGTGATCGACGCGCACGGTAACGACGCGCTCGGCTTCTACCTCGGCAACCCGAGCGTCCACAATACCGCCGCGTCGCTCTACTCGAGCGTGTTGCTGACGGGCTTTCGGACGCGCAACCGCTACAGCGCGAGCACGGTCGATCAGTACCCGAAGCAGGTCGCGTGCGCGCTGATGTTCGGGACGGCGCTCACGGTCCCGGTCCCCGACATCGACCGCTGCGACTACCTGCTGATGCTCGGCGCGAACCCGATGGTCTCGAACGGCAGCCTCTTCACGGTGCCGGACTTCCGCGGCCGCGCGCGCCGCATGCGCGAGCGCGGCGGCAAGCTCGTGGTCGTCGATCCGCGCCGCAGCGAGACCGCCGAGATCGCCGACCGCCACGTCGCGATCCGGCCCGCGACCGACGCGCTGCTGCTCGCCGCGGTTGCGCAGACGCTCTTCGCGGAGAAGCTCGTGCGGCTGGATCGCCTCGCGCCGTGGACCGACGGCGTCGCGGCCGTCGACGCGGCGGTCGCGCCCTTCACACCGGAGCGCGTCGCGCCGGCCTGCGGCGTCACGGCCGGGCTGATCCGCGAGCTCGCGCGCGAGCTCGCCGCCGCGCCGCGCGCCGCCGTCTACGGTCGGATCGGAACGACGACGACCGCCTTCGGCACCCTGGCCTCGTGGCTGGTCGACGTGCTGAACGCCCTGACCGGAAACCTCGATCGCGAGGGCGGCGCGATGTTCCCGAAGGCGCCCGCCTTCTCGCCGAACACCGACGGTCGCGGCGGCCGCGGCAGCGGCGCTCGGCTGCACCGCCATCGGAGCCGCGTGCGCGGCGCGCTCGAAGTGTTCGGCGAGTTCCCGATCGCCTGCCTCGCCGAGGAGATCGAGACGCCGGGCGACGGCCAGATCCGCGCGCTCGTGACGATCGCCGGCAACCCGGCGCGCAGCGCGCCGAACAGCGCGCGGCTCGAGAAGGCGCTCGGATCGCTCGACTTCATGGTCAGCGTCGACATCTATCTGAACGAGACGACGCGACACGCCGACGTGATCCTGCCCGGTCCCTCGGCGCTCGAGCAGAGTCACTACGACGTCGCGTTCCCGTCGTTCGCGGTGCGAAATGCGGCGCGCTACTCGCCGCCGGTCTTCGAGATGCCGCCGGGCGCGATGACCGAGTGGGAGATCCTGCTGCGGCTGCTCGGCATCCTGCTCGGCCAGGGCTCGAAGGCCGACACGCGCGGGCTCGACGAGCTCGCGATCCGGCTGCGCGTGCAGGCGGCGGTCGCGGCGAAGGGCGGCCGGATCGAGGGACGCGATTCGGAGGAGATCCTCGCCGCGCTCTCGCATCGCCGCGGCCCGGAGCGGCTGATCGACCTCGCGCTCCGGACGGGTCCCTACGGCGACGGATTCGGCGCGCGCGAGGGCCTGTCGCTGGCTGCGCTCGAGGCGGCTCCGCACGGTGTCGACCTCGGCCCGCTCGCGCCGCGGCTCCCCGACGTGTTGCGCACGCCGAGCGGGAAGATCGAGCTCGCACCGCCGGTGATCCTCGAGGATCTCCCGCGGCTCGAGGCTTCGATCGACACGCCGCGTCCGGCGTCGGTGCTGGTCGGGCGCCGCCACCTGCGCTCGAACAACTCCTGGATGCACAACCTGCCGACGCTCGCGAAAGGACCCTTCCGCTGCACGCTCCAGGTCCACCCGGACGACGCCGCGCGGCTCGACCTCATGGACGGCGGCGCCGCGCAGGTGCGCTCGCAGGCGGGCTCGGTCGTGGCGCGCGTCGAGGTGACCGACTCGATCCTGCCCGGTGTCGTGAGCCTGCCGCACGGCTGGGGCCACGACGCGCCCGGCACGCGCATGCAGGTCGCGGCGAAGCGCCCCGGCAGCAACAGCAACGCGCTCGCCGACGAGTTCACGCTCGACCCGCTCTCGGGCACGTCGGCGCTGAACGGGATCCCCGTCGAGATCGAGGCGGCAAGCGGCGAATCCGCGCGCAGCGAGGCGTAGCCGAGCGAAGATCGGAGGAGAAGACCCGGTGCGAACGAGCACAGCAGAGATCGACGTCAGCGAGCCCCTGATTCGAACCCGCGTCTCCGAGCAGCTCGGCGTCTCGCTCCCGATCGTGCAGGCGCCGATGGGCTGGATCGCGCGCGCGCAGCTCGCGTCCGCGGTCTCGAACGCGGGCGGCATGGGCATCATCGAGACGTCGTCCGGCGAGCTCGACGCCGTGCGCGAGGAGATCCGCAAGATGCGCGATCTCACCGACAAGCCCTTCGGCGTGAACATCGCGCAGCTCTTCGTTCGCGATCCCTCGATCGTCGACTTCGTCGTCGCGCAGGGCGTGCGCTTCGTCACGACCTCGGCCGGCGATCCGACGAGGTACACGCGGGCGCTGAAGAGCGCGGGCCTCACCGTCTACCACGTGGTGCCCTCGCTCAAGGCGGCGCTGAAGGCGATCGAGGCCGGCGTCGACGGGCTCGTGGTCGAGGGCGGAGAAGGCGGCGGCTTCAAGAATCCGCGCGACGTGGCGACGATGGTGCTGCTGCCGCTCGTGTGCTCGAAAGTCGATGTGCCGGTGATCGCCGCCGGCGGCATCGCGGACGGCCACAGCATGGCCGCGGCGTTCGCGCTCGGCGCCGAGGGCGTGCAGATGGGCACGCGCATGGTGTCGTCGGCCGAGTCGCCCGTGCACGAGAACTTCAAGCGCGCGATCTGCGAGGCGCAGGAGACCGACACCGTCTTCATGAACCGCTTCCACCGTCCGGGGCTGCGCGCGCTCCGCACGAAGTTCTCGGAGCGGCTCGAGCGCGAGGAGAAGGTCGAGCTCTCGGTGCTCGGCCACGTGCTCGACGTCTACTTCAAGGGCGACATGGAGGCGTCGATCGCGCTCTCGGGGCAGGTGGTCGGGCGCATCGAGAGCGTGAAGCCGGTCGCGCAGATCTTCCGCGAGACGCTCGCGGAGTTCCGCGAGGCGAGTGCGAGGCTGGCGAAGCTCGCGGGCTAGCGGATCTCCTCCAACGCCTCGGCGAGGCGCGCGGCGTTGTCGGCGAGCTGCTTCGGATCGCCCTGCGCGCGGCCATGGAGATGCATCGGCCCGCCGACCCGGCGCGGGATCAGGTGCAGGTGGTAGTGGAAGACGGTCTGGCCCGCGGCGGCGCCGTTCAGCTGGAAGACGCCGATTCCGTCCGGCGCGAAGACGCGCCGCATCGCCTTCGCGAGGCGCCGCGACAGCGGTCCGATCGCGACGAGATCCGCGTCCTCGCAGTCGAGCAGGTTGATCGCGTGGAGCTTCGGGATCACCAGCACGTGTCCGTTGGCGGCCGGGAAGAGATCCATGAACACGAGGGTGCGCGCGTCCTCGCGCACGACGTGCGCGGGCGCCTCCTTCTTCACGATCTTGCAGAAGATGCACTGCTCCGGCGCGATGCGTTCGTCCACGAGAACCTCCTCGTTCGAGCCGCGGATTCTACGTAAACGCCACGTCAACGCGGCCGCTCCACGTTGACGCCGATTTGACGGAAGTCGTCCCCGCCGACCCATAGGCTCGCCGTCGTACCTCGAAGGAGATCCCATGACGACGATCCGCACCTTGCTCGTGGCCCTGCTCCTGCTCCCGTCCGCCGCGTCTGCGATTCCGCAGCAAATCCCCAAGGTGCGCCCGCGCATCGAGGTGGCGTTCGTGCTCGACACCACCGGCTCGATGTCGGGCCTGATCGGCGGCGCGAAGCGCAAGATCTGGCAGATCGCGAACCAGCTCGCGAGCGGGAAGCCGACCCCGGACGTCCGCATCGGCCTCGTCGCCTACCGCGACCGCGGCGACGACTACGTGACGCGGGTGCGCGACCTGACCCGGGATCTCGATGCGATCTACGCGGAGCTCAGTCCTACCGAGCCGACGGCGGAGGGGACGGTCCGGAGTCCGTGAACCAGGCGCTGCACGAGGCGCGTACGAAGCTCTCGTGGAGTCGCGACGCGGACGTGTACCGCGCAATCTTCCTGGTGGGCGACGCGCCGCCGCACATGGACTACCCGCAGGACGTCCGCTATGCGGAGACCGTCCGCAACGCGCGCGCGCAGGGCATCGTGGTCAACACCGTGCAGTGCGGCGACTACGCCGAGACGCGCCCCATCTGGCAGGAGATCGCGGAGCTCGGCGCGAGCCGCTACGTCGCGATCCGCCAGGACGGCGGCATGCTCGCGATCACCGCGCCGCAGGATGCGGAGCTCGCGAGCCTGAACCGCGCGCTCGCCGACACCGTGATCGCCTGGGGCAACGCGGGCGAGCAGGCCGAGCTCGAGGCGAAGCGACACGAGGCGCTGTCCGCGCCCGCGCCCTCGGCCGCCTCGCGGCTCGCCTACCTCGCGAAGACCAGTGGACGCGTGAACGACGGCCGCGAGGATCTCGTCGACGCGGTGAAGGAGGGCCGCGTCGAGCTCGACCACGTGAAGAAGGACGATCTCCCGGCTTCGCTGCGCGATCTCACACCCGAGCAGCGCGACGCCGCGGTGAAGGCAAAGCTCGCCGAGCGCGCGAAGATCCAGGAGCAGGTCGCGAAGCTCAGCGAGGAGCGCGACGCGTGGATCCGCGCCGAGGAGACGCGCCTCGCCGCCGCCGGAAAGGGCGACGGCTTCGACCAGCAGGTCGCTCGAGGCGATCCGCAAGCAGGCCACGGTCGCGGGGATCGCGTACTGACGCTGAAGCAACGAGCTACTCGCCCGGCTCCCGCTCGGCCACGAGCACCTCGAGGAATCCAGAGAGCGGTGCATCCAGGTCGTAGCAGGCCGTCTCTTCGAGGTTCCGCATTCGTTCCTCGGTCATCCATGCGGGCCGATCGAGAACCACCGTCAGCTCCGGAAACCTCGACTCGATGACGTCGGGGGACTCAGCATCGATCAGGAGCCACGTTGCCCCTTGTCCATAGTCACAAGCCACGAGAAACCGCTTCTTCATACTGGGCACCGCATCAGCGCAGGCAGTACTCGACCTCGCAAGGCCGTTCGGCGCGCGCGACGGCGCCGATCTGACGGCGGCGCGGCGCCGCGCTCGTGAAGCGCGGGCTCAGCTCGTAGCGCTCGAGGAGCCGGCGCACGGCGATGCGGATCGCCGAGATCGAGAAGCGCTGCGCCGGGCAGGCGTGGCGCCCGTGCCCGAACGTGCTGACGAGCTCGCGCGCCGGCAGCTCCACGCCCTTTGCGAGGCGACGGCCCTCGTAGTGCGCAGGATCGAAGCGGTCGAGGCCGGGCGCCGCGCTGCGGTTCGTCGCGGCGAGCATGGTCGCGATCAGGACACCCGGCTCCAGCCGGAACTTCCCGTGCTCGAGCTCGAGCGTGAGCGGCTGCATCACGCGCCGCAAGGTCAGCGAGCGCTGCGCCATGCGGATCGACTCGCTGGCGCAGCGCTCGAGCAGCGCGTCGTCGCCCACGCGCACTTCTTCGAGCAGCGCAGGGCGGAGCAGGAGGTCGACGAGCGTCCAGGCCAGCGCCGCGTAGAGGTTCGACTGCGCCCCCATGTGGATCAGCATCACGTCGCGCGCGACGCCCTGCGTGCGCGCGGGCTCGGGCTCCTTCCCCCAGGCCGCGTCGATCTGCACGAGGAAGTCGCCGCGCGGCGGCGCGCTGCGGCGCGCCGCGAGGATCTCTCCGAGGATGCGCTCGATGCCGCGCATCGCGCGGCGCTCGCGCCACTTTCGCGTGGCGTGCGCGGCGAAGGCCTGCGTGGGCTGCACGAAGGAGGACGAGGTGTCGAGCCGGTCGAAGAGCGGGATCAGTCGGTCGAGGTTCTCGCGCGCCGCGGCCTCCGGACCGGCCCAGCACGCGAGCCCGAGCCGGTGACCGAGGCGCCGCGCGAACGCGAAGATCTCGAAGCGCCCGGTGTCTCCGAGCTCGGCAAGCTGACGTGCGACCGCCTCCTCGAGGTGCGCGAGGTAGCCCTCGACCTCCTGGCTGCCGAAGAGATCGTGCGGGCGCGTGCGGCGACCGGCGACCAGCTCGAGCGGCAGCTTGTGCCGCATCACCAGCTCGTAGGTCGCGAGCCCGAAGCTCGCCTCGCGCTCGGGAAACGCGTAGAGCGCGCGGACGCCCGCCGGCGAGAACACGCAGAAGAGTCGGTAGCGGAAGGCGTCGACGAGGAACGTATCTCCGAGTCGAGCTCGCTGCGCGGCGAAGAAATCCGCGCCCTGGCGCAGCAGGGCCGGGCCCGCGCCGACGACCGGCCAGCCGGGTGCGGCCGGCGGCATCGGGTCGACGCGCGGGAGCTCCAACCACTTCATCCGCTCCGCCCTACCCCACGTCCGCCAGCGCGAGCTTCGCGCCCCAGCGCGCGCGCACCGCGCGAACCAGCTCGGGGTCGCGCGCCAGCGCGGGATCGCGCCGCACGGCCTCGAGCGCCGCCTCGCGCGCGACCGACACGAGCTTGACGTCGCGCGCGAGGTCGGCGATCCGAAGGTCCGGCAGGCGACCGTGCTGGCGCGTGCCGAGGAACTCACCGGGGCCGCGGATCCGCAGGTCCGCCTCCGCGATCTCGAAGCCGCCGCGCCTCGCGAGCAGCGCGGCGAGCCGCGCCTCGCTGCCCTCGCCGACGCCGCGCGCGACGAGCGCGCAGGTGCCCGGCTTCGAGCCACGCCCGATCCGCCCGCGCAGCTGGTGCAGCTGCGCGAGCCCGAAGCGCTCCGCGTGCTCGACGATCATCAACGTCGCGTTCGGCACGTCCACGCCGACCTCGACCACCGTCGTCGAGACCAGCACCTGCGTCGCGCCCGACTCGAAGCGCGCCATCGCCTCGGCCCGCGACACCGCGTCGAGACGACCGTGCACGAGGTCGACGCGGAGATTTGGGAAGGCCGCGCGGATCCGCTCGGCCGATTCGGTCGCCGCGCGCAGATCCATCTTCTCGGACTCCTCGACGAGCGGGTAGACGACGTAGACCTGCTCGCCGCGCGCCACGGTCTCGCGCAGGAGATCGGCCACCTGGCGGCCCTCGCCCTCGCGGAAGAGCAAGGTGCGCACCGGCTGGCGCCCGGGCGGCAGCTCGTCGAGCACGGAGAGGTCGAGATCGCCGTAGAGCGTCAGCGCCAGGGTGCGCGGGATCGGCGTGGCCGTCATCACCAGGGTGTGCGGCTCGTGGGCCGCCTTGTCGCCGAGCGCCGCGCGCTGGAGCACGCCGAAGCGCTGCTGCTCGTCGACGACCACGAGCCCGAGGCTGCGAAAGCCGACGCCCTCTTCCAGCAGCGCGTGCGTGCCGACCACCAGGTCGACGCCGCCCGATGCGAGCTCCGCGCGCACGAGATCCGCGTGCGTGCGCGGGGTCGAAGCCGAGAGCCGCTCGATCCGCAGCGGATCGGCGGCATGGCCGCGCGCGAGTCGCGAGAGCGTGCGCTCGTGCTGCTCGGCCAGCAGTTCCGTCGGCGCCATCAACGCCGCCTGGTGTCCCGACTCGGCGACCGCCACCGCCGCGAGATACGCGAGCACGGTCTTGCCGCTGCCCACCTCGCCCTCGAGCAGTCGGTGCATCGGGTGTGCGCGCGCGAGGTCCTGGCGAAGCTCGTGCCACACGCGGTGCTGCGCGCCGGTCAGCTCGAAGGGCAGCGCGCGCAGGGCGGCCCGCGTGCGCGGACCGTCGGACGCGATCGGCACGCTGGCCGCGACGCTCTTTCGCGCGCGCCGCAACGCAAGCCCGAGCTCGAGCAGATACAGCTCCTCGAGGATCAGCCGCTCGTGATGCGGCGTGCGCCGCGCCTGGAGCGCCGCGACGTCGGCGTCGGGCCCCGGCGCATGGATCGCGCGCAGCGCGTCGCCCGGTGTCGGCAGCCCGCGCGTGCGCGCGAGTCGCTCGGGCAGCCAGGCGGGCACGAGGTCCGCGTAGTCGGAGACCGCCGAGGCGATCGCGCGGCGCAGTCCACGCGGGTGGACGCCCTCCGGCGCGCTGTACTCCGGCACGATCTCGGCGCGCGAGCCCGTCGCGGACTCCGCATCGGCCTGCGCCTCGACCTCCGGATGCTGCAGCTCCTTCGAGAAGCGATAGCGCTTGACCTCGCCCGTCACGAGGAGCTGCGCGTCCTTCACGACGACGCGGCCGATCGCCTCGCCGCCTCGGAACCACTTGAGGTTCACGGTGCCGGTCTCGTCGCCGAGCACCGCCTCGAACATGCGTCCGCCGCTCCCGCGGCCGCCGCGCCAGGCGGCGAAGCCGCAGCCGAGCACGCGCCCCACGAAAGTCGCGCGCGTGCCGACCTCGAGCGAGCCGATCTTCTGGAGCGCGCGGCGGTCGTCGTAGCGGGTCGGCAGGTGGAAGAGGAGCGCCTGCACCGAGTCGAGCCCTCGGCGCGCCATCACGCCGGCGCGCTTCGGCCCGACACCTGGAAGAGACGCCGGCGACGCGGCGAGCGCGCCCTCTGCGTAGGCGGCCGTCGCGAAGGGACCGAGGCGCCGCAGCGCGCGCTCGACCGATGCGCGGCGCGCCTTCTCGTCGAGGGGCTTCGCGAACGCGTCGCGCACCGAGGCCAGCACGACGCGCACCTCGCGCGGCAGCGCGGCCGCGAGCGCGGCCTCCGCGGCGGCGTGCACGCTCCCTTCCAGGTCCTGGACGCGCGCCGCGTGCGCGAAGTCGTCACGCGCCGCGAACTGCAGCGGCCGCAGCACTGCCTCGAGGGCCACGAGGCCCGGGGCACGCGTCACGCGAGACCTCCTCGGCCGAGGAGACTAGCTCCGGAGAGCGAAGGAGCCGTCGGCACGAACGCGGACGGCCGCGCCCGCGAGATCACGCCGCGTCGCCTCGCGCGCGAGCTCGGGGTCGGCGCTGTCGACCAGCGTTCGCGCGCCGCCCTCGAGGTCGACGACCGCGACGGTGCGCGCCGGCGCACCCGGATCCCTCACGACGGTGTAGCCCGCGATGGAGCCGTCGGCGTCCGCTGCGTCGACGACCGCCCGCGGCGCCTCGGCGCGCTCCGCCTCGTCGGAGACATCGGCATAGCCGAAGCCCGCCTCGCCCGGCTCGCACGACCAGAGCGACACCCCCTGCTTCGTCAGCATGCCCGAGACGGCGGTCAGCAGCGCGGCCCCGCCTCGTTCGCGCAGCCGCTCGCGCACGCGCGCCGCCGCCTGCAACACGAAGTTGTTGAGGGGGCCGCCCGCGAACGCCATGCCGCCCGTGACGGAAGGCGTCGGCTCCGCGGGCATGCCGAACTCGCGGAGCTGGACGCGCACGGCCGACGGGAAGCAGCTGTAGAGCTCGCGCACCCCGAGCGCTTCGGGCTCGACGCCGGAGAGCGCGAGCGCGCGCCTCCATGCGAAGACGAAGCCCGGCGAGCGCGCGAGCGATCCGCGCGCGACGAGCGGGCGCATGTGGTTCGACTCGGCCACCGCGCGCAGATGGATCTGGCGCGACTCCGGAATGCGCGCGCGGCGCGCCCGCTCGGCCGAGCAGAAGACGAGCCCTGCCGCCTGGTCGACGTTCCACTGCGAGCAGTGCAGGCGCCCGTAGGGAAAGGCGAGCATCGGATTGCGGCCGGCGTCGTCGAGGAGCGCGCCCTCGTCCGGGGGCTTCCGACTCCAGGCGTGCGGATTCGCGCGTGCGACCTCCGCGAAGCCCGCCCAGAAGCGTGCGAGCTCGCGGCGATGGGCGTCGGGGCTCGCACCGGCCTCCCGGCGCAGCGCGTTCTCGATCGCCGCGTACTGCGCGACCGGCACGACGAAACGCCGCGCGATCTCGACGGGGTGCACGATCTCCGCAGCGGGGCGGAGCACCCGGTCGGGTACGACGCTAGCCGGCTGCTCGCTGAGGATCTCCTGCAGGCCGGCCGCGCGCGCGCGCTGCGCGCGGTAGCGCGCCTCGCCGCCCGTCACGAGCACGACGTCGGCGCCCTCGCGGATCGCCCGCGCGGCGACAGCGAAGAGCGTCGTCTGCAGCACGCCGATCTCGGCGACGAGCGTGCGCGCCTGCTTCGCGCCGACCGCCTCCGCGACGAGGCGACCCGGATCCGGGTAGCGCCAGAAGCCGCGCGGCACCGCCACGAGCGCGGCCTCGGCCAGCAGCGAGCGATCGCCCGCGTCGTCGCCGGCGCGCGCGAGCGCCTCGGCCATCAGCGCGCAGGGCTCGAGTGCGCGCGCCGGATCCTCTTCGCGCTGCGACGCGACGCCCGCGCCGACGAGCACCGGGCTCCGGGGATCGATCGGCACCTAGCCGCGCCGCAAGGAGGGCGACCCCAAGGTCGCCCGAAGCGCGCAAGCGCCGCAGGCGCGCGCAGCGAGGCGCAGCCGAGCGAAGGCGGGCCCCCGCGAAGACGGGCGCAGCCGAGCGAAGGCCGGCAGCCCGAGCGCGAGCGAATCGCGAGCGCGAAGGTCCGGCATCAGATGGCGTGGATTTCCTGCAGCGAGCGGACGCCGATCGAGCCCTTGCGGAGCGCGCGGATCGCGCCGACCCCCGCGCGCACCGCCGCGGCGGTGGTGAAGTACGGCACGCCGCGCAGGAGCGCGCTGCGGCGGATCGACGCCGAGTCGCGCACCGCCGCCGGGTCGCTGCCGACGGTGTTGATCACGAGATCGACGTCGCCGGCCTGGATGCGCTGCACGGTGTCGCGCTCGTCGGCGCGAGCGCGGCCGACCTTCGGCACGACCTCCGCGCGCACGCCGCCTTCCGCGAGCGAGGCCGCAGTGCCCGGCGTCGCGAGCACGCGGAAGCCGAGCGAGGCCAGCTCCGCCACGGCCGCGCCGATCGCCTCGCGGTCCTCGAGGCGCACCGACACCAGCACGCTGCCGCGCTCCGGCAGCGAGTTGCCCGCCTGGATCTGCGCCTTGGCGTAGGCGCGCCCGAAGTCGGAGTCGATCCCCATGACCTCGCCCGTGCTCTTCATCTCGGGCCCGAGCAAGGTGTCGGCTCCGGGGAACTTCACGAACGGGAAGACGGCCTCCTTCACCGAGAAGTGTTTCGGCCAGATCTCCTCGGTGAAGCCGAGCTCGCGCAGTGAAGCGCCGGCCATCACGCGCGCGGCCAGCTTCGCGAGAGGCCGCCCGATCGCCTTCGAGACGAAGGGCACCGTCCGCGAGGCGCGCGGGTTCACCTCGAGCACGTAGACGCGGCCGTCCTTCACGGCGTACTGCACGTTCATGAGCCCGCGCACGCCGAGCGCGGTGGCGAGGCGCCTCGTCGAGTCGGCGATCTCGGCGACGACGTCCTGCGGCAACGAGTACGGCGGCAGCGAGCAGGCGCTGTCGCCCGAGTGCACGCCCGCCTGCTCGATGTGCTCCATGATCCCGCCGATCACGACGCGCTCGCCGTCGGCGATCGCATCGACGTCCACCTCGGTCGCGTCGGCGAGGAAGCGATCGACGAGCACGGGCCGCTCGGGCGACGCCTTCACCGCGTGCTGCATGTAGGCGCGCAACGAGGTGACGTCGTGGACGATCTCCATCGCGCGCCCGCCGAGCACGTAGGACGGCCGCAGCAGCACGGGGTAGCCGAGCTTCGCGGCCACCTTCTCGGCCTCCTCGGGGCTGCGCGCGATGCCGGCCGGCGGGCGCTCGAGCCGCAGCTCCTCGAGCAGCGCCTCGAAGCGCTCGCGGTCCTCGGCGCGGTCGATCGCGTCGGGCGACGTGCCGAGGATCGGCACGCCGGCGCGCTCGAGCGGCACCGCGAGCTTCAGCGGGGTCTGCCCGCCGAACTGCACGATCACGCCCTCGGGCCCTTCCTTCGCGACGATCTCGAGCAGATCCTCGAGCGTCAGCGGCTCGAAGTAGAGGCGGTCGCTCGTATCGTAGTCGGTCGAGACGGTCTCGGGGTTGCAGTTCACCATGATCGTCTCGAAGCCCGCCTCGCGCAGCGCGTAGGCCGCGTGCACGCAGCAGTAGTCGAACTCGATGCCCTGCCCGATCCGGTTGGGCCCGCCGCCGAGGATCATGATCTTGCGGCGATTCGAGGGCTTCGCCTCGCACTCGTCCTCGTAGGTCGAGTAGAGATACGGCGTGTGCGCCTCGAACTCGGCCGCGCAGGTGTCGACCCGCTTGTAGACCGGCCGCACGCGCTCGCGTCCGCGCAGCGCGCGCACGTCGTCCTCGCGCGTGCCCCAGAGCCCCGCGAGCCTCGCGTCGGAGAAGCCGGCCTGCTTGGCGGGACGCAGCCAGGCGACGCGGTCGCGCTCCGACGAGGCACCCGCGAGGCCCCGCTCCATCTCGACGATCTCGGCCAGGTTTCGCACGAACCACGGATCGACATGCGAGCGCCGATGGATCTCGTCGACCGTGACACCGCGGCGCAGCGCCTCCGCGATCGCCCACGGGCGGCCGGGCCGCGGCGTGTCGATCTGTCGCCAGAGCGCCGCCGTGCCGGCCTCGCCCGGCGGCAGCCGCGGCGGTTCGAGCCCCGCGTGCCCGATCTCGAGCGAGCGCAGCGCCTTCTGGAGGCTCTCCTTGAAGGTGCGTCCGATCGCCATCACCTCGCCGACCGACTTCATCTGCGTGGTCAGCTCGTTGTCGACGCCGGGGAACTTCTCGAAGGTGAAGCGCGGCACCTTCGTCACCACGTAGTCGATGGACGGCTCGAAGGAGGCCGGCGTCTCGCGCGTGATGTCGTTGCGGATCTCGTCGAGCGTGTAGCCGACCGCGAGCTTCGCGGCGATCTTCGCGATCGGGAAGCCCGTCGCCTTCGACGCCAGCGCGGACGAGCGCGACACGCGCGGGTTCATCTCGATCACGACCATCGCGCCGTCGGTGGGATTCACGGCGAACTGGATGTTCGAGCCGCCCGTGTCGACGCCGATCTCGCGGATGATCGCGATCGCCGCGTCGCGCATCTCCTGGTACTCGCGGTCGGTCAGGGTCTGCGCGGGCGCGACCGTGATCGAGTCGCCGGTGTGGACGCCCATCGCGTCGAAGTTCTCGATCGAGCAGATGATGACGACGTTGTCGGCGCCGTCGCGCATCACCTCGAGCTCGTACTCCTTCCAGCCGATCACGCTCTGCTCGACGAGACAGGTGTGCTTCGGCGACTGCTCGAGCGCCCACGCGACCAGCGGCTCGAACTGCTCCTCGCGCCAGGCAACGGAGCCGCCCGTCCCGCCGAGCGTGAACGAAGGCCGGATGATCGCCGGCAATCCCGTCACCTCGAGCACCCGGCGCGCGTCGTCGAGGTTTCGCACGTAGCCGGAGCGCGGGAGCTTGAGCCCGATCTGCTCCATCGCGGCGCGGAAGAGGTTCCGGTCCTCGGCCTTGTGGATCGACTCGAGCTGCGCGCCGATGAGTCCCACGCCGTGGCGATCGAGCACGCCGGCCTCCGAGAGCGCGACGGTGAGGTTCAGCGCGGTCTGCCCGCCGAGCGTCGGCAGGATCACGTCGGGCTTCTCGCGCTCGATGATCTTCTCGACGGAGGCGACGGTCATCGGCTCGACGTACGTGCGGTTCGCGAACTCCGGATCGGTCATGATCGTGGCGGGGTTCGAGTTCACGAGCACGACCCGGTAGCCCTCTTCGCGCAGCGCCTTCACGCCCTGCGAGCCCGAGTAGTCGAACTCGCAGGCCTGCCCGATCACGATCGGGCCCGCGCCGATCACGAGGATGCTCCGAATGTCGTCGCGGCGCGGCACGCTACCGACCGCACGCGATCTGCGCGCCGCTGACCCGCTCGCCTGCCACGTGGCGCGCGACCATCTCGCGGAAGCGCCCGAAGAAGTAGCCTGCGTCGTGGGGGCCCGGCGAGGCTTCAGGGTGGTACTGCACCGAGAAGATCGGGCGCGTCTCGTGCGCCAGACCTTCGACGGTGTCGTCGTTCAGGTTCACGTGCGTGATACGCACCGGCTCGCCCGCGCGGCGCAGGCTCTCCGCGTCGACCGCGTAGCCGTGGTTCTCGGCGCAGATCGCGACCTTCTTGGTGTGCAGGTCCTGCCCGGGCTGGTTGCCGCCGTGGTGGCCGAACTTCAGCTTGCGCGTCTCGCCGCCGAGCGCGAGGCCGAGGATCTGGTGGCCGAGGCAGATGCCGAAGATCGGGAGCCGGTCGGCGAGCGTCCTCACCGTCTCGCGGATGCCCTGCACGCCGGCCGGATCGCCCGGGCCGTTCGAGAGAAAGAGCGCCTGCGGCTGCTGCGCCAGGATCTCCTGCGCGCTCGTGCGCGACGGCACCACCGTCACGTCGAAGCCGTGCTCGACGAGCAGCCGCAGGATGTTTCGCTTGATGCCGCAGTCGATCGCGACCACGCGGTAGGTCGGTGTCGGGCGCGCCGGGCGCGGCACCTGGCCGGAGATCCCGCGCCAGCGGCCCTCGTCCCAGTGGAAGCTCCGCTCGCAGGTGACGTCGATCGCGAGATCGCGGCCGTCGAGCGACGGCGCGCTGCGCGCTCGCGCGATCAGCTTCTCGACGTCCTGCTGCGCCGGGTCGGTCGAGAGCACGCCCTGCTGCGAGCCACCGTCGCGGATGCGGCGCACGAGCGCGCGCGTGTCGAGCCCGGCGATGCCGGGAATGCCGTGACGGCGGAGGTATGCGACCAGAGATTCCTGCGCGCGCCAGCTGGAAGGTTGCGCGAAGACTTCCTTGACGACGAAGCCCGAGAGGAAGGGCCGGCGCGACTCCTCGTCCTCGCGGTTCACGCCGACGTTCCCGATCTGCGTGTAGGTCATCACCACGATCTGACCGGCGTAGGAGGGATCGGTGAGGATCTCCTGGTAGCCGGTCAGGCTGGTGTTGAAGCAGACCTCGCCGGCCTGCACGCAGGTCGCGCCGAAGGCATGTCCGCGGTACGCCGTGCCGTCGGCGAGCACGAGCAGCGCCGGCGGGCGCACGGGGGGACCCGAACTCACACCAGCACCCCGCGCTCCACGTCGTACACCAGTCTCCCTCCGACGATCGTCGCGACGACGCGCCCGACGAGCTCGGCGCCGATCCACGGCGAGTTCCGCGACTTCGAGTAGCCCTTGCTCGGGTCGTACCGCCAGGCGCGCTCGGGGTCGAGCACGGTGACGTCTGCCACGGCGCCGACCGCGAGGCTTCCGCCCGGGCGCGCCACGATGCGCGCCGGGTTGGTCGACAGGCGACGCACCCACTCGAGCGGCGAGAGCAGGTCGTCGCGCACGAGCTCGAGCGTGACCGCCGCGGCGGTCTCGAAGCCGATCATCCCGGGCGGCGCCTCGGTGAAGTCGAGCTCCTTCTCGTGCTGCGCATGCGGAGCGTGGTCGGTCGCGATCGCGTCGAGCGTGCCGTCGGCGAGACCCGCGCGGCAGGCGTCACGGTCGTCGGCCGAGCGGAGCGGCGGCGCGACCTTCGTGTTGGTGTCGTAGCCCGACGCGGCCTCGTCGGTCAGGGTGAGATGGTGCGGCGCGACCTCGGCCGTCACGCTGACGCCGCGCTCGCGCGCGCGCCGGATCAGCTCAACGGCCTGGCGCGTGGACACGTGCGCGACGTGGAGGTGCGCGCCCGTGAACTCGGCGAGCGCGAGGTCGCGCGCCACGTGAACGACCTCCGCGATCGCGGGATTGCCGGGCAGCCCGAGCCGCGTCGAGACGGGTCCCTCGTTGAGCACGCCGTTGCCGACGAGCGTGCGGTCCTCGGCGTGCGTGATGACCGGCACGCCGACGAGCTTCGAGTACTCGAGCACGCGCCGCATCACGCCGCTGTCCATGATGGTCTTGCCGTCGTCGCTGAAGGCGACGGCGCCCGCGCGCACGAGCGCGACCATCTCCGTCATCACCTCGCCCTGGAGCCCGCGGGTGGCGGCTGCCACCGGATAGACGCGGGCCGGCGAGTCGTGGCGCGCGCGGTCGATGATGTAGTCCGTCGTCGCCGGGTCGTCGTTCACGGGATGCGTGTTGGCCATGCAGGCCACCGCCGTGAAGCCGCCCGCGACGGCCGCGCGCCCGCCGGTGCCGATGTCCTCCTTGTACTCCTGCCCGGGCTCGCGCAGATGTGCGTGCAGATCCACGAACCCCGGCGCGACCCAGCAGCCGGTCGCGTCGAGGATCTGCGCGTCGTCCGCCGGCAGCGACGCGCCGATCGCCGCCACGCGCCCGTCGTCGAGCAGCAGGTCCGCGCGCTCGTCGCGCGCGGCCTGCGGGTCGAGGATGCGACCGCCGCGGATCAGGATGCGACTCACGACGCGAGCTCCCCGGCCGAGACGTTCACGCGCGCGCGGCGCGCGCCGCCCGGTCGGCCCGCGAAGAGATAGAGGACGGCCATGCGCAGCGCGACGCCATTGCGGACCTGATCGAGGATCACGCTCGGGCGGTGGTCGGCGAGGTCGTGCGAGAGCTCGACGCCGCGGTTCACGGGTCCGGGGTGCATCACGATCGCGTCGTCCTTCGCGAAGCGGAGCTTTGCGCGGTCGATGCCGAAGGTCGCGCTGTACTCGCGCGTGCTCGGGAAGTAGGCGCCGGTGAGGCGCTCGCTCTGGATGCGCAGCGCCATCACGACGTCGGCGCCGTCGAGCGCCTCGCGCAGCGAGGTATAGGACTTGACGCCGAGCGCCTCGATGCCGAGCGGGATCATCGGAGGCGGCGCCGCGACGCGCACCTCCGCGCCGAGCTTCGAGAAGGCGTAGATGTCGGAGCGCGCGACGCGGCTGTGGAGGATGTCGCCCACGATCGCGACGGTGAGGCCGTCGATGCGGCCCTTCTCGCGGCGCACCGTGAAGCAGTCGAGCAGCGCCTGCGTGGGGTGCTCGTGGGCGCCGTCGCCCGCGTTGATGACCGGCGCGCCGAGCACGTCGGCGATGCGCTTGGGCACGCCGGCGACCGCGTGACGGACCACGACCGCGTCGGGCTCCATCGCGTCGAGCGTGCGCGCCGTGTCGAGGATGCTCTCGGCCTTCTTCATGCTGGAACTCGACGGCGAGAAGTTCACCACGTCGGCCGAGAGCCGCTTGCCCGCGATCTCGAAGGACGCGCGCGTGCGCGTCGAGGCCTCGAAGAAGAGGTTCACGATCGTGCGGCCGCGCAGGGTCGGGACCTTCTTCACCTCGCGCTCGCCGATCTCGACCATGTGCTCCGCGGTGTCGAGGATGCGCTCGATGTCGGCGCGCTCGAGATCCTCGATGCCGAGCAGATCGCGTCCGATCATCGCGCCGCCCTCCTCTCCTCGTCCGCGCGCGAGACCACCACCACCTCGAGCGCGTCCGCCGGTCCGCCCGCCTGCGACTGGAGGCGCACCTGCTCACTCGGATGCGTCGGCACATTCTTGCCGACGTAGTCGAGCTTGATCGGCAGCTCGCGGTGGCCGCGGTCGACGAGACCGACGACCTGCACGGCCTGCGGGCGGCCGAAGTCCATCAGCGCGTCCATCGCGGCTCGGATGGTGCGGCCCGTCTTCACCACGTCGTCGACGAGCACGACCACGTGATCGTCGACGGCGGACGGCATCTCCGTGCGGCGCAGCGCAGGGCGCTCGCCGGTGGTGAGGAGGTCGTCGCGGTAGAGCGTCGTGTCGAGGACGCCGACCGGCACGACCAGATCGGCGATCTCGCGCAGGTTCTGCGCGAGTTGCCGCGCGAGCGGGATGCCGCCGTTCGGGATCGCGACGAGATAGAGGCGCGACGGGTGCTCGACCCGCTCCACCATCTCGTGCGCGATGCGCATGAGCGAGCGACGGATGCCGGCATCGTCGAGCAGGATGCGAGACGCGTGCGAATCGCCCGGCGACACGGCCTCGTGGAGGCCTTCGTCCGTTCCGCGAGCGATCGACTTCGCCGCGGACCCCTCGCCATGGGAGGTCTTCATGCGCTGCGCTTTCTCCGCCTCTCCGGACGGAATTAAAAGAGCCGACGAGGCGGAACATACCGGCAGGGCTCCGCGCCGCCAAGAGCGCCAGCCGATTTTTTCAGTCGTCGTCGAGTCGCAGCGCGGCGAGGAAGGCCTCCTGCGGGATCTCGACCGAGCCCACCCGCTTCATGCGCCGCTTGCCCTCCTTCTGCTTCTCGAGGAGCTTGCGCTTGCGGGTGATGTCGCCGCCATAGCACTTGGCCGTCACGTTCTTGCGCAGCGCGCGCACGTTGGTGCGGGCGATCACCTTGCTGCCGATCGCGGCCTGGATCGCGACCTCGTACTGCTGGCGCGGGATGAACTCCTTCAGCTTCCGCACGAGATCGGTGCCGCGCTGGAAGGCCTTCTCGCGGTGGACGAGCAGCGAGAGCGCGTCGACCGGATCGCCGTTGACCAGCACGTCGAGCTTGATCAGATCCGCCTGGCGGTAGCCGACGAGCTCGTAGTCGAACGAGCCGTAGCCGCGCGTCGCGCCCTTGATGCGGTCGTGGAAGTCGAGCACCACCTCGGCCAGCGGCAGCTCGTAGCGGATCTGCATGCGCGAGCCGTGGTGGTGCATCTCCTTCTGCACGCCGCGCCGCTCCTCGCAGAGCGCCAGCACGGCGCCCACGTACTCGGGCGGCACGTGGATCGTGGCGGAGATGATCGGCTCGTCGACGTGGTCGATCTCGTGCGGCTCGGGCAGCGCCGCCGGCGTGTCGATCTCCCTCACCTCGCCGCTCTGCAGCGCGACGCGGTAGCGCACCGTCGGCGCGGTGGAGATGAGATCGAGGTTGTACTCGCGCTCGAGTCGCTCCTGGATGATCTCCGAGTGCAGGAAGCCGAGGAAGCCGCAGCGGAAGCCGAAGCCGAGCGCGGCGGAGGTCTCGGGCTCGTAGGCTAGCGAGGCGTCGTTCAGCTGCAGCTTCTCGAGCGCGAGCTTCAGATTCTCGTAGTCGTCGGGGTTCACGGGGTAGAGGCCCGTGAAGACCATCGGCTTGCTCTCGCGGAAGCCGGCCAGCGCCTCGTCGGCCTGACGGCGCGCGTCGGTGAGCGTGTCGCCGATCCGCACCTCGGCCAGGGTCTTGATGCCGGCCACCACCATGCCGACCTCGCCCGCCTCGAGCGCGGGCACGGCGCGCGGATGCGGGTCGATCACGTGCAGCGCCTGCACCTCGCGCTCGACGCCCTTCGACATCATGCGGATGCGCATGCCGCGCTCGAGGCGGCCGTCGACGACGCGCACCAGCATGATCGCGCCGACGTAGGGGTCGAACCAGGAATCGAAGACGAGCGCGCGCGTCGGCGCCGCGGCGTCGCCCTTCGGCGGCGGCACCACCTCGACGATGCGCTCGAGCAGCGCCTCGATGCCGATGCCTTCCTTGGCCGACACGGCGAGCACGTCGGCCGCGTCGAGGCCGACCACCTCCTCGATCTCCTGCGCCACGCGATCCGGGTCCGCCGCGGGCAGATCGATCTTGTTCACCACCGGGATGATCTCGAGACCCGCGTCGACCGCGAGGTAGGCGTTGGCGAGCGTCTGCGCCTCGATCCCCTGCGAGGCGTCGACGACGAGCACGGCACCCTCGCAGGCTGCGAGCGCGCGCGAAACCTCATAGGAGAAGTCTACGTGCCCCGGCGTGTCGATCAGGTTCAGCACGTACTCGCGGCCGTCGCGCGCCGTGTAACGCATGCGCACGGTCTGGGCCTTGATCGTGATGCCGCGCTCGCGCTCGAGGTCCATCTTGTCGAGGAACTGATCGCGACGCTCGCGCTCGGGCACGGTGTGCGTGGCGTCGAGCAGGCGGTCCGCCAGGGTGCTCTTGCCGTGATCGATGTGCGCGATGATGCAGAAGTTGCGGATCGAATCACTGCTCACGGAGCGGCGCGCTCCCGCCGCAGGAGCTCGCTGGCGAAGTAGTCGCGCGTGCGCTCGAGCCCGTCGCGCACCGGCACGCGCGGCTCCCAGCCGTCGAGCACGCGGCGCGCGAGCGAGATGTCGGGGCGCCGCACCTTCGGGTCGTCCGGGGGCAGCGGGCGGTAGACGATGCGGCTCTGGCTGCGGCAGAGCTCGACGATCGTCTCGGCCATCTCGCGCAGCGACATCTCCTTCGGATTCCCGATGTTGACCGGGCCCACGTAGTCCGAGCGCAGCAGGCGCAGGATGCCCTCGACCAGGTCGTCGACGTAGCAGAAGGAGCGCGTCTGCGAGCCGTCGCCGAAGAGCGTCACATCCTTGCCGCGCAACGCCTGGCTGAAGAAGTTCGGGATCGCACGGCCGTCGTCGACCTGCATGCGCGGCCCGAAGGTGTTGAAGATGCGGACGATGCGGACGTCGACCGCGTGGTGGCGGTGGTAGGCCATGGTTATGGCCTCGGCGAAGCGCTTGGCCTCGTCGTACACGCCGCGGATGCCGATCGGGTTCACGTTCCCCCAGTAGCTCTCGGGCTGGGGATTCACCTCGGGATCGCCGTAGCACTCGGACGTGCTCGCGAGCAGGAAGCGCGCGCCCTTGGCCTTGGCGAGGCCGAGCGCCTTGTGCGTGCCGAGCGAGCCGACCTTCAGGATCTGGATCGGCAGGCGCTCGAAGTCCGCGGGGCTGGCGGGCGACGCGAAGTGCAGGATCGCGTCGAGCGGGCCGTCGACGTGCAGGTAGTTCGTCACGTCGTAGTGCAGGAAGGTGAAGCGCTCGTGGCCGAGGAGATCGGTGATGTTCTCGACGCGGCCCGTCAGCAGGTTGTCGTAGGCGAGCACTTCGCAGCCCTCGCCGAGCAGACGCCGGCACAGGTGCGAGCCGATGAAGCCGGCGCCGCCGGTCACGAGGATGCGCGAGAGCGAACGCTTCTGACTCACGGATGCGTCTCCCAGGTCGCGCCTCGCAGCGGAGACGCGTCCGACGTCAAGTAGGCCCGCACGGCTTCCCGCCACGGACGCAAGGTCACACCCAGGTCCCGCGCCTTCGAGGTGTCGAGCACGGACCAGGCGGGGCGCGGCGCGTCCATGCGCAGCTCGCCGGTCGAGATCTTCTGTAGCGGAAGGTCGTGGCACCCCGCCTCGTCGAGAACGAAGCGGGCCAGATCGAACCAGGTGGCCACTCCCTCGTTCGCGACATGGTAGAGGCCATGCGCTCCGAGTTCGACCAGCCGCCAGATCCCGGCGGCGAGATCGACGGCATAGGTGGGACGGCCCGTCTGGTCGCCGACCACGCGCAGCGGTCCGGACGCCTCGCCCGTCCGGCGCTTCGCGGCCTGGTCGAGGATCGCGGCGATGAAGTTTCGTCCGCGTCCGAAGACCCAGCTCGTGCGCACGACCAGGAAATCCCGCGAGGCTGCCAGTACCGCCCGCTCGCCGGCGAGCTTGGTGGCCCCGTAGCGCGACCGGGGTCCGGTCGGGTCGTCCTCTCGGTAGGGCCGCGTCGCCTGGCCGTCGAAGACGTAGTCGGTCGAGACGTGGACCAGGCGCGCGCCGACCTCGACGCAGGCTCGCGCGAGCGCTTCCGGCGCCTCCGCGTTGCCGCGCGCGGCGACCTCCGGCTCGCGCTCGCAGCGGTCGACCGCCGTGAAGCCCGCGGCGTTGATCACGCCGGTCGGGCGCTCCACCTCGAGTCGCGCGCGGACGCCTTCGGGGTCCGCGACGTCGAGCTCATCGTGACCGAACCCGCGAGCGGGAACTCCCGCGGCCGCGAGCCGCTCGCAGAGCGCCGTGCCGAGCTGACCGCGCGCTCCGGTCACGAGCCATCGGGCCATCGCCCTGGGGTCCGCGCCGCGCGCCCGCGTGCACCGCAGCTCATCGCTCGGCGGTCTCCTCCAGCACCCAGGTCGGCAGCTTCTGGTCCCGCCGCAGGCGCGCGGCCGCCTGGTCCGCGCCACTCCGATCGCGGAACGGACCAACGCGCACCCGCCACGCGCTGCCGGCGCCTGCGGACGCATAGGCCTGGAAGCCGTCCGATCGCAGCCGCGCGATCAGCTGGTCGGCCGCTCGCCGATCCGAGAACGCGCCGACCTGCACCGCGACACCGCGGAGCGACGGCGGCGGCGCGGAGACATCGGGCAGCGCGTCCACGCGAGCCTGCTCGTGCGCCGTCTCCTTGCGCGGCGTGGGGGCGGGAGCGGGTGTCGGCACGGTCGCCGCCTTGCGCTCGCTCGGCGCGGGCGGCGGCACCGGCTCCGCCGCGGCGATCTCGGCGGGCGCGTCGGCCGGTCGCGCAGGCGCCGCCGCCGGACGCGCCGCGTCGACGGCCTCGCGCGAGGGCACCTGCACGTCCGGCAGCGGTCCGCTGGCGGCGTCCCGGAACCCGCCGACGTCCGCCGCGGCCGTTGGTTCCGACCACGCGACCTCCTGCGTGTCGCCCGCCCACTGCGCCATCACCAGACCCGGGTCCTTCCACAGGAGCCCGGCCCCCGCCCCGAGCGCGAAGGCGGCGAGCCCGAGGGCCGCCAACGATCCGATCACTCGCACGACACCCCTCCCCCCATGCAGGTCACATACGCTCGGGTGCCCCGATCCCCAGCATGCCGAGCGCATTCGCGAGCACCGTGCGGACTGCGTTCGCCAGGCCGAGCCGACCGTTGGTCGTGGCCGCGTCCTCCGACACGACGCGGTGGCGTACGCCATCCTGCAGGTATGGATTCCACAGGCCCGCGAGCTCGCGAGCGTAGTAGGCCAGGTGGTGCGGCTCGCGCGTCGCGGCTGCGCGCTCGGCCACCTCCGGGAACTCCGCGATCTTCTTCAGCAGCTCGATCTCCTCGGGCAGCACGAGCGCGTCCGCGAGCACGCTCGCGGCCGTCGGCGGCGCGACCCCCTGCTCGGCCGCGCGGCGCTCGATGCCGCAGCTGCGCGCATGCGCGTACTGCACGTAGTACGCGGGGTTCTTGGTCCAGTCGGTCGACTTCGCCAGCTCGAGGTCGAACTCGAGGTGGCTCTCGGAGCGCCGCTGCACCATGAAGAAGCGGAACACGTCGGCGCCGACGCTCGCGAGCAGCGCGTCCACGGTGACGTAGTTGGCGCGGCGCTTGGACTGCTTCACCTGCTCGTCGTCCTTCGTCAGCGTCACGAACTGGTGCATCACGAGCTCGATGCGGTCCTTCGGACACCCGAGCGCCGCCGCCGCCTCCACCACGAAGGGGAACTGGTCGACGTGGTCGGCGCCCTGCACGTCGATCACGTGGTCGAAGCCGCGGCGGAACTTCTCGCGGTGATAGGCGATGTCGGGGAGCAGGTAGGTCGCCTCGCCGGTGCGCTTGACCAGCACGCGGTCGCGCTCGAGCCCGCGGGCGGTGGCGCGGAACCAGGTGGCGCCGTCCTGCTCGTAGGCGAGGCCCTGCTTCCCGAGTTCGGCGAGCACGTCGGCTACCAGGCCGCGGTCGTAGAGGTCCTGCTCGTTGGTGTAGACGTCGAAGTGGAGGCCGAGCGCGTCGAGCGTGCGGCGGATCTCCGCGAAGACCCGGGCCTCGGCGATCTCGCGAAAGAGACCTTCCCCCGGCTCGTTCACGAGCGAGTCGCCGCGCTCGCACAGCAGGTCGTCGGCGATCTCGCCGAGGTAGCCGCCCTGGTAGCCACCGCGCGGGAACACCACGGGGAGTCCGTCGCGCGATTCCTCCCAGGAGTTCTCGGGGTCGGCGAGCGCGGCCTCGGTCGGCGGTGCCGCGAGCCCGAGCCGCTCGAGATAGCGGGCGCGCAGCGACTCGCCGAGCATCCGCATCTGTCGCCCGGCGTTGTTGAAGTAGTACTCGCGTGTGACCTCGTAGCCCTGCGCGTCGAGGAGACGCGCGATCGCGTCGCCGAGGACCGCCTGACGCCCGTGCCCCAACGTGAGAGGGCCGGTCGGATTCGCCGAGACGAACTCGATCTGGACGCGCTTGCCCGCTCCCGAAGTGCTGCGGCCATAGGCCCGTCCTTCGGCGAGCACGCGCCGCAGGAGCTCCTGCCAGCGCGATCCGGCCAGCCACAGGTTCAGGAAGCCCGGCCCGGCGACCTCGGCGCGGGCCACGAGCGACGACCCCACGCGGAGCTCCGCCGCGAGCTGCTCGGCGATCTCGCGCGGCGGCTTCCGCAGGCGCTTGGCGAGCACCAGCGCCGCGTTGCACGCGAAGTCGCCGTGCTCCTTCTGGCGCGAGACCTCGAGCGAGAACCCGGGCAGAGGCCCGGAGTCGCCTGCGTCGGTGAGCACGCGGCGCAGCGCGGCCTCGATCTCAGCGTGGAGGTCCTGCCTCACGGCGCGAGACTCGCCCAGGGGGTCTGAGGGGTCAAGGAAAGCGGGGAGTCGAGGGATCCGCGGCGGAGAAGCGCACGACCGTCTCGCCGGTGTGCGCGAGCCGCAGGCGCTCGCGGATCGCCCGCTCGATCGCGAAGCGGTCCGACTCGAGCGCGTCCGCCTCCGCGCGCAGTCGCGAGACCTCCTGCTCGAGCGCCACGCGCTCGCTCTCGGCCGCGCGCAGCGACGCGCGCAGATCCCACCAGGCGCGAAGGCCGGCGTTCGCATCGAGCGCGGCGAATCCCAGCGCCAGGCAGACGAGCAGCGGGAACGGCCACCACCGCGCCAACGACACCCCCCCGGATCGTGCGGGGCGCCGAACGTAGCTCCTCCGCGACGCCCACGCAGTCCGGTGGCGGTCTCCGCGCGCGAGTTGGCGTCAGCTCGTTCCCAGCAGCTTGCGGAGGCGCTCGAGGTAGAGCGGGTCGTCCCAGTCCCGCGGACCGACGTAGCGTTCGAGGACCACGCCCTCGCGATCGATCAGGAAGGACTCCGGGTAGCGGAAGGTCTGGTAGCGCGTCGAGACGTCACGCTTCGGATCGAGCAGGATCGGGAAGGTGAGGCCCAGCCGCTCGCGAAACGCGCGGACGTCGGCCTCGGTATTGTCGACCGAGACGGCCACCAGCTCGAGGCCGTCCGAACCGAGGCGCTGGTGGAGCCGCTGCATGGCCGGCATCTCTTCCTCGCACGGCGCGCACCAGGTGGCCCAGAAGTTCAGCAGCACCACGTGTCCGCGCAGCGAGGCGAGGCTCACGTCGCCGTCGCCCGAGAGGCGCGGCAAGGTGAAGTCGGGCGCCGCGCTGCCGCGCGAGATCGGAGCAGGCGCGCGCGAGCTGCCGTAGATCGCGAAGACCGCGGCGATGGCGACCGCAGCCGCGATCAGCCAGGGTCCGAGCCGTCCCAACCGCTAGCTGCCCTTCTTCGACCGCGTGGACTTCGCCTTCGCTCGCGGTGCGGACTTGGGAGCGCCGCCCGCGGCCGACTTCTTGCCGCCGGGCTTCTTCGCGGCCGCCTTCTTCGCAGCGGCCTTGTCGGCGCCCTTCTCCGCGGTCTTGGCGGCCTTCGCCGCGCCTCCGCCCTTCGCGGCGCGCTTGCGTCCCGACGGTTTCTCCCCGGCCGCCGCCGCCGCGCCCTCGTCCGCGCCGAGCAGCGCGACGAGCGACATCGGCGCCGCGTCGCCGACCCGGTATCGCGTCTTCATCACGCGCGTGTAGCCGCCCGCGCGCGTGCGAAAGCGATCGGCGAGCTCGCCGAAGACCTTCGCCGCCACGTCGCGCGAGCGGATCACGCGCAGCGCGCGCCGGCGCGCGTGGAGGTCGCCGCGCTTGCCGAGCGTGATCATGCGATCGGCGAGGCGGCGCACCTCCTTGGCCTTCACGTCGGTGGTCTCGACCTGCTCGTGCTCGAGCAGCGAGGTCACCAGATTGCGGTACATCGCGAAGCGATGGGGAGTCGAGCGCCCCAGCTTTCGCACGTGCACGCGGTGGCGCATCGCCTAGGCCTCGCGGTCCCGCAGTCGCTCGATCTCCGATCGATCCGGGAAGTTCTCGATCCGCATGCCGAGCGAGAGGCCCATGCTGGCGAGCACCTCCTTGATCTCGTTCAGCGACTTGCGGCCGAAGTTCTTGGTCTTGAGCATCTCCGACTCGGTGCGCTGCACGAGCTCGCCGATCAGGCGGATGTTCGCGTTCTGGAGGCAGTTGGCCGAGCGGACCGACAGCTCGAGCTCGTCGACCGAGCGGAAGAGGTTCGGGTTGACGGGCGACGGCTCCTCCGCGATCGGCAGCGCCGACTCCACCGGCTCCTCGAAGTTGATGAAGATCGCGAGCTGCTCCTTCAGGATCTTCGCCGCGAAGGCCAGCGCGTCCTCCGGCGTCAGCGTGCCGTCGGTCCAGATCTCCATCTGCAGGCGGTCGAAGTCCGTCTCGCGGCCGACGCGCGCCGGAGTCACGATGTAGTTGACGCGCTGCACCGGCGAGAAGATCGCGTCGATCGGGATCGTGCCGATCGGCATGTCCTCGGTCTTGTTCTTCTCGGCGGGCACGTAGCCCTTGCCACTGCTGACGGTGACCTCCATGTCGACGTCGGCTTCCGGCGAGAGCGTCGCGATCTTGTGATCGGGGTTCACGATCTCGACCGTCGCGTCGTCGGACACGAGGTCGCCCGCGCGCAGCACGCCGGCGCCGCTGCTGTGGACGCGCAGCGTCTTCGCGCCGCGCGAGTGCAGCCGCAGCCGCACCTCCTTCAGGTTCAGCACGATGTCGCTCACGTCTTCCATCACGCCGGGAATGGTCGAGAACTCGTGCAGCACGCCCTCGATCTTGACCGCGGTGATGGCGGCGCCCTGGAGCGACGAGAGCAGCACGCGGCGCAGCGCGTTGCCGAGCGTGATCCCGAAGCCGCGCTCGAGCGGCTCGCAGGTGAAGCGCCCGTAGGTCGACGAGCCCTCGCTGGCGTCCGTCTCGAGCTGGCGCGGGCGGATCAGCTCCCGCCAGTTCTTCGCGATCAGTTCCTGGTTCATGGTCATCCCCCTGCCTCGGCGAGGCCGCTTAGCGCGAATACAGCTCGACGATGAGCTGTTCCTGGATCGGCATCGTGATGTCCTCGCGGGTCGGCATGGCCTTCACGGTGCCCTTGAACTGGGCTTTCTCGATCTCGAGCCACTGCGGGACGCTCTTGCCCTCGAGCGCGTCGAGCGCGCTGGTGACGCGCGCCACCTGCTGCGAGCGCTCGCGCAGCTGGATGGTGTCGCCCGGGCGCAGCAGCATCGACGGGATCGCCGCCTTGCGGCCGTTCACGCGGAAGTGGCCATGGCGCACGAGCTGGCGCGCCTCGGCGCGCGAGGTCGCGAAGCCGAGCCGGAACACGACGTTGTCGAGCCGGCGCTCGAGCAGGTTCAGCAGGTTCTCGCCGCTGCGACCCTTCATGCGCGTGGCGCGCTCCATCACGCGCGAGAACTGGTTCTCCAGCAGGCCGTACATGCGCTTGACCTTCTGCTTCTCGCGCAGCTGGACGCCGTAGTCGGAGAAGCGGGCGCGCCCCTGACCGTGTTGTCCCGGCGGATAGGCGCGCCGCTCGACCCCGCACTTCGCGGAGAAGCAGCGGTCTCCCTTCAGGAACAGCTTGATGCCCTCGCGGCGGCACAGCCGGCAGACGGCCTCGGTGTAACGAGCCATGGAAACTCCGCTCTAGACGCGGCGCCGCTTCGGCGGGCGGCATCCGTTGTGGGGGATGGGAGTCACATCGCGGATCATCGTCACCTTGATGCCCGCGGCCTGGATCGCGCGCACGGCCGACTCGCGCCCGGCGCCCGGTCCCTTCACGTAGACCGCGACCTGGCGCACGCCGTGCTCCATGGCCTTGCGCGCGCAGGTCTCGGCGGCGACCTGCGCGGCGAACGGCGTCGACTTGCGCGAGCCCTTGAAGCCCGCCGCGCCCGACGTCGCCCAGCACAGCGCCGCGCCGCCCGGATCGGTGAACGTGATGATCGTGTTGTTGAACGTCGACTGGATGTGGGCGATGCCCGACTGGACGTTCTTCTTGACCTTCTTCTTGCCGCCCTTGGCCACGTGCTCGCCTCGCTACTTCTTGAGCGTCGCCTGCTTCTTGCCGGCGACCGTCTTCTTGGGGCCCTTGCGGGTCCGCGCGTTGGTGTGGGTGCGCTGCCCGCGCACGGGCAGTCCGCGCCGATGGCGGAACCCGCGATAGCAGCCGATGTCCATCAGCATCTTGATGTTCTGCGAGACCTCGCGGCGCAGATCGCCCTCGACCTTGTACTCGCGCTCGATCACCTCGCGCAGCCGCACCACCTCGGCGTCGGCGAGCGAGTCGGTCTTGGCGTCGCCCGGCACGCGCGCCTTCTCGCAGATCTTCGCGGCCGAAGTGCGCCCGATGCCGTGGATGTAGGTCAGCGCGATGTCGATCCGCTTCGCCCTCGGAAGATCGATGCCCGCGATGCGCGCCATGCTCGCCTCCTAACCCTGCCGCTGCTTGTGCTTCGGGTTGTCGCAGATCACGCGGACGACGCGCCGCCGCCGCACGATCCGGCACTTGTCACACATCTTTCGAACCGACGCTCGAACCTTCATGCGAACTCCAGAGGCCTAGTGAGAGCCCTCGATGCGCGTCAGCACCTCCGGCCCGTGATCCGTGATCAGGATCGTGTGCTCGAAGTGCGCGGCGAGCGATCCGTCTGCGGTCACCGCGGTCCACTCGTCGTCGAGCACGCGCACCTCGGGGCCGCCGACCGTCACCATCGGCTCGATCGCGAACACCATGCCCGGCAGCAGCCGCGGCCCGCGCCCGGGCTCGCCGTAGTTCGGGATCCACGGCGGCTCGTGCATCGCGCGTCCGATGCCGTGCCCGGCGAAGTCGCGCACGACCGAGTAGCCGGCGCGCTCCACCGTGCTCTGCACCTGGTGGCCGATGTCCGAGAGCCGGTGACCCGGCAGCATGACCTGCATGGCATCGTCGAGCGACTGCCGCGAGACGTCGAGCAATCGCTGTTTCTCCTCGTCGATCTCCCCGACCGCGACCGTCACCGCGGAGTCTCCGTGCATCCCGGCGCTCGAGACGCCGAAATCGAGGCTCACGATGTCCCCGGGTCGCAGCTCACGAGGACCGGGAATGCCGTGCACGATCTCGTCGTTGACGGAGACGCAGAGCACGGCGGGGTAGGCGGGAAGACCGTGCGGATCGTAGCCCTTGAAGGAAGACTCGACACCCCGCGCGCCGATCGCCTTCTCGGCCCATGCGTCGAGCTCGTGGGTGGTCACGCCCGGTCGCACCCGCTCGCGCAGCTCGAGCAGCACCTCGGCCACGTGGCGGCCCGCGTCGCGCATCGCGGTCAGCTCGCGGCGCGTCTTGATCGGGATGCGCTCGCCGTAGCTCACGACGCCAGCGCCTCCTCGATGCGCTCCTCGACCTCGTCGACCGTGCCGATGGCGTCGATCTCGCGCAGGATCCCGCGCCCGCGGTAGTAGGCGCAGAGGGGCTCGGTCTGCTCGCGGTAGACGCGCAGGCGGTTGCGGACCGTCGCCTCGCTGTCGTCGTGGCGGCCCTCGATCTGCGCGCGGCGCTCGATCCGCCGACAGAGCTCGTCCTCGTCCACCACCAGCGCCACGCAGCGCTCGAGCGAGCGGCCGTCGGACGAGAGCATGCGGTCGAGCGCCTCGGCCTGGCCGGTGGTGCGCGGGAACCCGTCGAGCACGAAGCCCTTGCGCGCGTCGGGCTGCGCGAGGCGCGCCTGCGCCACACCGATCACGACCGGGTCGGGCACGAGCTCTCCCCGCTCCATGATCCCCTTCGCCTTCTTGCCGAGCTCGCTGCCGGAGGCGACCGCGGCGCGCAGCATCTCGCCGGTCGAGATCTGCGGGATGCCGAGCTTGCGCACCAGCCGTTCGGCCTGCGTCCCCTTGCCCGCTCCGGGCGGGCCGAGCAGCAGCAGTCGCCGCGCGCTCATCGGCCGAGCCTTCCGCGGATGCGCGTGCCCTGCACGAAGCCCTCGTACTGGCGCGAGACCAGATGCGCCTCGATCTGCGCGATCGTGTCGAGGCCGACGCCGACCACGATCAGCAGCGCGGTGCCGCCGAAGTAGAAGGGCACGCCGGACTGGCCGGCCAAGATGGTCGGCAAGGTGCAGACCGCGGACATGTAGAGCGCGCCGATCAAGGTGATGCGCGAGAGGATGCGGTCGATGTGCTCGGCCGTCTTCTTCCCGGGCCGGATGCCGGGGATGTAGGCGCCCGAGCGTTTGATGTTCTCGGCGACGTCCGCCGGGTTGATCACGATGGCGGTGTAGAAGTAACAGAAGAAGATGATCAGACCGACGTAGACCATCTGGTAGAGGAAGCTCCGCGGCGCGAGCCAGTTCTCGATGAAGTTCCGGATCCACGGCGTGTTGGTGAACTGCCCGACGGTCAGCGGGAACATCAGCAGGGAGGAGGCGAAGATCGCCGGGATCACGCCCGCCGTGTTCACTCGTAGCGGGAAGTAGCTCATGCCGCCCTGCTGGATCCGTCGCCCGACGACTCGCCGCGCGTGCTGGAGTGGGATGCGGCGCTGACCGCGCTCCACCACGACCACCACCCCGATCACGAAGATCGCGAACGCCAGCAGCACGATCGTGCCGAGCAGGGTGAACTGATCCGTGCGGATCAGCTGGAACAGGTTGTTGATCGCGCGCGGGATGCGGATGATGATGCCCGCGAAGATCACCATCGAGATGCCGTTGCCGATGCCGCGCTCGGTGATCTGCTCGCCGAGCCACATGATGAACGCCGTGCCGCAGGTGAGCGTCAGCATGCACATCAGGCGGAAGCCCCAGCCCGGCGCAAGCACGGCGCCCTCGCCGAACTGTCCGCGCTCGAGCGCGACCGCGATCAGGGCGCTCTGGAAGAGCGAGAGGCCGATCGTCGCGTAGCGGGTCCACTGGTTGATCCGCCGCTGGCCCGCCTCCCCTTCTTTCTTCAGCTCCTCGAGCTGCGGCACCACGATCGTGAGCAGCTGGAAGATGATCGAGGCGCTGATGTAGGGCATGATGCCGAGCGAGAAGATCGAGAGTTGCTCGAGCGCTCCCCCCGAGAAGAGGGTGAAGAGCCCGAACACGGTGCCCTGCATCTGCTGGAAGAAGGTCCGCACCACGTCCGGGTCGATGCCAGGCGTCACGATGTGGGCGCCGATCCGGTAGACCGCGAGCATGCCCAGCGTGAACAGGATGCGCTGACGCAGCTCCGTGATGCGGCCGATGTTCTGGACGCTTCCGATCACGCGATCAGCTCCACGCTGCCGCCCGCCTCCTCGATCTTGCGGGCGGCGGCCGCGCTCGCCTTGTGGACGCGAACGCGCAGGTTGCGGGGCGGGGTTCCCTCGGCGAGCAGCTTCACTCCGAGGCCGCTGCGGTGGATCAGGCCCTGGGCCTCGAGCGCCGCCGGGTCCACGCTCGCGCCCTCGCCGAAGCTCCCGAGCGCGCCGACGTTGATGATCCGGTAGCTGGTGCCGAACGGGTTGTGGAAGCCTCGCTTGGGCAGCCGGCGCACGATCGGCATCTGGCCGCCCTCGAAGTAGATGGCGGTCTCGCGGCCGCCGACGCGCTTGCCCTGACCCTTGGTGCCGCGGCCGTTCGTCTTGTTGTGGCGCGTGCCGGGCCCGCGGCCGGCCCGCCGACGCCGCGTGCGCGATCCCGGTCGCGGCGTGAGCGATTCCAGCATCAGGATTCCTCCACGACGACGAGGTGCTTGACCTTGTCGATCATCCCGCGGACCGACGGAGTGTCCTCGAGCTCGACGCGCTGCTGGAGGCGCCGCAAGCCGAGCCCGCGCAAGGTCGCGCGCTGCCGGTCGGTCCCGGTGATCTCGCTGCGGACCCAGCGGATCGCGATGCGACCCTTCGCCATGTCACGCGCTCCTTCCGAGCTGCGCGCGGCGCTCGCGCGGATCGCGCAGCTCGAGCAGCGCCTGCATCGTGGCGCGCACGACGTTGATCGGGTTGCTCGTGCCGAGCGCCTTGGTCAGCACGTCGTGCACGCCGGCCGCCTCGAGCACCGCGCGCACGGGGCCGCCCGCGATCACGCCGGTGCCGGGCGTCGCCGGAAGCAGCAGCACCTTCGCCGCGCCGTAGCGGCCCGTGATCTCGTGGGGCAAGGTTCGCGCGTCGTAGAGCGGGATCTGGATCAGCTCCTTGCGCGCGCGCTCGATGCCCTTGCGGATCGCCTCGGGCACCTCGCCCGCCTTCCCGTAGCCAACGCCGACCACGCCCGCGCCGTCGCCGACGACGACGAGCGCGCTGAAGTTGAAGCGCCGGCCGCCCTTCACGACCTTCGCCACGCGGTTGATGTGCACCACGCGATCGGTGAGCTCGTAGTCGTTCGGGTTCAGGTGCATCGACATGCTGTGGACTCTCGCATTTCGGGGCGCCGCGCGGCGAGCGGCCGGGGCGCCGGTCAGAACTTGAGGCCGGCCTCGCGGGCCGCTTCCGCGAGCGCCTTCACGCGCCCGTGGTAGAGGAAGCCGTTGCGGTTGAAGACGACGCGCTCGATCCGGTTCTCGGCGGCGAGCGCCGCGAGCGCCGCGCCGACGCGCTTCGCGGCCTCGACGTTGCCGGTCACGCCGGCGGAGCGGATCGGCTCGGAGAGCGTGGAGACGCTGCCGATCGTCTTGCCGTCCTGCGGGTCGACGAGCTGCGCGTAGATGTGTTTCGCGCTGCGGAACACCACGAGGCGCGGGTGCGGCGCGCGGGCCGTGGTGCGCGCCGTCCGCCGCTTGCGCGCGACCCAGCGGCGCCGTTTCTCGTTCTTCTGCTTGTGCTGCATCGCCTAGCCTCCGCTCGCGCCGGCCGCGGCCTTGCCGACCTTGCGCCGCACGTGCTCGCCGACGTACCGGATGCCCTTGCCCTTGTAGGGCTCGGGCGGGCGCAGCTCGCGCAGATCGGCCGCGAACTGGCCGACCTGGTGGCGATCGATGCCCTCGACGCGGATCACGACGTTCCGGTCCACCGAGACCTTGAGTCCGTCGGGAACGGGCACCGCGATCGGGTGCGAGAAGCCAAGCTGGAGATTCAGCGTCTTACCCGAGACGTCGGCGCGGTAGCCGACGCCCTGGATCTCGAGCTCCTTCGCGAAGGGCTCGACGACGCCGCGCACCATGTTGGCGACGAGCGCGCGCGCGAGACCGTGCAGCGCGCGGGTCTTCGTCGTGTCGTCGGGCCGGGTGAAGCGCACCTGGCCGCTCTCGACCGCCATCCCGATCCCGCGCGGCAGCGGCTCGTGGAGCGTTCCCTTCGGGCCCTTCACGCGCACGACCCCTTCGGCGCACTCGACGGTGACACCTTGCGGGATCGCGATGGGCCGTTTGCCGATGCGCGACATCTACCAGACCTCACACAAGAGCTCGCCGCCGATCTTCTGCTCGCGCGCCTGCTTGTCCGAAAGGATGCCCTTCGACGTCGAGAGCACGGCAATGCCGAGGCCGCGCCGCACGCGCGGGATCTCCTCGCGCCCGACGTACACGCGCCGCCCCGGACGCGAGACGCGTCGCATGCCGTCGATCAGCGAGCGGCCGCGGTCGTCGTAGCGGATGCCGAGCACGAGCACGGGGTGGCCGTCCTGCGCCTCGACGCGCACGTCGCCGAGGAAGCCGGCCTGATGCAGCACGCGCGCGAGCGCGAGCTTCTGCCGCGACGAGGGACAGATGGCCTCCACGTGCCGCGCGCGACCCGCGTTGCGGATCCTCGCGAGCATGTCGCCGATCGGATCGGTGAGCATCGGAACTCCTACTGGCGGAACGGCATGCCGAGGTGCCGGAGCAGGGCCTGCCCCTCGGCGTCGTTCCGCGCGGTCGTGCAGACCGTGACGTTGAGCCCCGTGATCTTCTCGACTTTGTCGTACTCGACCTCGGGGAAGATGATCTGCTCGCGAATGCCGAGCGAGTAGTTGCCGCGGCCGTCGAAGGCCTTCGGCGACACGCCCTTGAAGTCGCGCACGCGCGGCAGCGACACGTTGACCAGGCGGTCGTAGAACTCGTACATGCGGTGGCCGCGCAAGGTGACGCTGCAACCGATCGCCTGGCCCTGGCGCAGCTTGAAGTTCGCGATCGACTTGCGCGCCTTGCGGATCACCGGCTTCTGCCCGGTGATCACGGCGAGCTCCTCGGCCGCCTTCTCGACGAGCTTCGCGTTCTGCGTCGCCTCGCCGACGCCCATGTTCACGACGATCTTCTCGAGCTTCGGCACCTGGTGCACGTTGGTGTAGCCGAACTCCTTCTGGAGCTTCGGCACGACGTCCTTGCGGTAGCGCTCGAGCAGCCGCGGCAGCATCAGAGCACCTCCGGCGCGAGCGAGATGATCTTCATGAAGCGGCGCGCGCGCAGCTCGCGCGCAACCGGCCCGAAGATGCGCGTGCCGAGCGGCTCGCGCGCGTTGTCGATCAACACCGCCGCGTTGTCGTCGAACTTGATGTAGGAGCCGTCGGGCCGCCCGATCGCGCGGGCGGTGCGCACCACCACGGCCTTGCGCACTTCGCCCTTCTTGACCCGCGCGTTGGGGATCGCGTCCTTCACGCTCACCACGATCACATCGCCGATCGAGGCGTAGCGGCGGCGCGAGCCGCCGAGCACGCGAATGCACGCCACCTTGCGCGCGCCCGAGTTGTCGGCCACCTCGAGTACCGATTCCTGCTGGATCATCCCGTGCTCCCGTCAGACCGCCGCCGTCCCCGACAGCGTCGCCTGGACCTTCCAGCGCTTGCGTTTCGAGATGGGCCGGTGCTCGATGATCTGCACGCGGTCGCCGATCGCGCACGCGTTCTGCTCGTCGTGCGCCATGAACTTCGAGAAGCGCCGCACGTACTTCTTGTACTGCGGGTCCTGGACCAGCCGCTCGACGCGCACCACGACCGTCTTGTCCATCGTGTTGCTGACGACCGTGCCCACCAGCGTCCGTCTCATGCCGCGTTCCTTCATTTCGCCCCGCGCCTCTCGCGGAGAATCGTCTCCGCCCGTGCGACGTCGCGCCGCAGCGTGCGCAGCTTCGCCGTGTTTTCCAGCTGTCCCGTCGTCTTGCGGATCCGCGTGTTGAAGAGCTCGTCGCGCAGCTCGTGCGCCTTCGCGAGCAGCTCGTCGTCGGTCAGATCCCGCAGCTCGGATGCTTTCACTCCGACGCCTCCCGCTGCACGAAGCGCGTCGCCATCGGCAGCTTGTGCGAGGCGAGCCGCATCGCCTCGCGCGCCACGTCGAGGGTCACGCCCTCCATCTCGTAGAGGATCCGGCCGGGCTTCACGACCGCCACCCACTCCTCGGGGTTGCCCTTGCCCTTGCCCATGCGGGTCTCGGCCGGCTTCTTCGTGATGGGCTTGTCCGGGAACACGCGGATCCAGACCTTTCCGCCGCGCTTCACGTGTCGCGTCATCGCGACGCGCGCCGCCTCGATCTGGCGCGAGGTGAGGCGGATCGGCTCGAGCGACTGGAGCCCGAAGTCGCCGAAGGCAAGCTCGCCGCCGCGATACGCCTTCCCGCGCATGCGGCCCTTCTGCTGCTTACGGTGCTTGACCTTCTTCGGCTGGAGCATCGCCTATCTCGCCTGCAGATCGCCGACGCGTCCCGCCAGCGTTCCCTTGCGCATGTCCTTGTCCGGGATGTCGCCCTTGAACACCCAGCACTTCACGCCGATCACGCCGTAGGTGGTCTTGGCCTCGGCGAGCCCGTAGTCGATCTCGGCGCGCAGCGTGTGCAGCGGCACGCGGCCCTCGCGGTACCACTCGCGCCGCCCCATCTCGGAGCCGCCGAGGCGACCCGAGCACTGGATGCGGATGCCGCCGGCGCCGAACTTCATCGCCGACGTCACGGCCTTCTTCATCGCGCGGCGGAACGCCACGCGTCGCTCGAGCTGGAGCGCGACGTTCTCGGCCACGAGCTGCGCGTCGAGCTCCGCCTTGCGGATCTCCTTGATGTTCACGAACACCTCCTTGTGGTTCGTGAACTGCGCGAGCTCGGTGCGCAGCGTCTCCACCTCCGCGCCGCGCTTCCCGATCAGGATGCCCGGCCGCGCCGTGTGGATGTTCAGCACGACCTTCTCGCCGGTGCGGTCGATCACGACCTTCGCGATGCCGGCGTGGTAGAGCTTCTTCTTCACGAAGGCGCGTACGGCCACGTCCTCGTGCAGCTGCTCGGCGTAGCGGCGCTCGGCGAACCAGTTCGACTGCCAGCCGTAGAGCGTCCCGAGCCGGAATCCGTAGGGATGAACCTTCTGACCCACCGTCACTCCTCCGCGAGCTCGACCTGGACGTGGCTGGTGCGGCGCTGGATCCAGCCCGCGCGACCCTGCGCGCGCGCGTGGATGCGCCACATCGAAGGCCCCTGATCCACACTGACGTGTCGGACCACCAGGTTGTCGATGTCGATGCCCGCCTTCTCTCGGTTGTTCCGGTCTTCCGCGTTCGCCAGCGCCGAGCGCACCAGCTTGGCCAGCGGCCGCGCGAACGCTTTCGGCGAGAGGTCGAGGATCGCGAGCGCGTCGGCGACGCCCTTGCCGCGGATCTGGTCCGCGACCAGCCGCGCCTTGCGCGCGCTGACCCGGTAGTTGCTGAGCTTCGCCTTGACGCTCACGCCGGCTTGACCTTCTTCACGCTCGAGTGGCCCATGAACTTGCGCGTCGGCGCGAACTCGCCGAGCCGGTGCCCCACCATGTTCTCGGTGACGAACACCGGCACGAAGAGCTTGCCGTTGTGCACGTGGAACGTGAGTCCCACGAATTCCGGAGTGATCATCGAGCGCCGCGACCACGTGCGGATCACCTGCTTCGAGCCGGAGGCCACGCTCTTCTCGACCTTGCGCTGGAGGCTCGGGTCGACGAAGGGGCCCTTCTTCAGAGAGCGCGCCATCTATCTCTTCCCTCGCCGCTTCACGATGTACTTGTCGGTGCGGCTGTTCTTCTTGCGGGTGCGGTGGCCCTTGGTCGGCACGCCCCACGGCGTGCACGGGTGGCGGCCGCCCGAGGACTTGCCCTCGCCTCCGCCCATCGGGTGATCGACCGGGTTCATCGCGACGCCGCGCACGTTCGGCCGCTTGCCGAGCCAGCGCGAGCGACCCGCCTTGCCGATGCTCTGATTCTCGTGGTCGGCGTTTCCGACCTGTCCGAGTGTCGCCATACACGCGACGTGCACGCGGCGGTGCTCGCCGGAGGGCATGCGCAAGGTCGCGTAGACGCCCTCGCGCGCCATCAGCTGCGCGCCGAGGCCCGCCGCGCGCACCAGCTGCGCACCCTTTCCGGGGCGGAGCTCGATCGCGTGAAGGATCGACCCGAGCGGGATGCGCAGCAGCGGCAGAGCATTGCCCGTGCGGATCTCCGCCGCCTCGCCGGACATCAGCTCGTCGCCGACGCGCAGGCCGGCGGGCGCGATGATGTAGCGCTTCTCGCCATCCTTGTAGTGGAGCAGCGCGATGTTCGCGGAGCGGTTCGGGTCGTACTCGATGCTCGCGACCTTCGCCGGAATGCCGGTCTTGTCGCGGCGGAAGTCGATCACCCGGTAGCGGCGCTTGTGCCCGCCGCCGCGGTGCCAGGACGTCACGTGGCCGTCGACATTGCGACCGCCGCTCTGCCGCGAACGACCGCGCAGCAGCGAGCGCTCCGGCTCGCCCCGCGTGATCTCCGTGAAATCGGAGACGCTCATCTGGCGCCGCCCCGGCGACGTCGGTCGGTAGTTCTTGATGCCCATCGCCTAGACCCCTTCGAAGAACTCGATCTTCTGGCCCTCGGCCAGGCGCACGATGGCCTTCTTCCACTGCGTCTTCCGGCCCTGGAAGCGGCCGACGCGCCGCGACTTGTGCGGCATGCGCAGCGTGTGGACGGCGAGCACGCTGACGCCGAAGAGCGACTCGACCGCGCGCTTCACGTCGTGCTTGTTCGCGCGCGGGTCGACGGCGAGCGTCACGAGGTTGCGCTCCTCGCGGCCGATGTTGCTCTTCTCGGTGACGAGCGGCTTGCGGATCACGTGGTGGAGGTTCACTGCGCTTCTCCCGCGCCCTCGCAAAGACGCGTCTCGATGGCCGCGACGGCTCCCTTGGTCAGCAGCAGCTTCGCGTGGCGCAGCACGTCGTAGACGTTGAGGCCCGCCACGCGCAGCACGCCGACCCCCGGCAGGTTTCGCGCCGAACGCTCGAGCTTCTCGTCGGCTCCGTCGATCACGATCAGCACGCGCTCCCCGTCGAGCGAGAGCGAGCGCAGGATCTCGCGCACTCGCTTCGTGCGGAAGGCGTCGAGCGAGATCGCGTCGACCACCGTGATCGCGCCCTCTTCGCGCCGCAGCGACAGCGCGGAGCAGAGCGCCGCGCGCCGGACCTTCTTCGGCAGCGAGTGCTCGTAGGAGCGCGGCACCGGCCCGAAGACCACGCCGCCGCCCGCCCACTGCGGCGAGCGGATCGAGCCCTGTCGCGCGCGGCCGGTGCCCTTCTGGCGCCACGGCTTGATGCCGCCGCCCGACACCGTGTGGCGATTCTTGGTGCTGTGGGTTCCGGCGCGGCGCTTCGCGAGCTGGCGGCGCACCTCCGCGTGCAGCAGGTCGGTCTTGACCCGCGTCTCGAAGACGGCCGCGGGCAGCTCGACCGAGCCCGCCTTGCGATTGTCGACCGTGACGACGTCCAGCGTGGCCATGGAATGCCTCGGATCCTCAGAGCTTGATCTCGACGTCGACGCCGGCCGCGAGCTCGAGCTTCATCAGCGCGTCCACCGTCTGCGGCGTCGGATCGAGGATGTCGATCAGGCGCTTGTGTGTGCGGATCTCGAACTGCTCGCGCGATTTCTTGTCGATGTGGGGCCCGCGCAGCACGGTGTACTTGTTGATCGCCGTCGGCAGCGGGATCGGGCCCGCCACGCGCGCGCCCGTGCGCACCGCGGTGTCGACGATCTCCCCGGCGCTCTGGTCGAGGAGCTTGAAGTCGTACGCCTTCATGCGGATGCGGATCTTCTGAGAGCTGAGATCGGCCATGGGTTACTCGATGATTTCCGCGACGACGCCGGAGCCGACGGTGCGTCCGCCCTCGCGGATCGCGAAGCGCTGCGTCTTGTCCATCGCGATCGGCGTGATCAGCGACACCGTCATCTCCACGTTGTCGCCAGGCATCACCATCTCCGTCCCAGCCGCCAGCTCCGCCACCCCCGTCACGTCCGTCGTCCGGAAGTAGAACTGCGGCCGGTACCCGTTGAAGAACGGCGTGTGCCGCCCTCCCTCCTCCTTC
>DATKND010000101.1:0-90426 GCA_035541475.1 Myxococcota bacterium | reverse complement strand
TCGCAGGTTGCACTGCGCGTCGAGCGTCAGATCGAAGCGCTCGGCGCGCAGCTCGCGCAGGAAGCCGAACGCGAGCCGCAGCGCCGCGACGAGACGCCCGCTCCACACGAGCGTGGACAGCTCGCGGCGCGGGAAGACCAGCAGGCGGTCGAGCTGCGGATGACCCGCGAGCACGCTCGCGTTGCGCTCCTCCACCAGCCAGCCGAGCCGCGCATCGGGCCACGCGCGCCGCAGCGCATCGAGCAGCGCCAGCGCGTGCACGACGTCGCCGAGCGCGCCGAGCCGCACGATCAGGATCCGACGCGCGCTCGTCCCCCCTTGATCCATCACCCCTCGATGACGCGCTCATGGCTCACGGTCGCGGGAGCCTCCGCCTCGGCACCCCGCGGGAGCGCGGCGGACGGTAGCGAAGCGCGGAGAGGGGCGTCCGGAGGGCTGTGGTAGCTTCGTCGATCTGTCGCGCCGCGATGCGCAGGGAGAGGTCGACCGTGAGCGAGGAACCGCAGGTCCAGGAGATCCAGGAGGTTCGCGTCGACGTCGCGAACCTCTATCGCGAGGAGGTCTACACCGATCTCCGCGTCGCCACGATCCGCGTGCTCGTCCCCGTGAAGGCGGACGGGACGCAAGACACGACCCGCGAGACCCTCTTCTCCGGCCAGACGACCCTGCTGTCCCAGGCCGGCCCGCTGCCGGTCGAATGCCCGATCGACGCCCGGACCTTGCAAGAGGCGGCGGCCAAGTTCCCGGCCGCGATGAAGGAGGCCGTGGACCGCCTGATCGAGGAGGCGCGCGAGATCCGTCGCCGCGAGGCGTCGCGCATCGTCGTGCCGGGCGGACCGCTCCCCGGCGCGGGCGGCCTGCGCGGCGGTGGCCTGCCGGGCGGCGGCATCCTCGGCGGGGGGCGTTAGCAAGCGGCGAAGCCGCGCGCAGCGAGCCGCAGGCGAGCGAAGTTCAGAGGAGTGACCCGGCTTGTAGAGCTCCGATTGCCCGCTGGCGCCACGACTGAAGTGTCGGCGCTCTGGCTGCGACCCGATGCCGCACACGCGGCGCTCGCGCTCGCGCACGGCGCGGGCGCCGGCATGCGCCACGCGTTCCTCGAGTCGATCGCCGCGCGGCTCGCCGAACGCGGCGTCGCGACGCTCCGCTACCAGTTTCCCTACATGGAGCAGGGCATGCGAAGGCCGGATCCGCCCGCGCGACTCGTTGCCTGCGTGCGCGCGGCGCTGCACTGCGCGGCGAAGCAAGCGGGCGGGCTGCCGCTCTTCGCGGGCGGCAAGTCGCTCGGCGGACGCATGACGTCGACCGCCGCCGCGCAGTCGCCGCTCGCCGGTGTACGCGGCCTCGTATTCCTCGGCTTTCCGCTGCACGCCACCGGGCAGTCGGGCTCGGAACGCGGCGCGCACCTGCGCGAGGTCGGCGTGCCGATGCTCTTCCTGCAAGGGACGCGCGACCCGCTCGCCGACCTCGAGCTCGTGAAGCCGCTCTGCGCCTCGCTCGGCGCGCGCGCGACGCTCCACGTCGTGGAAGGCGGCGATCACTCCTTCCACGTGCTGAAGCGCTCCGGTCGCAGCGACGAAGAGGTGCAGGACGAGCTCGCCGACACCATCGTGCGCTGGATGGACACACTCGCGTGAAGTGCATCCACCGCACCTGTGATCGCACCGTCGCGCAGCTGCTGCGCGGCGCGCTCGAGGTGGAAGAGATTCCCGCCATCGTCGAGGGAGAGCACCTGTGCGCGCTGCGAGGCGAGGTGCCGGTCGGCGCCGCCGCGGAGTACCGCGTCAGCATCCTCGACGACGAGCAGCTCCCGCGCGCGAGCCTGCTCGCGCGCCAGTGGCTCGCGACGCGCACCCCGGCGTCGGGCCCGCACTGGATCTGCCCGCGCTGCGGCGAGCGGCACGAGCCGCACTTCGGCTCGTGCTGGCAGTGCGGTGAGGCCGCGCCGGACTGACGCCTCGACGCGGCCGCGCGCGCGGGTCAAACTCGCGATCGCGCGCGGAGTCTGCGGAGGCCCCCATGCCCGTCGTCGAGTTCGCGGGCCGCGCCGTCGAGTGCCCCCTCGGCGCGAACCTGCGGGTCGTGCTGCTGCGCGCGCGGCTCCCGCTCTACACCGGCGCGGCGCGCGCGCTCCACTGCCGCGGCAACTCGATGTGCGGGACCTGCGCGGTGCGGATCGAGGGGCCCGTCTCGGAGCCGACCGACGCGGAGATCCGGCGGCTCTCGCTGTTTCCGCACCGGCCCGATCGTGGACTGCGACTGGCCTGCCAGGTGAGCGTGCAGGGCGACCTGAAGGTCGCGAAGCACGAGGGACTGTTCGGGCAACGCACCGAGAAGCCGGCTCGTTAGTTAGTCGAGACTGCGGAGGTCCTCGTGACGAAGCGCCTTCAGATCGTCGGCAGCCCGATCTCGCCCTACGTGCGCAAGGTGCTCGTGTGCCTCGAGCGCAAGCAGATCGAGTACGAGATCGACCCGATCGTGCCCTTCTTCGGCAACGACGAGTTCTCGCGCCTCTCGCCGCTGCGCCGGATTCCGGTGCTGATCGACGAGCGCGTCGCGCTCGCGGACTCGTCGGTAATCTGCCAGTACCTCGAGGACCGTCGGCCCGAACCGCCCTTCTACCCGCGCGACGTGGGGGACCGCGCACGCGCGCGCTGGCTCGAGGAGTTCGCGGACTCGCGCATGGGGGACGTCTTCATCTGGCGGCTCTTCAACCAGGTCGCGATCCGGCCGCGCGTCTGGAACGAGCCGGCAGACCAGGCCGTGGTGAAGCAGACGCTCGAGGTGGAGATCCCGTCGGTGCTCGACTACCTCGAGGGCGAGCTGCCCGTCGAGGGCTTCCTCTTCGGAGATCCGGGGATCGCCGACGTCTCGCTCGCCTGCTTCTTCCGCAACGCGGCCTTCGCTTCCAGGTCGACGCCTCGCGCTGGCCGCGCACGGCGGCCTTCGTCGCGCGCGCGCTCGCCCTGCCGGAGTTCCAGAAGCTCGCGCGCATCGAGGAGGCGATGCTGCGGACGCCGATCCCGAAGCAGCGCGAGGCGCTGCGCGAGCTCGGCGTGCCGCTGACCGCGAGGAGCTACGGCAGCGAGGCGCCGCGCCGCGGGATCATGGCGATCTGAGCAAGCCGCCGCGCGCGCTCGTCAGCGCGCGGCGCCGAAGATCCGGCCGCTGAAGTCGTACTTCACCGAGAGCTGGATGCGGTTGTCGGGCTCGCTGTCGTTGTTGTGGTTCTCGCGGCGACCCCACAGGAACTCGGGACCGATCAGCATCTCGGGCACCGGGTGGTAGAGCAGGTTCACCGAGCCGTACTGACCGGTCTCGAAGGCGTTGTCGTCCTGACCGCTCGTGTTCCACTGGCGGTTCTCGCTGAAGCCGATCGAGCTCGTCCACTTCTCGTTCCACGAGTGGTTGTAGTAGGCGAGCCAGCCGAGCAGAGGCAGCGCCTCCGCGTGGGTCAGGTTCTTGTTCGCCGGCGCGAGGTCGACGCCGCCGTCGTTCATGTAGCTGGCGATGCCGTCGCCGTAGACGACCTGGAGGAGCAGCTGGTCGTCGCCGAACATGTTGATCGCCGAGCTGAGGTTGACACCCCACCCGTACTCGGTGCCGTTCGGGTTGTTGCCGGGGACGTTGGTCGTCTGGAAGCCGAGCACGCGGAAGATGGCCGCCGCCTGAACGTGCCCCCACGGACCCGTGTACTTCAGATGCGTCGTGTAGTCGGGAGAGGGATTCCACGAGTTGACGTTCAGTTCCGGCGCGACCTCCGAGATCTTGCCTTCGTCGAGCGCGGAGCTCGGATTCTCGAGCGCCACCGCAAACTGCCAATTCTCGTTCTTCAGCGGCGTGTAGCGGAGCTGCGGATTGCGGAAGAACACCATCCCGATCGGGCCCCAGTAGTCGACCACGTTCGGGAAGACGTCGCCGTCCATGAACACGCTGTTGGTCTGGCCGGCGAGCACCGGGCCGAGCTCTCCGTAGGCTTGCCGCAGCCGGAAGTTGGTCTCGCCCGCATTGCTGCCGGTCGCGAACAGGTCGAACTCGATGTTCGCGAACAGCTCGCCGAGCGGCGTCGGCAGACCGGCCTTCACGCCGAGGCGCGACTGCTTGGCGCTGAGCGTCGCCTCGCCGTTGTTGCCGCAGCCGCTGTCTCCCGGGCAGTCGACGGGGATCTTCGACGGCCGCAGGGTCGACTTCCAGTCGGGATCCATGCGCTGGAAGTCGTAGATTCCGTCGAGCTGCGCGAAGCCGTAGACATCGAGGTACGGGCGCGGCCCCTGCTCGAAGCTCGCCCGCGACTCGGGATTGACCGCGAGTCCGGGCTCGAGACCGCTGACGCTCGTCGGCGTCGGCTGCGGCCGCGTCGCCTTCTCGTGCTCGAGCTCGGCGAGCGCGTCGTCGACGCGTCGGCGCTGCTCTGCGAGCTCCGCGCGCTCCGCGGAGAGCGCGGCGCGCTCCTGGCGCACCTCGTCGCGCAGCGCCTCGAGCTCCGATTTCTCGTCGGCACGCGCACGCGGGGACGACAGCAGCAGCAGGATTCCGAGCAGCGAGAAGACTCGAACGAATCGCGCCATCGACACGCCTCCCACGCCTGGATGCGGCGAGGCGCATTCTAAGCAGGTCGCGCGTGGCGATGGAAGAAGAACCGGCGCGCTCAGTATTCGTAGAACATCTGCTGGATGCGCTTCGGATCCTTCGTCTTCGTCAGCGCGAGCAGGAGCAGCACCCGCGACTTCGGCGGGTTCAGCTCGCCGGATGCGACGAAGCCGAGCTTGTCGTCGTCGACCTCGTTGTTGCGCAGCACGATGCCCATGGGCAGCCGGGTGCTGCGCACCACGACGACGCCGCTCTTCGCCGCCTTCGTCAGCGCGTCGAGCGCCGGAGTCGTCATGTTCCCGTCACCGACGCCGGCGATCACGAGGCCCTGCGCGCCGTTCTTCACCGCCGCGTCGATCAGGTCCGCGCTCATGTTGGCGTGCGCGTAGAGGATGTCGACGCGCGGCAGCTTCGCGACCCCGTCGACGGAGAACTCGGACGACGGTCCCTGCTTCGTGTCCATCTTCTGGAACCACACGACCTTGCCCGTGTGGACGAGCCCGGCCGGACCGCGGTTCAGGCTCGCGAAGGTCTGGAGGCTCGTCGTGTCGGTCTTCACCACATTGCGCGCGTAGTGGATCTCGTCGTTCAGCGACACCAGCACGCCACGCGCGTCGTAGCCCGGGTCGACCGCGGCGGCGACGCCGTTGTAGATGTTGGCCGGGCCGTCGGCCGAGGTGGCCGTCGCGGGCCGCATCGAGCCGACCATCACCACGGGCTTCGGGCTCTTCGTCACGAGGCTCAGGAAGTAGGCGGTCTCCTCGAGCGTGTCGGTGCCGTGCGTGATCAGCGCCGCGTCGACGTCCGGCGACTTCAACACCTCGTTGAGGCGCTTCGCGAGCTTCAGCCAGACCTCGTCGTTCATGTCCTGGCTGCCGATGTTGGCGACCTGCTCGCCGGTGATGCTCGCGAGCTTGTCGAGGTTCGGCACCGCCGAGATCAAGGTGTTCACGTCGTAGGCGCCCGACTTGTAGCCGTAGTCGGTGGCGCTGGCCTGCGCGCCGGCGATGGTGCCGCCGGTCGCGAGCACGCGGACGCGCTTCAAGGTCGCGGCGGTCTGCGCGAGCGTCGCCTCGGCGCCGAGCAGCAGGCAGAGGACGACGAGCAGGATCCGGAGTCGCATGCGTTCTCCTTCGAGAGGCAGGGCGAGCAGGTCCCGGATGATGGACTAACGCCCGCGCTGCTGGTAGCGCTTCGGGTCGAGACCCGTGAGCTTCTCCGGATCCAGCAGGTCCTGGATCTGCTTCTCGCTGAGGATCTTTCGCTCGCGGATGATCTCGAGCACGCCGCGGCCGGATTTGTAGGCCTCGGCCGCGAGCTCGCTCGCCTTCTCGTATCCGATCAGCGGATTCAGTGCGGTCACGATGCCGACGGTCTGCTCGATGTTGCGCGCCAAGGCGGCCTGGTCGACCGCGATGCCCTCGACGCACTTCGTGCGGAAGGCGGCGAGCGTCGTGCGGAGCAGCTCCTGCGAATCGAGCACCGCGATCGCGACGAGCGGCTCGTAGGCGTCGAGCTCGAGCTGCCCGTGCTGCGCCGCGAGCGTGACCGCGAGATCGTTCGCCATCACGCGGTAGGCCACGACGTTCACGAGCTCCGGCATGACAGGGTTGACCTTGCCCGGCATGATCGAGGAGCCCGGCTGGAGCGCCGGCAGGTCGATCTCGCCGAGCCCCGCGCGCGGGCCCGACGAGAGCAGGATCATGTCGCCCGCGATCTTCGCGAGCTTGACCGCGAGTCCCGACATTGCGCTCGAGTAGGCGCGGAAGCTCGAGAGATCCCAGGTCGCGGCGATCAGGTCCGGCGCCAGCACGATCGGCTTGCCCGTGAGATCGGCCAGATGGAAGGCTGCGCGCTCGGCGTAGCCCTTCGGCGCGTTCAGCCCCGTGCCGATCGCCGTGCCGCCGAGATTGATTTGGTAGAGGCCCTGCTCGGCCGCCTTCAGCGCGTCGACCTCGGCCTCGAGCGACGCCGCGTAGGCGTGCATCTCCTGGCCCACCGTCATCGGCACGGCGTCCTGCATCTCGGTGCGGCCGATCTTGAGGACGCGGAGCTGCGCGTCGCCCTGCACGCGGAAGGCGTCGGCAAGCGCCTGCACCTCGGTCACGACGTAGTCGTTGCGAAGCAGGAAGGCGACCTTCAGCGCGGTCGGATACGCGTCGTTCGTCGACTGCGACATGTTGAGGTCGTCGTGCGGGTCGAGCGCCGCGTAGTCGCCCTTCTTCTTGCCCATCATCTCGAGCCCGACGTTGGCCATCACCTCGTTCGCGTTCATGTTGGTCGAGGTGCCGGCACCGCCCTGGTAGAGGTCGACGCGGAATTGATCGTGGTAGCGGCCGTCGAGGATCGCCTTGCCGGCTTTGTCGATCGCGTCGCGCTTCTCCTTCGGGAGCGCGCCGACGTCGGTGTTGGCGCGCGCCGCCGCCATCTTGACCAGCGCCAGTGCCTCGATCAGCTCCGGGTAACGCTCGAGCGTGACGCCCGAGATCTGGAAGTTCTCCAGCGCGCGCGCGGTCTGGACGCCGTAGTAGGCGTCGGCCGGGACGTCCTTGTCGCCGAGCAGATCGTGCTCGCGGCGCGTCGCCGGGCCGGCGAGCGCGCTCGCGGCGTACAGACAGACAGCGAGCCAGGGCGCGAAGAGGCGGCGATGCATGCGGGATCTCCTGGTTGCGACGGCGCGGGAAGCGCCGTGCGATGATGCAGTCACTGGAGCGCGGCACGGCTCCTGCAATCCGCGATCCGCGGGATCGTCGCGTATGCTCACGCGACTTCGGAGGCACACATGAGGAAGAAGGCTACAGCGGCGGGGCGGCGGTCCACGGAAAAATCCGCGGAGAAGATGTCGCGCAAGGACTACGACAAGGAGCTCGCTCGCCTGCACGTCGAGCTCGTCAAGCTCCAGGAGTGGGTGAAGGCCACCGGCGCGAAGATCTGCATCGTGTTCGAAGGGCGCGACGGCGCGGGCAAGGGCGGCACGATCAAGGCGATCACCGAACGCGTGAGCCCGCGCGTCTTTCGCGTCGTCGCGCTGCCCGCCCCGACGGAGCGCGAGAAGAGTCAGATGTATGGGCAGCGCTACATCCCCCACCTGCCGGCCGCGGGCGAGATCGTGATCTTCGACCGGAGCTGGTACAACCGCGCCGGAGTCGAGCGCGTGATGGGCCTCTGCAGCGAGGAGATCGCCCGCAAGTTCCTGCAAGTCGTCCCGCTGTTCGAACGGCTGATGGTCGAGTCCGGGATCCTGCTCTTGAAGTACTGGCTGGAGGTCAGCCCCGACGAGCAGACGCGCAGGCTCACGGCGCGCATCGACGACGGGCGCAAGATCTGGAAGCTCTCGCCGATGGATCTGAAATCCTACAGCCGCTGGTACGACTACTCGAAAGCGCGCGACGAGATGTTCGCGGCCAGCGACACCGGCTTCGCGCCCTGGTACGTGGCGAACTCCGACGACAAGAAGCGCGCGCGCCTCAACATCATCACGCACCTGCTGAGCCGGATTCCGTACGAGGAGACTGAGCGCGAGAAGGTGAAGCTGCCGAAGCGGCAGAAGCGCGGCTCCTACGAGGACCCGAACTACCCCTTCAAGTACATCAAGGAGAAGTTCTGAGCCGCCGCGACGGCGGGAGGACGTCGTGAACGCGGAACGAACTCGGCTGGAAGAAGCCCGCACCGGCGCGCAACCCTGGCGGAAGTGGGGTCCGTACCTCAGCGAACGCCAATGGGGCACTGTGCGCGAGGACTACAGCGAATCGGGCGACGCCTGGAACTACTTCACTCATGACCACGCCCGCTCGCGCGCGTACCGCTGGGGCGAGGACGGGCTCGCCGGAATCTCCGACGACCGCCAGCTCCTGTGCTTCGCGCTCGCGCTCTGGAACGGCAAGGATCCGATCCTGAAGGAGCGGCTCTTCGGTCTGACCAACAGCGAGGGCAATCACGGGGAGGACGTCAAGGAGTACTACTTCTATCTCGATTCGACGCCGACGCACTCGTACATGAAGTACCTCTACAAGTATCCACAGTCGCCCTATCCGTACGATGACCTGGTCGCGACGAACGCGCGGCGCACGCGACACGAGCTCGAGTACGAGCTGCTCGACACGGGCGTCTTCGACGAGGACCGCTACTTCGACGTGCTGGTCGAGTACGCGAAGGCCTCCGCGGAGGATCTCCACATCCAGATCCGCATCGAGAATCGCGGCCCCGAGCCGGCCACGCTGCACCTGCTGCCGACCCTATGGTTCCGCAACACGTGGTCGTGGGGCGGAAATCTTCCGCGGCCCTCGCTGCGGGAGGTCCTCGGCGGTGGAGGGAGTGCGGCGATCGCGGCCTCGCACCCGGAGCTCGGCGAGCGCTTCTTCTACGCCGAGGGCGCGCCGGAGCTGCTCTTCACCGAGAACGACACCAACACCGAGCGACTCGTCCGCGTCCCGAACCGGACGCCGTACGTGAAGGACGCGTTCCACGAATACGTCGTGAAGGGCCGGCGCGGCGCCGTGAATCCCGAGAAGACGGGCACGAAGGCGACGGCGCACTACGCGGTCGAGATCGGCGCGCGGCAGTCGCGCACGCTGCGGCTGCGGCTGTGCGACACCGCGCCGAGCCGCGCGGCTCGCACGCCGCGCTCCGGAGGGCCCTTCGCGGATTTCGATTCGGTGATCGACGCGCGCCGTCGTGAGGCCGACGAGTTCTACGCCTCGGTGATCCCGCCCTCGCTCGACGAGGATGGGGCGCGCGTGATGCGCCAGGCGCTCGCCGGGATGCTGTGGTCGAAGCAGTTCTACTACTACGACCTCGACAAGTGGCTCTCGGAGCACGGCGCCGATCCATTCAATCCGACGCGTCGCGCTCCGCGCAACGAGCACTGGCACCACATGTACAACGCCCACGTGATCTCGATGCCGGACAAGTGGGAGTACCCGTGGTACGCGGCGTGGGACCTGGCCTTCCACATCCTGGCGCTCACGCTGGTCGACGAGGAGTTCGGCAAGCAGCAGCTCGACCTGATGCTCCGCGACCACTACCTCCACCCGAGCGGTCAGCTTCCCGCCTACGAGTGGAACTTCGGCGACGTGAATCCTCCCGTTCACGCGTGGGCCACGATCTTCACCTACACCGTCGAGAAGCTGCGAGGCGGCCACCGTGACGTGGACTGGCTCGAAGGCGCCTTCCACAAGCTGCTGCTGAACTTCACGTGGTGGGTGAACCGCAAGGACCGCACCGGCAACAATGCCTTCGAGGGCGGCTTCCTCGGGCTCGACAACATCGGCGTCTTCGACCGCAGCGCGCCGCTGCCGACGGGTGGCTATCTCGAGCAGGCCGACGGCACCGCCTGGATGGCGCTCTTCTGCCAGAACATGCTCGAGATCACCATCGAGCTGGCGACCCTGCGGCCGGCGTACGTGGAGATGACGCTCAAGTTCATCGAGCACTTCCTCTGGATCGCGTCGGCGCTGCTGCACGCGGACAAGAACCGCGGAATGTGGGACGAGCAGGACGGCTTCTTCTACGACGTGTTGCGCCTGCCCGACGGAAGCTCGCAGCGTCTGAAGGTCCGCTCGCTGGTGGGCCTGCTCCCGCTCTGCGCCGTCACCGTCTTCGAGGGCCAGCTGATCGGAGAGCATCCCGAGCTGCTCCAGCGCTACCGCCGCTTCATCTCGGCGCGCCCGGAGCTCGTCGCCTTCATCCACGATCCCATGCGTCGCGGCCAGCGGGGGCGGCTGCTCGCCTCCGTGCTCGACGAGACCAAGCTACGGCGCGTGCTCTCCCGGATGCTCGACGAGAACGAGTTCTTGAGCCCCTTCGGCATCCGGTCGCTCTCGCGCCACCACGCCGAGCACCCCTTCGTGCTTCGCGTGGGCGATCGGGACTACGGCGTCTCCTATCTGCCGGCGGAGTCCGACACAGGGATGTTCGGCGGGAACTCGAACTGGCGCGGGCCGATCTGGATGCCCGTCAACGCGCTGATCATCCGCGCGCTGCTCCAGTACCACACCTACTACGGGAAGGACTTCACCATCGAGTGTCCGACGGGCTCCGGGCGACTGATGAACCTCTACGAGGTCGCCGAGGAGATCGCGCGTCGGCTCGCGAGCGTCTTCCTTCGCGACGCGCAGGGCCGCCGGCCCGTGTACGGGGGAGCACGCAAGTTCCAGGAAGACCCGCACTGGCGCGACCATCTGTCCTTCTACGAGTACTTCCACGGCGACGACGGGGCCGGCCTCGGCGCCAGCCACCAGACGGGCTGGACCGGGATCATCGCGCGCATCATGCATCTGTTCGCGACGACCTCGGCGGAGGATCTGCTCGAGCACGGCCGGACGGGCGCGTTGGCGGCGACGAAATAGCCCGCGCGCGGCATCACCACGGCTTCCACTCGGGGAAGGCGACCGTGACACCGACGCGCGCCGTCCACTGCGGTGCGACCGGCGCGTCGTCGCGCCACGCCATGTACTCGCCGCTCGCGAACACGTTGACCGGCGGCCAGCCCTCGCGAACGGTCACGTGTCCGATCCCGAAGCTGATGGGCAGGAGCGTCGACTGATTCTGGTTCCAGCCCCGCGACCAGGTCGCGTCCGCCGATTTCAGGTAGAAGCCCTTGCCCAGGTACGCCAGCACGATCGGCTGGACGAGCAGCGTGTCGACCGACTTGCGGTCGCGCGCGACTTCGGCGAACGAGATCGGATTCTGCACCAGCGTCCCGATCAGCAGCCCCGGGATGCCCTTGTAGATGGCGGCGAAGGCGGGCCCGGCCTGCCACGAGCCCTGCCCCGCCTCGCGGTGCGTCGCGGTCGGGAACACGAAGAGCGGCCCGACTCCCATGAAGAGACCACTCTCGCGGCCGGGCCACGGGAGATAGGCGAGGTCGAAGAGCTGGAAGTCGCCGAGCGACGTGCGGGTCTGGGAGCGAGTTCCCGTCGGCGCGGTCACGACCTGCAGGCTCGGCCGGATCAGCTGCACGAACGGAAGCAGCGAGGACTCCGGCACGCGAGGCACGATCACGCGCGCGGTCAGGCGGTTCGTGTTCGCGTGCGTGCCGTAGCTGTCCGGCGTATAGGCGTCGTTCACGAAGATCTGAGGCAGCGTCGTCAGCGGGTCGGAGAACTCCTCCGCGACCTCGGACGCGCTCTCCTTCGGCTGCTGCTGCGGGGCGGGACTCGCGGGCGCGTCGGCGGCGCGGGCAGCCGGCGAGAGCGCGGAGCACGCCAGCGCGAGCGCCGCGACCATCAGCGTGCGGAGCCGCACTGCGCCTAACGACCCGGCCCGCGTGCACCGCCCTTGGCCTCGATCGCGCCGAGCAGCTCCTGCCACGACTTCACGAACGCCTCCGCGCCCTCGTCCTGGAGTCGCGCGGCGAGACCATCGAGGTCGACGCCGGACTCCTCGAAGCGCGCGAGCACGGTCTCGCATTCGCCACCGTCCGCCGGCATCAGCGTCCCCACCTCTCCGTGCTCGGCCAGCGCCTTCAAGGTCGACTCGGGCATCGTGTTGACCGTGAAGGGCGCCGCGAGCGAGCGGATGTAGAGCACGTCCTCGGCCTGCGGGTCCTTGGTGCCGGTGCTCGCCCAGAGCAGCCGCTGCGGGCGGCCGCCCGCGTTGTAGATCCGCTGCCAGCGCGGCGAGGCGAGGATCTTCCGGTAGGCCGCGTAGGTGCGCATCGCGATCGCGATGCCGAGCCGGTTGCGGAGCGCCGCGGGCACCTGCTTCGCGACGGCGACGTCCCAGCGGCTCACGAAGATCGATGCGACCGACGCGACCTGCGGGTCGAGTCCTGCGTCGAGGCGCCGCTCGATGCCGCGGATGAAGGCCTCCGCCGCGGCCACGTAGTGCTCGCGCGAGAAGAGCAAGGTCACGTTGATCGGCACGCCCGCGAAGATCGCCTCCTCGATCGCCGGCAGACCCTCGCGCGTGCCCGGGATCTTGATGAAGAGGTTCGGGAGCGCCGCCTGCGCGTGCAGGCGCCTCGCCTCGCGCAGCGTGCTCTGCGTGTCGTGCGCGAGCCGCGGCGACACTTCGAGCGACACCCAGCCGTCGACGCCGTGCGTGCGCTCGTGGATCGGCCGGAAGAGCGCCGCAGCGCGCGCGAGGTCCTCCTGCGCGAGCTCGAAGAAGAGCTCCTCGCCCGACTTCCCCTGCGCGCGCTTCTGGCGGATCTCCGAGTCGTAGGCGCCGCTTCCGATCGCCTTCTCGAAGATGGTCGGGTTCGAGGTGAGCCCGCTGACCGAGAGCTCGTCCACGTAGCCCGCGAGCGTGCCGCGGTCGAGCATCTCGCGCGTGATGGAGTCGAGCCAGAGGCTCTGGCCGAGCTCGTGCAGCTGCGCGGTGGCCTTCATGACGCCTCCTTCGTGAGCGCCGCGGCCACGATCTGCTGCGCCTCTCGCAGGAGCCGCTCGAGGTGCGCGGCGTCGCGGAAGCTCTCTGCGTAGATCTTCGTGATGTTCTCGGTGCCCGACGGCCGCGCCGCGAACCAGCCGCTCGGCGTCGTCACCTTGAGCCCGCCGATCGGCGCGTCGTTGCCCGGTGCGCGCGTGATCTTCGCGGTGATCGGCTCGCCCGCGAGCGTCGACGCCTTCACACTTTCCGGTGAGAGCTTCGCGAGCTTCGCCTTCTGCTCGGGAGTCGCCGGCGTGTCGATGCGCTGGTAGCACGGCGCCCCGAACTTCGCGGCGAGGTCGCGATAGTGCTCGCCCGGCTCCCGGCCGGTGCGCGCGGTGATCTCGGCCGCGAGCAGATCCATGATCAGGCCGTCCTTGTCGGTGGTCCACACCGTGCCGTCGCGGCGCAGGAAGCTCGCGCCCGCGCTCTCCTCGCCTCCGAAGCAGAAGGAGCCGTCGAAGAGCCCCTGCACGAACCACTTGAAGCCGACCGGCACCTCGCGGAGCTCGCGCCCGAGGTCCGCGACGACGCGGTCGATCATGCTGCTCGAGACCAGCGTCTTGCCGACGGCCGCGCGCGCGGGCCAGTCGGGACGGTGCGTCAGCAGGTAGTGGATCGCGACCGCCAGATAGTGGTTCGGGTTCATGAGTCCGGCCGACGGCGTGACGATGCCGTGCCGGTCGGAGTCGGGATCGTTCGCGAAGGCTACGCGGTAGCGGTCCTTCAGGCCGACGAGCCGCGCCATCGCGTAGGGGCTCGAGCAGTCCATTCGGATCGCGCCGTCGTGATCGACGGTCATGAACGAAAACGTCGGGTCGAGCTTCGGGTTCACGACGTCGACGTCGAGGCCGTAGACCGCGTTGATCGGCTCCCAGTAGGGGAGCGACGCGCCGCCGAGCGGGTCGACCGCGAGCGCGAGCTTCGCACTGCGAATCGCCTCGACGTCCACCACGTTCCGCAGGTCGTTCACGTAGGGCCGCACGTAGTCCTGCTCGTGCGTGGTCGGCGCGCGCAGCGCGCGCTCGATCGGGATCCGACGCACCTCGGCGTTGCGGCCGCGCAGCAGCGCGTTGGCGCGCTCCTCGATCTGGCGCGTCACGTCGGTGTCGGCGGGGCCGCCGTCCGGCGGGTTGTACTTGAAACCGCCGTCCTGCGGCGGGTTGTGCGACGGCGTCACGACGATGCCGTCGGCCTGCGCCTGTGCGCGCCCGCGGTTGTGCGCGAGGATCGCGCGCGACACCACCGGCGTCGGCGTGACGCCGTCGGCCTGCGCGATCACCGTCTCGACGCCGTTCGCGGCGAGCACCTCCAGCGCGGTCCGCTGCGCCGGCCCCGAGAGCGCATGCGTGTCCTTGCCCATGAAGAGCGGGCCGCCGATGCCGCGCGCACGTCGGTACTCGCAGATCGCCTGCGTGATGGCGAGGATGTGCGACTCGGTGAACGAGCCCTGGAGCGAGGAGCCGCGGTGCCCGCTCGTGCCGAAGGCAACGCGTTGCGCGGGATCGTCGGGGTCGGGCACGCGCGCGTAGTACTCGCGCTCGAGTCGCGCGAGGTCGACGAGGATCTCCTTCGGCGCGGGCTTTCCGGCGAGCGGTGAGATCGCCATCGCCGCTACCGGACCGGACACGGCGACGCGTGCCAGATCTCGGACGCGTACTGCTCGATCGCCCGATCGCTCGAGAACTTCCCCGACGCGGCCACGTTCCGGATCGCCCGGCGCGCCCACTCCTGCGGGTCGGCGTGCAGAGCGATCAGCTTCGCGTCCGCCTCGAGATAGGCGCGGAGATCCGCGAGGTGCATGTAGTGGTCTCCGTGCGTGAGCAGCGCGTCGACCAACGGTGCGAACGCACCGGGCTCGTTGCGGCTGAAGTGGTCGGATGCGATCAGGTCGAGCGCCGCGCGCGTCTCGTCGTCGTGGTGATAGTGCCACCACGGGCTGTACCAGCCGCGGCTCTCCGCAACCTGCTGCGCCGTCAGCCCGAAGAGGAAGAAGTTCTCCTCGCCGGCCTCCTGCGCCATCTCGATCGTCGCGCCGTCACGCGTCCCGAGGGTCAGCGCCCCGTTCATCATGAACTTCATGTTGCTGGTGCCGCTCGCCTCGTAGCCCGCGGTGGAGATCTGGTTGGAAACGTCGGTCGCGGGGATCACGCGCTCGGCCAGCGAGACGTTGTACTCCGGCAGGAAGAGCACCGCGAGGCGGCCCTTCGCGACCGGATCGCCGTCGATCGTGCCCGCGAGGTTGTTCAGGAATTTGATGATGCGCTTCGCGAGCTGATAGGCCGGCGCGGCCTTGCCCCCGAACACGAAGGTGCGCGGCGGCATGACGAGCTGCGGATTCTGCCGCAGCCGGTTGTAGAGCACGACGATCCGCAACCCATTCAGCAGCTGCCGCTTGTACTCGTGGATGCGCTTGATCTGGCAGTCGATGATCGTGCCCGGATCGAGCGTCACGCCCGAGGTCGCGCGCAGCCAGCGCGACAGCTCCGAGCGCGCCTGGAACTTCGCCTTGAGGAAGGCGTCGCGGAAGCCCGTGTCGTCGGCCAGCCGCGCGAGCCGGCGCAGCTGTGAGAGATCGGTGATCCAGCGATCGCCGATTGCCTCGCTGATCGTGGCGGCCAGCGCCGGGTTCGCGAGTAGCAGCCAGCGGCGCGGCGTCACGCCATTGGTCTTGTTGTTGAAGCGATCCGGGTAGAGCTCGGCCAGGTCCTTCAAGGTGGTCGTGCGCAGCAGCTGCGAGTGGATCTCCGCCACGCCGTTCGTGCTGTGCGAGCCCACGACGGCGAGATGCGCCATGCGCACGTGCTTCTCCGGCCCCTCTTCGATCAGGCTCGTGCGCGCGACGCGCGCCTCGTCGCCCGGGAAGCGCGCCCGCACCTCCTCGATCAGTCGGCGGTTGATCTCGTAGATGATCCGAAGGTTTCGCGGCAGGAACAGCTCGAACCAGGAGACCGGCCACTTCTCCAGCGCTTCGGGCAAGAGCGTGTGGTTGGTGTAGGCGAGCGCGCCACGGGTCAGGTCCCAGGCCTCGTCCCAGCCGAGATGCGCGTCGTCGAGCAGGACGCGCATCAGCTCGGACACGGCCAGCGTCGGGTGCGTGTCGTTCAGCTGCATCGCGACCTTCTCGGGCAGCGCGCTCCAGTCGCTGTTCCGCTTGCGGAAGCGGCGCACCAGATCGGCGATCGAGCAGGCCACCAGGAAGTATTCCTGGATGAAGCGCAAGGCCTGTCCGCGCATGGTGGAGTCGTCCGGGTAGAGGACGCGGGTCAGCGACTCGGCGGCGAGCGTGTCGGTCAGCGCCTCGACGAACTCCCCGCGGCTGAAGCGCTGGAAATCGAAGTCGTTCGGCGCGTGCGCCGCCCAGAGCCGCAAGGTGTTGATCGTCTTCCCGCCGTAGCCGACCACAGGGCGGTCGTAGGGGATGCCGATCAGGCGGGCCGGCACTCCGGGCAGGAGCTGGACACGGCCCTCTCGCATCGTGAACGAGCAGCCGATCGGGATCGTCACGAACTCGTGGGGCCGCACGACCTCCCACGGATCCTGGTGTCGCAGCCAGTGGTCGGGGCGCTCGTGCTGCCAGCCGTGGCGGATCGTCTGCCGGAAGATCCCGTACTCGTAGCGAAGCCCGTAGCCCATCGCGGGAATCGCCATCGTCGCCATCGAGTCGAGGAAGCAGGCGGCCAGGCGGCCGAGCCCTCCGTTGCCGAGCCCCGCGTCGGGCTCCTGCTCGAGCAGCTGGGTCCAGTCGAGCCGCTTCTCCTCCGCGATGCGGAGCGCGTGCTCGTCGAGCTGGAGGTTCGTCAGGTTGTTCGCGAGCGAGCGGCCGATCAGGAACTCGAGCGACAGGTAGTAGACGCGCTTCGGATTCTCCCGCTCGTACGTCTTCTCGGTCGCGATCCAGCGCTGCGAGAGGACATCGCGCACCGAGCGCGCGAGCGCCTCGTAGCGCTCGCGCGCACCGGCGTCCGAGACGGCGATCACGTCGTCGAAGACGAGGTGTCGCTCGTAGAGCGCGTCTTCGCTGCCCGTGAACTCGATGGGGCCACAGCCGTAGCGCTCGATCTTCTTCGAGAGGTCCTCACGCGCCTTCGGGTCCACGGATCACTCCTTCGCGACGTGCCGACGGGTGTCAGGTGTTGTCGCCCTCCGTCGAGCTCTTGCGGGCGCCGGCGCCCGACGAGTCCTCCTCCCAGCGCCAGCCCAGGATGTCGGGCATGTCCTCGCCGTGCTCGCAGATGTACTGCTTGTGCTCGATCAGCTTGTCGCGGATCGCCTGCTTGAAGTAGGCGGCGCGCGCGCCGAGCTGCGGCAGGCGGTCGATCACGTCCTGCACCAGGTGGAAGCGGTCGAGATCGTTCAGCACGACCATGTCGAAGGGCGTCGTCGTCGTGCCCTCCTCCTTGTAGCCGCGTACGTGCATGTTGGCGTGGTTGGTGCGCCGGTAGGTGAGGCGGTGGATCAACCAGGGGTAGCCGTGGAAGGCGAAGATGATCGGCTTGTCCTTGGTGAAGAGCACGTCGAAGTCGCGGTCCGAGAGCCCGTTCGGGTGCTCCTCCTGCGGCTGGAGCCGCATCAAGTCGACGACGTTGACTACGCGCACCTTGATCTCCGGCAGGTGCCGTCGGATCAGCTTCACCGCCGCGAGCGTCTCGAGCGTCGGCACGTCGCCGCAGCAGGCCATCACCACGTCGGGCTCACCGCCGCGGTCGTTGCTCGCCCACTCCCAGATGCCGATGCCCGCGGTGCAGTGCTTGATCGCCTGGTCCATCGTGAGCCACTGCGGCGCCGGCTGCTTGCCCGCGACGATCACGTTCACGTTGTTGCGGCTGCGCAGGCAGTGATCCGTGATCCAGAGCAGCGAGTTCGCGTCCGGCGGCAGGTAGACGCGGATCACCTCGGCCTTCTTGTTGACCACGTGGTCGATGAAGCCCGGGTCCTGATGGCTGAAGCCGTTGTGATCCTGGCGCCAGACATGCGAGGAGAGCAGGTAGTTGAGCGACGCGATCGGGCGTCGCCAGTGGATGTGGTTGCAGACCTTCAGCCACTTGGCGTGCTGGTTGAACATCGAGTCGATGATGTGGATGAAGGCCTCGTAACAGCTGAAGAAGCCATGGCGGCCGGTCAGCAGGTAGCCCTCGAGCCAGCCCTGGCACTGGTGCTCCGAGAGCACCTCCATCACGCGGCCGTCGGGGGAGAGGTGGTCGTCCTCGGGCAGGATCTCCGCCACGTAGCAGCGGTCGGTCACCTCGAGCAGGTCCTGCCAGCGGTTCGAGTTGTTCTCGTCCGGGCTGAAGACGCGGAAGTTGTCGTGGTCGAGATTCAGCCGCATCACGTCGCGCAGGTACTTGCCCTGGAGCCGCGTCGACTCCGCCGTCGCGGCGCCGGGGCTGGCGAGCGCGACCGCGTAGTCGCGGAAGTCGGGCAGGCGCAGGTCGCGCAGCAACAGGCCGCCGTTGGCGTGCGGGTTCGCGCTCATGCGGCGCGTGCCGTCCGGCGCGAGCGCCACGAGCTCCGGCACGAGCGCGCCACTCTCGTCGAAGAGCTCCTCCGGCCGATAGCTCTTCATCCACTGCTCGAGGATGCGGATGTGCCCCGGCTGGTCCATGTCGCCCATCGGGACCTGGTGGCTGCGCCAGTAGCCCTCGCAGAGCTTGCCGTCGATCTCGCGCGGGCAGGTCCAGCCCTTCGGCGTGCGGAGCACGATCATCGGCCAGAGCGGGCGCTTCACGGAGCCGCCCGCGCTCGCCTCGCGCCAGATCTGCTGGATCTCGGCGACGACACGATCGAGCGTCGCGGCCATCTGCTGGTGCATCGACTCGGGCTCGTGGCCCTCGACGAAGTAGGGCGTGTAGCCGTAGCCCTCGAGCAGCTTCGCGAGCTCGTCGTGCGGGATGCGCGCGAGGTAGCAGGGGTTCGCGATCTTGTAGCCGTTGAGATGCAGGATCGGGAGCACGCAGCCGTCGCGCGCGGGATTCAGGAACTTGTTGCCGTGCCAGCCCGTCGCGAGCGGACCCGTCTCGGCCTCGCCGTCGCCGACCACGCAGGCGACGATCAGGTCCTTGTTGTCGAAGGCCGCGCCGAAGGCGTGCGAGAGCGCGTAGCCGAGCTCGCCGCCCTCGTGGATCGATCCGGGCGTCTCGGGCGCGACGTGGCTCGGGATGCCGCCCGGGAAGCTGAACTGCTTGAAGAGCCGCTTCATGCCCTCTTCGTCCCGGCTGATGTTCGGATAGACCTCTGAGTAGGTGCCCTCGAGATACGCGTGCGCGACGAGCGCAGGACCGCCGTGACCGGGGCCGATCACGTAGATCATGTCGAGGTCGTTCGCGCGGATCACGCGGTTGAGATGCGTGTAGAGGAAGTTGAGGCCCGGCGTCGTGCCCCAGTGGCCGAGGAGCCGCGGCTTGATGTGCTCGCGCGCGAGCGGCTTTCGCAAGAGCGGGTTGTCCTGCAGGTAGATCTGCCCGACGGAGAGGTAGTTCGAGGCGCGCCAGAGTGCGTCGAGCTTGCGGAGCTCCGCGTCGGCGAGTGAACCGCGAGATCCGCCCTGTCGTTTCGTGCTCGAACCGCTCATGCATCGTCCTCCGAAGGTGGCCCCTCGTCGAGGCCGCGGTTTGCAAGGGATGTACCCGCCGGGTTTCGAGCTGCTGCGGGGCACTCGTGTGGACCCCTGAGCCCCGCGCAGGGTTCCGTAGCAAAGCTCCTCAGCGAGCGGGGCGCGGCTCCACGCTCCCGGCGCGCCCTTCATCCGGCTCGATCGCTCCTTCACCGTCCGTGGTGGTATGCCGGCATGACAACCACGAAGGAGCCACCACGCCCAAGCATGCCAGCAAGTTCTCGGTCCTCCAAGTTGTCGGACCCACCCGGACGACGTGCGTCCGGATTTCGCCTCCGACGGTCGACTCGATCGTGGGCGCCCGCGATGCGCTCCTCGACCCGTGCCTGGATTTCGGGCAGCAGGTCTTCTCGGCACCGATGGAGCAGAGACGGCGATAGTGTCACGCGAGCCGAGCTGCCGATCTTCGCCGGGTTCCACACGCAGCTCGTCGAAGCAGCCGCGCGCAGCAGGAGAACCGTCATGCTCATCGCGCCGAGACGCTCGACGTGGTTCGGTGTCGCCATCTTCCTGGTCGTCGCGAGCGCGGGCGCCCCGTCCGGCGGTGACGAGCCCAAGGCTCCTGGAGAGGAGCCCCAGAAGGCCGCGACGCCGGCCAGCGGAGCGGAGATTCCGCTGCCGCCGCCCGCGTTCGAAGCCGCCCTGCCGGAAGACATCCGGGCCCTGATCTCCGCGCCGTTCACCGGCGACTTCGACCAGATGGTGAAACGGCGACTGATCCGTGTGGGTGTCACCTACAGCCGCACGTTCTACTTCGCAGAGAAGGGCGTGCAGCGCGGCGTCTGCTACGAGTTCGCGAAGGCCTTCGAGGACTGGCTGAACAAGAAGCTCCAGACGGGCAACGCGAAGATCAGCGTCGCCCTCATGGCGATGCCGCGCGACCAGCTGGCGCGGGCGCTGCTCGACGGCAAGGTCGACTTCGTGATGGCGCAGGTCACGGTCAGGCCGGAGCTGCAGGCGCTGATGGACTTCAGCAACGACACGCGCACGAACGTCAGCGAGGTGGTGGTGACCGGCCCCGGCGCCCCGGCGATCCACTCGGTCGACGATCTCTCGGGCCAGGAGGTCTTCACGCGCAAGCACAGCAACTTCTATGCAAGCCTCGTGGCGCTGAACGAGCGGCTGAAGGCGAAGGGCAAGCCGCCCGTCGTCATCGAGGAGGTTCCGGGGAACCTCGAAGACGACGACCTGCTCGAGATGGTCAACGCCGGCCTCATTCCGACGATCGTCGTACACGACTACCTGGCGGAGTTCTGGAAGAAGGTGTTCACGAACATCACCGTCCACGACGATGTGACCCTCCGGACCGGCGCCAGCTTTGCGGTGCCGATTCGCAAGAACAGCCCGCTCCTCAGGGCGCAGCTCAACGAGTTCATCGCGAAGTACGGCCTCGGGACGGCGTTCGGAAACATCGTGCAGAAGCGCTATCTCGCGAGCACCAAGTACGTGAAGAGCGCCACCTCCGAGGCCGAGCGGAAGAAGTTCCTGGCGATGGCCGAGTACTTCAAGAAGTACAGCGACCAGTACCAGCTGGACTACCTGCTCATGGCAGCCCAGGGATACCAGGAATCCCAGCTCAATCAGGAGGTCAAGAGCCCGGTCGGGGCCATCGGCGTGATGCAGGTCATGCCCGCGACCGGCAAGGAGCTGAAGGTCGGCGACATCACGCAGACCGAGGCCAACATCCACGCCGGCGTGAAGTACATGCGGTTCATGGAGAACGAGTACTTCGGGGACGAGCCGAAGATGGATCGCCTGAACAAGCTGCTGCTCACCTTTGCGTCGTACAACGCGGGGCCCGGGCGGATCCGCCAGCTCCGGAAGGAGGCCGAGAAGCGCGGTCTCGACCCCAACGTCTGGTTCGGCAACGTGGAGCAGATCGCGTCGGAGCGGATCGGTCGCGAGACCGTCACTTACGTGAGCAACATCTACAAATACTACGTCGCCTACAAGCTGCTCACCGAAGAACGCGCGCGGCGAGAGGAAGCGAAGGCCAGGTTGAGGTCGGGCGTGAAATAGATCCGGGGAGGCAGCTCGAGCGATTACGAACGCTCCGAATCTCCGAACAGGCCTACCTCCCGCCTACCTCCCGAGTTCGATGCGCACGCGAGCCGGGCTCTCCCGCAGCACGACGCTCTGCGCGTCGAAGCGGACGACGCCCTCGCCCTCCGCACGCACGAGCGGAAGCGCGAGCGGCGGGCGCACGACGATCCCGCCGGGCGGCGTGCGGAGCCCCGCGGCGAGCTCGAGCCGCAACGCGTCGTCACCGTCTCGTTGCAATCGGTAGGTGAGCGGTCCCCAGTACGTCGGGAGCCCGTCGACCTCGAGGCCGTCGCCCGCGAGCCACGCCGGGGAGACGCCGGCCGCCAGCACGAGCGAGTCGTCCGACGCGGACTCGTAGGCCAGCATGCCGAGCACGGCGAGCACGTACTCGGCGCCGATCCACGAGTGCGGCACGTCGCCGAGGTGGCCCGGGCTGCGCGGGTCGCGCCACGAGATCTCGGGCCACTGGTTCCAGACGCGCGGCCTGCGGTCCGAGAGGAAGAAGTCGAGCAGCTCGTGCGCGTCCTCGCGCCGCCCGAGGCGAACGAGCGCGCCGAGGATGCGGATCTCGTAGGCCGTGTAGTTGTTCCAGTCGATCTCGCCGCGCTTCCGCTTCCGGAAGCCCGCGAGGTACTCGTCGTAGCTCCAGGTCAGCGCGGCCTGGGGGAGACGCTCTGCGGCGTCGGTCGTGACGAGCGCGGTGGACGTCGCGGTCGGATCGAAGTCCGCCCACTCGACCGAGCCCGGGACGTACGAGATCTTGCGCTCGGCGATCACCGTCTCGATCGAGGCGTAGAGACACCGCGCGAGGTCGGCCGCCTGCGCGCGCAGGTGCTCCGCGCGCGCCCCGTCGCCGAGCGCCTGCGCGAGATCGGCCGCGTCGGCGAATCCGCGCAGCGCCCAGAAGTCGTCCCAGTAGGCGTGCACCGGGTGCGCGAGGTAGCCCTCGTGGCTCGCGGACTCCGGCAAGAGGCCGTAACGCGCGCGGTGCTCGCCCGTGCGGAGCTCCGGGACGAGGCGCTGCGCGCGGAGCGTCTCGAGGTATTGCGTCGCGCGCAGCGCGTGCGGCCAGAGCTCGCGCACCAGCCCGAGATCGCCGTGGATGCGGAAGTGCTCCGCCAGGGTGTAGACGAGCTGGCCGTGGCTGTCGTGCTCGGGCAGCCAGTCCGCTCCATTGTGGTCGACCGCGCACGGCACGTTGCCGTCCGCCCCCTGATGGGGCGCATAGGCGCGCAGGAAGTCGCGCACGGCGCCGTGCTGACCCATCCGCAGCAGCGCCGCGGACATGGTCGCGCCGTCGCGGATCCACGAGCGTGTGTAGCGACGCGGCCCCGGCTGGAGCATCGCGCCGTCGCGATTCACGAGGATGTGGGCCGTCGCGGTGCGGAGCGTCTCGATCCAGGCCGCGTCGCCTCCGGCGCGGATGTGCACCTCGCCGAGTCGCACCTGCCAGCCGCGCTCGCAGCGCGCGAGCGTCTCCGCGCGCTCCGACTCGCGCACGCGCGGCGCGTCGCGCGCGGAGGTCTGTTCGCCGAAGGGCACGGCCAGCTCGATCTCGCGCGCGGCGCCCGGCGCGAGGTCGAGGTCCCAGGCGAGCGCGCCCGATGCGTGCGCGAATTCGTCGCGCACGCGCTTGCGCGGCGGCAGATCTCCGCGCACGAGCTGGCTCCGCACGCCGCCCTGCTCGAAGGCCGCGACGCCCGCGCCGCTCGGCGGGTCGAGCGCGACCACGAGCTTCTTCCCGTTCACGAGGACGGCGTCGTGCTCGAAGTCGAGCTCGCGGATCTCGCTCGTGCCGCCCATCCCCTGGAAGGCCTGCCAGGGCGGCGTCACCTGATAGGGACGCAGCGCGGCGTAGAGGCGCACGCGCTTCGCGTCGCGTCCCGCGTTCTCGACCCGGTAGCGCACGCGCGCGAAGGCGTTGTCGCCCGAGCCGGTCGCGAAGGCGGTCATGGTGAGCCGCAGGTTGCGCCAGCGCCAGTGCGACGACGGCACCGGCAGGAACGAGGCCGCGAGCGACTGCGTGATCTCGGCGTCGGCCCAGGTCACGAGCTCGCCGTCGGCGTAGAGGAAGGGCTCGAGCGAGAAGCTCGCGCGGTCGGGCTCGAAGAGGCCCTCCTCGTTCAGGATCGCGGCGGTGTGGCCGCCCTCGACACCGACCGGCGTCCAGTAGCTCTGCTCGCGGTAGAGCCAGCGCGGATGCAGGCCGCGGCGCTCGCGCGCGGCGACGGCGTGGAAGAAGTCGTGCAGCGAGCGCGAGAACTCGAAGGGCTCGACCTGCAGCGACGCGATGCCGAAGCCGTCCCTTCCGGCCGGCTCGCGAAGGAAGAGGCGCAGCCGCCGCGAGCGGCCGCCGCCCGGCAGGTACACGTACTGGCGACGCCCCTCCGCCTGCCGCGCCGACCAGAGCGTGCGCCAGTCGTCGCCGTCGTCGCAGGACTGCACGTCGAAGGCGCGCGCCTCGCCGCCCGGCGCCCAGTCCACGACGAGGCCGCCGTACTCGTGCTCGGCCCCGAAGTCGAGCGAGAGCCACTGCGGCGCGGCGCCCGGCGCGCTGCGCCAGCAGCTCGCGGGATCCGCCTCGAGCACGCACACGGCCGCGCATCCCGGCCGCTCGCTCGACACGAGCACGCGCGGCGGCTCGCGCAGCGAGAAGTCTTCGAAGCGCAGGTCCTCGATCCAGACCGTCCCGCGGCCGCCGGGCGGCGCGGCGATCGCGAGCTCGATCGCGGCGAGATCGCGCAGCGGCCCGCCGCCGGCGGGGCCCCACGCGAACGACACTTCGGAGCTTCGGATCCGCAGCGCCTCCCACTCGCGCGGGAAGGCGAACGCGTCGCGGTGCCACCACCAGACGTTTCGGTTGGTCGGATCGACGAGCTTCAGCTCGAGCTTGTTCGCGGGCGCCTCGCCGCGGATCCGCAGCGCGAGCGCCCAGCTCTCCGGCATCGTCCGCGCGAGCAGCCGCCGCGCGACGACGAAGCCGCCGCCGCCGTGGAAGTCGAAGTCCATGCGCAGCGCATGGCCGTGCGGGCTCGGCTCCTGCGACAGGCGGAGCTGCGCCTCGCCGGACGCGACGGTGCTCCACGGCGAGAGGTCGCGGAAGTCGTCGAGCGTCTCGCTCTGCACGTCAGGAGAGCTCGACGTCGAGGACGTGGCTGCCGTCGCGCAGGCGCGCGCGCAGCGCGTCCATCGCGACGTGGGCACCGGCCTCGCGATACGGATTCCGGCCGCGCGCGAAGGGCAGCGGCTCGCCATCGAGCTTCAGCGACGTCGGGCCGTACCCGCGCGCGCCGACGCGGTAGCGCAGCTCCACCGGCCGTCCCGCGAGCTCGATCGTGGCGCGCAGCCCGTCGAGCGCGCGCGGCAGCACCGGGTCGACGACGAGCTCGGCGCGCGAGAGCCGCAGCCCGAGCAGGCACTCGCGCACGAGGCGCAGCGCGATGCCGGCGCCGCTCGAGTAGACGCGCCAGCCGCCCTCGAGCGGCACCGCGCCGGTCCAGACCTCGTCGTAACGCGCCGACGCCTCGTAGCGGTCGGCGAAGGCGGCGTCCGAGCTCGACGTGTAGCAGTTGGCCTGGCGCAGCCGCGCGCTCTTCACCACCTCGCGCAGCGCCACGGGGCAGCCCTGCCGCAGCGCGGTGAAGAAGTCCTCGGCCTCGCCGAGTCGCGCGAGCGCCTCCGCATAGCGAAGGTGCGCGTGCGTGTAGAGCAGACCGATCTCGCGCCCGAAGAAGCTCGCGGTCTCGGCGCGCTGGAAGAGCCGCTGCACGCCGCCGCGATACGGGAGCGGACGGTCGAAGAGCCGCGCGCCGTCGGCGGCGAGCAGGTGGAGCCGGATCCGATCGAGATGGCGCTCCGCCTGCTCGCGCGTGAAGAGCTCCGCGAGGATTCCGTGGACCATCGGCAGCAGGCTGTAGGCGACTCCCGTCTCGCGATCGTTCGGGTGGAGGAGCGGCGTGACGCGCCCGTCGTCGCCGAAGTGCGCGAGGCCGGTGACGACGCCGTCCACGACGAGTCGCTGCTGGAAGTCGTCGCGGATGCGCGGAAGCTGCGCATCGAGCTCGCGCGCGAGCGGCTCGCGCCCGACGCGTCGCAACGCGGGGGCAAGCGTCGAGAGCATCTGGAAATGGAGGGTCACCGTCCAGGCACTGCAGAGTGTCGCCGCGAACGCGGGGTCGGCCGGCTGGAGCGCGTCGTTCCAGTCGCCATGGCCGTAGACCGCGAGGCAGGTGCCGGGGATGACCCGCCGCGCGATCAGCGCGAGCGCGCGCTGCGCGTGCGCGAGCACGCTGGCGCGCTCGGCCTTCGCGTCGCCCTCCGCATGGAAGAACGGCACGACCTCGTCGAGCAGCGCCGCGTCGTCGGACGCCTGCAGATACTGCCCGAGCGCGAGCAGCGGCCAGAAGACGATGTCGCCGTGCGAGTCGCCCGGACGGATCCCGCGCTCGCGCTCGAAGAACATGAACCACTGCGGCCAGTCGCCGTCCGGGTTCTGCTGGCGGAAGACGCGCAGCAGCAGATCGCGGACGGGCTCGCTGCGGCCCTGCGCGAGCAGCAGCTCGACGGGCCCCTGACACACGTCGCGCGTGCCCCAGCCGCCGCCGGAGTACTGCTCGAGACCGCGCGGCGCGAGGTAGTGGACGAGCGCGTCGTGCGCGTACCACGGCAGCGCCTCCGCGAGCGGCGCGACGGCCCGCTGCGCCGGCGCGTCGTCGCCGCGGTGGAGGTCGAGCGAGCCGGTCGTGCTCGCCGCGAAGCGATCGGCGGCCGCGGCGTCCTCCGCGGCGCGCGCGGCGACGTCGCCCGGCGCGCGCCGCGGCGGCTCGCCGACGAGGCGCCCGGTGATGCGGAGCCCGAGCGATCGCGTCGGCTCGCCGACCAAGACGAGGAAGGGCTGCTCGCGCGAGCGCCCGTCCTCGAAGAGGCGCTCGTCGCCGCCGATCGACTCGAAGCGCGTGCCGGGCGCCGGCTCGAAGCGGAAGCCGCCGTCCGGGAACCTGCGACCGAGATCGGTGTCGGGGAGGAGCTTCACCGTGACGCCCTCCGCGTCGCGCTCGACGCGCGCGGGCCCGGGGATCGAGCCGTCGTCGCCGTTCACGGCGAGGTGGCACGAGATCAGGAAGCGGCGCGGCGGCCCCTCGCGGACGTCGATCGCGAGCTGCATCTCGTGGCGATCCACTGGGGCGAAGCTCCGCACCTCGAGCAGCCCGCCGGCGTGGCGGTAGATCCAGCGCGCGCCGTGGGTGGTCATCTCGAAGGCCGACGGCCGCTCGAGCAGCGCGTAGCCGCCCTCCACCTCGACGAAGACGCGCAGCCCGTGCGAGCGGAAGAGGCCGAGGTAGCCGTGCGTGGTGGAGAGCAGTCGATTGATGCTGACGTGTCCCTGTGTCAGCATCGAGTGGAAGACGCCGCCCATCCAGACGGTCGAGGTGAGCGCCGACTCGTCGGGCACGAGCGAGTCGCCGGTGCGCAGGATCTGACCGTGCGGACGCAGGCTCGCGCGCTCCTTCGCGGGCAGCACGACGTGCGCGCACTCGCCGTGGAAGAAGGAGAGCACGCGGCCGTTCTCGCGTTCCTGCGCGCGGAGCGAGGCCCCGAAGCAGGCTCCCAGCTGCGCGTCGTCGAGATCTTGCGGCTCGAGCCGCGGTCGCGTCGAGAAGAGCGTGCGCGCGGGCGCCGCGCCCGTCGGCGCCGCGAGCGACTCCGCGGCCGGCGCCGCCTCGGGCAACGCGAGCGCCCGCTCGAAGAATGCGAGGTCCGCGGGTCCGGTCGCCGTGGGGTGATCGGGCTCGAGCCAGCCGAAGAAGCCGCGCGAGGCGCGCTCGCCCGGCGCGAGCGAGAGCGCCTCGTCCTGCAACACGGCGAGCGAGTGCTCGTGCTGGAGGCGCCGGCCCGGGAGGCTCGGCTGCGAGAGTGCGGACGGCTCGCCGGTCTCGCGCGCCTCGAGGCCGTAGAGCGTCAGCGCGTCGGTCGCGAAGGAGACCGCGCGCCCGAGCGAGCCGAAGAGCGCCCACGGGCGCCGGCCGCCGACCGAGAGGTTCTGCCGCGCCGCGAGCGCGACGCCGTGTGCCGCGTGCGCGAGCGGCGTGTAGTCGACGTACTGGCTCACGTAGTACTCGTTCAGCCGGATCGCGCCGTAGTCGGAGAGAGCGACGTCCTGCGCGTGGACGAGGTCGAGCGCGAGCGGCGCCGGGCCCACGTTCTCGAGCGAGACGTGCCAGAACCAGGCGGGCGCCTGCCGCGCCAGCCGCAGCGACGCGTGGAAGCGTAGCCCCGACCATTCGCCGCACAGATCGAGACCGCTCTCGCCCTGTCGCAGCGAGGCCGGCGAGCGCGGGCCGAGCAGCGGAATCCACGCGATGCGCTCGCCGCGGCGCCGCAGCCATAGATTCGCCGGCCCGCCCTCGAGCTCGTTGCCGAGGAAGGCGTTCACCACGACGTCGCGCCAGGCGATGCGACGGATCGCCCCGTTGGCGCACAGCTCGACGGCGAGTTCGGACGGGCTCGCGAGTCGAACGGGGCGGAGGGGGTTCATCGTGTCGGGCTTTCGGGACGACGCGGAATCTGGCACGCCTCGGGCCCGACCGCGATGCTGCGGCCCCGAAGGAGCACCGCATGGCCACGGTTCGCAAGCCGGCGCTGCGCGGACGGCGTCTCGCCTCCGCGCTCTGGCGCCTGGTCCGCATCTACTGGACCTCGCCGGATGCCCGGTGGGGCGGATTGCTGCTCGCCGCCGCGATCGCGCTCGAGTTCGGGTCGGTGCAGGCGACCGTCCAGGTCTCCGCCGCGCAGCGGCGCACGATCGAAGCGCTGGAGCACCGCGACGCGGGAGGCTTCGCCCTCCTTGTCGGGGTCTTCCTCGGACTCTCGTTGCTCTCGATCGTCGTCTCGACCGTCCGCGTCTACCTGCGCCAGCGCCTCGAGATCCGCTGGCGGCGCGGTCTCACGGGCAACTTCGTCGCGCGCTGGATGGGAGGCGAGGCCTACGGGCAGTCCGAGCTCCACGGCGGCGAGATCGACAACCCCGACCAGCGAATCGCGGAGGACATCCGCGACTTCGTCGCCAGCGCGCTCGGGCTCTCGCTCTCGCTGCTCGCCGCGCTCGCGACCCTGGTCTCGTTCGGAGGTCTCCTTTGGTCGCTCTCGAGCGGCTGGCAGATCCCGTTCCGCGGGGACCAGCACCAGGTTCCGGGCCTCTTGCTGTGGGTCGCAGTCGGCTTCGCCGTGGTGTCGATGTGGCTGACCCACCTGCTCGGCCGGCGCCTCGTGCCGATCAACTACGACCGCTTCCGCTACGAGGCGGATTTCCGCTACGGGCTGGTCCGCTTCCGCGACCACGTCGAGCAGGTGGCGCTCTCGCGCGGCGAGGGAGTCGAGCGGCTCGGCGCGGTCACCCGCTTCCGCAACGTGTACGACATCTTCCTGTCACTCGTCCGCGCCGAGCTCGAGCTGAACATCCTGACGGGAACGCTCGGGACCGTGAACGGACTGGTGCCTCTGCTGCTCGCCGCGCCGTCCTACTTCGAAGGGCTCGTGACGCTAGGCCTGATCGTGCAGACGCGCGTCGCGTACGACCAGGTCTCCGGCGCGCTCTCCTGGTTCGTGAACGCCTACCGCGAGATCGCGCGCTGGCGCGCGAACATCGAGCGCCTGGACGGCTTCCTCGACGTGATGGAGGCGACGAGCGACGACCTCGCGCAGGTGCCGATCCGGATCGAGACCGCGCCGGCGCTCCAGGTGGTCGACCTGCGCCTCGAGGCGCCCGGCGGACGCCTGCTGCTCGAGCGCGCCACGGCGTCGCTCCACGCGGGCGAGCGGGTCGCGCTGCTCGGGGCGCCGGGGCGCGGCAAGACCACGTTCTTCCGCAGCCTCGCGGGTATCTGGCCCTTCGGATCGGGCCGCATCGAGCGACCGGAGCGCGATCGGATGCTGTTCCTGTCGCAGCGGCCCTATCTGCCGATCGGCACCTTGCGCGCGGCGGTCTCCTACCCGGCCGCCGAAGACGCCTTCGACGACGCGCGCGTGCGCGACGCGCTCGCGCAGGTCGGCCTCGCGCATCTCGCGCCGAAGCTCGACTCGGCGCTGCCGTGGGAGCAGCAGCTCTCGGTGCACGAACAGCAGCGCCTCGCGATCGCGCGCGCGCTGCTCCAGCAGCCCGACTGGCTGCTGCTCGACGAGGCGACCTCCGCGCTCGACGAGCCGAGCGAGCGGAGGCTCTACGACATGCTGATCGAGCACCTGCCGCGGACCGCGATGATCGCGTCGGGGCTGCGACCTCGCGCGCTGGAGCTGATGGCGCACCGCTGGACCTTGTCCGAGCATGGCGACGCCGCCGTGCTGCAGGCCGCCTGATCGCCGCACGGCATGCATCGACACGAAGGAGTCCTCGTGACCGAGTCCGCTGGCCCGCCGCACAGCCTGACCGAGGAGGCGCTGCTGCGCGGCAGCGACGACCTGCTCGTCGACTTCGACCGCGCCTATCGCATGTTCCAGGAGTTCGTCGGCGGCTGCCGCGCGCTCTTCGACATCGGCCCGACCGTCACGGTCTTCGGCTCCGCGCGCTTCCAGGAGACGCACCGCTACTACCGGATGGCGCGCGAGCTCGGTGGCGCGCTCGCCCGTCGCGGCTACACCGTGATGACGGGCGGCGGGCCGGGGATCATGGAGGCCGCCAACCGCGGCGCGCGCGAGGCCGGCGGGCGGAGCATCGGCTGCAACATCGTGCTGCCGTACGAGCAGAAGCCCAACCCCTACCTGGACCGGACGATCGACTTCGATTACTTCTTCGTGCGCAAGGTGATGCTGGTCAAGTACTCGCTCGCCTTCGTGCTGATGCCGGGCGGCTACGGGACGCTCGACGAGATCTTCGAGACGGTCACCCTGGTGCAGACCGGAAAGATCCGGCGCTTCCCGATCGTGGCGATGGGCCGCGACTACTGGCACGGGCTCTTCGAGTTCATCTCGCAGACGATGTTCCGCGAGGGCTGCGCGGAGGAGGGCGAGGTCGGCGGCCTGCTGATCACGGACTCGGTCGAGGAGGCGTGCGCGCACATCGACCGGCTGGCGCGCACCGAGGGATAGTGGGCTGCGTTGCGGGGGCAAGGCAGACGTCCCCTGCGGCGGCCATCTGTTCCTCCTCGGGGACCTCTGCCTCGCCTCCCCGATTCGGCTTCAGAAGAGAACGCGCGACAGCAGGACGGCGCACGCGGTCGCGACGATCGTCGCGACGAGTCCCGGCCGCATGAAGCTGTGGTCGAGCAGGAAGCGCCCGATGCGGGTCGTGCCGGTGCGATCGAAGGAGACGGCCGCGAGCACGGTGCCGTAGGTCGGCAGGAAGAAGTTGCCGTTCACAGCCGGATAGAGCCCGACGAGCAGCGCGCCCGGGAGGCCGAGCGCGAGGCCGACCGGCACGAGCAGCAGCACGGTCGCGGCCTGGCTGAAGAGCAGGATCGATAGAGCGAACAGCCCGACGCCGAAGATCCACGGCGCCGAGCGCACGAGCGAGGAGATCGCACCGACGATCGCCGTCTGGTTCGCGTCGAAGAACGACGAGCCGAGCCACGCGACGCCGAGGATGTTGATCAGCGCGACGAGGCCCCCGCGCATCACGCCGCCGCGCACGGCGACCTCGGGGTCGGCCCGGCAGACGAGCATCATCAGCGCCGATGCGCCTAGCATCACGACCATGATCGCGCGACCCATCTCGACCTGACCCGTCTCGGTGACGCCCTCCGCGACCTTCTCGTAGACCGGCCGCAGCCCGGGGAAGAGCCCGATCGCGACGACGGCGGCCACGGCGAAGAGGAAGACGACGACGGACGCGCCCGCGCCGGGCCGCGCCGCGTCGTCGCCCTTCCCGCTCGCGGCGGCGTCGGCCACCTCGCCCGCGGCGAGCCGCCGCTGGTACTCGGGATCGGCGTCGAGCTCGGGTCCGCGGCGCAGGACGGCGAGGATGCCCGCCGCCACACCGAGGAGCGTCGAGGGAATCATGACGACGAGGATCTGCGGCAACGAGACGTTCGCGCCCGTGAGCACGCCCGCGAGCGCGACGGTGGCCGCGGACACCGGAGACGCGACGAGTCCCTGCTGCGAGGCGATCACCGAGATCGAGAGCGGCCGCTCGGGGCGCACGCCCGCCTTGCGCGCGACCTCCGCGATCACGGGCAGGAGCGCGTAGACGACGTGCTGCGTGCCCGCCGCGAAGATCAGCGCGTAGGTGACGAGCGGCGCCAGCCAGGTGACGCGGCGCGGATTGCGGTGCAGCAGCCGCTCTGCCGCACGCACGACGGTGTCGAGGCCGCCGGCGGCCTCCATCAGCGCCACCGCGGTGACGACCGCGAGGATCATGCCGAGCACCGTGCCGGGCGGACCGCCGGGCGGCAGGCCGAAGCCGAACACGAAGGCGCAGAGGCCGAGGCCCGCCATCGCGCCGAGCCCGATGCCGCCGAGCCGCGAGCCGACCACGATGCAGGCGAGCAGGATCGCGAGCTCGACCCAGACCAGATAGGGCGCCATGGCGGCGGATCTTCGCACGGCTGCGCCGGGAGTGGATCGTTATGCTGCGGCGTCGTGAGTTTCATCGAACGGCAGCTCGATCCGTCGGACATCCTGGGCGAGCTCCTCTTCGGGCTGATCATGGTGCTGACCCTCACGCTCGGCGCCGCGATCGCCTCCGGCTACGAGCGCGGCCTGATCGTCGCGGCGATCGGCTGCAACGTGGCCTGGGGCGTGATCGACGCGGTGCTCGTGGTGATGGGAAGCCGCTACGCGCGCCATCGCCACGGCCGGCTGGTGCGCGCGATTCGTTCGGCGCGCGGCGAGAAGTCCGCGCTCGCCGCGATCCGCGACGAGTTCGAGTCCGGCGTGGAGGTCGAGAGCCGACCGGAGGACCGCGAACAGCTCTACCGCAGCATCCATGCGGTCTTCGCCCACGCGCGCCCGCGGCGCATGACACTCGGGAAGGACGACTGGCTGACGGCGCTCGCGGTCTTCGTGCTGGTCGTCGCACCGGCTCTGCCCGCGGTGCTTCCCTTCCTCGTCGTCGACGATCCGCACCGCGCGCTGCGCCTCTCGAACGCGCTGCTGGTCGGACTGCTCTTCGTCGTCGGCTATCTCTGGGGCAGGCACCTCGAGATCCAGCCCTGGCTCGCGGGGATCGTGTTCACGGCGATGGGCGTGGCGCTCGTCGCCGTCGCGATCGCGCTCGGAGGTTAGGCGCCATGGCAGAGCCCGAGCCGCTCGTCTTCCGGATCGCGCCGGGGCTACGCAAGCTGCGCGGCTACCGCGCCGCCTGGCTGCGCGGCGACCTCGTCGCGGGCCTGACGCTGGCGGCCTATCTCGTGCCCTCCGGAATCGGCGACGCCTCGCTCGCCGGGCTGCCGCCCGAGGCGGGGCTCTACGCCTGCCTCTTCGGAGGCCTCGTCTTCTGGCTCTTCTGCAGCGGGCAGCAGACGATCGTGACGGTCACCTCCGCGATCTCGCTGCTGATCGGCACCTCGCTCGGAGCGCTCTCGCAGGGCGATGTCGCGCGCCATGCGGCGCTCGCGGCGGCCACCGCGGGCCTCGTCGCGGCGCTCGCGCTCTGCGCGTGGGCGCTGCGCGCGGGTGGGGTCGTGAGCTTCATCTCGGAGACCGTGATGGTCGGCTTCAAGAGCGGCGTCGCGCTCGTGCTGACGATCTCGCAGCTCCCGAAGCTCTGCGGCATCCACGGCTCGCACGGAAACTTCTGGGAGCGCTGCGCCGACTTCGTCCGCCACGTCGGCGAGTCGAACCCGACCTCCGTCGCGCTCGGGCTCGGCGCGCTCGCGCTGCTCGTCGCGGGCAAGCGCTGGCTGCCGAACCGTCCGGTGTCGCTGGTCGTGCTCGTGGGCGGCATCGCGTGCGTGCCGTGGCTCGGCCTCGAGGCGCGCGGCGTCGAGCTGCTAGGCGCGGTGCCGCAGGGGCTGCCGCGGCTCGGACTGCCGGCCGTGCACGCCGAGGACTGGAACGCGCTGCTGCCGCTCGCGATGGCATGCTTCCTTCTCGGCGCCGTCGAAACCACCGCGATCGGCAGGACCTTCGCCGCGAAGCACCGCTACCGGCTCGACGCCAACCAGGAATTCCTCGCGCTCGCGGCGTCGAACCTCGGCGCCGCGCTCGGCCGCGGCTTTCCGATCAGCGGCGGCATGTCGCAGTCGCTCGTCAACGAGAGCGGCGGCGCGAGGACCCCGCTCTCGGGCCTGGTGGCGGCGCTCCTCGTGATGGTCGTCGCGCTCTTCCTCTCGGCGCTGCTGCACGACCTGCCGAAGCCGGTGCTCGCGGCGATCGTGCTGGTGGCCGTCGCGGGACTCTTCAAGGTCTCCGCCTGGCGCGAGCTCTGGCACTTCAGCCGCGCGGAGGCCGCGATCGCGTTCGCGGCGCTGCTCGGCGTGCTCGGATCCGGGCTGCTGCGCGGCGTGCTGATCGGCGCCGTGATCTCGCTCGTGCTGCTGCTGCGGCGCGCCGCCGCGCCCCATACCACCGAGCTCGGCCACGTCGCCGGCACCGACTACTGGGCCGACGCCGTGCGCCACCCGGAGAACGAGCGCGTGCCGGACGTCTTCGTCTTCCGCTGCGACGCGTCGCTCCTCTACTTCAACGTCGAGCACGTGCGCGACCGCTTCTTCGAGCGGCTCGCCGCGCGCGGCGAGTCTGTGCGACTCGCCGTCTTCTTCCTCGGCACGGTGCCGATGGTGGATCTCGCCGGCGCCGCGCTGCTGGAGGAGATCCACCGAGCGCTCGGCGAGCGCGGCATCGCGCTGCGCCTCGCCGAGGCGCGCGGCAACGTGCGCGAGACGCTGCGCCGCTCGGGGTTCGCGGAGCTGGCCAGAATCGAGGAGAATCAGACGGTTTCGCGGGTCATTGCGGAGTGGCGCGGCGGGCGCGCCGCTTGAGGTCCGGTGCCGCGCCCGTCGGATCGCCACCCCGTGGACGGACACGGCCATGGCTCTCCTGCACGAAGCACCGATCCAACCGCTCGACGTGATCCTATTCCGCGGCGTCGACCCGGTGAGCCGGGCCATCTGCTTCTTCGAGGCGAAGCGGCTCGGCCGCGGCGACTTCTCGCACATCGGACTCGCGATCACGCGCGAGGCGCTCGACCTGCCCTTCCTCGAGCCCGGCAAGGTGTACGTGTGGGAGTCGACGCTCAGCGCGCCTGCCGGTTTCTTCGCCCGCTTCACGGACAAGGTGCCCGACCGGGAGACCGAGGGCGTCCGCTTCGGCGTGCAGATCCGCGATCTCGAGCTCGTCGTCCCGGCCTACGCGTCGAGCGGGGGCAAGGTGGCCTGGAGCCGATTCCTCGGGCCGAGGCCGCCGATCCACGTGCTGCGCTCGCACCTGCACGCGCTGCACGAGGAGTACGGACACGTCCCCTACACGCACAACCTGTTCGCGCTCTTCAGCGTGGTGTACCCCGCGCTGCGCCCCGCGCGCGACGCCTTCTCGCGCGCCGAGGACCGCCTGGCGCACTTCGTCGGCCACGTGCTGCGACGCGCGCGCGAGGACGCGCCCGTGGACCACCCCGAACACCACATGTTCTGCTCGGAATGGGTGGGCACCGTCTTCGCGCGCCTCGGCCTCGCGAAGCCGGAGTTCGACGCCCACCTCGCCGCGCCGGTGACGCCGCTGCTCCGGCCGGAGGGATTCGCCGAGCCCGTGTATCTGGAGGTGCCGGACGCCGGCGGCTCGCAGTCGTGAGCTTGCGCGCAGCCGCCGTGACGAGTGTGCGGGTCGCGGCCACGGGTCGCGCGGGTGCGACGCTCAGCTCGGGCGCTGATTCGGCGGGAAGTTCTGGAGCATCCGCTCCATCGCATCATGGAGCCGCGCGCGGCGTTCCTCGGGCTTGAGCCCCACGAAGACCTCGGCCTGTCCGAACCCGGTCCAGACGCGCCGTCCGGAGCTCGTCTCGGTCAGCAGCAGGGAGAGCGAGCCGACGGCGACCGAGTCCACTCCCCTTCGGCTCACGACCGAGAACTGATAGGACAGTCGATAGTCCGCGGGGCCCGCGGTGACGCGATAGCCGTGCGCCGCGAAGGCCTCGTTGGCGACGTCCTTCAGGAGCGGATCCATCTCCTTGCGATCGATGTCCGGGCTGTTCGGGAAGGCGTTGGCTGCGTCGTCCCAGGCGTAGGTCGCGCGAGCCGGAAAGTGGTAGAGCGGGTCGAAGTTCGTCGACACCGGGATCGCGTCCTTCGACGCACAGGCGACGAGCGCGATCAGCGCGGCGAAGACAGAGCCGACTCGAGGCGGTGCAGGCACGACAACCTCCGCGTGAGGGCGCACACCCTACCGCGAGCGCCTCAGTCCCGCCGCAGGATCACCGCGCTGGTCGGGACGCCGGTGCCCGCGGTGACGAGCACGTGCTCGACGTCCTTCACCGGGTTGACGGAGGTGCCGCGCACCTGGCGCACACCCTCGGCGATGCCGTTCATGCCGTGGATATAGGCCTCGCCGAGCTGACCCCCGTGCGTGTTGATCGGCAGCGCGCCGCCCTGCTCGATGCGTCCGTCGCGCACGAAGTCCTTCGCCTCGCCGCGGCCGCAGAAGCCGAAGGCCTCGAGCTGCGTCAGCACGAAGGGCGTGAAGTGGTCGTAGAGGACCGCGGTCTGGATCTCGCGCGGGCCGATGCCCGACATCGCATAGAGCTGGCGCGCCACGAGCTCCATCTCGGGCAGCCCCGTGATCTCGGGGCTGTAGTAGCGGGTCATCATCTGCTGATCGGTGGTGGCGCCCTGCGCGGCGGCCGCGATCCGCACCGGCGGCTGGCGCAGGTCGCGCGCGCGCTCGAGCGAGGTGACGACGACCGCGACGGCGCCGTCGCTCTCCTGGCAGCAGTCGAGCAGGCGCAGCGGCTCGACGATCCAGCGCGAGTGCTGGTGGTCGTCGAGCGTGATCGGCTTCTGGTAGAACCACGCCCTCGGATTGGTGGCCGCGTGCTTGCGGTCCGCCACCGCGACGTGTCCGAAGGCCTCGGTCGTCGCGCCGAACTCGTGGAGGTAGCGCTGCGCGTTCATCGCGACCCACGAGGCCGGCGTCAGCAGGCCGTACGGCGAGTGCCAGCCGAAGTGCACCTCCTCGGCGCGCGGCGCCTGCGGGCGATCCTGCACGCCGATGCCGAAGCGCTGCTGCGAGCGCTCGTTCATCGCGCGGTAGCAGACGACCGCCTTGCAGACGCCGGTCGCGACGGCCATCGCCGCGTGCAGCAGCGGCGCGCAGGCGGCGCCGCCACCGTAGTGCGTACGCGAGAAGAAGCGCAGATCGCCGCCGCCGAGATAGCGGTTCACCTCGATCTCGGGATTGTTGTCCATCGTGAAGGTGGCCATGCCGTCCACCTCCGAGGGCGAGAGTCCCGCGTCGTCGAGCGCGGCCGCGACCGCCTCGACCGCCAGCCGCAGCTCGCTGCGGCCCGAGTCCTTCGAGAACTCGGTCGCGCCGATGCCGGCGATCGCGGTGCGGTCCGAGAGCGCGACGTCGCCGGACTTCACGCGCGCGCGCCGCCCGGCAGCGAGAGCTCGACCGTGCCCTTCACGTGATCGCCGAGGCCGTTGGCGCCACGCACCGCGAGCGTGACGACGTCGCCCGCCACCGCGGTCACGCGGCCGGAGAGCGTCATCGTGTCGCCCGGGTAGTTCGGCGCGCCGAGCACGATGTCGACGACGCGGAGGACGGCGTCCGGCCCCGCCCAGTCGGTTGCGTAGCGGCCGACCCAGCCGTTCGTCGTCAGGATGTTCATGAAGATGTCCTTCGAGCCGCGCTGGAGTGCCAACGCGTGGTCGTGGTGGACGTCCTGGTAGTCGCGCGAGGCAATCGCGCCGGCGACGATCGTCGTCGCGCTGATCGGCACCGCGAGCGGCGGCAGCTCGTCGCCGACCTTCACGTCGTCCGGCCGCAAGGTGCGTCGCGGCTTCACGCGCGCCCGCCCGCGAGCAAAACCCCGAGGCGGGCCGCCTGCTGCGACGCGCCGCCGAGCAGCAGCTCGTTCTGCTTCGACCACAGGAAGTAGCGGTGCACGGGGTACTCGATGTCGGAGCCGATGCCGCCGTGCAGATGCTGCGCGGTGTGGACGACGCGCTGCCCCGCCTCCGCGGCCCACCACTTGGCGGCGCGGATCGCGGCGGCGGCGTCGCGCCCCGCGGAGGCCTGCCAGGCCGCCTGCATCACGACCGCGCGCAGCGCCTCGACGTCGATCCACGCGTCCGCGGCGCGCAGCGCGACACCCTGGAAGGTCGCGATCGGGCGCCCGAACTGCTTTCGCTGCGCGATGTACTCGGCGGTGTCGCGCAGCGCCGACTGCACCACGCCGAGCTGGATCGCCGCGAGCCCGAGCGTCGCGCGCTCCACCAGCCAGGCGAGCTGCGCGGCGCCGCGGCCGGGCGCGCCGAGCACGGCGTCGTCGGCGACGCGCGCACCTTCGAGCGTGAGACGGAACTGCGGCTCGCGGTGGGTCGTGATCTGGCGCTCCTGCGCGACGCCGGCGCCGCGCGGGTCCAGGGCGAAGAGCCCGACGCCGTCCGGTGTGCGCGCCGGCACGAGCACCGCGATCGCGCGATCGGCGACGGCCACGCAGTCCTTGACGCCCGAGAGCCGCCAGCCGCCCGCCTCGCGGCGCGCCTCGCAGCGCGGGAGCAGCGGATCGGTGGAGGCGGGCTCGACCAGCGCCGCGGAGAGCCGCGCGCCCTCGTCGACCAGCGGCCGCAGCCAGCGGTCCTGCTGCGCCTCGCTTCCGAACTCGGCGATCGGCAACGCGCCGCAGAGCGACGTCGCGAAGAGCGGCACCGGCGCGACCGCGCGGCCCTGCTCCTCGAGCACGAGGCAGAGCTCGAGCAGGCCGAGTCCGCTGCCACCGCAACGCTCGGGCACCGCGACCGCCGGCAGCCCCGCGCCGACGAGCGCCTTCCACAGCTCCTCGTCGAACCACTCGCCGCTGCGCTCGAGCTCGAGCAGCCGCTCGTGGCGCACGCCGCCCGTGAAGACCTGGCGCGCGAGATCGCGCACCGACTCCTGCGTCTCGGAGAGCGAGAAATCCATGCTAGTTCCCAACCTGCGCGGGTCGGAACAGCGGCAGCACCAGCTCCGGGTCGACCTGCGTGAACGCGACCTCGACCGGCATGCCGATCGCGGCCTTCTCGGGCGCGACGCCGATGAGGTTCGAGACGAGCCGCGTGCCCTCCTCGAGCTCGACGAGCGCGATCAGGTTCGGGTACTCGAAGGGCGGAATCGGCGGATGGTGCGCGACCACGTAGGAGAAGAGGCGCCCTCGCCCGCTCGCGCGCGCGAAGTCCCACTCGAGCGAGTGACAACTCGGGCACATCGGACCCGGCGGGTGTCGCAGCTTCTTGCAGCGCGCGCAGCGCTGGATGCGGAGCTCGCGCGCCACGACGCCCTCCCAGAAGAAGTCGTTGTCGCGCGAGCGGCTCGGGCGCGGCCGTCGGCGCGCGCGCGACGCCTCGGCCGGCTTCGCCGCCGCGACCGCCTGGGCACGCGGCGCGAACTTCAAGATGCGGAAGGTCATGCGCGCGACCTCCTCGCCGCGCTGATCGCGGTAGATCATCAGCTCGTCGACGAAGCGGCCGGCGCCGAGCGCGGTCTGCTTCTCCTCGGAGACAGACTCGATGCGCGTCGTCACGGAGAGCACGTCGCCCGGCACCAGATAGCGCCGGTACTCCTGCCGGCAGTTGGTCGCGACGACCGAGGTGTAGCCGGCGCCGTCGAGCAGCTCCATCACGCGCCGCAGCGGGTGCGCGCCGTCGTATCCCGGCAGCTCGGCCCGCGGCGCGAGGCCCGGCATGGTCCAGGCCTGGAGCATCGTCGGCGGCGCGACGATGCCGCCGTGTCGCGAAGCCGCCGCGAACTCCTCGTCGGTGTAGACGGGATTGCGGTCGCCGACCGCGTCGCACCAGTGGCGGATCATCGGCTGGTTCACGGGATCGCGCGCGAAGAACGCCGGAGCCTCGATCCCGATCACGTCGCGCAGCTTCCGGGCGAGCTCGTCCTGCGTCACGCGGCCTCGCCTAACGTGGAGCGCGCGGCAGGCCGAGGCCCATCATCGCGACGATCTCGCGCTGCACCTCGTTGACGCCGCCGCCGAAGGTGTTGATCTGGCAATGGCGCCACTCGCGCTCGAGCTCGCCGCGCAGCAGCGCGCCGGGCGAATCCTGCTTCAAGCTGCCGGGGAGCCCGAGCACCTCGAGCAGCAGCCGGTAGACCTCGATCAGCGCCTCGGTGCTGTGGACCTTCACGCCCGACGCGAACGCCGGCTCGAGCGAGCCGCGCTCGAGCGACCAGCCCATGCGCCAGTTCAACACCTTGAGCGCCTCGAGCCTGGCGAACGCCTCGCCGAGGCAGCTCTGCACCCACGGCAGCGACGCGATCGGCGCGCCGGTCTCGCAGGCCGTCTCGCGCGCGAAGGCGAGCACGCGCTCGAAGAGCTCGTGCGCGTAGGAGCTGAAGGCCGCGAGCCCGATGCGCTCGTGGTTCAGCTGCATCGTGATGAGCTGCCAGCCGCGGTTCTCCTCGCCGACGCGCATGCTCGCGGGCACGCGCACGTTCTCGTAGTAGGTCATGTTGGTGTGGCCGTCGCCGAGCACGTGGATCGGCGCCCACGAGAAGCCCGGCAGCTTCGTGTCGACGATCAGGATCGAGATGCCCTTGTGCTTCGGCGCCGACGGATCGGTGCGGCAGGCGAGCCAGACGTAGTCGGCCGCGTCGGCGCCGCTGGTGAAGATCTTCGTGCCGTTGACGACGTAGTGATCGCCGTCGCGCACCGCGGAGGTCTGCAGCGAGGCGAGGTCGGTGCCGGCGGCGGGCTCCGAGTAGCCGATCGCGAAGTGGATCTCGCCGGCCAGGATGGCGCGCAGGAAGGTCTGCTTCTGCGCCTCGCTGCCGGCCGCCATCAGGGTCGGGCCGACCGTGTTCAAGGTCACGAAGGGCACCGGCGCGCCCGCGCGGCGCGCCTCCTCGAACCAGATCATCTGCTCGATCGCGGTGCGGCCCTGACCGCCGTACTCGCGCGGCCAGCCGACGCCGAGCCAGCCGTCCTTGCCCATGCGCCGGATCAGCTCCTTGTGGAGCGGTCCGGTCTCGAGCCCCTTGATCTGGCGTCGCACCTCGGGCGGCACCAGCTTCGCGAAGTACGCGCGCAGCTCCGTCTGGAGCGTCTTCTGCTCGTCGGTGAGGTCGATGTGCATGGGGGGCCCGGCCGGAAAGGCGCGAAAGATACCCGGCTTCGAGGCTCTACGCGCGAACCCGGTCGCTTCTCTGAACTTCGCTCGGCTTCGCCTCGCTGCGCGCCGCCTTCGGCGGCTTGCTACTGGACATCCTCGGGATAGGTCGAGTTGAACGTGTACGAGCGCACGACGCCCTTGTCGTCGTAGCGGATCACGAGGTCGCGCGTCTGCGAGGCGCCGATGAGGTTGTACTTGTAGTAGCCGTAGGTCCACGTGCGCTGGCCGTCCTCGAGGCCGGTGCGCCACGGCTGTCCGAACATCTGCCGCACTTCCTTCTCGGTCGTCTTGCCGATCTGGATGTGCGTGACCTTCCCGACGGCGAAGTCCTCGCCGACCGTCATGCACGCGACGGACGCGAGCGCGATCGCCGTGATCGCGAGCTTGCGGATCATCTCCACCCCCCTGGTGTGCGGACCGGGTCCGCTGGGGCGGGATCTTAGTCGCTCAACGCGAGCCGGCGAGCGGGTCCGCGAGCGGCACGGGCAGTCCGCTCGCGCGACTCGCCGTGTTGTCCGCGAGCTCGGGCGTCTGCTGCGCGACCTGGCGACCGAGCGCGACGAGCTCGGGGATCTCGTCGTCGGAGAGCGGGCGCATCCACTTCTTGCGCGCGAGCGCCTTCTCGATCGCGGGCGCGAGCTCCTCTTCCTTCCTTCGCGCGCGCGAGTCCGCGCGGGCGCGGAACTCCGGCAGCACGCGCGAGGCGAAGAGCTCGAGCGATTCGCAGATGTGCTCGTGCCGGTTGCGACCGCCCTGTTGAATGAAGATCACCTGGTCGACGCCCGCCTCCTCGAAGCTCTCGAGGTGCTGGCGGAGCTGGTCGGGCGTGCCGATGCCGCGCGACGCGCCCGCGTCGGGCAGCAGCGCGCGCGCCTTCTCGAAGCTGGCCCACACGTCGGTGCGGCCCGGCTTGTGCGTCCCGAAGATGTAGTGGTGCCCGAGCCCGTAGCCGAAGAAGCGGAAGCCATCCTCGCCGCGGCGCCGCGCCTCGGCCTCGTTCTCGTGGCAGGAGAAGCCCGTCACCATCGCGATGTTGGCGTTGACGGCGTGGCCGATCGGCACGCACTCCGTGCGGATCAGCTCGTAGTACTCCGAGACCCACTTGCGCGCCTCCGTCGGGTCGACGAAGGCGAAGGTCAGCGCGCCCATGCCGAGGCGCGCCGCGAGATGGATCGTGTCGCGGTTGCTGCACGCGACCCACAGCGGCGGGTGCGGCTTCTGCACCGGCTTCGGGATCACGTTGCGGCACGGCATCGAGAAGTACTTGCCGGTGTAGCCCGGGTACGGGTCCATCACCATCATGTTGGCGACCTGCTCGACGCACTCGCGCCACATCTCGCGCTTGTCGGCAACCCCCACGCCGAAGCCGCCGAGCTCCGCGAGCGACGACGACTCGCCGGTACCGAAGTCGACGCGGCCCTGCGAGACGAGGTCGAGCGTGGCGATGCGCTCGGCCACGCGCGCCGGCGCGTTGTAGCCGGGCGGCATCAGCACGATGCCGTGGCCGAGCCGGATGCGCTTGGTGCGCTGCGAGCAGGCCGCAAGGAAGACCTCGGGCGCGGAGGAGTGCGAGTACTCCTCGAGGAAGTGGTGCTCGACCTCCCACGCATAGTCGATGCCGAGGCGGTCGGCGAGCTCGACCTGGTCGAGCGCCTCCTGGAAGAGGCGCAGCTCGTCGCCCTCGCGCCAGGGCCGGGGCAGCTGGTGCTCGTAGAAGATTCCGAACTTCACGCAGGCTTCTCCGCGGGCGCGCGGCGAACCATCGGGGTCAGAGTCGCTCGATCAAGGTGGCGTTGGCGAGCCCACCGCCCTCGCACATCGTTTGCAGGCCGAAGCGGCCGCCGCTGCGCTCGAGCTCGTGGAGCAAGGTCGTCATCAGCTTGACCCCCGTGCAGCCGAGCGGGTGGCCGAGCGCGATCGCGCCGCCGTTCACGTTCAGCTTCGCGGGATCCGCGCCGGTGTCGGCGAGCCAGGCCAGCGGGATCGAGGCGAAGGCCTCGTTCACCTCGTAGCGGTCGATCTCGCCGATCTTCACGCCCGCGCGAGCGAGCAGCTTCTGTGTGGCCGGGATCGGCGCGGTCAGCATGATGACCGGGTCGCTGCCGGCGAGCGCCATCGCCGCGATGCGCGCGCGCGGCGTCGCACGGAGCTTCTCGAGCCCGCGCTCGTTCGCGACGAGCAGCGCGGCGGCGCCGTCGGTGATCTGGCTCGACGTGCCGGCCGTCAGCAGGCCCTTGTCGGAGAGCGTCTTCAGCGACGCCATCGCCTCGTAGCTCGCGTCGGCGCGGATGCCCTCGTCCGCCTGGAACTTCTCGGTCGCGCCGCCCTCGAGCTCGACCTCCACCGGCACGATCTCGCGCGCGAAGCGGCCGTCGCGCGTCGCGCGCGCCGCCTTCTCGTGGCTCGCGAGCCCGAAGCGGTCGAGCGCCTCGCGCGAGAAGCCCCACTTCTCGGCGATCATCTCGGCGCCGGCGAACTGGTTGAAGCGCGCGCTCGGATAGCGCCGCTTCATGCCGTTTCCGTAGGGCGCCCCCATGCCGGCCTTGTGACCCGCGATCGCGTTGCCGCCGAGCGGCACCAGGCTCATCAGCTCGACGCCGCCCGCGATCACGACGTCGTGTACGCCCGACATCACCGCCTGCGCCGCGAAGTGGATCGCCTGCTGCGACGAGCCGCACTGCCGATCGACCGTCGTGCCCGGAACGCTCTCCGGCAAGGTGTGGGTCGAGAGCACACAGTTGCGCGCGATGTTGGCCGACTGCGCGCCGACCTGATCGACGCAGCCGAAGATCACGTCCTCGACGAGGCTCGGGTCGATCGCGGTGCGCGCGACCAGCTCGTCGAGCACGAGCGCGCCGAGGTCGATCGGATGCCACTTCGAGAGCTTGCCGCCGCGCCGCCCGCCGGCGGTCCGCACCGCGCCGACGATGAATGCCTCGCCCATTCGCGTCTCCTTCGAGAGGAGCGGGCAGCATATCAGAGGCGCCGCGCGCTCCCGCGGGCGGGCTACGCTGCGATGCGATGCCGGGCGCTCTCGTCTTCATCAGCGGCGCGTCGAGCGGGATCGGGCTGGCGCTCGCGCGCGCGGTGCCGTGGCCCGACGCGCGCGTCGTCGACGTGTCGCGCCGCGGCGCGCCCGGTCTCGAGCACTTCCGCGCCGACCTCGCCGATCCCTCGTCCTGGCGCGCGGTCGCCGAGCTCTTCGCCCGCGAGATGAAGGGATTCACCGGCGGCGACGTCGTCTTCGTCCACAGCGCCGGCACCTTGACTCCGATCGGCTTCGCCGGCGAGGTCGATCCCGCCGCGTACGCGCGGCAGGTGCTGCTGAACTCCGCCGCGCCGCAAGTGCTCGGCGACGCGTTCCTTCGCGCCGCGCGCGAGACGCGCGCGCGCTGCACCTTGCTCGTCATCTCATCGGGCGCCGCGCGCAACGTCTACGAGGGCTGGAGCGCCTACTGCGCCGGCAAGGCCGCCGTCGATCAGTGGGTGCGCACGGTCGGCGCCGAGCAGAGGCGGCGCGGCGGTCGCGTGCGCGTCGTCGCGGTGGCGCCCGGCGTGGTCGAGAGCGCGATGCAGCAGGAGATCCGCGCGACCTCCGAGCGCGACTTCCCGGAGGCCCCGCGCTTCCGCGCGCTCCACCGCGACGGCGAGCTGCGCGACGCGTCCGAGGTCGCGACGGAGCTGTGGGCGCTGATCCGCGGCGACGTCGAGAGCGGCGCCGTGATGGATCTGCGCACGCGCGCGGATCGCTAGACTGCCGCGCCATGTCGAAGCCGTGGCAGGGCTGGCCGCTGGTCGGCGTCGCGAGCGCGGCGCTCGTCGCGCTCCAGCTCGCGATGCTCGCGTCGGCCGGCACCGACGAGCCGGGCCTGCGCGAGCTCGTGCGCGTCTCCGTGCGCGTCTCGTTCGCGATCTTCCTGCTCGTCTTCGCCGCGCGGCCCGCGCGCGTCTTCTGGCCCGGGCCCTTCACGCGCTGGCTGGTGCGGAACCGGCGACACCTCGGCGTCTCCTTCGCCGTCGCGCACTTCCTTCACCTCGGCGACGTCGCGCTGCTGGCGCTGCTGCTCGGCGACGGATTCACGGTCTCGCCGCTGACGCTCTACGCCGGCGGCCTCTCCTACGTGCTGCTCGCCGCGATGACCGCGACCTCCTTCGACCGCAGCGCGCGCTGGCTCGGGCCGCGGCGCTGGAAGCTCCTCCACCGCGCGGGCTTGTATCTACTCTGGATCATCTTCGCGCAGAACTGGACCTTCTCGGCGCTGAAGTACCCAGGCTACGTGCCGCTCGCGCTCGCCGCCTGGGGCGCGCTCGCGCTGCGGATCGCCGCGTGGCGCGCCCGCCGTGCGAGCGCGGCGGCGCCCGCGCCCGTGCACGCGGGCTGACGTCCGCATGATCGATCCCTCCGCCGAAGGTGTCCGCGCCGAGCACTGGCGCGAGGCGACGGCCTCCTGCCACGAGCTTCGCGTCGCGCGCGTCGTCGCCGAGACGCACGATTCGGTGTCGCTCGTGCTCGAGATCCCGCCCGCCTTGTCCGCGACCTACCGCTACCGGTCGGGCCAGTTCCTCACCTTCAAGATCCCCTACCAGGGGCGCGTGCTCGTGCGGAGCTACTCGCTGTCGAGCTGCCCGGACGTCGAGGGCGAGCACAAGGTGACGGTGAAGCGCGTCGACCAGGGCCGCATCTCGAACTGGATGCACGACCGGGTCCGGCCGGGCAGCGCGCTGATGGTCGTGCCGCCGGCGGGCGCCTTCGTGCTCGATCCCGCCGCGGCGCGCGAGATCGTCTTCTTCGCGGGCGGCAGCGGCATCACGCCCTGCATCTCGCTGATCAAGCAGGCGCTCGCGGCGACGCGCCGCCGCATGCGGCTCGTCTACGCCAACCGCGACGCGCGCTCGATCATCTTCGCGAAGGAGCTGGCGGAGCTCGCCGCGCGCCATCCGGAAAGACTCGAGATCGTTCACTCGCTCGACGACGAGCGCGGCTTCCTCGGCGCGGCGGACGTCGGCCTGCACTCGCGAGACCGGCTGTCGAGCGACTTCTATCTGTGTGGCCCGGCCGCCTTCATGGACACGGTCGAGCACGCCCTCCGCGAGCAGGGCGTCGCGCGCGAGCGCATCCACATCGAGCGCTTCATCTCGCCGCCGGATCACGAGCCGCAGGCCGAGTCGGCGCCGGCCGCGGGCGAGCGTGCGCCGTCCCGCATCACCCTGGTGCTCGATGGGAAGGAGCACCAGGTCCCCTACGAGGCCGGCGAGCGCGTGCTCCATGCCGCGCGGCGCGCCGGGCTCGATCCGCCCTTCTCCTGCGAGGAGGGGTACTGCTCCTGCTGCATGGCGAAGCTCCGGTCGGGCAAGGTGGTCATGGCCGCGAACGACTGCCTGACCCCCGAGCTGCTGGCCGAGGGCTGGGTGCTGACCTGTCAGTCGCGCTGTGTCGGGGACGACGTCGAGATCGAATACCCGGATTAGGGTGGCCTTGCCGAAGGTCACTTCGACCGCTTAGCATCCGACCGCCCACCCCCCGAAGACCCGACCTCCCCCCACCAGGAGGTGAAGCGCGTGAAGCGCGGTTCCGGGTGGCGCGGGGCGCTGGCCCTCGCCGTCGCCTGCGCACTCGTCGTGTCCGCGGCTCCGGCCGCGGCACAGAAGCCGGAGAACATCGCCAAGGAAGGGGGTCTCGGCGCCGGCGCCGCGATCGCCTCGATGGTCTGGGCCCCGCTGAAGCTCACGCACGCGCTGATCGGCCTGGTGGCCGGCGGGATCTGCTTCGCGGTCACGGGCGGGGACACCGAGGTCTGGAACCGGGTGCAGAGCAAGGCCCTGACGGGCGACTACGTGATCACTCCACAGCACCTCGCGGGCAAGAAGCGCTTCCGCTTCTCGGGCGGCGGCGGCGACGGCGGCGCCAACAACAAACAGTGACGCGAGCGCGGGTCAGGCGCGAAGTGCCGCGCCGGACTCGCGCGCGTCGCTCGCGTCTTCCAGGTGCGCCACGCAGTTGGCGAGCGCGACACGCCAGGGCGGTCCGGGCACGATCCAGCTGAGCGCCGTATTGGCGAAGCCCGCCGGCGCGCGGACGCCCTCGCCGAGCTCGAAGCGCCGCGAGACGAGCGAGTGACAGACGAGACCGTGCGTGACGACGACGAGATGGCCTTGCGTCTCGCGCGCCCGATGCGCGAGCCGCTCCCACACGGCGTCGGCGCGCGCGTGCAGATCCTCCCAGCTCTCGCCGCCGGGCGGCGTGTAGCCCGGCGCGAAGGGATCGCAGTCGAGCTGCGCGTAGGGCGTGCCGCGCAGATCGCCGAAGTTCCGCTCCTGCAGGCCCGCATCGAGCTCGAGCGGCGCGCCGGTCGCGCGCGCGACACATTCTGCGGTCATGCGCGCGCGCGCGTAGTTGCTCGAGACGATGCGCCCGATCGGCAGCCGCGCGAGCCGACGCGCCAGGCGCTCCGACTGCTCGAGCCCGCGCGCGGAGAGCGGCGTGTCGGGCCATTGCAGGATGCGCGCGGCGTTCGACTCGGTCTCGCCGTGGCGCACCAGCCCGATCGCGCCGCGCGGCGGCGCGTCCGCCGGACCTTGCGGCGTGCTCACGCGAGCTGCTTGGTGAACTGCGCGAGGTCGAAGTAGTCGCGCCAGGCCGTGATCTTGCCGTCGGCCCGCACCTCGAAGGCTCCCATCACGGGCAGCGCGACCGGCTTGCCGTTCACGACGAAGCGATCGACGCGCTCGGTGAGCACGAGGTTTCCGTGCGCGGCGATGCCCTTGATCTCGAACTCCGCGTGCGACGCCGGCCCCATGAAGGATTCGAGCATCGCGCGGATCGCCGCGGGACCGCGCACGGGGTCGATCGGGATGTTGTGATAGACGGCGTCTTCGCTGAAGAAGCCGGCGAGCTCGGCGGCGTCGCGGCGCGTCGCGGCCTCGCAGAAGCGGCGGACGATCTTCTCGGGGTTCGTCATGGGCGCAGTCTACAACGAAAACCAAGCGTGTCCGGCGAGGGAGCCGTCGGCTCCAGCGCACCGCCCGACAGTCGCTGCACCTGCCGGCCGTGCGCTTCCGACAGCCGAAGCCTCGGCTCGTCGCACCGCAGTAACCTCACGCACGGCCGCAGGTGAGCGACATTCGATCTGAGGCAGTGAATGAAGATCCCGCGCGCGCCGCACCGCTTCGCGATCTCGCCGGCCGAGGCGATCGCGGTGCAGCGGCGCCTCGCGGGTCGCGTCGCGATCCGCGCGCTCGAACGAGAGCCGCGCTGGCTCGCGGGCGTCGACTGCGCCTTCTCCGCCGACGGCGAGCGCTGCATCGCGGCCGCCGTGCTGTGGGACGGCGAGACGCGGCAGCTCGTCGAGACGCGCACCGCATGGCGCCCGCTGCGCTTCCCGTACGTGCCGGGCCTGCTCTCGTTCCGGGAAGCGCCGGCGATCCTGGCCGCGCTGCGAAGGCTGCGCCGCACGCCCGACGCGCTGCTCGTCGACGGCCACGGCTACGCGCACCCGCGGCGCTTCGGCATCGCGTGTCATCTCGGCGTGCTCGTCGGCATCCCGACGGTCGGCGTCGCGAAGAGCCGGCTGTGCGGCACGCACGCCGAGCCCGGCGCGCGCCGCGGCGCGCGCGCGCTTCTCACACACAACGGCGACACCATCGGCAGCGTGCTGCGCACGCGCGAGGGCAGCAAGCCGATCTTCGTCAGCATCGGCAACCTCGTCGACCTCGCGAGCGCCGAGGCGCTCGTCCTCGCCTCCGACGGCGGCCACCGCCTGCCCGAGCCGACGCGCCTCGCGGACCGCGCGGTGGCGGAGGCGAAGCGGAAGGAGTGATCGTTGAAGCCTGAACTCGTATCGCGCGCGCTCGAACGCATAGGGGCGTGGCTCGCCATCGGAGTTCTGACCACCTCGTGGATCGCCTGCTCCACGTACTCCGCCAGCATCACGGTCGAACCGAACGAGGCAACAGTGGGTCGTGGCAACTCGGCCCCTCGCGCGGAAGCCGTGGTAGCTCAGGTCGCACGCTCCTTCGAGATGGAATCGTCGCCGCTCGACCTCGAAGCAATGCAGCGGGCAGCGACCGGGGAGCAAGACGAATATCGGCCCATCGCGGTCTACCGAAACACGATTCGTTCGCCGGTCAAGGATCGGGGGCGCATCCTCCTGGTGCTCGAGCGACATCTCGATGGCGACGGGTTGCGCCTGATCATCCGGGATCTCGAACGCGCATAGCCGACGGATTTCACTCTGGCGCTCGAGGAGAAGCTCGTCGAGGACCTGAATGCAGAGGTCGGGCCCGCCGACGTTCTGGTCGAACGCGGAAAGGTCGACCGGAGCATCTACGCGCCCTGACCCTCAAGCGCCGAAGGCGCGCGCAGCGAGCCGCAGGCGAGCGGAGCCAGATCGATCGGGGACGAAGTCGGGTCCCCGAGGAGGAACAGATGGCCGCCGCAGGGGACCCGACTTCGTCCCCGGTCGACGAGCGCGGTCAGCGGAGCAACTGCTCCAGCAACCGCAGACTCTCGCGCTCCTCCGGCTGCACCACCCCGTCCGCCGCGATCACGCCGTCGATCGCCGCGAGGAACGTCTTGCGATGCGCGGCCGGGATGTCCATCGGGTCGACCGCCTCGATCGGCGGCGGCACCTCGAGCCAGCCCTCCACCTTCTTCTCCTCGCGCTCGTCGAGACCGAGGCGGCGCACGAGCCGCATCACGAAGGCGCGCTCCTCCGGCCGCACCTCGAGATCGGCCCAGGCGAAGCTGCACACGAACTGGAGCAGCCGCAGTCGGTCCTCGCGGTCGAGATCGATCAGGCGCATGTCAGTGACTCCATCCTTCCGTGCGGCCGGTGACCAGTCGCGGCAGCAGCTCCGAGATCGATCCGCGTAGCATCGCGTCCGCGAGATCGTCCATCTCCGTCGGGCCGCCGTTCACGATCGCGATGCGCGCGCCGCTCTGGCGCGCGAGCGGCACCACGCCCGCAACGGGGTAGACCGCCAGAGTCGAGCCGACCGCGAGCAGCAGGTCACACTCCTGTGCGACGCGCTCGCAGCGCGCGAGATCCTGCGGCACCAGGCCCTGCCCGAACGAGATCGTCGCCGACTTGAGGATCCCGTCGCAGCTGCGACACGCGGGATCCTCCTCGCCGGCGCGCACGCGCGCGAGCGCGCGCTCCATCGGCGCCCGCTCGCCGCACGACATGCAGACGACCTCCTGCAAGGTTCCGTGGATCTCGACGATGCGGTCGCGCGAGGTCCCGGCGGCGACGTGCAGGCCGTCGACGTTCTGCGTGATCAGCGCGAGCAGCTTCCCGCGGCGCTCGAGCTCGACGAGCGCGCGGTGCCCCGCATTCGGCTGGGCCTTCCGACCGTCCATGTCCAGCCGCGTCTTCCAGGCGAGCTTTCGCACCTCGCGGCTGCCCATGTAGTGCTGGAGCGTCGCCATCTTCTCGGCTTCGGGGTTCTTCGTCCACAGGCCCTGCGGCCCGCGAAAATCGGGGATGCCCGAGTCGGTCGAGATCCCGGCGCCGGTCAACACGACGATGCGCGAGGCCTCGTCGATCCAGCAGCGCACGCTCTCGACCGGATCCTCTTCGACGTCCATGCCTCGCATTCTGCCGGGTCCGAGGGTCCTCTGGCTAGGGCCCTTCGGTCGGTTAGGGTCCGCCCCCGTGTCGACCCGCGCCCTGCTGCTGCTCGTGGGACTGATCGGTGGCGCGGAGCTCTTCGTGCGCGGACATCTCGCGGGCTCCGCGCCGGCCTTCCACGCCGGCGCGTGGATCCTCGCCGCGAGCCTCGTCGTGGTCACGCGCGGCCGGACCGCCTGGCTTCGGCGCGCGGCGGAGGTCGTCGCGGGAGTCGTGGTCGCGCTCTCCCTCGCCGAGCTCGTGCCCGCTCGTGTCGCACCCGCGCCGCAGCCGAGCTTCTCGTTCAGCGCGTCGGGCGGCGATCCCGAGGCGATGAAGCGCTTCTGGGACGAGCACGAGCGCGAGCGCAAGCTGCTCCGCGGCGAGACGCCGCTCGCGCCGGCGCAGCGATTCTCCTTGTTCGGCCGCGACGTCGAGCTCGACTCGCTGGGGCTGCGGCGCGCGGACGCTCCGCCCGAGGGCGCGTGGCGCATCGTCGTGGTCGGCGACGCCGCCACCTTCGGCGCGCCCCAGAACGAAGGCGAGCAGCCCTGGCCGGAGCAGCTCCAGCGCGAGATCGACACCGGCTACACGTGCGCGCGTCGCGTCGCGGTGCGCAACGCCGGCCGCCCGGGCCGCACCTTGCAGAGCCTCGGCGAGAACTACGAGATCGAGGTCGATCCGCTCGCGCCCGATCTGCTCGTCGTCTACCCGGGCATCGACGCCTTCGACGGGCTCGTCCCGGGCGACTCGCTCCATTCCACGTTCCCCGTCGCGCGCGCGTCGCGCTGGCTGACCGCGCTCGAGCGCCCGCTGCGCGAGCGCGCCGACGCGCGCCACCTCCAGGCGGCGCTCGCGGCGACGCCGCCGCCCGAGCAGCTGAAGCGCTCGCCCGCTGCGCGCCGCTACCGAAGGCTGCTCCTCGAGGCGCGCGAGCACGGCGTCGACGTCGCGCTCGTGCCCGTCGCGCTCGCGGTCGCGGGCGCCACGCCCGAGCCGGTCGTGCGCTTCCACGAGTCGGTGTGGCCCGAGGCGCGCGCGCTCGCGGTCGCGAACTACAATCACGCGAGGCTCCTGCCGCTCCTCGGCGCCGCCTACCGCGCCGAGGTGATCGCCCCGGACGACGACCTCGACGGCGCCGGCCGGGACGGCTTCATCGACCTCGTGAGCTTCACGCAGCAGGGCAGCGAGCGGCTGGCGCGCCACGTGTCGCACGCGCTGGCGCCACTGCTGAAACGCGGCGCGGGCTGCGAGCCGCGCGTCTGAGATCGCCTCCCGTCCTGGGTCCAGCCTCTAATGCAGGAACATCGCGCGCTGCCCGGCGATGCTCGCGACGATCGCGACGAGGTCGCCCGGTTGGACCGGCTTGTCGACGTGCATCTGGAAGCCCGCCAGGAGCGCCTTCGCGCGATCCTCGCTGCGCCCGTATGCGGTCAGCGCCACGGCCGGCACCCGTCCTCCCTCCTCGATCCGGCGGGCTCGCACCTTGCGGATGAGCGCGTACCCGTCCTCTCCCGGCATCGCGATGTCGGACACCAGGATGTCGGGAAGCCAGCGATCCATGGTGGTGAGGGCCTGGCTCGCGCACACGCACGTCTGCACCTGCGCTCCCGAACGCTCGAGGATCGCCGCGACGGTCTCACAGGTGTCGGGGTTGTCGTCGACCACCAGCACCTTCAGTCCGTGACAGATCGCCGGGGCCGCCACCGCCGATGACTCGGCGGCGATCGGACCCTGGAGGTCGGAGAGAGCCGGCAAGGTCACGATGAAGGTGGCGCCGCGCCCTTCGCCCTCGCTCTCGGCTGTCACCGATCCGCCGTGCAGCTCGACCAGAGACCGGACCACGGCGAGCCCGAGCCCCAATCCCCCGTGTGCCCGCGTGATGGATCCATCGCCCTGCCAGAAGCGCTCGAAGAGCCGGTGGAGCAACTCGGGTCGGATACCGCGGCCGTTGTCGCGGACGCCGAGCTCGAGGTGCCTGCCGACACGCGCGAGCCGGATCTCGACCCGGCCGCCTTCCGGCGTGAACTTGATCGCGTTGGAGAGGAGATTCCACACGACCTGCTGGAGCCGATCGACGTCGCCCGACACCAGGCCCGCGCTCGGGTCGATATCGACCCCGATGGCGACGCGCCTGGCTTCGGCCATGGGGGAGAGCGCGTCGATCGCCGCCAGAATCACCGGATCGAGCGCGATCGGCGCGACGTTCAATTGGAGCTTGTCCGTCATCGCACGCGATACATCGAGAAGATCCTCGACGATCCGCGCCTGGAGCCGGGCGTTGCGCTCGATCGCCTCCAGCCCGCGCACTCTCGCCTGGGCGTCGAGCCTCCCCGTCTGCAGGAGCGAGGCCCAGCCGAGGATCGGAGTCAGTGGAGTCTTCAGCTCGTGCGACAGGATGGCGAGGAATTCGTCCTTGGCGCGGTTCGCGGCGGCGAGCTCGTCCGCAAGGTTCGCGAGATCGCGACTCTGGCTCGAGAGCGCGCGCTGGAGCACGTCGAGCGTACGCTTCAGGATGATGAGATTCGCGACCCGCGCCTGTAGCTCCTCGGCCGCGAAGGGCTTGGTCAGGACGTCCTGCGCGCCCTCGCGCAGCAGGCTGACGCGCAGCTCCTCGTCCGCCTTCGCGGTCAGCACGAGGATCGGAGAGCCCTCGAGCTCGGGATGCGTTCTGAGCTCACGCACGAGCACGTCGCCGCTCATCACCGGCAACATGACGTCGCAGAGGATGAGATCCGGCCGCAACTCGAGCGCCTTCTCGAGCCCCTGACGGCCGTCGAACGCGCTCGCCACGCGATAGTCGCGCGCCAGGCAATCGCAGAGGAACCGATTCATCTCCGGATGGTCCTCGACCACGAGCACCAGCCCCTGGCTCCCGCCCTGATAGAGCGCCGGGATCGGCTCGCTCCTCGGCAGCAGCTCCTTCACCATCTGCCGTGCGATTTCGTCGAGCACGTTCCGGTCGGACGGCCGTGCTCCGGTCGCTCCCACGGGAGCTTCCGGCGCGTACGGCAGCCGCACCTCGAATCGGGCGCCGCCCTCCACGCTCTCGCCGACCTCGACGCGTCCGCCGTGCAGCGAGATCACCTCCCGCACGATGGCCAGACCGAGACCCGTTCCGCCCGAGCGCGCAGTGCCTTCGCCTCCGGTGCGAAACCGTTCGAAGATCGCCTCGCGCAAGGCCACGGGGACGCCCGGACCGCTGTCGTCGACCGAGAGCAGGATTTGTTCGCGAAGGGCGCGCAGTGTCACGCGCACGCACCCGCCGTCCGGCACGAACTTCATCGCGTTCGAGAGCAGGTTCAGCAGAACGCGCTCGATCTTCCCGGAATCGGCCGTCAGCGAGAGCGCTTCCGGTGTCTCGACCGAGAGCTCGACACCGCGTTCCCTCGCCACCACTTCGAAGAGCGAGGCGGTGCGGCGCACCGCTTCGACGAGGTCCATGCGCGATCGGTCGAGCTCCATCCGACCGGCGTCGAGGCGCGCGACCTCGAGGAGGTCGTTCACGTGCTTCAGCAACGCCTGCGCGTTGCGCTCGGCCGTCTCGAGATCGACCCGCAGATCCTCCCGGAAGGCACTCGAACCGAGGATCCGCCGGATCGGCCCGAGGATGAGCGTGAGCGGGGTGCGCAGCTCGTGGCTCACGTTGGCGAGGAACAGGGTCTTGGAGCGGCTCGCCACCTCCGCCTCGTCCTTTGCCTTCGACAGGCCCGCGATGAGCTCGAGATTCTCGAAGCGCAGCGACAGCGAATGGACGAGCAGGGCACGGAACTCCGAGGCGAGCAGCATCGTGGCCACCCAGAAGATCGACAGAAGGAGGCCCGTCGCGACACTCGGCAACGTCGCGTCGGCGAGCAGCACCGCGATCATCGGCACGTAGATCGCCGTCAGATAGGCGACGAACGCTTCACGGACCGGCGCGAGGGCGATCATTCCACCCACTCCCGAGCCGCCGAGGACGAAGAGCAGGAAGAGCTGGAACGACGTCGACACGTGCGGATACAGGAGGATCGAGGCCGAGCCCCAGCCCGCGCCGGCGAGCCCGTAGCCGAGGGCGAGCGCCCGTCGCCACGTCGAGATCTCCGGCGGCTCGTTCCGGAGCCGCCGCCAGCGCCAGACGATCCCGAACGCCGGGGCCGTGAGGAGCGCCATCGCGAGGAGCCAGGTGAGCAGCGCCATCCTCGGAGCGGCCTGCCACAAGACGAGCAGCACGGCCGCGACCGTCAGGGTCCCGGTTGCGAAGCCGGTCGGCGCCTGCCGGACGAGGTGCCGGACGAGCTCGATCTCGATCTCCCGATGCTGCGGCATCGGAAGCCGAGCCTGGGAGTAGGAATCGGTCTCCGGCACTACTGGCCGCTCCCGGGTCGTCGCGTTGCAGTGTATATCACCAACCGGGTCGGTCTGGCTAGAGATTTCGTGCGGACGCGATGACTCGGCGGCGATGGGACGCCGCCCTCAGCCCGGCTGCTAGCGTCCGCGCGTGTCTCGCACGCTCCCCCGCACGAGCCGCCTCGGCGCCGCCCTGGTCCTCCTCGCGGCCCTCGCGCTCGCGTGCGAACGCGGCGTAGCGCCCCAGGCGCGCGTCATCCCGAGCGCCCTGCCCGAGTCGGCGCGGGAAGCGGCGCGGCGTCTCCCGCTCGACGGCGCGCACAACGCGCGCGATCTCGGAGGCTATGCGACGGCCGACGGGCAGCGCGTGCGCTGGGGCGTCGCGTATCGGAGCGATGCGCTCGGCTCGCTCTCCGACGAGGACGTCGCGTACCTCGCGCGCCTCGGCGTGCGCGAGGTGGTGGACTTCCGCTCCGACGCCGAGCGCGAGCGCGAGCCCGACCGCCTGCCTCAGGCGCCGGCTCCGCGCGTCGTACCGAGGCCGATCTTCGGCGACGCGCTTGATCCGGCGGAACTGCGTGAGCGCCTGCTCTCGGGTCGGGCGCGCGCCGCCGACATGTCCGAGATGCTCGTCGCCGGCAACCGCGCCTTCGTGACGGACTTCGCGGCCGTCTACGGCGGCTTCCTGCGCGACCTCGCGGATTCGGAGAACGTGCCCGTGCTCTTCCACTGCACGGCCGGCAAGGACCGTGCGGGCTTCGCGGCCGCGGCGCTGCTGCTCGCGCTCGGCGTCCCGCGCGACACCGTGATGCAGGACTACCTGCTGACGAACGGCTTCAGCCAGGCGGCGACGGACCACATGCTGACGGTGCTGCGCCTGGCGTCGTTCTTCCGCACGAGTCCCGACGACGCGCGCCCGCTCTTCGAGGCGCGCCGCGAGTATCTCCAGGCGGCCTTCGATGCGATCGACTCGCACTACGGGAGCGACGAGGCGTACCTGCGCGACGGCCTCGGTCTCGACGACGCGACGCGGAGCCGGCTGCGGGCGAATCTACTCGAGCCCTGACGAGGCCGGGTCGTCTCTCTGAACTCCGCTCGGCTGCGCCTCGCTGCGCGCCGCGCCGGGCGCGGCTTGCACGACCACCTCGACGCCCTCGCGCATGCGCGCGAGCTCGCGCTCGAGCGCGCGCGCGCGCCGCTCGGCCAGCAGCGAGAGCCGTACCGGCTCGCGCACGCTCTCGAAGGGCGCCTGCCCGGCCGGCGTTCTCCCCTCGACGTACACGAGATGCTGTCCGTAGGCGGACGGCACCGGGCCCTGCCAGCTTTGCTCCGGAAGCCCGGCGAGCGACTCCGCGAACTCGCGGCCGAAGCGCGCCGCCAGCTCGGCGTCGGCCTGCGCCGGCTGCTCGAAGGGATGGAGGAACGGCTCGCCCGACGAGGCGGCGTCCGCGGGCGGCGTCGACGCGGCGCGCAGCCGCGCGAGCGTCTCCCGCGCGAGCTCCTCGTGGCCGCGCGCGAAGTAGAGCTGCGCGAAGCGCGTGCGCGCAGGCTGCTGATAGCGGGCGGCGTCGGCCGCATAACGTTCGCGCAGTTCGGCCTCGGCCGGCTCGGCCCCGGGGTCCGCGAGCTCGAGCTGCATGCGCGCCAGCTGCACCAGGCGCCGACGCACGACCGGGTCGCTGCGATCGAGCCCGAGCTCGCGCGCCTCCGCGAGCAGCGAGGCGTCGTCGCGCGACGGGTCCGCGCCCGCGAAGCGCAGGTTCTGGACGAGCCGCTGCGCCACGACCGGGTCGTCGCGATCGAGGCCCTCCGCGAGCGCGCGTCGGTAGAGCAGCTCATCGTCGACCTCGGCCTGCACGATCGCCGCCATCGTCGCCTCGCCCTGCGCGCCACCCATGCGGAGCGCCTCGATCCGCAGCGCCTCGAGGCGCGCGGCCGACACGACGACCGGGGCCGGCCGCCGCGCCTCGCGCAGGAACAGGCGATCCCCCGCGAAGAGCAGCGCGCCGAGCACTCCGAACCGAAGCAGGGTTCGCCACACGGGGCGCGAGGTTAGGGGCGGTCGTGAACCGGAGGCGAGCCGCCGGAAGCCGCCCGGCGGCGCGCAGCGAGCGACGGCGAGCGGAGCTTCGGAAGATGGGGAGACGAAATTGACGCTCGGACGCTAATTCGTCTAATTTCGATCCGTGGCGGCTCAACCGATCCCCGTCTCCGCGCCCCGCCCCTCGCGCAGCGAGCAGCGCCGCCTCCGCATCCTCGAGGTCGCGGCGCAGTGCTTCGCCAAGAACGGCTTCGCGCGCACGCGCATCGACGACGTCGCCGCCGCGGCCGGCGTCTCGCGCGCGCTCGTCTACAACCACTTCGGCTCGAAGGAAGGCCTCGCGCGCGAGGTGCAGGATCACATGCTCGAGGAGTGGTCGGCCGCGGTCGACCGCGCGCTCGCCGAGGCGCCGAGCTGCGGCGACGCGCTCTCGGCCTGGCTGCGCGTCAACCTCGCCGACACGAAACGGCGTCCGCTGCTGCTGGCGATGTCGGCCGATGACGCCGCGCCGATGCGGCTCGGCTTCGAGGAGTCCGCGCGCCGCGCGATGGCGGAGTGGCGCGACAAGCTCGTCGCCCTCCTCTCTCGAGGTGTGAAGCAGCGCGAATTCCGCGCCGATCTCGACGTCGAGACGACCGCCGAGGTGCTGCGCGCGATGCAGGTCGGGCTGATCCAGCACCTGCTGTCGGCGAGCCCGGTCGTCGACGTCTCGGGCGAGCGACACCTGCGCGCGGCGGCCGAGCTGCTGATCGCGGGCCTCCGGCGCGCGGCGCCGGCCTAGAGGAGGACGTCGTGGCGACACCGCTTCGCACCCCGCACGAGCGCGCTCCCATCCCCGCGCTCGGCAGCGAGCCGATTCCGAAGGAGCGCTACACGACCCGCGAGTACGCCGACCGCGAGTGGCGGCGCATGTGGACGCGTGTATGGCTGCTGGCGGGCCGCGAGTCCGACGCGCCCGAGCCGGGCGACTACTTCAGCTTCGAGATCGGCCCGGAGTCGGTGCTGATCGTGCGACAACGCGACGGCTCGCTGGCCGCGCGGTACAACGTCTGCACGCATCGCGGCAACCGCCTGCGCGAGCCGGGGCGCGGCCACGCCGAGCGCTTCGCGTGTCTCTTCCACGGCTGGCAGTTCGACCTCGACGGGAAGCTGATCGCGCCGCTCGACCCGGAGAGCTTTCCGCAGGGCTGCCGCGGACTCGATCTCCGCGCCGTCCGCTGCGAGACCTGGGCTGGCTTCGTGTTCGTGAACCTCGATCCGGACGCCGCGCCGCTCTCCGAGTACCTCGGCGTGATTCCGGCCCATCTAGCGCCGTATCACTTCGAGGACTGGCAGGTCGCCTTCGACGCGACGATCGAGATCGACTGCAACTGGAAGACCTCCGTCGACGCCTTCAACGAGGCCTATCACCTCTCCGCCACGCACACCTGGACGCTCGAGTTCAGCGACGACGTCCGCACCCAGTACGACTGCTACGACCGACATACGCGCATGATCTTCCCGGAGGTGCAGGCCTCGCCGCGCCATCCGGGCGCCGACACGGTGACTCCCGGCATCCGCGATCTCTTCCTGAAGCGCATCGGCGTCGATGTCGACGCCTTCCGCGGCGGCCCCGCGGAGGCGCGCGCGGCCTTCGCCGAGGCGGTCCGCAAGCTCGGCCCCGCGCTCGGCTGCGATTTCTCGGAGCTCTCGGAGTCACAGCTCTGCGACGACTTCCACTACACGCTCTTCCCGAACGTCACCTTCAACATCCATTCGCTCTTCACCTGGGTCTTCACGCACCGACCGCACCCCGACGATCCGCACCGCATGTTCTTCGACTTCGTGTCGCTGGTGCGCGCGCCCGGGAAGCTGCCGCGCCCCGAGAAGCAGAAGCTCTGCGCGCGCGACGGCGACCGCTTCGCCGGTCGCTGCGAGGGCGGCGAGCTGATGGACGAGGATCTCTACAACCTGCCGCGCATCCAGGCGGGCATGCGCTCCGCGGGCTTCCGCAGCCTGCATCTCGGCGACCAGGAGATCCGCATCCGGCACTTCCACAGGACGCTCGAGGGGTATCTCGGGCGATGAGCGGAATCTTCGTCGACGTCACCGACCTCGCGCCGGGCCGCATGCGCGCCATGAAGCTCGGCGCATCGAACGTCGTCGTGTGTCATGCGGAGGGCGCCTACTACGCGCTCGAGAACCGCTGTCCGCACGCCTTCGTGCCGCTCGACGCCGGCCGACTGGACGGCTGCGTGCTCGAGTGCCCGCTCCATGGCGGACGCCTCGACGTGCGCGACGGCCGGCCCCTCGCGCAGCCGATCCGCAAGCCCGCCACCACCTACGCCGTGCGGGTCGTCCCGGGCGGCATCGAGATCGATTTCACACCCGGGGCCGCGGCCCACAAGGAGCAGCCATGCACGACCTGATCCTATCCGGTGGAACACTCGTCGACGGCAGCGGCCAGCCGAAGCGCCAGGCGGACGTCGCGATCGACGGCGATCGCATCGCGGCGGTCGGCCGCGATCTCGGCCCCGCCCGCCGCACGATCGACGCGCGCGGCAAGCTCGTCATGCCCGGCATCGTCGACATCCACACGCACTACGACGGCCAGGCCACCTGGGACGCACTGCTGACGCCGTCGTGCTGGCACGGCGTCACGACGGTCGTGATGGGCAACTGCGGCGTCGGCTTCGCGCCGGTGCGGCGCGGCAGCGAGCAGTTCCTGATCGGCCTGATGGAAGGCGTCGAGGACATCCCCGGCACTGCGCTCGCGGCCGGCATGCGCTGGGGCTGGGAGAGCTTTCCGCAGTACCTCGACGCGCTCGACGCGCTGCCGCACGCGCTCGACGTCGGCACGCAGGTCGCGCACGGGCCCGTGCGCGCGTACGTGATGGGCGAGCGCGGCGCGAAGAACGAGCCGGCGACGCCGGCGGACATCGAGAAGATGGCCGCGATCGTGCGCCAGGCGATCGAGGCCGGCGCGCTCGGCTTCTCGACGTCGCGCACGATCGTGCACCGCGCCGTCGACGGCGAGCCGGTGCCCGGCACCTTCGCCGCCGAGGACGAGCTCTTCGGCATCGGGCGCGTGCTCGGCGACCTCGGCCGCGGCCTCTTCGAGCTCGCGCCCGCCGGCGCGATGGGCGAGGACCTCGCGGCGCCCGAGAAGGAGGTCGAGTGGATGCGCCGGCTCTCGGCCGAGACCCGACGCCCCGTGTCGTTCGCGCTCTCGCAGCACGACGTCGACAAGGAGCAGTTCCGGCGCGTCCTCGAGCTGTGTCGCAAGGCGAACGAGCAGGGCTCGCACATCGTGCCGCAGGTCGGCTCCCGGCCGACCATGCTGCTGATCGGCCACCAGACCTTCCATCCGTTCTCGTACCGACCGACCTACCGGAAGCTCGAGTCGCTGCCGTTGGCGGAGCGCGTCGCGAAGCTGCGCGATCCGGAGATCCGCCGCCGCATCCTCGCGGAGGAGAACGAGGCCACTGATCCGCGCATCGCCGTGGTGATGCAGCTGATCGCGCACGGCCTGCACAAGATCTTCCCGCTCGGCGACCCGCCGGACTACGAGCCCGGCCCGGAGAAGAGCGTCAAGGCGATCGCCGCGCGCGAAGGGCGCGACGCCTACGAGGTGCTCTACGACCTGATGCTCGAGGGCGAGGGCCGCGCGCTGCTGATGCTCGCGATCCTCTCCTACAGCGACGGCGATCTCGAGGCGATGCGCGCGATGCTCGAGCACCCGGACTCCGCCTTCGGCCTCGGCGACGGCGGCGCACACTGCGGCGCGATCTGCGACGCCAGCATGACGACCTTCCTGCTGACGCACTGGGCGCGCGACCGGAAGCGCGGCCCGCGCCTGCCGGTCGAGTGGGTGGTGCGCAAGATGACGCGCGACACCGCCGAGCTCTACGGCCTGCGCGATCGCGGCGTGGTCGCGCCCGGCAAGAAGGCCGACCTCAACGTGATCGACTGGGAGCACCTCCAGCTCGCGCTGCCCGAGCTCGTCTTCGACCTGCCGGCCGGCGCGCGCCGCCTGATCCAGCGCGCGCGCGGCTACGACGCCACCTTGGTGTCCGGGCAGGTGACGTTCCTGCAAGGCGAGCACACCGGCGCGCTGCCCGGGAAGCTCTTGCGAGGCCCGCAGGCGTAGGCGCTTCGAGCCGGCTTTGCCGGCACGTTGCCGTGTCGCACGTCACCGCGGCGGCTCCAGCGATTCTCTAGAAGATGCAGTGAACCCACGGAGCTCCGTCTGAACGACGTCGATCACACATGGGCGACGTGCGCGCGTTCGTCATCCTGCAGATCGGGAGCTCGCATCTCGACCGCGTGTACGAGCTCGCGATCGCGCCGGCGATCCGCGCCTGCGGGCTCGAGCCGCGCCGCGTGGGCCGCGACAACCGCGGCGGGCTGCTGCACAGCGAGATCGTCGAGCTGATCGAAGACGCGCGCATCCTCGTCGCCGACCTCACCAACGAGCGCCCGAACTGCTACCTCCAGGTCGGCTACGCGCTCGGCGCGCGCCGCAGCGCGCACCTCGTGCTCACCGCGCGCGAGGACCACCAGCCCGAGAGCCCGCACTACCGCTCCGGCGGACCGAGGGTGCACTTCGACCTCTCGGGCTACGACATCCTCTTCTGGGATCCAGGCCGGCTCGACCAGTTCCGCGCCGAGCTCTCCAAGCGGATCCGGCGCCGGCTCGAGCAGCTCGAGGCGACGCCGCCGCCGATCTGAGCGCCGGGCCGATGCGAGGCGTGCCCCGCGCCGGGTCTCAGCGCGGCTCGGGAGTCAGGGCCAGGAAGCGCCGGCCTTCGTCGGGGTAGAAGGGCTGGAAGCGCAGCAGCGGGCTCGCATCTCCCCGCGCGACCTGGAAGACCCCCCAGCCCGTGTGCTCGCCGCCCGGGAGCAACGTGCTCGAGAGGCGCGGCCGCACATCGATCACGATCGCCCGCGGATACACCTCGCCGGAGGCCGACACCGCCCTGAATTCCGCGGGTGAGACGAGGCCGGGCTGCCCCGAGCGGCCGAAGTAGCGCGCGCGCAGCTTCACCGCGACGAACTCCAGCCCCTCCTGCGGAGGTTCGTTCTGCTCGTCGGCGTCGAGAACGAGCCGGCTGGCGGCCTCTCCGCGCAGGACCTCGAGCGCCTTCACGGACCAATCTCCCGTGATGACCTCGCTTCCGAGCGGCGCCGGATCGGCCGCCGTGACTCCCATCGGTGTAGAGGCGGCGGCGGGCGCCAGGGCGATCGACGCGCCGGGTTCGAGCGCCAGGTAGCGGAGTCCGGCCGGGTCGCGGCTGCCGGGCTCACTCAGCAACAGGAACAGATCCCGCTCCGTCGTCGGGATCGCATAGGCGCACCAACCCGTTCGGGTGTCGCCCGCTCGAAGAACGCCTGTCTCCAGCTCGGGCGTGACGAACGCCCGCGGAGCATGGAAGTAGACGACGCGGCTCGAGCCTGCGACGCGGAAGTCCCGGCATCCGACCCACGACTCGTCGGCGACGCCACGCACGCGCAGCTCGACGAGCGCGAGCTCGGAGCCGACCCGCGGCAGCGACGCGGGCATTCCCGCCGCGCGCAGACGACGCAGCGCGGCGTCACCCCGCTCGAACAGGGCGACCTCGACCCGCACGGCGGACAGATCGACGTCGCTGCCGGGCGGGAGGGGTGCGGCCGCGCTCCGTCCGGGCTCCGGGGCGCGCGGCTCCTCGCGCGCGGCGGCGCCCGGCGGCGAGGCGGGCGGCGGCGCCTCCGGCACGGCCGTTCGGCAGGCGACGGCGCCGAGGGCGAGCGCCGTCGCGAGCGCCGCCGACGCGCGCGGTCCGCGCGGGCGGGCCGCGCGTTCAGAACGCGTGAAGGAGATGTGTGCTTCCATCGGCGTCCCGCTCGTACGGTACCGATACGCGACAGAGCTGCTCCACCTTCGTGATCCGCCGTGCTCGTGCGGCGCCCGAGACGCCCCGCCCCGCACGAGCTCCCAAGGGCCACGGCTACCGCGACAGAGCCACGGCGCCTGCGATCAGCATCGGTACCGCTCCGTGGCCGTGCCAACGCGGAGGACCAGGGCGCAACCCGACTCGCTTACCGCGAGAAGCGTGTCCGGGTGTTTCCTGCGCGCTCTCCAGCGCGAGCTTCACGGTGCCGGGACCGCTGCGGACGAAGAAGTCCCCCTCGTCCGTCGCCTCGAGGCCCTTCCACTTCAGGAAGACGGGCTCCTGTCGTCGTCGTCGAGACGGTCGCGCTCGATCCCGACGATCGCGCCCCGTGCAGGCATCCGGCCCGCCCTGGAGCAGCCCGCACTCGATCGCCTCTTCGAAGGAGTGCTCGGAGATGTCCGGGCTCATAAGGGCTCTGTGCCTTCGGAAAGGATCGCGAGGGACGCATCATACGCGTAGATGCGTCCGCGCCGTCGCCCGGCGGTCTCTCGGACGATCTGGAGCTTCTCGAGCGCTTGGAGAGTGGGAAGCCGTTGCGTAGAGTGGCTGGGTGAGATTCCGTCGCAGGGTCGTGTGAGTACGTCGCCGAAAAACGCCCGCGTGCAACGATGCTATGCCGGCGCAGATCCGTGTTGCGAGAAAAACACGGCCGAGATCCAAGCAAGTCGGCGGTCTTCTCGCTCAGATGATGTACAGCGGCGCGTCGCGGCCGGAGGCGTCGGCCGCGTGCGGCAGCCACACGAGGGAGACGCCCTCGATTTCGAGATCCGACTTGCGCGGCGGGATGCGGAGCGGCGTCAGCTCGGCCTGCGCGTCCTGCGCTCCCTTGTCGCCGACGTCCTGCGAGAGCTGCTTCTCGAGCGCGTCGAGCTCAGCGCGCAGATCCTCGACCTTCTCGTCCGCGCGCGCGATGTCGCCGTGCTCGCGCGCGGCGCGTGACACGCCCCGCGCCGCGGTCGTGATGCGGCCCATGTTGCCGCGGCTCGAGAGCTTGCGGCCGAAGAGCGCGCCGACCAGAGTGGCGCCGATCGAGATCGCCGACTGGACCGTCTTCTCCTGGAACTGCTCGCGCTCGACGGCGCTCCGCTGCTCGGCGGCGGCGATGCGCTGCTGGAGGCGCGCGAGCTGCGGCGCGTAGCGCTCGCGCAGCTTCGCGACGTTCTGGTCGCGCGCGGCGCGCCTGCCCTCGGCGATCCGCGCGCGGAACTCCGCCTCGCCCTCGCCGGGCCGCGACACGGCCGCGGGCGACGCGCAGGCGAGTAGCTCGAGCGGCGCGCTCCGCAGGAGATGGCTCGCGAGCTGCTTCTGCCAGCGGGCGTAGCTCGCCGCGCGCGCGGCGTCGGCGGGCAGCTCCGCGAAGCGCGCGCCCGCGAGCGGCGCCGTTTCGAGCTTCGGCGGCGCCGCGCTGCGGAGAGTCGCGCTCTCCCACGGCTCGCCCTCGCAGGGCTCGTCGAGCGGCGCGAGCGCCAAGGTGCGCGTCCACTGGTCGACGCCGGCCTTCGCGTCGACGTAGTGGAGTCGTGCGACACCGAGCAGCGCCGGCCGGTATGTGACCGCGCCCGTCCCGGGCTGCGTCGCGGGCAGGAAACCCTCGCGCACGTCGGCGGGCAGCACGGGCCGCGGCGATGCTGCGGCCGCGGGCGCCGCGGGTGACGGTGCGGTCGCGGGTGCCGCGCCCTTCGCCGGCGCATCGGTCCGAGCCGCGCTGCCGCCACCCGGCAGCGCGCGGATCTGCTCGCGTGTGAGCGGCCCCGCCAGGAACGAGAGCGACTGGCGCGTCTCGAACACGACGGGCTTGTCCTCGTGCGCGTTGTTCATCAGGAAGACGCGGCTCCGCAGTCCCGCAAGCGTCGCCTCCATGCGCGCGCGATCGAAGGCCGCTCCCGCGGAAGCCGACGCTCCCTCGAGACCCTCGAGCACGCGCGCCTTGTCGCGCTCGGTCTGGAGCCGGCCGAGGAACCAGGTGCCCGCGTTCGAGAGGCCCTTGTAGTCGAGGTCGACCGGATTCTGCGTCGCCAGCACGACGCCGAGCCCGTAGGCGCGCGCCTGCTTCAGCAAGGTCAGCATCGGCGCCTTCGACGGCGGGCTCGCGACCGGCGGGAAGTAGCCGAAGACCTCGTCCATGTAGAGGAGCGCGCGCAGGGTCGAGGCGCCGGGCTGCGCGCGCATCCAGGCGATCAGCTGCTCGAGCAGCAACGTCACCACGAACATGCGCTCGGATTCCGAGAGGTGCGCGATCGACACGATCGAGAGGCGCGGCCTGCCGCCCTCGGCGAACAGCAGGGTCGGCGCGTCGAGCGGCGGACCCTCCGACCAGACCGCGAAGCCCGGCGCCGCCAGGAGGTTGTTGAGGGACGTCGCGAGCGCGGCGCGATCGCGCGCCGGGAAGAAGGTCTCGAGGTCGAGCACGCCGACGCGCTCGAGCCCCGGCTTCTGGATCGCCTGGATCAGCGCGCCGAGGTCCATGTCGCGGCCCTCGCGCCACGCGCCACAGAGAAGCGTCGTCAGCAGGATGTGCTCGCGGCTCCGCAGCGGATCGGCCTCGACGCCGACGAGCGCCAGCAGCCCGGAGATGGCGCCCTGCGCGCGCTCGCGCAGCGCCTCGTCGTCCTCTCGCAGCGCCGGCAGCGGCGCCGCGAAGGAGCGCAACACCGAGATCGGACGCCCGGCGCGGCTGCCTGGCGTCCACACGATCCGCTCCGCCGCGCCGGCGAAGCGCGCGATGCGCGCGCCGTCCTGGCCGGACGCGGCGAGCCCGTCGCGCCATTGCGCGGCGAGCGCCTTCGCCTCCTCGTCCGGCGTGTGGCCGGCGCGCGCGGCGCCCGCGGCGTCGACCCACGGACGGAAGTCCTCGGGACGCAGCTCCGGGAAGGTCAGCAGCAGGTTCGGCAGGTCGCCCTTCGGGTCGATCGCGACGACCGGGATGCCGTCGATCGCCGCCTCCTCGAGCAGCGAGATCGCGAGACCGGTCTTGCCGCTGCCGGTCATGCCGACGACGACCGCGTGCGTGGTCAGGTCCTTCGAGTCGTAGAGCAGCGGGGCTTCGCCCGCGCGGCCCGCGGCCAGGTCGAACTCGCGGCCGAGATAGAAGACGCCGAGCTTCTCGTAGTCGGAGGATTTCATCGCTGCGTTCTCCGCGTGGTACGAGCATAATCGACACCCATGCGTGCCACGCGCGGAATCCTCGCGGCCCTCTGCCTCGGCGACTCGTGACTTCTTCGCATCACGAGGACCGACTGCTCGACGGCCGGGTCGCGGTCGTGACGGGCGGCGGCGCCGGCATCGGCGCGGCCGTGGCGAGGCGCTTCGCGGAGCACGGCGCGCGGGTCGAGATCGCGGAGATCGACGCGTCGCGCGCGGACGAAGCCCTGCGCGCGATCCGCGCGGCCGGCGGCGACGCGCACGCGAGCGCCGTCGACGTGCGCGAGCCGGCCGCCGTGCGCGCCTTCGCGCGCGACGTGCTCGCGCGTCGCGGGCGCGTCGACGTGCTCGTCAACAACGTCGGCGATTTTCTGCGCGCCGTGCCCTTCTCGCGCTCCGATCCCGCGCACTGGGACGCGCTCTACCGCGTGAACCTCCACCACGTCTTCCTGGTGACGCATGCCTTCGTGCCGTCGATGATCGAGCGGCGCAGCGGCGCGATCGTCAACGTCTCCTCGGTCGAGGGGCTTCGCGGCTACCCCGCCGATCCGGTCTACGGCGCGTTCAAGGCGGCCGTCGTCCACTTCACGCGCTGCCTCGCGCTCGAGCTCGGACGACGCGGCATCCGCGTGAACGGTGTCGCGCCCGATCTCACGCAGACGCCGCAGGTCGACTACCGCGCGCTCGCGGCGCCCGGCGACGAGGCGATGTGGGAGAGCTGGGCGCCGGTCGGACGCGTGGCCGAGCCCGAGGAGCAGGCCGACGCGGTGCTCTTCCTCGCGTCGGATCTCTCGCGCTTCGTCACCGGCCACACCTTGCCGACCGACGGCGGCACGCTCGCCGGCGGCGGGTGGTTCTGGTCACCCGCCGACCGGCGCTGGACCAATCGCCCGAAGCGACCGTAGCCTCGGCCTTACCGGACCTTCGCTCGGCAAGCCCGTGCGATCTTCGCTCGGCTTCGCCTCGCTGCGCGCCTGACGGCTCGCCTCGCTGCGCGTCGGCCGACTCCTGGGAGTCGGCCTCCTTGCTATTGGACCAGGTACGGCTTGCCCGGCGCGCCGAGCGTCGGGGCCGACGTGGCGCCTCCGGTCTGCACGGAGAACGTCACGCTGAGGGCCGTGCCTTGCGCGCCGCTGCAGTTCTTGCCGTCGTACGGGGTCACGAGCAGGGTCCACGTCCCGTTCACGGCAAGCGACGGCGCGCAGTTGAACTTCCCGATGCCCGCGTCGTCTTCCCAGGCGAAGGGCGGGTCGTTCTCGTAGGAGACGTTCGCCTGACCGCAGGCGGCCTGAGCGCACGTCGTGCCCGAGCAGAGCTGCTTCTTGATGCTGCCCGAATCAGCCGCGAGGTACGAGTTGCCCCGGATCTCGATCGAGGTGCAGCTGGCCGTGATCACCTTGCCAGTTCCGGTGAAGTTGGAATCGATCACGGTGTCCGTGTTGGCGTCCCAGAGCCTGAAGCCGGCGATGGCCGAGCTGGCGGTCGTCGAGCCGCCTCCACCGGACGGCGGCGGCGTCGAGCTGGTCGTGCCGCACGCCGCGCCCGGAGTGGCACCGCGGCAGATCGAGTTCGAACGCGGGCTCTCTCCGCCCTCGTTGTACGCCGACACCGCGAAGCTCACGTCCACGCCGTCGCTCACGGTGACCGAGGTGACGAAGCCCTGCGAGTCCTGCGCCGGCAGGCTCACGTTCACCTGGGACTCCGACCCACCCGTCGGCGTCCAATAGACGTAGAAGCCGTCGACGGTCGAAGGATCGGTCTGACTCCAGTGCAGCGTCTCGGTGCGCGCCCACGCCTCGGCGCTGAACGCCAGTACGCAGAACAGTGCAGCTGCCAGCCGGGTCGCCGTCACACCTCGTGCCATCGAGTCCCCCAAGTGATCCGCAATCGATCCCGCGAGAAAGTTCGGCGTCCGGCACGTCGGGCGCTGTGACCGAGGTCACCCGCAGGCAACGTCGGTCGCAAAGGCGTGATCAGTATACTGGCGCGCCCGCGATCGCTGGAGTCGACGATGTCGACGAGCCATCGAGTCGACCCGGCGGATTCCGTCGAGATCGGCCGATTCGCGCCCTCCTCCACAGGCCCCGCTCATCCGGGCACCCTGCTCGCCGCGCTGCTCTGCTGGCTCGACGCGCGCAGCCTCCGCGGACGCATCGTGCTGCGGATCGAGGACCTCGACCCTGAGCGCTCGCGCCCCGAGCTCGCCGACGCCCTGCGCCGCGACCTCGAGTGGCTCGGGCTCGAGTGGGACGCCGTTCGTTTCCAGCACGAGTCCGCGGAGGCGCACGCCGCCGCGCTCGACCGGCTGGCCGAGCGCGGCCTTCTCTATCCGTGTCGTTGCAGCCGCAGGACGCTCCGCGAGCGGGCTGAGCCGGCGGAGGACGGCGAGCTCCGCTACCCCGGGACGTGTCGGGGCCGCGAGCTCCCGCCCGGCGGCTGGCGCGCGTGCGCCGAGCCGCTGCGCGTGGCGCTGCCGGCCGGTCGCATCGAGATCGCGGACGAGAGCGGGCTCGATCTCTCGCAGGATCCCTTCGCCCTGCGCGGCGACCCGATCGTGCGCCGGCGCGACGGCTCGGTCGCCTATCAGCTCGCGGGTGTCGTCGACGACGGCGGGATCGAGGTCACGCGGGTCGTGCGCGGCCGCGACCTGGCGCCGTCGACCGCGACCCAGGCCGCGCTGCAGGATCTGCTGGGTCTGCTGCGCCCGCGCTACCGCCACCACCTGCTGTTGCTCGAGGAGCGCGGTCCGAAGCTCGCGAAGCTCCACGGCGCGGTCGGCGCCGCGGCACTGCGGCGCGCGTACCCGGCGCGCGCCCTCTGCGGCTGGCTCGCCTTCGCGGCCGGGCTGCTGCCCCGGCCCGAAGACATCGCGCCGACCGAGCTGCTGCCGGGATTCTCGTGGTCGCGCGTCGCGGAGGCCGACCGCGTCGTCCGCTGGACCGGCGATGCGCTCGTACTCGTCGCCTCGTCGGGCAAGTCGGCCGACACATGAGTCGGCCGACGCGCAGCGAGGCGAAGCCGAGCGAAGGCCCGCAGCCCGAGCGCGAGCGAATAGCGAGCGCGAAGGTCGGGCTGAGCTAGCGTGCGCGCGCATGTCGGACCCGCGCCCGTCGGTCGTTCGCGCGACGCTCCGCGCGCTGCGGCCGCAGCAGTGGATCAAGAACCTGCTGCTCTTCGTTCCGGTGCTGCTCGCGCACGACGTGCTGGATGCGCCGCGTCTGCTCGGCGCGCTGCAGGGCTTCGTGGCCTTCTGCCTGTGCGCGTCCGGCGGCTACGTCCTGAACGACCTGCTCGATCGCGAGGCCGACCGCCAGCACCCGCGCAAGCGCCATCGCCCGTTCGCGGCGGGCCATCTCTCGGCGCGTCAGGGCGGCCTGCTCTTCGCGGCGCTGCTCGCCGCGGCGCTCGGACTCGCCACGCGGGTCGGCCCGTCGTTCCTCCTCCTGCTCGCGCTCTACGGCGCGCTGACCATCGCGTACTCGCTGTGGCTGAAGCAGATGGTCTTCCTCGACGTGTTGCTGCTCTCGGCGCTCTACTCGCTGCGCCTCTTCGCGGGCGCGGTCGCCGCAAACGTCGAGATCTCGCAGTGGCTGCTCGGCTTCTCGCTCTTCCTCTTTCTCTCGCTCGCCTTCGTGAAGCGGTTCTGCGAGCTGCGGCAGCTCGCAGAGAGCTCGCCGGGCGCGTCGCCCGCGCGCCGCGGCTACCAGCCCGAGGATCTCGCGCTGATCCAGATGCTCGGCTCGACCTCCGGCTATCTCTCCGTGCTCGTGCTCGCGCTCTACATCAGCTCGAGCGACGTGATGCGGCTCTATGCGACGCCGCAGCTGCTCTGGGCCGTGTGTCCCGTGCTGCTCTACTGGCTGACGCGCATCTGGTTCCTGGCCGGACGCGGCGAGCTGCCCGACGACCCGCTGCTCTTCGCCGCGGCCGACCCGCAGAGCTACGTGGCGGGCGCGCTGATCGCGCTGACCGGCTTCCTCGCGACGCTCTGACGGCCGATGGGGAGCGAGGCAGAGGTCCCGAGGAGGAACAGATGGCTGCCGCAGGGACCTCTGCCTCGCTCCCCTCAGCCGACTAGCAGCCGACTAGCGCGCTGCGCTCGGCTGGCCGGCCCGCACGAAGGTCCCGGATCCGGGGACCGGAAGCGCCGAGCCGGTGCCGAAGCGCGACGGCCGCCACACGTGCTGCACCTGATCGCGGCCGTCGGCGTCGACGTCGCGCTGGCCGACCTCGAGTCGGAAGGTCTGCCAGGGCCGGCCCTGGCGCTCGTCGAGGAAGGCGGCGGGGATCGCGAGCTCCGCGGTGTAGCCCTTGGCCGTCCGCTTCACGGCGCGCTGCGTGCCCTCCGGCAGCGGCGGCATCATGCTCCGGAAGATCGGATCCGGCTGCGCCTCCACCGGCATGAGCCAGGCCCACACCATCTGCTTCATCGAGCCGTTCGCGATCGCGCGGAAGAAGCCGTCGTTGGCGGAGCGCGCGGGGTCGGGGCGCGCGTCGAGCAGCACCGACACCGCATCCTGATCGCGCTCGGAGCGCGCGGGATCCGACCAGGGCGTCGGATCGGTGGCGGCGACCGCGACGTAGACGAAGCGATCGTCGTACGACACGCCGAAGCGGAAGCTGCCGCCCTCCGGTCCCGCCGCGTTGCCGTCCTGGCTCGGACGGCCCTGCGCCGCGAAGCGCAGCGGCGGCCACTCGGAGAGGTCGCCGTCGACCACGACCTTGCGCGCTGCGCGCGGAACCTCGAAGCGCGCATCGGGCAGGAGCCAGCTCTCGAGATCCACGGAGACCGGGCCGCTTGGCTCCTCGCTGGTGAGCGTCCAGTGCGCGCGCGCCGGCGCCGCGGACGCGAGGTCGAGCGCGCGCGCCGCGCGGAGCTGCACCGGCACGCTCTCCACCGCACCCGGCGCGACGCGCACCGACACGCGATCCGACTTCGGCGCGAGGTCCGGTCCCGCCTCGAAGCGGCCCTCGAGCGTGAGCGGCACCCGCCCGTCGTTGCGGACCGTGAAGCGCACCTCGCCCGCCCGGAAGCCGCGCTCCGGGACCCGGTCCATCGCCTGCGAGATCGCGTGGTCGAGACGGGCGACCACCGCGCGCGTCGCCTCGGTGCGGACGTCCTCGTTCTGGATCCCGTCGAGCAGCAGGTTCGCGATCACGGGACCCGAGCTCGTCATGCTGACGAGCGCTACCTCGTCGAACTCGCCGCGGTCGAGCCCACGCAGCTGCGAGCGCCCTCCGGTCGTCGCGAGCGTGATGTAGCGACGGTCGTGGCGCACCTGCTTGGTGTACGCGTGGATGTGCCCGGCGAAGACGGCGTAGGGGCGATCGCCGAGCCGCGACTCCACCTCGAGCCAGTCGGCGGGCGGATCCTCGCGATCCCAGAGCGGCTGGTGCAGCAGCACGAAGGTGAAGCGCGCCTGCGGCTCCTCCGAGAGCGTGCGGCGCACGAACTCCATCTGCGCCGCCTGCGTGTCGGGCCCTTCGATCGGATGCCCGGGATTGCCGACGCTCGAGAAGAGCTCGCTGTTCAGGATCACGAAGAGCACGTCGCGGTAGCGGAAGCGGTAGAAGGAGGGCCCGAAGCGCTCGTGCCACACCTCGGCCATGCGCGAGTTCGAGTAGTCGTGGTTGCCCGGCGCGTAGAAGAAGGGGACCGCGAGGCGCCGCACGATCCCCTGGAATTCGTCCCACTGCGAGGCGAGCGCGGCGGAGTTCTCGGTGTAGCCCTCGATCAGGTCGCCGACGCTGAGCACGAAGGCCGGTCGCAGCAGATTCAGCTTCTCGATCGCGCTCTCGAAGATCGCGTCGCGGTGCTCGCCGGTGCGGTCGGTCACGAGCGCGAAGCGGAAGTCGTCGGGAGAGTCGGCGAGCGGCGCGTCGGTCCAGGGCGCCGGGCCCGCGAGCCGGTCGCGCTCGAGCGGCGCGCCGTGGTGGCCGGGACCGATGCAGCCGATCGCGATCGCGGCGAGCCACGCGAGGGTGCGCCTACGCACCGTGCAGCCAGTCGCGCGGGCGCTCGAGGCCCTCGCAGGCCTCCGCCAGACACTCTTCGGTGCTGCCCCACGCGAGCGAGCGGTCCTTGCCGCGCAAGGTGAAGAAGTAGAGGTCGTTCTCCTCGATCACGCCGTTGCCGCCGTGGATCTGGTGCGCGAGCAAGGTGACCTCGGGCGCCGTGCGCGAGGCCGACGCCTTCGCGAGCGCGATCCGGCGCGGCGTCGCCTCGCCGCGCGAGTGCGCCGCCAGCGCCTCGTAGACGAGGAAGCGCGACGCCTCCACGCGCATCGCCATGTTGGCCGCGTGGTGCTTCACCGCCTGGAACGATCCGATCGCGCGTCCGAACTGCACCCGCACGCTCGCGTAGCGGACGGTCTGGTCGAGCGCGGCCTGCGCCGCGCCGAGGCACTGGACCGCCGCGAACAGGCGCGACAAGAGCCCGAGCTCGCGGCAGGCGCCGGCTCCGCCGACGCGCGTCGCGCGCGAGCCCGCGTAGCGCACGTGCGCCTGCGGCGTCCGCCCGATCGCGCGAAGCGGCCGGCGCGAGATCGTCGCGTCGCGCGCGACGAGGAAGAGCGCCGGCTCGCCGCCGTCGCGCGCCGACACCAGATGGTGAGTGGCACTCTCCGCGTAGTCCACGAAGCGCTTCTCGCCGTGGAGGAGACCGCCGCGCGGCGCGAGGTCCAGACGGCGCGGGTCGCCGCCAGGCTCGAGGCAGGCCGGCACCGGCACGGCGGAGCCGGCCAGCGCGTCCCGCGCGAGCGCGGCCGCCGACTCCGGGTCGCCCGCGCGCGCGAGCGCCAGCAGGCAGGCCAGCACCTCCGCGGCCGGCACGATCGCCGCGCGCTTCGCGAGCTCCTCCAGCACGAGCCCGGCCTCGACCAGCGACGCGCCGCCGCCGCCCCAAGTCTCGGGCAGCGGCACGCCGAGCCAGCCCTGCGCGCAGAGCGCCTTCCACAGCACGTCGTCGCTGCGGCCCTCGCGCTCGAGCGCGCGGATGCGCTCGAACGGCAGCTCGGCCTCGAGGTACGCGCGCACGGAGTCGCGAAGCAGCGTCTGCGTCGTGTCGAGCGTGAGGTCCACGGTCGGCCTAACGAGGCAGCCGCAGGCCGGCGGCCGCGATGATGTCGCGCATGATCTCGTTCGTGCCGCCGCCGAAGCGGAAGATCGGCGCGATCCGGTAGGCGAACTCGAGCCGTCCTTCGGCCGGAGCCAGATCGCCATTCTCGCGGGAGAGCACGCCCTCGCGGCCCAGCAGATCGAGCGCGGTGTTGGCGATGCGCGCGCGCAGCTCCGTGCCCGAGACTTTCGCCATCGACGCCTCCGCGATCGGCGTGCCGCCCCGCGCGATGATCCAGGCGTTTCGCTGCGCGAGCGCGCGGTGCTCGTGCAGATCGAGCTCGAGCTCCGCGAGCTTCCGGCGGACGAGCGGGTCGGCGAGCTTCGCCGGGCGCTCGGCCGCGAGCCAGGCGACGAGCTCGTCGAAGAGGCGCGCGAGCGCGCCGGTCGCCGCGAGCGCCACGCGCTCGAAGTTCAGTGCGTGCATGATGATCGGCCAGCCCTGGTTCGGCGCGCCGACGAGATCGGCGTGGGGTACGCGCACGCCGTCGTAGAAGGTCTCGTTGGTGTGGCCGCCGTACATGGCCTGGAGCGGCCGCACGCGCACGCCCGGCGCCGTGCGCGGCACGATGAAGAGCGAGATGCCCTGGTGCTTCGGCGCGTCCGGGTCGGTGCGCGCGGCGAGCCAGATGTGCGTCGCGACGTCGGCGAGCGAGGTCCAGATCTTCTGGCCGTCGATCACCCACTCGTCGCCCACGCGCACCGCCTTGGTGCGCAGCGAGGCGAGGTCGCTCCCCGCGTTCGGCTCGCTGTAGCCGAGAGCGAAGCACAGCGAGCCGTCGCGGATGCCCGGCAGGTAGCGGCGCTTCTGATCCTCCGTACCGAAACGAGAAAGCGTCGGTCCGATGGAGGTCCACGTGAGATTGCCGTAGGGCATGCCCCAGTACTCCATCTCCTCGACGAAGAGGAACTGGAGCCAGGAGTCGCCGGCGGCAGCGTTTTCGAGCGGGAAGCAGCGCTCCAGGAAGCCGCGCTCCGCGAGCGCGGCGCGGAAGCCGCGCAGCAGCGGGCCGTCGGCGCCGTAGCTCTTCGCATACTCCTCGAGCAGCTCGGGCGTCCGCCACTCGCGGATCAGCGCGCGGACCTCGTCGCGGAACGCGAGGTGCTCGGCGGGCCAGGTGAACTCCATTTCGATCTCCGCTCGGCTGCGCCTCGCTGCGCGCGCCTTTGGCGCTTGCGGCGCAGGAGCCTACTCGAATCGCGCCGGCCTCGTCTCCCCCACTGATAGAATCCGCCCGCGCATGGCCGCAAGACTGGAAAGACCCGCCGATCATCCGCACGTCGCGGTCGTCATGATCGACCGGCCCGAGCGCGCCAACAGCCTGGACCCGCCGACCCTCGTCGAGCTCGCGCGCGCGTGGCGCGAGGTGGCCGAGGACGACTCGCTCCGCTGCGCGGTGCTGACCGGCGCCGGCGAGCGCGTCTTCTGCGCCGGAATGGACATGCAGACGACGATCCTCGTCTCGCAGCGCCTCGCGCGCGGCGAGCGCGTCGACCCCGCCGACTTCGAGGGGCTGCGCGCGGTCGCGACCGCGACGCTCTCGGGGTTCGATCTCGGCAAGCCGCTGGTGTGCGCGATCAACGGCCACTGCCGCGCGGTCGGGCTCGACATGATGCTCGCGTCGGAGATCCGCATCGCGGCCTCGCACGCGACCTTCGCGCTCGAAGAGGTCGCGCGCGGCCTCTATCCGACCGGCAACGCGACCGTGCTGCTGCCGCGCCAGATCGCGTGGGTGCATGCGCACGAGCTGTTGCTCACCGCCGCGCCGATCGACGCGGCGCGCGCCGCGGAGATCGGACTCGTGAACCGCGCCGTGCCGGCCGCGGAGGTGATGCCCGAGGCGCTGCGCGTCGCGAGTCTCGTCGCCGCGAACGCGCCGCTCGCGGTGCGAGCCACGCGCCGCGGTGTCCGCGAGCTGCTGCATCTCTCGCTCGAAGACGCGTGGAAGCGTCAGGAGGAGCTCGGCCGCCCGCTGCGAAGGTCTGCCGACGCGGCCGAGGGCGCGCGCGCATTCCTCGAGAAGCGCCCGCCGCGCTGGACGGGGCGTTAGTCGCCCACAGCTCAGCGATCCACGACCCCCACGCGAGTGCGGGGCAGAGGTCCCCGAGGAGGAACAGATGGCCGCCGCAGGGGACCTCTGCCCCGCACCTCGGTCGACCTGCGTTTGGGTTCCTCCGCAACCCTGCTAGCCGCTCACGCCACCGCGTGCCGACGCGCTAGAAGCTCTCCTTGTACGGCCGCAGATCGAGCTCGAGGGTCCACGCACTTCGGTGCTGGGTGTGGAGCATCCAGTAGGCGTCGGCGATCGCGTCGACGCCGAGCATGCCGTCCTCGCCGAGGCGCTCCCGGAGCTGCGGCGCGCGCGCGTTGAGGATGTCGCCGTCGATCGCGCCGTCGATCACGACGTGCGCGACGTGCAGGCCCTTCGGGCCGAACTCGCGCGCCATCCCGTGCGCGAGTGCGCGCAGCGCCGCCTTCGCCGACGCGAAGGCCGTGAACGGCGGGCGCGCGCGCAGGCTCGCCGTCGCGCCGGTGAAGATCAAGGTGCCGCCCTGCGGCAGCATGCGGCGCGCGGCCTCGCGACCGCACAGGAACCCGCCGAAGCAGCCGATCCGCCAGACCTGCTCGAAGAGCAGGTCGTCGGTGTCGAGCAACGGGCGCATCGTCGCGTTGCCCGCGTTGTACACGACGAGCGCCGGCGCGCCGCCGCCGGACTGCGCCGCGTCGAAGAGCTTCGCGACGTCGGGTGCGCGCGTGACGTCCGCGACGACCGGCGTCGCGCGGCCGCCCGCCGCGCGCAGTTCCTCGGCAAGACGGTCGAGCTTCGTCTGCGTGCGTCCCGCCGCGAAGACGTGCAGCCCCTCGCGCGCGAAGCGCCGGCAGAGCGCGCCTCCGACTCCCTGGCTCGCGCCGACCCCGATCACCACCGCCGTCTGCATGCCGCGCTCCTTTGCGCGGCCATGCTACGACGCGCTGGCCTCGTGGTGCTCGTAGAATTCGAGCGCAAAGCGGTAGCCGACGAAGCGGATCACGCCGTCGGCGAGCCCGGCCGCCGCGTAGAGCGCCGACTCCGGCACGTCGTTCATCACCGCCACCGCGCGTACGGCCTCGCCCGACTTGCACAGGTGCTTGCGCACCCAGCCCATGCGCCGCAGCAGGCCCGGCACGAGGTCGGGATCGTCGTGCTCGGGCACCAGGATGATGACGAAGCCACCGCGCGGATCGCGCGCCAGCAGGTCGATGTCACCGACCGGTGTCTCGAAGTCGACACCCACCTGACGCCCGCTCGCGTCGCTGTGCACGCCGAGTCCCTTCTCGACCATGCCCGGCTGCTCGGCGAGCAGCACGCGCACCTGACCCGGGTCGAGGCTCAGGGTCGGCGGGGCGGGACGCGGCGCGCGCCGCGCGACGACCGGTGCCGGGGCGTGGGCAGGCTTTCGCGTCACCGTCTTGCTCCTCTTCGGCGCCGGCAGGGGCGCCTCCTCCTTTTCGGTCTCGTCCGGCTCCTCGATCACGGACTCGTCGAGCTCGAGCTCGACGCCTTCGCGCTCCCCGGGCGCCTCGATCTCCGCCGGCTCGTCCGGCTCGTCCGGGGGCGGCGGCGGCACCGGCGGCAGACCGCTGCCGCTGTCCGACGACATGTCGACGGCGTGCGTCTTGGCGGGCCGCCCGCAGCTCGGGCAGTGCGAGCGGCCGGACGCGAATCGGGTGCTGCAGCCCCGGCACAACAACATGCCGACCGCATCGGCAGGACGGCATTGCCGCTGAAATGCGCTGGACTTGCCGGCCGGCCCGAGCCCCTCAGCGACCGGGCAGCAGGCAGCTGTGGATCGACTCCTCGCCCGGGATCTCGCGCGCGAGCGTGCGGATCGCTAGCTCCGCGTCGCGGAGCCCGAAATCGTGCGTGTGCATCTTCGCGAGCGGGTAGCGGCCCGACTCGATCAGCCGGATCGCGCTCTCGTAGCCGCTGGAGGTCACGCCGATCGCGCCGCGGATCGCGATCTCCTTCATCACGATCTTGTCGGATACGAACTCCGGAATCGTTTTGAATCCCTTGACCCCGGCGAGCACGACGGTGCCGCCGGGGCGCACGTAGTCGAGCGCGTCGGCGACCGGCGCGGTCGAGTACGAGGAGACGTCCACGACGACGTCCGCGCCGACGCCGCCGGTCAGCTCGCGCACGCGCCGCTTCGCGTCCTCGTTCTCGACATCGATCGTCGCGTGCGCACCGAACTCGCGCGCGAGCGCGAGCTTGCGCGCGTCGGCCGCGAGTCCGGTCACGAGGATCTGCGAGGCGCCGGCCTCGCGGCACGCGAGCACCGACGCGAGCCCTCGCTGCCCCGGTCCGAGGATCAGGACGGTGTCGCCGGGGCCCGTGTCCGGGATCTCGACCGCCCAGCGGAAGCCCGCGCCGAGCGGGTTGAAGAGCACGGCGAGGCTCGGGTCGAGCGACGGGTCGATCTTGTGGACGATCGAGTTCGGGTGGAGGTACATGAACTCCGCGTACGCGCCCCACAGCCCCGGCGGCTCGTCGAGCGGGATGTAGGAGTAGATGCGCCGCGTGCGGCAGAGGTGGTAGCTGCCGGAGAGGCACGGCGCGCAGAAGCGACACGAGAGCATCGTCTCGACGGCGACGCGGTCGCCGACGTCGACGCCCCAGCGGCGCGCGGCGCGGTCGCCGATCGCCTCGATCCGGCCGAGCGGCTCGTGGCCGGGGATGACGGGGATCGGCGTGCGCAGCACGCCCTCGAACTGCTCGGTGTCGCTGCCGCAGATGCCGCAGGCCTCGACGCGCAGCAGCGCCGAGTCGTCGTCGATCTCGGGGACCGGCAGCTCGCGCGGCTCGAGCCGCCGCACGGCGGTCTGCACCATCGCAAGCGTCCGGCGCGGGCTCACGCGCCGCATTCTATTCGACACGCGCTCGCTTGATCGCGTTAAAATGCGCGCCCGCGCGGCCGCCGCCGCGCGCGAGCGAGGCCTCCGTTGGAACGCGTGGTCCAGATGGCGCAGCGCCGCGAGCGGATTCTGGCCGCGGCGCGCGAGATCGTCGCCGAGGGCGGCAGCGCGGGGCTCTCGATGCGAGCGCTCGCTCGCCGGAGCGGCGTCACGGTGCCGACGGTCTACAATCTGATCGGCGGCCGCGACGTGGTGCTGCTCGCCGCGATCGAGGAGCAGACCGCGCGCTTCGCCGCGGGCATCGAGGAGTCGCGCGCGCGGAGCCCCGTCGAGCGCATCCTGGCCGTGCACGAGTCGTGCGTGCGCGAGCTGCGCCGGCTGCCGCGCTACTACCGGACGCTCTTGCTGCTGCTCGCGACGTCGCACGCCGCCGACGCGATCCGCTCGCGCGTGCAGAGCGCGCTCGCCGGCGAGCTCGCGCGCGGGGTCGAGTCGCTGAAGGTGGCGGGGCTGCTGGCCGACTGGGTGGATCCCGCGGTCCTCGTCGCGCTCCTCCAGCGCAACCTGAACGTCGTGGCGCTCCAGTGGGCGTCGGGCGAGCTCGGCGACACGGGTCTGCGTTCCGCCGCGCTCTACAGCGCCTGCTGCGTGCTGGCCGGCGCGTGCGCTGCAGAGGCTCGGGATCGGTTCGCCGCGCGCGCAGCCGCGAGCCAGACGGCGGCCGCGACCGTCTCGCGACCTGCGCGGATGCGCCGGCGCCGATGAAGCTGCGACACCCGCGCAGCGGCGCCCTCTACACCCTGGAGAGCGACGGCCTAGTGCGGGTCGAGGACGGCGGCGCGATCGGCTTCTTCCGCCCCGACGGCCGCTACGTGCGAGGCCAGCTTCGCGCGGCGGATCCGCACTTCACGGGGTGGGTCGGCGGACCGCAGCTCGGGCCGCCCCAGCCGCCGGCGGCGCCGCGACACGCGGATGCGCCGCCTCCCGCCTTCTCTCCGACGGGCGCGCGCGCGTCGGACGCGACCCGAAGGAGCATCTCGTACGCGGAGCTCCTCGACCAGGACACGCGCCCGGTGCCCGACGTGCTGCGCTGGCAGTCGGCGCGCGAGCTGCCCGAGGCGCGCGTCCCGATCGCTCGCTACACGAGCCCCGCCTTCCACGCGCAGGAGGTCGAGCGCGTCTGGAAGCGGGTCTGGCAGATGGCCTGCCGCGAGGAGGAGATCCCCGAGGTCGGCGACCACGTGCTCTACGAGATCGCCGACGTCTCGCTCCTCGTCGTGCGCGCGGCGCCGGGCGAGATCCGCGCCTTCCACAACACCTGCCTGCACCGCGGTCGCTCGCTGCGCGACGAGGGCGGACGCGTCACCGAGCTGCGTTGCCCCTTCCACGGCTGGACCTGGGATCTCTGCGGTCGATTGAAGGAGCTGCCCTGCCGCTGGGACTTCCCGCACGTCGAACGCGAACGCTATGCGCTGCCCGAGGCGCAGGTCGGAACCTGGGGCGGCTTCGTGTTCGTGAACCTCGATCCCGGCGCCGCGAGCCTGGCCTCGTACCTCGGCGACCTGCCGAAGCACTTCGAGCCCTGGCCGCTCGAGCAACGCTACAAGGAGGCGCACGTCGCGAAGCGGCTGCCGTGCAACTGGAAGGTGGCGCAGGAGGCCTTCATGGAGGCCTACCACGTGGTCGGCACCCACCCGCAGCTCCTGCCCGGCATCGGCGACGTCAACTCGCAGTACGACGCCTGGGATCACTTCTCGCGCGCGATCACGGCGAACATGACGCCCTCGCCGCACCTCGCGCGCGAGGTCTCCGAGCAGGAGCAGCTCGATTCCCTGATCACGCGCTCGCTCGACACGGAGCCCGCCTTCCGCGTGCCGGACGGCACGACCGCGCGGCGCTTCCTCGCGCAGCTCTCGCGCATGCAGCTCCAGGGCGCGGTGCCGGGCATCGCCGACGTGAGCGACGCCGAGCTCGCCGACTCCTTCTACTACTCCGTCTTCCCGAACCTGCATCCGTGGGGCGCGTACAACAAGATCGTGTACCGCTTCCGCCCGCTCGGCGACGACGCGCAGCGCTGCATCATGGAGGTGATCTACCTCGCGCCCTTCTCCGGGCCGCGACCGAAGCCCGCGCCGATCCACTGGCTCGCCGACGAGGAGGACTGGACCTGCGCGCCCGAGCTCGGCTTCCTGACCCGCGTCTTCAACCAGGACACCGCGAACCTCGGCCGCATCCAGGCGGGACTCCGCGGAGCGTCACACACGCACGTCACCTTCGCGCAGTACCAGGAGACGAAGATCCGGCACTTCCACGCGCTGCTGGATCGCTACCTGTGCTCCCCGTGAAATCCTACTCGCGTACGACCCCGAAGCGCTCGCGGTAGTCCGCGTACTCCGCTTCGAGCGCCTCGCGCGGGAGACCGAGCTCGGCCGCGTCGTAGACGTGGCGGCCGAAGGCCTGCTGCGGGCGGTCCTGCATCCAGCGCTCCATCCGACGCGCGTGGAGCGACGACACCTCGTCGCCGAAGTGCGCGTAGATGCGGCGCACCGCGCCGACCGGGTCCTTCATCAGCTCCGCGTACTGCACGTGGCAGCACCAGTCACGCGCGGGCTGCGCGGCGTCGTAGCGGAGCCCGCGCAGGACGCCCTCCCGCAGCTTCTGGTTCCAGTAGGCGCCCGTCGCGACCGGATCCGGCCGCCGACACCAGGTGCGGTACAAGGCCATGTTGAGGCTCGCCACCGACGGCACCACCGCGGCCGGGTCGCGGTGCGTCCAGACGAGCCGCGCGTCGGGGTAGCGCTCGCGCAGCGCCTCGAGGTGCCAGAGGTGCTGCGGCGTCTTCAGCGCCCACGTCTCCGTCGGCAGCGCGGATTGCAGGATCTGGAGCACCAGCTCGTGGAATGCGTAGGTCGGGCGCGGGTCCGTCTCTTCGAGCCAGCGCCCGTACGACGGCGCCGGGCACTGCGTCTCGAACTGGAGGCTCTGGAAGTTCCAGGCGAAGAGAGTGACGCACTCGGTCGGCAAGGTCGCGCTCATCGGGTGCATGGCCGCGAGCGGCGGGATCAGGCGATGGAGCTGCAACACCTGCTTCGCGGCCTGCGCGATGCGCGGATCCTCGGCGAAGCCCGCGAGATCGGGCGGCGGGATCGGCGCGACCGTCTCCCAGTGGCGCAGCGAGCGGACGCCCGGGTCGAGGTCGAGCAGGAAGGAGAGCAAGGTCGTACCGGTGCGCGGCAGGCCGAGCACGACGAGCGGACGCGCGATGCGTTCGCGCCTCACCTCGGGGTGTCGCTTCGCGTAGTCGACGACGCGCAGCCGGTTCTCGAGCGAGCTCCGCAGCATGCCGGCGAAGGCGATGCGTCCGAAGGCGGTCTGATCGCCTTCGCGCAGCGCCGAGTCGACCAGCACGTCGAGCCCCTCGCGAAAGCCCGGATCGCCGAAGTCGTCGAGGCCCGTGCCGCGACGCGCGGCCGCGACGAGGCGCTCCGGATCGAGGCGCGCCACGTCGACGCCCGCGCGCGCCAACGCAGCGCCGAGCGCGTTCACGCCGCGCAGCAGCGGCGAGCGGAGACCGGCGTCGTGGAAGGTCCAGGCGCGAGAGGTCACGGACGGGCGAGCCTAGCTCTCAACTCCGCTCGGCTCCGCCTCGCTGCGCGTCGGCCGACGGAGTCGGCCTCCTTGCTGCGCTCCGCCAAATCCGCGTCAGATCGGAGTACCCTGCGCGCGTGTCGTCGCTCTTCGTCGGCATCACGCCCTGGCACTACAGCGCGGACGTCACGGCGTCGGCGCTCGCCGCACAGGCCGAGCGCGCGGAGTCGCTGGGTCTCCACTCCTTCTGGCTGCCGGAGAGCCACTTCAGCGGGCCGACCTCGAATCCGGCGCCGCTGCTGCTGCTCGCCGCGATCGCGTCGCGGACGCAGCGCCTGCGCCTCGCGACGACGTCGTATCTGCTGCCCGTGCGCCATCCGCTCCAGGCTGCCGAGGAGGTCGCGGTGCTCGACTGCCTCTCGGGCGGGCGAGTCATCCTCGGTGTCGGTCGCGGCTTCCGGCCCGCGCTCTTCGACGCCTTCGAGGTGCCGCGCAGCGAGAAGCGCGACCGCTTCGAGGCGGCGCTCGGCGCGATGCGCGACGCCTGGGCCGGCAAGCCGATCGCGCAGGGCGAGCGCGGCGAGCCGGTCATCTTGTCGCCGCTGCCCGTGCAGCGGCCGCACCCGCCGATCTGGGCCAGCGCCTTCGGCCCGAAGGCGCTCGCGCAGGCGGGGCGCCTCGGGCTTCCCTATCTCGCCTCGCCGATCGAGCCGTGGCCGCGCCTGCTCGAGAACTACGCCGCGCATCGCGAGGCGATCGAGGCGACACACGGCGCGCGCGAGCTCGAGGTGCCGGTGATGCGCACGATCTTCGCGTGCCGCGACGTCGGCACCTGCGCGCGCGTCGCCGCCGGGCTCGAGCGACAGGCCGCGGCGCTGGCGAGCGCGGGCATGTCAGCGATCCGGCGCGTCGCCGCATCGGGCCTCGAGGACTTCGCGCTCGTCGGCGAGCCAGAGCGCGTCGCCGACGGCATCGCGCGCTACCGCGAGCGCCTCGGCATGACACACCTCATCGCGCGCATGCAGCTCCCCGGCGCGGAGGAGCGCGACGTCTTCGAGTGTCTGGATCACCTGGCTGAAATCGCCACTTCCTAGCCGGGCCTTCGCGCTCGCTGATCGCTCGCGCTCGGGCTACCGGCCTTCGCTCGGCTTCGCCTCGCTGCGCTTCGGCCGACTTGCGTCGGCCTCCTTGCATTCACGAATAACGCCCCGCGAAGCCGTCGTGCCCGACGCCGACACGACCCGGCATCGCGCGTCGCGCGGCCGCGACCATCTCGTCGCGGTACTGGAGGCGCGTCGAGCCGGGGAGCACCGCCTCCATCGCCGCGGGGAGCGGCGTGCGGATCGTGCGCGAGCCGGCGCTGCCGTCGCCGCCGATGAAGTGATCGATCACGACCGCGTCGGCGCACGCCGCGATGCGCTCGAAGAAGGCGGCCGGGTCGGCGATCGGGAGGAGCGGAGCGACGGTCGCGACCGCGGCGATACCCGACTCGCGCAGCTCTGCCAGCGCCACGAGCCGTCGCTCGACCGTCGCGGCGGGCGGCGGCAGACCGGGCAGGCGATCGCGGTCGCTCTCGATCGAGATGTGCACGCGCAGCGCGCAGCGCGCGGCGAGCGCGCACAGCACGTCGCGCTCGCGCGCGACCTCGGCGACGTGCGTCTGCACCACCAGCGCGTCGGGCGGATCGTCGCGCATCGCCTCGAGCAGCGCGCGCGTGATGCCGAGCTTCCGCTCCTGCGGCACGAAGGGATCCGTCGCGCTCGACAGGAAGATCGAGAAGTCGCCGCGCGCGCGCCGCGCCCAGCGCCGCTCGGCCGCCGCGCTCTCGCGATACGAGTGCGCCGCGTTCGTGCGCGCCTCGAGGAAGCTGCCCCACGGACGGCCGCGCGTGACGAGGCCGTGGTGCTGTACGTAGCAGCCGACTCCGCAGAGCGAGCGGCCGTAGCTGCAGCCGCGATAGGGCTGCAGCGAGTGCGAGGTGACGCCGACGAGGTAGCCCGAGCTGCGCGTGAGGATCCTCCGCACGCCCACGGTGCGGACGCTCGTGTCCATGAGACCTAGCGTACCTTCCGGCCCCTTCGGAGAGTTCGATGTCCCAGCGCATCCCCGTGCTCGTCGTCTCCGGCTTCCTCGGCTCGGGCAAGACCAGCCTGGTGCGCCACCTGCTCGACGACGCGGCCCGCCGCGGCATCCGCGCGGCGATCGTGTCGAACGAGCTCGGTGAGCTCGGCGTCGACGCGGAGCTCCTCGCCGGGCGACCCGGCGACTACGTCGAGATCGCGGGCGGCTGCGTCTGCTGCAAGCTCTCGGACGAGCTCGTCGCGACCCTGGCCGCGCTGCGCGAGCGCGCGAACCCGGACCGCATCCTGATCGAGACATCCGGCGCGGCGCTGCCCTACGACACGCAGCTCCATCTGTGGCGCGACCCGGTGCGACGCTTCGTCGAGGACGACGTCGCGGTCGTCGTCGTGAACGCCGAGCAGCTCGCGCAGGGCCGCGATCTCGACGACACGTTCGCGCAGCAGGTCTCGTCGGCCGACCTGCTGCTGCTGAACCAGATCGACCGCGTGCCGGAGGCGTCGCTGCCCGCGCTCGAGGAGAAGCTGCGCGGCTTCGAGCCGGAGGCGCCGATCCTCCGCGCCGCGCACGGCCGCATCGATCCGGCGCTGCTCTTCCCGCCGGACGTGGACGGACTGCGCGCGCTCCGCCGCGAGCGCGGCGCGACGCCGTCGCCGCACGTGCACGAGGACTTCGCCGCGGAGATCGTGGAGCTGCCGGCCGGTCTCGACGAGAACGCGCTGCTCGCGCGCCTGCGCGCGCTCCGCGCCGTCCGCATCAAGGGCTTCGCGCAGACGCGCGCGGGAGTCCGACTCGTGCAGGGCGTCGGGCCGCGCGTCGAGCTGCGCACGCCCGATCGCCCGCCGCCGCCCGAGCTGCTCGGCCGCGTCGTCGCGATCCGGAAGAACGCGCGGTGAGATCCGCCGCGCGAAACGCGCTGCTCTTGTGTGTGCTCGCCGCGGCGGCGGTCCGCGCCGATGACGCGACCTTGCGCTTCGAGCGCGACCGAGCGCTCGTGCGCGAGCTCTCGCTGCCGGCGCTGCGCAAGGCCTGTCACGAGACGCGCATCGAGCTCGACGATCCCTACTACGCTCATCGCAAGACATTCCTCGCCTGCCCGCTGCGCGAGGTGCTCGCGGCGGGCTTCGGCCAGGAGCTCGGGCCCGCGGACGCCGACGCCAACTTCTTCCTGCGCGCGCGCGACGGCTACACGAAGCCCGCGAGCGGCGCGCGCCTCGCCGAGTCCGGCGGCTATCTCGCCTTCGAAGATCTCTCGAACCCGCAGGGCAAGGGCTGGGAGCCGATCGACCGCCGTCAGGTCGATCCGGGGCCCTTCTATCTGGTGTGGACCGGCGCCGGGCAGCGGGACGCGCACGGCTACCCGTGGCCCTACCAGCTCGCGGCCATCGAGCGCGTGCCCTTCGAGCGCGCGTTTCCGCACACCGTGCCGACGGGGGAGCCCGAGGGATCGCCCGCTTGGGTCGGCTTCGCCGTCTTCCGCGGCGAATGTATTTCCTGCCACGCCATCAACGGCGAGGGCGGCCGCGTCGGCCCGGATCTCAACGTGCCCCGCAGCATCGTCGAGTACCGGCCCGCCGAGCAGATCCGCGCCTACATCCGAGACCCCCAGGCCTTCCGCTACACGAGCATGCCGCCGCATCCCGGTCTCTCCGAGGTACAGCTCGACGGGCTCGTCGCCTATTTTCGAGCGATGAGCCAGCGAAAGCAGGACCCAGGGAAGCCGGCGGATGCAGGATCCCCCTGACTGCGGCCAGCCCGCGCTCCGGAGCTTCGGATCGCTGCTCGCGACCGGCGCCACCAGCCTCGACACCGCGCACGGCGACTTCGCGGCCCACTGGTTCCAGAATCTCTCGACGCAGCGGCCCGTGCTCGTGCTGACACAGGGAGACGTCGCGACGGCGGCGCCGCTGCTGGCGCGCGTCCACTCGTCGTGCGTCACCAGCGAGAGTCTGGCCGGCTGCGATTGCGACTGCGCGGCGCAGCTCGACGCCTCGCTCGCGCGCATCGCCGCCGAGGGACGCGGCGCTCTCTTCTACCTGCTGCAGGAAGGGCGCGGCGCGGGCCTCGCGGCCAAGGCGCGCGACCGCATGATCGTGCAGGCGAGCGACCACCAGATCACGACCTTCGAGGCCTACGACCTGATGGGCCTCGGCCGCGACCAGCGCCGCTACGAGGAGGTCGCCTTCGCCTGCCAGCTCCTCGGCATCGCCGCGCCGCTGCGCCTGCTGACCAACAACCCGGAGAAGCGAGCGGCGATCGAGGCCGAGGGCGTGGCGGTCGAGGCGACGCTCTCGCTGCGCGAGCGCGCCTGCGCCGAGAGCGCACACTATCTCGCGTCGAAGTCGCGCACGGGTCACGACGTCGAGGACCCGGGTGACGGCGCGGCGTCGCTGCCGGGGCCGCTTCGCTACTTCGATCCGCACCCGCTGCGCGAGCTGCCGGGCGTCGTGCGCGTGGCCGCCTACTGGCTGCCGGTGCGCGTGGACGACTCGCGCGTTCCGGCCTGGTTCCTGCTCGAGCTCTTCGAGACGCCCGACGGCGAGCGCATGCTGCTGCAGCGCGAGGCGCACAGCGAAGATCCGGTCGCGCTCCGCTTCGAGCGCTGCGCGCTCGTCGACCGCGTCCGGCGCGGCGGCGCGGAGCGGTGGCGTCGCGCGGCGCACGCGCTGACCTCGAAAGGCGCGGCGCTCGCCGCCTTCGAGCCGATGCGGCTCGGCCGCGAGCCCTCGCCACCCGATCCGTGGAGCACCGCGCTGCTGGCGCGCGCGCTCGGGTCGCGCGCGGCGCGTCTCGTGATCGACGAGTCGCGCGAGAACGAGCTCGACCGGGCCTGCGCGAGCGCGCTCGCCGGCCGCGGAGTGCGCCTCGCGGCGCCCCTCGTCGCAGCGAACGAGTGAGGGAAGCCCACTCGGCGGCCGGGGCGCGCGCGCGTCTGCGCGAGCGCTTCGCAGAGGCCCCGGCGCTGCTCGAGCGCGCGCTCGCGGCGCCGCCGCCCGACCTGCCCTTCGATCCGCGCGCGGTCCGCCGCGTGCGCACCACCGGCATCGGCAGCTCCGAGAGCCATGCGCGCGCGCTGGCCTGGTGGCTCGCGGAGCGCCTCGGTCTCGACGCGCGCTTCACGCCGGCCGGCGCGCTCGCCTCGGGCCGGATTCCCGGATGCTCGCGCGACGCGCTCGTCGTCTTCTCGCAGGGCCTCTCGCCGAACGCGCGCTTCGCCCTGTGCGCGCCGGACGCGTGGCGCGGCGCGCTGCTCGTCACCGCCGTGACGCCGAACGGTGTCGGCGCCGGGCGCGCGGCCTGGCTCGCGGCGCTCGAGGCGGCTCGTGTCGGCGTCGTCCGCTTCGAGCCCGAGAACGAGTACGACGCGCTGATGCGCATCCAGGGTCCGCTCTGCGGACTCGCCGCCGCCTTCGGCATCGCGCGCGCGTTCGCGCGCGCGCTCGGACGCGAGGACCATCTCGAACGCGCCGAGCCCTCGAAGGTCGCGGCGCGCGTGGCGGGCGCCGAGCGCGCGCTCGACGCGGCGCTCGAAGGCGTCGCTCCCGATGCGCTCTCGCGCCGCTTCGTGCTGCTCGCGACGGGCGGCTACGCGTCGCTCGCTCACAACCTCCAGCAGAAGCTGCTCGAAGGTCTCTGGGTACCGTGGCCGCCGGCGTGGGATCTCCTCGAGCTCGCGCACGGGCCCTTCCAGCAGTGCTTCGAGGAGCGCGTCACCTTCCTCGCGCTCCGGCGCGACGACGCCGCGGGCGAGGCGGAGTGGCTGGGGCGCCTGCGCGAGATGCTCGAGCCGGAGCGACACGCGCTCGTGGAGCTTCGCGCGACCCTCCCCGGTCTCCACGCGCTCTTCGAGCACGAGGCGCTGCTCGACGCGCTGGTGCTGCGGCGGATCGAGCGCGATGGACAGGATCCCGCGCGCTGGCCGGGTCGTGGCCGCGACGCGCCGCTCTACCGCGCGGCGCCGCCGCAGCCTGCCGTCGCGAGCCCGAGCCTCGAGCCGACGCGCGCGCTCGCCGACTCGGTCTGGCCCGAGCTCGCGAATTCCCTCGCGCGCGGCGCCACCGCAGTCGTGCCGCTCGGCGCGACCGAGCAGCACGGCCCGCATCTCCCGTTCGCGACGGACACGTGGATCGCCGACGCGCTCGCCGTGCGCGTCTGCGCGCGCGTGCCCGGCGCGGTCGCGCTGCCGGCGCTCGCCTTCGGCTGCTCCTCCGAGCACGCCGACTTCCCCGGCACCATGTCGCTGCGCGCCGATACGCTCACCGGGATCCTCACGGATCTGGTCGCGTCGCTCGCGCGCCACGGCTTCTCGCGGCTCTTCCTCTTCTCCGCGCACGGCGGCAACGCCGGACCGCTGCGCGCGGCCGTACCCCGTTTGCGGGAGACCGCGGCCGCCTCCGCGCGCGCGCACGGCATCGCGCCTCCGCGGGTCGTCGCTCACACCGACCTCACAGGACTCACGGCGGCGCTGCAACGCGTCGCTGCCGAGGACGGCATCGCGCCCGAGGTCGCCGGCCACCACGCGGGCGAGATCGAGGCCTCCCTGGTGCTGGCTTTGCGCCCCGGCGCGCTCCGCCGCGACGCCTTCGCCGCGGGCCGGCTCGACCCGCGCGCCGAGGTCCAGGATCTCTTCTACCCGAGCCTGCGCGACAATGCGCCGACCGGAACCGTCGGGGACCCGCGCCCTGCGGACGCCGCGCGCGGGGCGCGCTATCTGGAGGCGTGGGTGGACGAGCTGGTCACATGCTGTCTTCGGGGAGATGAGTCTTGAGCAGGCGCTCCGTGGTCGTGTTCCTCGCCCTGATGTGGCTCGCCGCCGTCCCGAGCGTCGCCGAGGACACGGCCGAGGTCCGGCAGTCGATCAGTCACACCGGCGTGTCGCTGCTCGTGCCGGCGGGCTTCAAGAGCTCCGAGGACTTCCCCGGCATCGGCCGCGCCGAGGATCTCTCCTCGGTGATGGTGACGGAGCTCGACGTCCCGGAGACCGCTGCGGCCGAGGCCTTCACGCAGCCGGCGCTCGAGCGGCGCGGCATCGAGGTCGCGTCCACGAAGTCCATCACCGTCGACGGCCGCGAGACCAACCTGATCGAAGCCACCCAGAAGATCGGCAGCATGACCTTCCGCAAGTGGTTCGTGCTGCTCGGCAGCGACACGCGCAGCGTGCTGCTGACCGCGACCACGCCGGTGCAGTACGAGGCGGCGCACCGCGACGCGCTCGTCCACGTGCTCGAGACGGCGCGCTGGAGCGAGGCGAGCGGGCCGGCGCCCGCGGTCGCGCTCTCCTTCCAGGTGAAGGAGGTGCCGCCGCTGCGGATCGTCCGCAGCGGGAACGATTCGATCGTGCTCTCCGATCCCGAGATCGTGAAGGGGCACGTCACTCCGCTCGTGACCGTCGGCGCGTCGCAGGCGCGCGTCGATGCGACCGATCTCCCGGCCTTCGCGAAGTCGCGGCTCGACGAGACGGTGAGCATCCACGAGATCTCGGTCGAGGAGCAGGGGCCGCGCGCGCTCGGCTCTCTCCAGGGCTACCAGATCACCGCGAAGGCCAAGGACACGGAAAGCGGTCGCCCCGTCCGCGTGCGCCAGATCCTCGCGAGCGACGGCTCCCGCTACTTCCTGGTGCAGGGGATCTTCGACGCCGACGACGCCACGAGGCTCGGGCCCGCCTTCGAGGGCGTCGCGACGAGCTTCAAGCTGAGAGAGAACGCGGAGAAGCCACCGGCACCTGCCGCTTCCTCGACCGCTCCTCCGCGGAGCGGCACGTAAAGCGCCGTGCGGATCCTCCCGATCCGCACGGCGTGGGCTGGTTCGGACTGATCCTCCTCGGCTGCGTGCCGGCGCTCTACGCGCTCTTCTGGTGGCTCGACTACCACTGGCTTGCGCAGACGCGCGAGCGCGAGCTCATTCCGCTCCCCGACGACGAAGAGGCCTAGCCTCGCCCTTCCACCCGCCGGCAGCGCCACCACGCGAACGGCACGTAGAGCGAGTAGTAGAGCTGGTTCGGGATCACGCGCACGCCCCAGCCGGCGTCCACACCGGCGAGGATCAGCACGTCGGCGGCGGCCCACAGCGCGTAGTAGGCGAAGGCGTAGAGCAGGATCGCGCGAGCGGAGGGACTCGCGGCGCGCGAGCGCAGCCACAGCGCGAGGGCGGCGAAGAGGATCTCGTAGACGAGCCACAGCCCCTGCGCCGGCGCCTCGACGATTCCGAGCCACACGGGTGCGTAGAGGAGTCCGGTCGTCACGGGCACGAGACACGTCCACGCGGCGGCGCGGCGCGCGGCCACGCGGCGGTCCTGCACGGCGACGTCCCACTCGGCGAAGACGAGCCACAGCACGCGGAAGTCGCCGAGCCACACGAAGACGAAGATCCACGCCGTGAGCAGTGCGCCGTCGAGACCGAGCACGCGCACGAAGGGACCCGTCGCCACGAGGTCGAGCAAGGTCTCGAGCGTGAAGGCGAGCGCATACGCGTGCAGGAAACGCACGTGCGTGTCCCCGGCGGGGCGCCCCCGGGACAGCAGAACGAGCAGGAAGAGAGATGGGACGACGAGGAGGAGCCAGAGCGACTGCAGATCGCTGTGGTAGAAAGACCCCCAGAAATCAGAGCTCAATTGTGATCCTCCGCACCCAACGGCTCACGCGGGTCGCGTAGGATGACACCCGGATGCGGACCTCGCGCGACCTGCGACCGGTCTTCGCGCTCGCCGCGCTGCTGGCGGCTCCGCTCGCCGCGTGCGCGACGCCGCCCGTCATGTCCACCCTGGTCGTCACGGCCACCGCCTACAACTCGCTGCCGGAACAGACCAGCCAGGATCCGAACACCGCCGCCTGGGGCGACGAGCTGAAGCCGGGCATGAAG
>DATKND010000100.1:0-21476 GCA_035541475.1 Myxococcota bacterium | reverse complement strand
CGTCGCGCACGAACGGAGGTCGACGATGGCTGATTTCCTCTCCGCGTATTCCATCCAGAGCTGGCTCGAGTCGGCGCCACAGGGCTACCTCGAGGACACCGAGTACGGGCACGAGCCCGGCGAGGAGGAGCCGAAGCTGCTCTTCGAGGATCCGCTGCTCCACGAGCAGGCGATCCGCACCACCGTGCAGCTCGTGGTGGGCGAGCGCTGTGCGCTCTCCGCGTCCTCGGGACTCATCAACGCGGCCCCGGACGAGGCCAGCAAGCGCTTCCTCGCCACGCAGACGCTCGACGAGGCGCGCCACGTCGAGGTCTTCACGCAGCGCCTCTACGACCTCGGCGTCGGGAAGGGCGAGCTCGAGAGCGCGATCCGACGGCACGCGAACCCGAACCTGGTGAAGTTCGCCGAGGTGCTGCTCGAGAAGGTCGACCGCAAGGACTTCGTCGCGGGCGTGGTGGGGCAGAACATCGTGCTCGAAGGCATGGCCTTCAATGTCTTCGAGATGATGCACGCGGGCAACGTCGCATTGAACCCGAAGTTCGCGCACACGCTGGCCGGCACGATCGCGGACGAGCGCCGCCACGTCGGCTTCGGCGAGAACCGGATCGGCTCGCTGATCCGCGAGAACCCGCTGCGCAAGGGCGACATCGAGCGCATGCAGAAGGAGATGTCGTACTGGATGCTGGCCACCTTCGCGGACTCCTTCCGCGACGCGCCGGCGCGCGAGGAGATGGCGCGCGTGCGCGCGCAGGCGGGCGCGTCGGCGATGCACGCGACCTGGCACGGCGTCGACCTCGACGCGGCCGACCCGAGCGAGATGGAGCACGTGCTCGCGGACACGGTGCTCGCCGACTTCAAGCGGCGCCTCGGCCGCATCGGCATCGAGTACCAGACGCCCGCGCGGCCCTGAGCCATGGCGCAGCCCCTCGAGGTCCATCAGCTCGCGCCCGAGGCGTTCCTCGAGGAGGTCCACAGCTTCGCGTTCTGGTTCGACTCGGTGCGGGACTACCTCGACGGCCTCGAGCACGGCCGGTCCCCTCACACCCCCGAGGCCGTGCTCACACCCCTCGAGCGCGATCGCCTCGTCACGGTGCTGTGCAACTACTGCATCGGCGAGACGGCCGCGCTCGAGGGAGCCGGCGGGCTGATCCAGATCGCGCCGAACCGACAGGCGAAGGTGTTCCTCGCGACGCAGACGGTCGACGAGGGCCGACACCTCGAGGTGCTGACTCAGCGGCTGCGCGAACTCGGCGTCGCAGACGCCGAGGCCGAGATCGCGCGGCGGGGCAGCCGCAGCCTCCAGGAGTTCCACCGCCGGCTGCTCGAGCTAGTCCGCGGCCGCGACTGGGTGGCGGCGCTCTTCGCGCAGAACGTGGTGCTCGAATGCATGGAGTTCGCGGTCTTCGGCCTGCACGCGAGGACGGCCGACCCGCGCACCCGCGAGCTGCTCGCGGGCATCGTGAAGGACGAGCGCCGCCACATGGGCTTCGGCGAGAACGAGCTCGGCCGCCGGCTGCGCGACGCGCCGTACGCGCGCGAGCGCCTGCGCGCCGTGCGCTCCGAGCTCGACGCGCTGGTGCTGCGCTCCTTCGAGGAGACGCTCGACGCGATCGGTACGCCGCGCTCCGAGCGCGCGCAGCCCGGGCGCCACTACCTCGATGCCGTCGCGCGGCTCGGGTTCGCGTGATGACACCCGGCGACCCGCTCCAGGCGGAGGACGATCGGAACGAAGCGCGACGGCGCTTCGTGCTCGACGACCGCGGCTTCGACGAGGTGCCGAAGAAGTACCGGCGCTTCTACCGGCGCTGGGAAGGCCCGGGCGACGCGCTCGCGCCGAACGAGGCGCTGTGCCCGGTCTGCAAGATCGTGGTGCGCTCTACCCGCGAGCTGCGGGTCGGCGACCGGCTCTACTGCATGGCGTGCATGACCCGTCTCGTCATCGTCTCGGGAGACGGAGGAAGACTGGAGGCGCAGGTCGTCTACTAGGCGGCTTCCCAGTCAGCGTGCCGGCTTCCGATCGCCGTCACGCGCGCGTCCGCACGACCAGGACCGGACAAGGCGCGTGGCGCATCACCGACTCCGCGACGCTGCCGACCAGCAGACGCGTGGCGCCCCCGCGTCCGTGGCTCCCGATGACGATCACGTCCGCCGGCCAGTCCTCCGCGACCTTGACGATCTCGGCGCCGGGCCTACCGACCGGAACGAAAGCGAGAGGCGGAGACCGGAGCGACGCGCGTTGGCGGAATTGCGCGACCAGCTCCTTGCCCTCCCGCTCCGCCATCGCGACGAGCTGCGCGGCGGAGAAGCCGGTGTCGGGAGCGCGACCGAGCGCGGGGTCGATCGCGTGCACGAAGGCCACTTCCCCGTCGACCGCCCGAGCCAGCTCGAGGCCTGCGTCGGCCGCATGCGCCGCCACCGCGCTCTCGTCTACCGCGATCAGGATCCTTCGGAAGGTCATCGTATCCCCCTGTCGTTCGAAACATACATGCGAATGTATTCTTGCCTTTCTCTGTAGATCGCGTCTAGACTGCGGCTCATGGCCGCCCCTGCCGCCTCCAACCGCCGCGAGCGGCGCAAGCACGAGCTGCGCACGCGCATCCTCGAGAGCGCGGTCGCGCTCTTCGACGAGAAGGGCGTCGCGGCCACCACCGTCGCCGAGATCTGCGAGCGCGCGGACGTCGCGCAGAAGACCTTCTTCAACCACTTCGCGTCGAAGCCGCAGCTGCTGCGCGAGATCGCCGCCGAGGCCGAGGAGCGCCTCTACGTCGACCTCGAGGAGATCCGCAAGCAGCCCGGCTCGACGAGCGATCGCCTCCACGCCTTCTTCCGCCGCATCGCCGACAACGCGGAGGCGGCCGGTCCCATGCACCGCGAGGTGCTGACCGAGATCATCCACGTCGCGCAGGAAGCGGGCACCGAGCCCGAGCAGGCGCGGCGCCTGCATGCGGCTTTCGGCGCGCTGCTGCGCGACGGCCGCGCCGAGGGCGACGTCTCGCGCGAGGACTCGCTCGCGACGCAGACGGAGATGCTGCTCGGCGCCTTCTACGCCTTGATGTTCAACTGGGCGCACCTCGAGGACTACCCGCTGCGGCGTCAGTGCACCGCCGCGGCGCGCTTCCTCGCGCGCGCGCTCGCGATCTACTCGCGAGGAGGGTCTCGATGAACGCCGACTCGGACCGCATGGGTCTGCCGATCCCGAACGGCTGGTTCGCCGTCGCCTTCAGCCGCGATCTCGTCGACGGCGAGGTCCGGCGCATCCGCTACTTCGGCGAGGAACTCGTGCTCTTCCGCACGCGCAGCGGACGCGCCGCCGTGCTCGACGCCTACTGTCCGCACCTCGGCGCGCACCTCGCCGAGGGCGGTCGCGTGGTCGGAGAGACGGTGCGCTGCCCCTTCCACGGCTGGCAGTGGGACGCCGACGGGAGCTGCGCCGCGATCCCGTACTGCAAGCGCATCCCGCCGGCGGCGCGCGCGCGCTCGTGGCCGGTGCTCGAGCGCAACCGGATGATCTTCGTGTGGCACCACGGCGAGGGAAAGCCGCCCTCCTGGGACTTCCCGTCGATGCCCGAGCTCGAGGATCCGAACTGGACCGAGCCGCGCACCTTCGAGCTGCACGTGCCGGTCCACAGCCAGGACATGCACGAGAACAACCTCGATCCGGTGCACTTCCAGTTCGTGCACGGGATGATGGAGACGCCGCCCTCGGAGATCACCTACGCCGAAGGCGGTCGCTTCATGCGCGTCCAGCACACGGCCGAGCACGAGTTCCCGTTCGGCACCTTCCGCACGACCCTGATCCGCGACTCCTGGGGGCTCGGACTCTCGTCGGTGCGCACGGAGGGGATCCCGAACGCGGGGCTGCTGATGTACTCGTCGACCACGCCGATCGACACGAGTCACACGCACTCGCGCTGGCTCTTCACGGTCACGAAGAACCTCGCCGACGTCGCCGGCGAGGAGTTCATCCAGGGACTCTCGACCGGCGTGATGCAGGACATGCGCATCTGGAGCAACAAGGTGCACCGCTCGAAGCCGCTGCTCTGCGAGGCGGACCATTACCTCGCCGAGTTCCGCCAGTGGGTGCGCCAGTTCTACACCGACCCGGTCGGCTGAGGAGCGCGCGATGGACCGCTACCTGGTGATCTCGTCCGATTGTCACGCGGGACTCCCGCCGCAGCGCTACCGCGAGTACCTCGACGCGCAGTACCACGCGGCCTTCGATGCCGCGCTGCCGCTGCAGCTCGAGCTGACGGAGAAGGCGGCGAAGCGCTTCCTCGTCGCGGACATCAACGAGGAGTGGCGCCGCGGCCGCGAGTCGGACCTCGCCGGCGCGTGGGACCACGACGCGCGCGTGCGCGTGCTCGACGGCGACGGCATCGCCGGCGAGATCATCTTCCCGGACGGCATCACCGAGATGAACATGCCGCCCTTCGGCGCCGGGCTCTCGCTGCCGACGGAGCAGATCGTGCCCGAGCTGCAATGGGCGGGCGCGCGCGCCCACAACCGCTGGCTGGCGGAGCTCTGCCAGATGGCGCCCGAGCGGCGCGTCGGCGTCGCGATCGTGCCGGCGCTCTGGGACATCGACCTCGCCGTGCGCGAGATCCGCTGGGCGCGCGCGAACGGCCTCACGGGGATCCTGCTGCCCTGCATGTGGGGGAAGTTCCCGGCCTATCACCACCCGCGCTACGAGCCCATGTGGCAGGCGTGTGTCGACGAGAACGTGGTCGTCCATTTCCACTCGGGCCCCGCGCCGTCGGAGGAGTACTTCGGCACCGAGCTGACGGGCGACGGACCGTCGCTGCCGGGCGCCATGGGCATCTATGTGTCGGAGGTCGTGCAGTACCTGGTGCGGCCGCTGACCTTCCTGATCTGGGGCGGCGTCTTCGAGCGCCACCCGGAGCTACGCGTCGTGCTGACCGAGGGCACCTCGATCTGGGTGCCCGAGTACCTGACCCTGCTCGACCATCGCTATTCGGAGACGCACTACTCGCAGAAGCTCGGCGACTACCGCAGCCACCTGTCGCTGAAGCCTTCCGAGTACTTCGCGCGCAACGTCGCGATCGGCGCATCCTGCATGCCGCGGCGCGAGGCGCTGCTGCGTCACGAGATCGGCCTGCGAAACATCATGTGGGGCAGCGACTACCCGCACCCGGAAGGCTCGTGGCCCGTCACGCGCGCTCAGATGCAGGAGACCTTCCACGGTCTGCCCGAGACCGAGATCGCCGCGATGCTCGGCGGCAACGCCGCGCGCGTCTACGGCTTCGACACCGAGAAGCTCGCGCCTCTCGTGGCCCGCATCGGGCCCGAGAAGCGTGCCTTCCAGCAGTAGGAGATCGCGATGGCCAGGCTTCGCTATGCCCGCACGCTCGACGAGGTGAAGCGCGCGCACGAGACGAATCCCGAGTTCCTGAAGAGCACGGTGCGCTCGATCCGCGTCGTGTACGAGACGCATCCCGAGCTCGTCGCGGCGTCGCTGCCGAAGCCGCTCGCGCCGGCGGCGCGCCCGGAGGTCTGCGTGACCTTCTCGCACGTCGCGATGCACGTCTCCCCGCAGCTCACGATCGAGATCGGCTCCGCGATCTTCGGCGTGCGCGCGCGCTACGAGGGCGACGAGGGCATCTACCTCCTCACCATGCCGATGACGACCGAGCAGGCCGTGATCGGCGGTCGCGAGACCTACGGCGAGCCGAAGAAGATCGCGAAGATCGACTTTGCGAAGGACGGCGAGCGCCTGCGCGCGCGCGTCGAGCGCATGGGCGTCGCCTACCTCGAGGCCGAGGGCCGCATCGGCGAGAAGCTCGGGCCGCGCGAGTACGCGGAGTACGCCTACTGCTTCAAGGCGCTGCCTTCGTGCAACCCGGAGCGCGCCTTCGACGGCGATCCGCTGCTCGTGCGCCTCGAGTGGAAGCAGCACCACGACGCCGCCTGGCGGCTCGACGGCCGGCTGACCTTGCGCGAGTCGCCCTTCGATCCGGTCGCCGACCTGCCGGTGCGTAGGCTGGTCCGCATGGAGTACGACGAAGGCACGACCGAGAGCAACGGCCGCGTGCTGCGCAGCGTGCCGGGCGAGTGGCTGCTCCCGTATCTGCACCAGCGCTACGACGAGCCCGGCGTGCAGGGCGTCGAGGTCGCGCTCGCGGCGGCCTCCTAGCCATGCGCGAGTTCGCAGGGAAGACGGCGGTCGTGACCGGCGCGGCGAGCGGCATCGGCCGCGCGCTCGCGGAGCGCTTCGCCGCCGAGAAGATGAAGATCGTGCTCGCCGACCTCGACGAGGCGCCGCTCGGCGCCGCGGTCGACGCGCTGAAGTCGCGCGGCGTCGAGGCGATCGGCGTCCGCACGGACGTCACGCGCGCGGAGTCGGTCGAGGCGCTGGCGCGCGAGGCGGTCGCCGCGTTCGGCCGGGTGCACGTGCTCTGCAACAACGCAGGTGTCGGCGCGCACGAGGATGTCGCCATCTGGGAGCTCCCGCTCTCGGACTGGCGCTGGACCTTCGCGGTGAACGTCTTCGGCGTGGTCCACGGCATCCGCGCGTTCGTGCCCGGCATGCTGGCGCACGGCCAGGAGGGCCACGTCGTCAACACGTCGTCGGGCAACGGCGGCCTCACCCTGGTGCCCTCCACGCCGATCTACTCGGCTTCGAAGGCAGCGGTGTCGTCCCTGACGGAGACGCTGCACCTCCAGCTCGTGCAGCAGAAGGCGAAGATCCGCGCGCACGTGCTCTACCCGGGTCCGCATCTCGTCGCCTCGAACATCTTCGAGTCGGCGAGCCACCGGCAGGCGGAGTTCGCGCGCGAGGTGCCGCAGGTCGCGCCGAAGGTCACGCTCGAGACCTTGCGCGGCATGGCGAAGCAGGCGGGCTTCGAGCTCCAGACGACGACACCCGCGCAGGTCGCCGAGCAGGCGCTCGCGGGACTTCGCGCCGACGCCTTCTACATCCTGCCCGCGAGCCCCGACGGCGACGCGCGCTTCAAGGAGCGCGTCGAGAACGTGCTGGCGCGACGCAATCCGGTGCCGCCGCCTTTCTAGGGCTTCGCTACCAGCGCGTCGACGCGGAGCGCACGAAGCCGGGCGGCATGTCCGAGATCTTCTTCTCGGCCAGCCAGGCCTCGAACTCGCCGAGCGCATCGGGCTCGATGTTTCCGTCGGGCTTGGTCTTCTGGCGCGCGACCCAGCGCTGCATCTTCGTCAGCAGCTGATCGGCGAGCTCGCTGTCGAGATTCGAGAGCTTCTCCCAGGCGGCGCGCGCCTCGGCCAGGTGGCCGAGCTCGAGGTTGGCCTCGCCGCGGTACTCGATCGCCGGCGCGTAGCCGGGCTTGGTCGCGAGCGCCCGGTCGTAGGCCTTCAGCGAGTCGTCGAAGCGTCCGAGCTTGCGGAGCGCGAAGCCGAGCTCGGACTGCGCCGGATACGAATTGGGCTGCTTCTTCACGACGTACTCGAGGTCGCCGCGGGCGTCGTCGTACTCGCCGTGGATCTTCTTCTCGAGGTCCTTCTGCTCGTCGGGCGAGGTCGTCGCCTCGAGCTTCGCCTCGAGGGTCTTCGCCTGCTCGAAGTGGTCCTTCGCGCGCTCGAAGCGCTTCGCGACCATCTTGGTGTCGGAGTCCCGCGAGTTGCCGACGCCGCCGAGATCGACGCCGCCACCGCCGCCACCGCCGCCCGCCGCGTGCGAGGCGTCGGCGAGGCCCAGGCTCGCGAGCAGGAGCGCTCCGAGGATCACGAGGAGTCGCTGCATGACCGCTTCCTCCGCGCCCGACGAGAATCGCGCCGGAGCGCACCCGCGTCAACGCGACACGCGGGCGACTCGCTCGGCGCCGGCGGAGCGCGTAGCCTCCGCGCGTGATCGGATCCGTTGGACGGCGCGGCCTCGGCGCGCTGGCGCTCGCGCTGCTCGGCCTGTCGGCCTGCGCCCGGCCCCGGCCGCCCGAGCGCATCGTCCTGATCGTGATCGACACGCTGCGCCGCGACGCGCTCGGGAGCTACGGCGGAAAGATCGGGACGCCCGCGCTCGACGCGCTGGCCGCGAGCGGGGTCGCCGTGCCCGGCATGACCAGTGCCTTCCACCAGACCACCGCCTCGATGGCCTCTCTCTTCACCGGCCGAACACCGTCGCTCGAGACGGGCGACGCGGCGCAGCCGCTGCCCTGGACCGGCGAGACCTGGTGCGGCCTGGCGCGCTTCGGCGCTCCGGGTGCGCCGTGCATCCCGGCGTCGCTGCCGACGCTCGCGCAGAGCTTGCACGACGCGGGCTACTGGACGATCGGCATCATCTCCAACGAGCTGATGCACGCGCCGTCCGGCTTCGGTCGCGGCTTCGACGACCTGGTGGAGGTCGGCGGGCTACCGGAGCCCGGCACGCCGCCCTGGCGCGCGCGCAGCTGGAAGCGCGTGCACCCCGCAGCGACGAGCGCGATCGACCGCCGGCTCGGCGATCACTTCTTCCTGTACGTCCACTACATGGACGTCCACGACTACGGCGAGCGCGGCGACCACTACGAGGACGGCGTGCGCGAGGCCGACGCCGCGGTCGGCGCGCTGCTCGATCACCTGAAGGAGCGCGGACTCTACGAGGGCAGCGTGATCGTCGTGACCGGCGACCACGGCGAGCACCTCGGCGAGAAGCACCCGCCCTTTCCGAACCGCGCGCTCGAGCTCCACTACGGCAACCCGAGCTACGAGGAGCTGCTCGCCGTACCGCTGCTGGTGTCACCGCGGAGCGCGCTCTCGGGCGAGCCGCCGCACACGACGCAGGAGCTCCACGCCTGGCTGCTGCGCCTCGCCGGCGCGCAGCCCGATCCGCCGCGCGGAGCGGAGCCCGCGGCGGACGAGCTCTACGTCAGCGAGCTCGCCTACCGCACCTACAGGCGCGACGGCTGGAAGAGCGCCTTCGATCGCTCGCAGGATCGCGTGCTGCTCTTCGATCTCGCGCACGATCCGAACGAGCAGCAGGACCTCTCTGCGACGCGTCCCGACGTCGTGGAGGCGCACCGGCGGCGCGTCGACGAGCTGACGCGCGAGCTCGCGGCGAGCGGCGCGCGGCGCGCGGCCATCTCGGCGGAGGAGCGCGCGCGCCTCGAGGCGCTCGGCTACCTCGAGCCGTCCGAGGCGCTGAAACAGCCTTGACCCCCGACGCGCGTCCGTGATGGACTCGGAGTCGGGAGGATCTGCTCGCATGGCGGTTTGCAAGGTCGACTACTGCAAGACGATCGTGCCGGCGCGCGCCGGCCACGGGGCCGAGATCCTTGGCGCGCTGCGCGACGAGGGCGTGAGCCTGCTCGCCTTCACGGGCTTCCCGATCGGCGGCGGCAAGGCGCAGATCGATCTGGTCGCGCCGCGCATCGCCGACGTGCGTCGGGTCGCACGCAAGCTGGGCTGGCGCCTCGGGCCGACGAGCCGCGCCTTCCTGGTGCAGGGACGCGACGCGGTCGGCGCCGTGCACCGTCACCTCGCGAAGCTGGCGCGCGCGGAGATCAACGTGATCGCCGCCGACGCCGTCGCCGCCGGCGGCGGCCGCTTCGGCATGATCCTGTGGGTCGCGCCGCGCGACTACACGCGCGCCGCGCGCATTCTGCAAGCGCGGCGATAACCGCGCGCGCAGTGAGCGGGCAAGCCGTCCGGCGCGCCGCGAGGCGAAGCCGAGCGGAGATCGCACGAGATTGCGAACGAAGTTCAGAAGTCGAGACCCGGGACGATGAATCCTGACGAGCCGGCGGGCGCGCGCGCAGCCGCCAACCGCGTGCTCGCCATCCTCGTTGTCGTCTACGCGGTCAACTTCGTCGACCGCAACATCCTCTCGGTGCTGCTCCAGCCGATCAAGGAGGAGCTCGGCGCCTCCGACACTGCGATGGGTCTGTTGACCGGCTTCGCATTCGCGGTCTTCTACACCGTCGCGGGGATCCCGATCGCCCGCCTCGCCGACCGCGGCTCGCGGCGCGCGATCATGGCGGTCGGGATCGCGGCCTGGAGCCTGCTGACCGCCGCGTCGGGGCTCGCGCGAAGCTTCGCGGGGCTGGCGCTGGCGCGGATCGGTGTCGGCATCGGCGAGGCCTCCGCCACGCCGGCGGCGCACTCGCTGATCTCCGACTACTTCCCGCCCGAGCGGCGCACGCGCGCCCTCGCCATCTACAACGTGGGCTCCAGCATCGGCATCCTGCTCGGGCTGGTGCTCGGCGGCTGGCTGAAGGAGGCGGTCGGCTGGCGCGCGACCTTCGCGGTGGTCGGGCTGCCCGGCCTGCTGGTCGCGCTCGGCGTGTGGCTCGGGATCCCCGAGCCACAGCGCGGGCTGTCGGAGTCGCGCGGCGATCGCGGCGACTCGCCGGGCCTGCGCGAGACCTTGCGCTTCCTGCGCGCGCAGCCGAGCTACCTCCACGTCGCCTTCGCCGCGGCCCTCTACGCGTGCCCGAGCTACGGACTCCTCCACTGGGCTCCGACCTTCCTGGTGCGCGTGCATCACCTGGGCTTCGCCGAGGTCGGCTGGAAGCTCGGCCCGATCGTCGGCGTCTCGAGCGCGGTCGGCGTGCTCGCGGCCGGCGCGCTCTGCGACCGGCTCGCGAAGCGCGACGTGCGCTGGCTCTGCTGGATCCCCGCGCTCTCCACCCTCGTCCTGGTCCCGTGCTGCGCAGCGTTCGCGCTCGCGCCGGATCCGAACCTGGCGCTGCTGGCCTACGTGCCGGTCAACCTGGTCAGCGCCGTCTTCGCGCCGCCGAGCTACGCGATCGGCCAGGGACTGGCGAAGCTCCGCATGCGCGCGCTCGCCTCGGCCATCATGCTCTTCGTGATCAACCTGATCGGACTCGGCCTCGGTCCGACCTTGGTCGGCATGCTCTCCGACGCACTGGCACCTCGCTTCGGTGTGGAGTCGCTGCGCTATGCGCTGATCGCTTCGCTCGCACTCGCCGTCTGGGCCAGCGTCCACTCGATCTTCGCGGCGCGAACGCTCGCAGCCGACCTCGCGCGCAGCACCGCCACGGAAGCCACGGCTCCCGAGGGGTCCGCCGTGTCGGGAATCGTGCAGTTCGATCGCTGAACAGGCGGAATCGACCCACGGCGGCTGTCACCGTGGTAGGCTGGGCCGCCACTACCACCACCAAGGGTCATCTCCCCGCCTCGCGCCCGGCGGTCTCACCGGGCGTTCGCGCTGCGGTGGGGGAGAAGAGGACCACGAGGCTCGATCTGTTTCGAACTCCTCGCATCCGGAGGCGCCCCGTGCAGCAGAACCACGCCCGCTTCGCTCGCTCGTCTCTGCTATTCGCCGCCCTGCTGACCCTTTTTGCTGTCGCTGCGAACGCCCAGACCTCCTTCGTCGAGTTCGAGAGCGGCCAGGTGCGACCGCTCGCGATGTCGCCGGACGGCACGAAGCTGTTCGCCGTCAACACGCCGGACAACCGCCTCGAGGTCTTCAGCATCACGGCGGGCGGCCTCACCCAGATCGACTCGATTCCGGTCGGCATGGAGCCGGTCGCCGTGGCCGCGCGCAGCAACACGGAAGTCTGGGTGGTCAACTTCCTGTCCGACAGCGTGAGCATCATCGACCTCTCCCAGACCCCGGCGAAGGTGGTGCGCACGTTGCTCGTCGGCGACGAGCCGCGCGACATCGTCTTCGCGGGCACGAACCGCGCGTTCATCAGCACGGCGCATCGCGGCCAGCAGCGGACCGAGGGCGGGCTCGGAGACTCCTTCTTCTCCGATGGACACGCTGATCCCCGTCTCACCACGGCGGGCGTCGGCCGCGCCGACGTGTGGGTCTTCGACGCGACCAGCCTCGGGGACACGCTCGGCGGGGCTCCCGTCAGCGTGCTCTCGTTCTTCGCGGACACGCCACGCGCGCTCGCGACCGACGGCACCAACGTCTACGTGGCGGCCTTCGAGTCGGGCAACCAGTCGACGACGATCAACGAGCAGTCGGTCTGCGACGGCTTCCAGGTCAGCGGCGGCACCAACGGTACTTGCGGCACCGGCGCGCCGGGCGGCGTGCTCCCGCCGTCGACCAACTGCCGCCAGGACAACGCGGATCCGGCCTGCGAGGAATCGGCGGCGGCGCCCGAGGTCGGCGTGATCGTCAAGTTCAACGGAACCAACTGGGTCGACACGGGCGGCCGCGACTGGTCGTCGCTGGTCCACTTCAGCCTGCCCGACCACGACGTGTTCGAGTTCGACGCGAACTCGCTGAACACTGTGAACACCTTCGACCACGTTGGCACCGTGCTCTTCAACATGGTGGTGAACACGCACACCCATCGCGTCTACGTGACCAACACCGAGCTCCGCAACGACAAGCGCTTCGAGGGCCCGGGCATCTTCGGCGGCTCGACGGTGCAGGGACACCTCTCCGAGTCGCGCATCACGGTGCTGAACCCCGCGCTCGCGGAGGGCGTCGCGGGACAGGTCGACCCGCAGCACCTCAACAAGCACATCGACTACAGCCTGCTGCACACGACCGCGGGCGTGAACCACGCGACCATCGACGCGCAGATCCCGCACAGCCTCGCGACGCCGCTCCAGCCCGTCCTCTCGAGCGACGGCAACACGCTCTACGTGGCGGCCTTCGGCTCGTCGAAGATCGGCGTCTTCAGCAGCGCGGCGATCGAAGATCCAAGCTTCGAGACGGACTTCGACCCGACCACCGCGAGCGCGAACTACATCTCGACGGGCGGCGGCCCGTCCGGCCTCGTGCTCGACGAGACCAACCATCACCTCTACGTGATGACGCGCTTCGACAACTCGGTGCGCGTGATCGACCCGAGCACCAAGGCCACCCTCCAGATCCGATCGCTCACCAATCCGGAGCCCGCGTCCGTCGTGACGGGCCGGCCCTTCCTCTACGACGCCCTCAACACCTCGGGCAACGGCGAGGCCTCGTGCTCGTCGTGCCACATCTTCGGCGACTTCGACAGCCTGGCCTGGGATCTCGGCAACCCCGACTCCGGCACCTCGCAGAACACGCAGCCCTCGGCCGTCGCGGCGCTTCCGCCCGCCACGACCTTCCATCCGATGAAGGGCCCGATGACGACCCAGACGCTTCGCGGTCTCGCGACGCACGGCGGCATGCACTGGCGAGGCGATCGGGTGTCCGGCTTCTTCGGCACCGATCCCTGCAATCAGAATCCGGCCGTGACCGCGCCCTGCAGCGAGGACTTCTCGTTCCGGAACTTCATCGTCGCGTTCGAGGGCCTCGTCGGGAAGCAAGCCACGATCTCCACTCCGAACGGCCTCGCCGCGATCACGCCGGCGCAGATGCAGCAGTTCTCCGACTTCATGCTTCAGGTCATGCTGCCGCCGAATCCGAACCGGCCGCTCAACAACCAGCTCGCCAGCGGGTCCTCGGCAGCCAACGGCCTGATCGCCTTCACCAGCCCCACCACCGACACGGTCGCGACCTGCGCGGGCTGCCACAAGCTGGATCCCGCGCACGGCTTCTTCGGCTCGGGCGGCTCGCAGAGCTTCGAGGGCGAGCCGCAGAACATGAAAGTGCCGCACTACCGGAACCTCTACGCGAAGGTCGGCATGTTCGGGATGTCGGTGGTCGCGGGGAACACGGGCCCGCAGGTGCGCGGCTTCGGCTACCTGCACGACGGCAGCGTCGACACGCAGACGCACTTCCACCAGGCCCCGGTGTTCCACCTGTCGGCTCAGCAGATCACGGACCTCGAGAACTTCGGCATGGTGTTCCCGACCGACCTCGCGCCGATCGTCGGCCAGCAGGTCACGCTGACCACGTCGAACAACGCGACCGGAAGCCCCGCCAATCAGCGCATCGACCTGATGGAGACGCGGGCCGGCACTTCCTACGCCTCGCTGATGCTCGGCGGCACCGCCGTCACCGAGTGCGACATCATCGCGAAGGGCAGCGTCGGCGGCGTGAAGCGGGGCTGGCGGCGCGAGTCCGGCACGAGTCCGAGCAACACGATCTACCGCTCGGATATCAACACGACGACCACCAGCGCGGCGCTGCGGGCGCTCGCCGGCACGCAAGGCCCGATCACCTACACCTGCGCGCCGCCCGGCTCCGGCACCCGCATGGGCATCGATCGCGATCTCGACGGCGTCCTCGACGGACTCGACAACTGCCCGTCGGTCGCGAACCCGAGCCAGACCGACTCGAACAGCAACGGTATCGGCGACGCCTGCGAGCTCGGAGCCGACTCGGACGGCGACGGCGTGCCCGACGTTTCGGACAACTGCCCGCTCGTGATCAACCCCGACCAGCAGGACTTCGACCACGACGGCATGGGCGACGCCTGCGACCCGGACGACGACAACGACGGCATCCTCGACATCTACGAGACCAACACGGGCATCTACGTCTCGCCGACCGACACCGGCACCAACCCGCTGAACGCCGACACGGACCACGACGGCATCCCCGACGGCGTCGAGATCGCGCACGGCTGGAACCCGAACGATCCCAACAACCCGCCGCCGACGATCCCGATGCTGCCCTTGTGGGGCACCTTGCTGCTCGTCGGGGCCGTCCTGTTCGCGGCGGCGCGACTCCTGCGCCGCGGCGGCCCCTCGGCCCCGGCCTAGCGTACGCGGGAGCGAGCCTCCGACGGTGGCTCGCTCCCCGCTCTCGCGGCGAAGCGTCGAGAACGGCGCCGCGAGGGCGCTAGCATGCGAGACTCCGTGGAATCGTACCCGCCGCGGGCCGCCGTCGATCGCTACCTGCTCGCGCTCTCGCTCGGCGCACTCGGCGTGGTGTTCGGCGACATCGGCACGAGCCCGCTGTACGCGCTGCGCGAGTGCTTCCACGGGGCCTACGGCGTCGATCCGACGCGCGCGAACGTGCTCGGCGTGCTGTCGCTGGTGCTGTGGTCGCTGCTCCTGCTGATCTCGGTCAAGTACCTCGGCTTCGTGCTGCGCGCGGACAACCGCGGGGAAGGCGGCGTGCTCGCGCTCGTCGCGCTGCTGCTGCCGCGCGCGTCGGCGCGAAACGCCTGGCGCGTGACGGTGGTCGGGCTCTTCGGTACCGCGCTCCTCTACGGCGACGGCATGATCACGCCCGCCATCTCGGTGCTCTCGGCGGTCGAGGGCATCGAGGTCGAGGCGCCGGCGCTCGGCGCGTTCGTGCTGCCGGCGACGGTCCTGATCCTGGTGGCGCTCTTCTCGATCCAGCGCCACGGCACCGGCCGCGTCGGCGCGCTCTTCGGGCCGATCGTGCTCGTCTGGTTCGCGGCCCTCTTCGCGCTCGGCCTGCGCGGCATCACCTACGACCCGTCGGTGCTCTTCGCGGTCGATCCGCGCCACGCGATCTCGTTCTTCGCCGCGAACCGCTGGCACGCCTTCGTCGTGCTCGGCGCCGTCTTCCTGGTGATGACGGGCGGCGAGGCGCTCTACGCCGACATGGGTCACTTCGGCAGGCGTCCGATCCGGTTGGCGTGGTTCGGCGTCGTGCTGCCGAGCCTCGTGGTCCAATACTTCGGGCAGGGCGCGCTGCTGCTCCACGATGCCTCCGCCGCGAGCCATCCCTTCTTCCATCTCGCGCCGGCCTGGGCGCACTACCCGTTGGTCGCGCTCGCGACCGCCGCCACGGTGATCGCGTCGCAGGCGATGATCTCGGGCGCCTTCTCGCTCACCCATCAGGCGATCCAGCTCGGCTTCAGCCCGCGCCTCCACCTCCAGCACACCTCGGCGCGCGAGAGCGGGCAGATCTACGTCGGTCCGGTCAACTGGGCGCTGATGCTCTCCGCCTGCGCGCTGGTGCTGGGCTTCGGTTCGTCGGCCAACCTGGCGGGCGCCTACGGCACCGCGGTGTCGGCCAACATGGTGCTGACCACCTTGCTGCTCTGCACCGTCGCGCGCCAGCGCTGGGGCTGGCGCTGGGGCGTTCTCGCGATCGGCGCGGCGTTCCTGCCGATCGACGCCGCGTTCTTCGGCTCGAACCTGCTGAAGCTGATGCACGGCGGCTGGTTCTCGCTCGTGGTCGCGGCCGTCGCCTTCACCCTCATGAGCACCTGGAAGCGCGGCCGCACGCTGCTCGCGGCGCGCATGGAGGAGACCGCGCTGCCCGTCGACCTGTTCCTGCCGGACCTCGAGACCTCGAGCCTTCCGCGCGCCTCGCACGCGGCGGTCTTCATGACGGGCGATCCGCAGGGCACGCCGCACGCGCTGCTGCACAACATCAAGCACAACCAGGTCGTGCACCAGCAGACGATCTTCCTGACCGCCCTCACCGAGGACGTGCCCTTCGTACCGGCCGGCGAGCGCATGACCGTGAAGGCGGTCGGGCGCGGCTTCTACCGCATCGTCGCGCGCTACGGCTTCATGGAGATCCCGGACATCCCCGCGCTGCTGCGCCACTGCTCCTCCCATCTCGGGCTCGCGATCGACCTCGAGCGCACCAGCTACTTCCTCGGCCGCGAGAACCTCATCCCGTCGGGCACGTCGGGCATGGCACGCTGGCGCGAGGCGCTCTTCGCCCTGATGTCGCAGAACGCGCAGACCGCGACGGCGTACTTCCGGCTGCCGCCGAATCAGGTGGTCGAGCTCGGAGCGCAGATCGAACTCTAGACGAGCAAGGCCGGAATCTGAGGGGCGAGGCAGAGGTCCCCGAGGAGGAACAGATGGCCTCGCCCCTCACCGAACCTCGAGCACGTACCGCCTGAGCGGCAGGACCGCTGCCTCCGTCGTCTTCACCTCGACGATGTAGCGGCCGGGATGCAGGAAGGCCGGATCGATCTCGAAGCGCGCCTCGGAGCGGCCGGCGTCGAGCACGGCCTTCGCTTCGAGATTCCGCGTGCCGTCCTCCGCGTCGAGGATGCGCACGGGGCGAGGATCGTCGGTGCGCGACGGCTCGCCGAGCACGAGGTGGAGCACGACGGGCCGGCCGGGCTCGAGGGTCGAGGACTCGATTGCGACCGTCTGGCCGGATGCGACGCGCAGCTCGTCGGAGGTCGCGGGCTGCGGGACTGGCGACGGCGACGGGGACGGGGACGGCGCCGCCGCGGGCGCCGCGCGCGGTGCGGGCGCGGGGCCGCGCTCGGGCCACACCCAGTGCGCGACCGCGAAGCCGACCAGCGCCGCGATGGCGAAGATCCCCGCGATGCGCACGCTGCGCATGTCTCCCTCCGATCGCAGCCGGCGCTAGAAGGCGCCGGCCTCGTGCTCGATCAGCTCCGCGAAGCGGCTGCGAAGCGCCTCGCGGCGCGTCGGGATGTGCTCGGGCGGGAACACGCCTTCGTACGGCTCGTAGTCGCGCAACACCTGTCGGGCCACCGTGACCTTGTGCACCTCGGTCGGGCCGTCGGCGATGCCCAGCGCGGCCGCGCTCATCCACATCCCGGCCAGCGGCAGCTCGTTCGAGACGCCGAGCGCGCCGTGCAGGTGCATCGCGCGGTAGCACACGTCGTGCAGCACCTTCGGCATCGCGACCTTCACGGCGGCGATGTCCTTGCGCACGCGGCGGTAGTCCTTCATGCGATCGATCCGCCAGGCCGTGCGCAGCACCAACAGCCGGAACTGCTCGATCTCGATCCACGAGTCGGCAATCGCCTCCTGCACCATCTGCTTCTCGGCGAGCCGCTCGCCCTGCGTCTCTCGCGAGAGTGCGCGCCGGCACATCATGTCGAAGGCCTTGCGGATCGTGGCGACCGTCCGCATCGCGTGGTGGATGCGGCCGCCGCCGAGCCGCGTCTGCGCGATCACGAAGGCCGAGCCCTCCTTGCCGAGCATGTGGTCGGCCGGGACCCGCACGCCCTCGTAGCGGATCCAGGCGTGATGGCCCTCGCCCATCCGATCGCCGATCAAACCGACGTTGCGGACGATGTTCACGCCCTTCACGGCGCGCGGGACGATGAACATCGACATGCCCTGGTAGGGGCTCACCTCGGTGTTGGTCACCGCCATCACGATCAGGAAGGAGGCGTGCTTCGCGTTCGACGAGAACCACTTCTCGCCGTCGATCACCCACTCGTCGCCGTCGCGCACGGCGCGCGTGCGGAACATCGTCGGGTCCGCGCCGGCATGCGGCTCGGTCATCGAGTAGCAGGAGACGATGTCGCCCTCGAGCAGCGGCTTCAGGTAGCGCTGCTGCTGCGCGGCGCTGCCGTAGTGGGCGAGGATCTCTGCGTTGCCGGAGTCGGGGGCCTGGCAGCCGAAGATGCGCGGCGCGAAGCGGGAGCGGCCGAGGATCTCGTTCATCAGCGCGAGCTTCAGCTGGCCGAAGCCCTGCCCGCCGAGATCCGGACCGAGATGGCAGGCCCAGAGCCCGCGTTCCTTCACGCGCTCCATCAGCGGCCGCGTGATCTCGACCATCTTGCGGTTCGTGACGTCGTAGGGATCGCCGAGCACGAGGTCGAGCGGCTCGACCTCCTCGCGGACGAACTTGTCCATCCAGTCGAGCTGCATCTGGAACTCGGGCTCGGTCTCGAAGTCCCAGGCCATCGGATCCTCCGCGATGCGCGGGCGCGCGCACGGCGGATCATCCCACCCCGCGCGCGCACGAGTCAACGCGGCCGGACCGAGGCGCTAATGGCAGTCGGAGAACAGATGCCACGGGCCGATCGCGTCCTGCGCGATCGCCTGCTCGCCCGACGCGGTCACGACGCGAAGGCCCATCGTGTCGGACCAGAGCCGGTCGCGCGTGCCGTCGCCGTCGTAGTCGCCGCAGCCGACGAGCGTCGCGCCGCTCGGCGCAGACTCGACCGCGCTCGCGAAGGGCGCAACGAGCTGGAGCCGCGTGAGCGCATCCGGCGCCGTCTGGAGCTCGAGCTCGGCCGCGCCGTCGCCATCGAGGTCGGCGAAGGCCGCGAAGCTCGCGCCCTCCGGCAAGGTCACGGGCGTCGCGTCGACCAGACCGCCGTTCGCGATGCGCCAGAGCGACGCGCCGTCGGACGAGATCCAGACGAGGTCGGCGTGGCCGTCGCCGTCGGCGTCGCCCGCCGCGGCGGAGCTCTGCGGCGAAGGCGCCGCCGAGAGCGGAACCACGCTGCCCTCCGCCAGCCAGAGCGAGACGCCGGTCGAGTCGACCACCGCGACATCCGGCTTGCCATCGCCGTCGAAGTCGCCCGATGCGGCGAAGGTCGCGCCGTCGGGGAGAGTCGCCCACGGGACGAGCGTGAGCTCGCCGGGCCCCGCGCGCAGCGCGCTGCCGGCCGCGATCGCGAGCTGGCCCGGCGTGAAGAAGAGGAGATCCGAGGCGCCGTCGCCGTCGAAGTCGTCGATCGCCACGAGCTGCCAGCCTGCGGACGGCAGCGAGTAGAGGCGCGCCGTCGAGAGATCGGCGCTCGTCACGCGCACCAGCGTGCCGTCGTCCGAGACCCACACGAGGTCGTCCGCGCCGTTGCCGTCGAGGTCCCCGCGCGAGCCGACCGTGTGCGGCTGCGACGTGCCCGGGTCGCTCGGCCCCGAGGTCGGTGCGGGATCGGTCGTTCCGCCGCTCGAGCCGCTCGACGACCCGGAGCCGCCCGAGCCGGCGATCGTACCGCCGCCGCCACTCGTGCCTCCGCCGGAGGTGCCTCCGCCGGCCGAGGTCGTCGTGCCGCCGTCGCTCGGGGGCGGAGTCGGGTTGCCCACGAAGACGAAGGGCTCGGACGGGAAGGAGAGCGGGCCCATGTTGCCCGCGGCGTCGAAGGCCGCCACCTGCACGCGCACGACGTCGTTCGGCGCGCCCATCAGGTCGACGCTCGCGACCGTCGTCTTCGCCTCTTCCATGAAGGGGCCGCTGTTGCGCGACACCAGGACGTGATAGCCGGCCACCGGCCCCGAGGCCGGCGACCACGAGAGGGTCGCGGAGAGGCTCCGCACCGGGGTCGGATTGCTCGTCGGCGGCGGCGTGTTGTTCGAGCCAGGCGACACGTTTCCGCCGCCACCATCGGAGCTTCCGCCGCCGCACGCGACCGCGAACGCCAGCGCGATCGAAGACGTCAGGATGCGAACGGCTCGGAACGTCTCGAATCCGGCTCTGGACAATCGAACACACTCCACTGGCTTTGCGAGCCTGCGGTGTACTCACACCCCCGTTGGCTTCCCCGCCTCCCGCGGAGAGCCGAGCCCACCATCCAGCCGCGCGGAAAGATGCGGCAGATCTCGCGGTCTGCACTGTGTTTTGGGTCACAAAATCGCGTCGCGCGCGCGAAACGACGTCTCGCTCCGCACCTTTCGCGAAGTCGATTGCGAAATCGGTGCGGGCTCGTTTGCGGCCGCGGATCCGGTTGGCGACCGGATGGCAGCCATGACATGCTGGCCTCGTTTCTTCCCCTCTTGCCGCCGCGATCTGCGCGCTCGTGAGGTGTCCACCGTGGAGTTCGAGTACAGCGAGAAGACCCGCTATGCGCTCGCCAAGCTCGAGAAGTTCATGGACGAGCACGTCTACCCGAACGAGGAGACCTATCACCGTCAGCACGAGAGCTTCGGCGCGGATCGATGGCGAATCCCCGCGATCATCGAGGAGCTCAAGCGGAAGGCGCGCGAGGCCGGGCTCTGGAACCTCTTCCTGCCCGAGAGCCACCACGGGGCCGGCTACACGAATCTGGAGTACGCGCCCCTGTGCGAGGTGATGGGGCGGGTGGGCTTCGCCTCCGAGGTCTTCAACTGCTCGGCGCCCGACACCGGCAACATGGAGGTGCTCGTCCGCTACGGCAGCGAGGCGCAGAAACAGCGCTGGCTGACTCCGCTGCTCGAAGGGAGGATCCGCTCCGCATTCGCGATGACCGAGCCCGCCGTGGCCTCCTCCGACGCCACGAACATCTGCACCGAGATCCGCCGCGACGGCGACTCCTACGTGATCAACGGACGCAAGTGGTGGACCTCCGGCATCCTCGACCCGCGCTGCGAGATCCTTATCGTGATGGGCAAGACCGACTTCTCCGGCCCCGCCCACCAGCAGCAGAGCATGATCCTGGTGCCGCGCGACACGCCGGGCGTGGTGATCGAGCGACATCTCCCGGTCTTCGGATACGACGACGCTCCGCACGGTCACGGCGAGGTGCGGTTCGAGAACGCGCGCGTGCCCGCGAGCAACATCCTGCTCGGCGAGGGACGCGGCTTCGAGATCGCGCAGGGGCGCCTCGGGCCCGGCCGCATCCACCACTGCATGCGCACGATCGGCGTCGCCGAGCGGGTCCTGGAGAAGATGTGCCAGCGCCTGCTGACCCGGACCGCGTTCGGCAAGCGCATCTACGAGCACTCGGTGTGGGAGGAGCGCATCGCGGACGCGCGCATCGACATCGAGTGCGCGCGCCTGCTCACCTTGAAGGCCGCCTACATGATGGACACGGTCGGCAACAAGGTCGCGCGCGCCGAGATCGCGATGATCAAGGTGAAGGCGCCGAACACGGCGCTGAAGATCATCGACGAGGCGATCCAGGCCTTCGGCGGCGCCGGCGTGACGGAGGACTTCGGACTCGCTCGCGCGTACGCCTCGATGCGAACCTTGCGCCTCGCGGACGGCCCGGACGAGGTGCACCGCCGCACGATCGCGCGGATCGAGCTGAAGAAGCAGGCCGAGCGCGCCGGCATCGAGGTCTCCCGACGCAAGTAGGCCGACT
>DATKND010000099.1:0-9990 GCA_035541475.1 Myxococcota bacterium | reverse complement strand
ACGTGATCGGCTCGCTGGCGGGACTCGCGCGCATCGCGCTCTACCGGACACGCGGCATGTACGCGACTTCCGTGGCGCCCGTGCAGGCCGAGGTCTGGCGCTCGGACGGCTCGACGCGCGCCGGCGCGGCGGCGTCGACATGACCGACGCTGGCGAGCCGTCCGCGCACGCCGAGCGGCAGCGGCGCTTCTACGCGTCGCGGCTGCATTGGCATCTGCGCCCTGATGTGCGCGACTTCTACGCACGCAGGGTGATCGCGAGAACCGTGTCCGCGGCGGGCATCGGCCGTGGCGCGCGCGTGCTCGAAGTCGGCGCCGGCTTCGGGCGGTTCACGTTCCCGTTGCTCGACGAGTGCGCCGCGGTCACCGCGCTGGACTTCTCGGCGCGCACCCTCGCGGAGCTGGAGCGCGTGCGCGACGAGCGGCACGTCCCGCCGCCGCGTTGTCGCACCGTATGCTGCGACGTCCGCGACGTCGTCCGCGCCCTGCCCGGCGAACGCTTCGACGCGGTGGTCGGCTTCTTCTTCCTCCACCACGTGGACGACCTCGGCGGAACTCTGGACGCTCTGCGCGGGATGCTCGCGCCGGGCGCTGCGATTGCGTTCGTGGAGCCGAATCGCTGGAACCCGCTCTTCCTGGCGCAGGTGATCTGCTGCCCCGACATGTCGTGGCGCGAGGAGTCGGGCTTGTACCGGCTCGGCGCGCGGCGTGTGGAAGCGGAGTTCGTGCGAAACGGCTTCGAGGACGTCGCGGCGTATCGCTTCGGATTCTTCCCGCCCCAGCTCGTGAACCGGTCCGCGCGTGTGCGCCGCCTCGAGAACCGCCTCGAGCGACTCGCCGTGCTGCGGCCCGTGCTGCCGTTCTTGCTGCTCTCGGCGCGCGCACCCAGCGCGAGGACTTGAATCGTGCGCGACGAAGAGATCCGGCTCAACGCCGAGCTCGAGGAGACGCACTGGTGGTTCATCGGCAAGCGCCTGCTTCTCGACGCGCTGCTCGGGGAGCGCGCGATTTCAGGACGCGTGCTCGATCTCGGCTGCGGCAGCGGCGCGATGCTGCGGCACCTGCGCGACCGCGCGACGTGCGTCGGCCTCGACCGCTCGACCCTGGCGCTGCACTTCGGTCGCGAGCAGGGGCTCACCGCGCTCGCGCAGGGCGACGTCGGCGCATCGCCGTTCCGGAGCGGCGCCTTCCAGACGATCCTGCTCTGCGACGTCATCGAGCACGTGGACGACGATGTACAGCTGCTGCGCGAGGCGGCCCGGCTCGCGGGGGCCGGTGCGCGCGTCGTGATCAGCGTGCCCGCATGGCAGTTCCTCTGGAGTCCGCACGACGAGACGTTCGGGCACAAGCGGCGCTACACGGCGAGCGAGCTCCGGCAGCGCGTGCGCGCCGCCGGGCTCGTGCCCGAGCGCATCACCTACACCCACTTCTTCGTCTTCCCGATCGCGGCGCTCTGGCGGCGACTCGGGCGCAGACGCGCTCCAGGCAGCCACGATTTCGTGCCGCTCCCGGGTTGGCTCGACGCCGTGCTGGTCGCGCTCTACCGCGTCGAGGCCGCCTTGCTGCGGCGCATCGATCTGCCCTTCGGCGTGTCGGTCGCCTGCATCGCGGTTCGCGACGGCGAGGCGACGAACGAATAGAGCGGTGGGTGGTCGGGGTGGTGGGATTCGAACCCACGACGCTGAACCCCCAAAGTTCAGGCTCTGGCCGCTGAGCTACACCCCGACGACCGCGCCAGGGTACCGCGTCGCCAAGCCAGGCCGCCCGATGCTCATCCACGCACCACCGGAGAGAGAACCCGCTCTTCGAGCCAGCGCAGGATCTCGTGCAGCGCCTCGGGCCGGATCTCGTGACCCATCGCGTACTCGCGATACACCGTCGGGACACCGAGTCGGAGCAGCGCGTCGCGGGAGGCATGCGCCCGCGCGACCGGGATCATCGGATCGTCGCTGCCGTGGATCACGAGCGCCGGCAGCGCGCGGTGCGCGGGCTGCGGCGGGATCGAGTCGGCGAGCTCCTGCGGCAGCCACGCCGAGAGCGCCATCAGTCCCGCGAAGCGCGCGGGGGAGCGCAGCGCGATCTGGTAGGCGAGGAAGCCGCCCTGGCTGAAGCCCGCGACGATCAGCCGCTTCGGATCGACCGGGTAGCGCCGGGTCGCGGCGTCGAGGAAGGCCTCGACCTGGCGGCGCGCCTCGTCGATCGCCGCCGGATCGGGCGGGCGTCCGGGCACGAGCGGGAACCAGCCGTAGCCGAGCATGCCAGGGCCCGCCTGGAACGAGAAGGAGCCCTGCGGGCAGAGCACGAGCGCGCGACCGCCGTGCAGCACCGGCGCGAGCCCGATCAGATCGTGCGCGCTGGCGCCCCAGCCGTGGAGCAGCAGCACCGTCGGGTGCGGACCGTCGCCGGCCGGCACGTGCGCGGTGTAGAGGAGATCCATGCCTTTGCAGCATAGGCGAAGCCGCTGACGCGCCCGCGCAACCGCGTCAGACTCGGCCGCGTGCAGCCCGGCCGCGCCTATTCGAGCTACGTGCTCTTCGCGCTCTTCGCGATGTACACGTTCAACTATCTCGACCGCTTCGTGCTGAGCATGCTGATCCACCCGATCCAGCAGGAGCTCGGCGCGTCGGACGCGATGATGGGTTTCCTCTCCGGTCCGGCCTTCGCCGTGCTCTACGCGGTCGCCGGTGTGCCGATCGCGCGGCTCGCGGATCGCGCGTCGCGCCGCACGATCCTCGCCGTGTCATTCGCGTTGTGGAGTGCCTTCACCGCGTGGTCGGGCACCGCGCGCAGCACGGCCGAGCTCGCGCTCGCGCGCATCGGAGTCGGCATCGGAGAGGCCGGCGGCGCGGCGCCCGCCCACTCGCTGCTGTCCGACTACTACCCGCCGCACGCCCGCGCTCGCGCGCTCTCGATCTTCCAGCTCGGCGTCTACGCGGGGAACTTCCTCGGCATCTACGCGGGCGGCGTGCTCGCCGAGGCGATCGGCTGGCGCGGGACGTTCTATGCCGCGGGACTGCCGGGTCTCGCGCTGGCGCTCATGCTCGTGCTCACGGTGCGCGAGCCGGAGCGCGGTCGCTTCGACGCGCATCCCGCGAGCGAGTCGCCGTCGCTAGGCGCCGCGACGCGAACGCTCTTCGCCCTGCCCTCCTATCGCTGGCTCGCGCTCGGCGCGGGGCTCGCGACCTTCGGAGGGCTCGGCTTCGGCGCCTGGGTGCCGACGATGTTCGTGCGCGTGCACCACATGAGCCTCGCCGAGGTCGGGCGCACCTACGCGTGGTTCAACGTGCCCGCGGCGATGGTCGGCACGCTCTTCGCCGGCTGGCTCGCGGACCGACTCGCGCGAAGCGACGCGCGCTGGCTGCTCGGTGTCGCGGCGCTCGGCGTCGCGCTCTCGCTGCCCTTCCTGCTCGCGATCTGCCTCTGGCCCGACGCCCACACCGCGATGCGCTTCGCGATTCCGTCGGGACTTCTCGGCGCGGGCTGGGCGCCAGCCGTCTACGCCGCGGCGCAGAACCTGGCGCCGGCCCGGATGCGCGCGATGGCAGCGTCGCTGCTCGTGCTCTGCATGACCTTGCTCGGGCAGGGCCTCGGACCGTGGGTCGTCGGGCTGCTGAACGACGCGCTGCTGCCGCGCTACGGCAGCGAGGCGATCCGCTACTCGATGTCGCTCGTGCTGATCACGTGCGGGTTCGGGGCCGCGCTGCTCGCGCTCGCCGCACGCGACTACCGACGCGATATTGCGACGCTCGAGGTGCAGAGAGCGGCTGCGTAGCGCGTGCGGCCGCGCGGCTCGTCACTCGAACGAGCCGCGCCGGCGCAGGCCCGCCATCAGCACGTGGAGGAACTTGCGAGCCTCGCCGCGATTCGGCTCGAGGTCGATCGGATCGGCCACGAGGAAGCCGAACAGACACACGAACACCCAGCGCGCGAGCGCCTCGGGATCGCAGTCGGCGGCGATCTCGCCCGACGCGCGCGCCGCGCGGAAGCAGCGCAGCAGCGCGTCGTGGAGCGCGGTGCCTTCCCAGTCCGCGACACCCTGCTTGCGCACGAATAGCGATTGCAGCTCGCGGCGCAGGCGCGGCGACACCAGGCTCGTGGTGTAGAAGAGCCCGTCGGCCAGCAGGTCGACGACCTCGCGCAGCGACGCCGCCTCGCTGAGCCGCTCGGTCATCTGCGCCGCGACGCGCGCGGCGCCCTCGCGCTGGAGCTCGAAGAGCACGTCGTCCTTGGTCGGGAAGTGCGCGTAGAAGGTCGGGCGCGTGACCCCGGCCGCGCGGCAGATGTGCTCGACGCGCGCGGCGTCCACACCGACGCGCTCGAACTCCGCCAGGGAGGCGCCGAGTATGCGGCGGTGCGTCGCCTGCCACTGTCGCTCGCGCGCGGGCAGGCTCTCGAGGCGCGCCTCGCTCACAACTCGAAAACCTCCTTTTCGATAAAGGAAGAGACCACCCGCCGCAGAGGTTTGTCAAGCCGCTGGAAAGGCGCCGCAGGTGCGTGTGCTACCCCTCGGACCCTATGTCCGGCCGGAGCCTGCTCGACAAGGTGTGGGACGCGCACAGCGTGCGGGAGCTGCCGGGGGGCCAGACGCAGCTCTTCATCGGGCTGCACCTGATCCACGAGGTCACGAGTCCCCAGGCCTTCGACTCCCTCCGCGAGATGGGCCTGCGCGCCCGCTTCCCCGGGCGCACCTTCGCGACCGTCGACCACATCGTGCCGACCCACACCCGAAAGCGTCCGCTCGCCGACGACCTCGCCGAGCAGATGCTCCAGGCGCTCGAGCGCAACACGTCCGAGTCCGGCATCCGCTTCTTCGACGACGCGAGTGGCCGCCAGGGGATCGTCCACGTGATCGGTCCGGAGCTCGGACTCACCCAGCCGGGTATGACGATCGCCTGCGGCGACAGCCACACCTCCACGCACGGCGCCTTCGGCGCGCTGGCCTTCGGCATCGGCACCTCGCAGGTGCGCGACGTGCTCGCGACGCAGTGCCTCACCATGGCGCGCCCGAAGGTCCGCCGCATCGAGGTCGGCGGGAAGCTCGCGTCCGGCGTGTACGCGAAGGACGTCATCCTCGCGATCATCCGCCGCCTCGGCGTCAACGGCGGCATCGGCTTCGCGTACGAGTACGCCGGCGCGGTGCTCGAGTCGATGTCGATCGAGGAGCGGCTCACCGTCTGCAACATGTCGATCGAGGGCGGGGCGCGCTGCGGCTACGTGAACCCCGACGACGCGACCTACGACTATCTGCGTGGGCGCGAGTTCTCTCCGAGGGGCGCCGCGTGGGACCGCGCCGTCGCGTGGTGGCGCAGCATCGCGAGCGACCCGAACGCCGCCTACGCGAACCGCGTGACACTCGAAGGCGGCGCGATCGCGCCCTCCGTCACCTTCGGCATCAACCCCGGTCAGAACGTCGCGGTCGACGAGCGCCTGCCTCGGCTCGAGGATGTGTCGCCCGACTCCCGCGCGTCGCTCGAGGAAGCCTACGCCTTCATGGCGCTCCGCCCCGGGGCGCCGATCGCGGGAACACCGATCGACGTCGCCTTCATCGGCTCCTGCACGAACGGGCGCATCTCCGATCTGCGCGAGGCGGCGCGCGTCGCGCGCACGGGCCGCGTCGCGCACGGCGTGCGCGCACTCGTCGTGCCCGGCTCGCGGGCGGTCGCGCGCGAGGCCGAGGAGGAAGGGCTGCCCGAGGTGTTCCGCGCGGCGGGCTTCGAGTGGCGCGAGCCCGGCTGCTCGATGTGTCTGGCGATGAATCCCGACAAGCTCGTCGGCCGCGAGATGTGCGCCTCGTCGAGCAACCGCAACTTCAAGGGCCGCCAGGGCTCGCCGACCGGACGCACCTTGCTGATGTCGCCCGCGATGGTCGCGGCCGCCGCGCTGCGCGGCGTCGTCGCCGACGTGCGGGAGGTCCTCTGATGGAGGCGCGCATCTCGCGCGTCGCCGGCACGGCCTGCGTGCTGCGCGGCGACGACATCGACACCGATCGCATCATCCCCGCGCGCTATCTGCGCGCCGTCACGTTCGAAGGTCTCGGCGAGCACGCCTTCGAGGACGACCGCAAGCAGGCCAAGGGAGACCACCCGCTCGACGTGCGGCGCTTCCGCGGCGCGTCGATCCTCGTGGTCGGCCGCAACTTCGGCTGCGGCTCGTCGCGCGAGCACGCGCCGCAGGCGCTGATGCGCCGCGGCTTCCGCGCGTTCGTCGGCGCGTCCTTCGCCGAGATCTTCTTCGGCAACTGCACGGCGCTCGGACTCCCGTGCGTGACGCTCGCGCACGGCGATCTCGTTCGGCTGATGGACTCCGTCGAGCTGGATCCTGCGCAGGAGGTCGCGGTCGATCTCGCGGCGCGCACGGTCACGTGTCGCGCCGGCAGCTTCCCCGCATCGGTCCCCGACGGCGCGCGCGGCCAGCTGCTCGAAGGGAGCTGGAACGCGACGTCGGTGCTGCTCGAGGCGGGCGACGCGATCGAGTCGACGGCGCGGCGGCTGCCGTACGTGAACGGGTTCGCGGGATAGGACGCAGCTGCCGGGGAACCGGTCGCCCGTGCGACCCGGGTCTCATCCTCTGATCTTCGCTCGGCTGCGCCTCGCTGCGCGCCGCGCGAAACGCGCGGCTCGCTAACGACCCTGGAAAACCGGATCGCGCTTCTCGAGGAAGGCCGACATCCCCTCGGCGCGGTCCTCCGTCGAGAACACCAGGCCGAAGGCGTGCTGCTCGAGCGCGTGCGCGACGCGCGGGTCGATGTCCTGGCCCTCCTGCATGATCCGCTTGGCCGTCGCCACCGCGAGCGGCCCCTTGACCGCGATCGCCTCGCCCGCGGCGAGCGCTCCGGCGAGCAGCTCCTCGGGCGGGAACACGCGATTCACGAGCCCGATGCGCAGCGCCTCTTCCGCCGCGAGAGGCGCGCCGGTCAGCACCATCTCCTTCGCGCGCGCGAGACCCACGCGCCGCGCGAGCCGGCTCGTGCCGCCGAAGCCGGGGATGATGCCGAGATTCACCTCCGGCTGCCCGAAGCGCGCCTTCGTCGACGCGTAGATCCAGTCGCACGCGCAGGCGAGCTCGCAGCCGCCGCCGAGCGCGTAGCCGTTCACGGCGGCGATCGTCGGGATCGGCAGCGCCTCCAGCGCGCCGAACACGCGGTGCCCGAGCCGGCTGAAGGCCTCGGCCTCGGCCGGCGTCATGCCGCGCATCTGCGCGATATCGGCACCGGCCGCGAACGCGCGTCCGGCGCCCGTCAACACCAGCGCGCGCACGCCGGCGTCGGGGGCGAGCTCGGCGAGACGCGCCTCGAGGTCGTGGATCAGTTCGCGGTCGAGCGCGTTCAGCGCGTCGGCGCGGTCGAGCGTCAGCAGGGCGACCGCGCCGCGTCGCTCCGAGCGGACGGGTGACATCGGGTCTCCTCGAGGGCGCGCCACTCTATCACAGGCGCCGCGCGCTTCCGTGATAAGCTGCGCACCACGCGTGGACGCGCGTCGGAGGTGACACCATGCAGACGTCACGGGTCGCTCGGCTCGCGGGATCGCTCGGCGTGACGGCACTCGCGCTCTTCGTGGCGGGTCCCGTGCTGATCCAGCTCGGGGTGGTCGAGCCCTTCACCGGCTTTCGCATCTTCCTGCTCGGCGGGCTGCTCGGGCTGCTCGCGCTCGCGACCGGCGTGCTCGGTCTCTTCTTCACGCGAGCCGCGGCCTATCGAGAAGGCCGCAGCCGTGCGCTCGTCGGCACCGTGCTCGGCGCGCTCGTCACCGCCGCGATCCTGATGGGCGCGCGCGGCGGCGCCGGCGTGCCGGCGATCAACGACATCACGACGAATCCGGAAGATCCGCCGGCCTTCGCCGTCGACCCGTGGAAGCAGGGGCGCGACATGAGATACCCGGCGGGCTTCGCGCAGGTGCAGCGCGCCGGCTATCCGGACATCGTGCCGATCGCGGTGGCGCTGCCTCCCGCCGCGGCGCTCGATCGCGTGGCCTCGCTCTTCGCCGCGAACGGCTGGGTGGTGACGCAGAAGGACCCGATCTCGAACACGCTCACCGGCACCGACACCTCGCGCCTGTTCAAGTTCGTCGACGACATCGTCGTGCGCGTGCGGCCGCAGGACGGAGGATCCGTCGTCGACGTGCGGTCGAAGTCGCGCGTCGGCAAGGGCGACATGGGCGTCAACGCCGCGCGCATCCGCAAGCTGACCGCGCAGCTCCACAACGCGAGCTAGCAGGCCACCCGAGTCGGGGGGATGCAGAGGTCCCCGAGGAGGAACAGATGGCCGCCGCAGGGGACCTCTGCCTCGCCCCTTTCCGCGACCAGTGCGAGTGTTCTTGCGCGCCTGCTAGGAGCCCGACTGCTCCAGCGCGGCGGCGCGCGCCCAGCGGTAGTCCGCCTTGCCCGACGGCGCGCGCACGATCTGGTCGAGGAAGACGAAGCGACGCGGAAGCTTGTAGGGCGCGACGTGCGCGCGCGCGACCGCGAGCAGGCTCTCCGGGGAGCGCGCCTCGCCGGGGCGCAGCACCACGAGCGCGGTCACCTGCTGCCCGAAGCGCTCGTGCGGCGTGCCGACCACCACCGCGTCGAGCACGCCGGGGTGGTGCTTCAACGCGTGCTCGACCTCCTCCGCAAAGACCTTCTCGCCGCCCGTGTTGATCGTGACGGAGTCGCGGCCGAGCAGGCGCAGGGTCCCGTCCGCTTCGAGGAGCGCGCGGTCGCCGGGCACCGCATAGCGCACGCCATCGATCACGGGGAAGGTCCGCTGCGTCTTCTCGCGGTCGCGGTAGTAGCCGAGCGGGACCCGGCCGCGCCGCGCGAGCCAGCCCTGCTCGCCGCTTCCGGGCGCGACGGGACCGGACAGATCCTCGCGCAGCACCAGGTTGTCCTGCGCCATCTCGAAGTCGCCGGTCGTCGCGCGCGCGCCTCGCTGCGTCACCTGGATCGCCTGGCTGCCGCTCTCCGACGAGCCGAGGTTGTCGGTGATCCGCACCCGCGGCAGACGCTCGAGCAGCTCCTGCTTCAGCGCGGCGGTGAGGATCGCGCCGCCCGAGCCGATCACCTCGAGCGACGTGAGGTCGTAGTCGCGCTCGCGCAGCGCGTCGAGCAGCGGGCGCGCGAAGGCGTCGCCGACCAAGGTCAAGGTCGTGATGCGCTCGCGCTCCACCGTCTGCCAGATGTCGTGCGGATCGAGCCGGCGCGGCTGCGACTGCACCACGACGGTTCCGCCGAGCGCCCACATCGTGAAGGCGGCCCAGTGCGCGGCGCCGTGCATGAAGGGCGGCGCCGGCAACGCGCGGTGTCGCCCGCGCTCGGCGCGCGCGACGACCTCTTCCAGCGAGGCGACCGGGCGCGTGTAGATCGCCGCGCGGAAGACATCCTCCTGGCGCCACATCACGCCCTTCGGCATGCCCGTCGTGCCGCCGGTGTAGAGCACGTAGAGGTCGTCGGGCGAGAGCCCCTGCGGCGACTCGGGCGCTGCGGCAGCGAGCGCCGCCTCGTACTCGACCGCGCCCGGCAAGAGCGGCTCGTTCGACTCGTCCGCGACCTGGATCCAGAGCCCGAGCTCGGGCAGGCGCGACCGGATGCGCGCCAGCACCGGCGCGAAGCAGGCGTGGTAGATCACGCCGCGCGCGCGCGAATTCTCGAACAGGTAGAGAAGCTCTTCCTCCACGTAGCGGTAGTTCACGTTGATCGGCACTGCGCGCGCCTTGTACGCGCCGAGCATCGACTCGAGATACTCGTTGCCGTTGTAGAGGTAGAGCGCGACGTGCGGCTGGCCCGACTCCCAGTTCTCGAGCTGCGCGCGCTCCGCCGAAGGTCCCCCGAGCCGGCTCCGCAGAAGCGCGCCGAGGCGACGCGAGCGGTCGGTCACGTCGCGCCACGAGAGCCGGCGCTCGCGGAAGACGAGGCACTCGCGCTCCGGCACGCGCGCCGCGATCGCCTCGTGGATGGCCGCCAGGTTGAACATCGCGCGCGTCTCCGGAGGCGCAGGGGGTAACGCGGTGGCCCTGTG
>DATKND010000098.1:0-27431 GCA_035541475.1 Myxococcota bacterium | reverse complement strand
CCGCGTGCCCGTGATCGAGGGCTCGAACCACGACGAGTGGCGGCTCTTCGTCGCGCAGCAGGAGCTCGTGAGCGGTGCGCTGACGCCTGCGCAGTACCCGGGCGCGATCGCGTCGACCTTGCGCATCCCGCTCGCGCAGGCCAACGCGCTCGCGATCTTCGTGTATCCGCTGGCGGCCTATCCCTCGCCGAGCGTCGCGCTCGGCGCGCTCGGCACCGACGCCATCTTCGCCTGCAACGCGCGCACGGCCTCGGGCCTGCTCTCACAGTTCGCGCCGACCTTCGCCTACGAGTTCAACGATCCGAACGCGCCGCAGCGCTTCCTGCCGCCGGTCAGCTTCCCGTCCGGCGCCTACCACGCGTCCGAGCTGCAGTACCTGTTCGACCTGCAGACGCCGGAGCCTTCTCCGGGATTCACGCCGGATCAGCAGGCGCTTGCGGCCACGATGGTCCAGTACTGGACGAACTTCGCGAAGCGTGGCGATCCGAACGGCGCAGAGCCGCCGACGTGGCAGGGCTACACCGTCGCGAGTGATCAGCATCAGTCGCTGGTGCCGGCCGGCGTCGCGCCGATCACGACCTTCGGCGCCGACCACAAGTGCAACTTCTGGGTGCCGCTCCTGCCGTAGCTCTGCCGGACCCTCGCGCTCGCTATTCGCTCGCGCTCGGACCGCCGGCCTTCGCTCGGCTGCGCCTCGCTGCGCGTCGGCCGACTTGCGTCGGCCTCCTTGCGATCAACGCGCGTCTCGCTCGAGCGTCCGGTCGCCGCGCAGGACATTCAGGATCTCCACCGCAAAGGCGGAGATCCCGTCCGCGGCGACCGGCGGCTCGAACGCCTGCGCGGCGAGCCACGCCTCGAGCTGCGGCAGAGCACGCGGCTCTCGCATCAACAGGTCGTCGATCAGGGCTGCGTTGAGCTCCGCCGCGCCGATCCGCACCGGCGCCTCCCACGCAGGAGGCTCGCCGCGGCAGCGGAGCGAGAGCGAGACGAGCTGACCGCCGCTCGTCCGCCCCGCATCGAGCGGTACCTCGTTGCCGCGCGAGCAGTCGGCCGTCGCGCGCGCGGTGTCGACGCGTGCCTGCATGTCGCCGATCGCCGTCAGACCGACCGGCAGCCGCAGCACGCCCGGATGCATCTCCATCGGCACGAAGACGTGTGCGCGTAGGTTGTGGCGCTCCGCGATCGCGTCGAGCGCGCTCGTGACGCTCGCGCGCGCGCCCGGGTCTTCGGTCGCGAGCTTCCAGGGCAGCCTCGTGTTCGATCGCCAGCGCGACAACGTGCCGTCGCGCCCGAGTCGGAGCACGCTGCTCTCGACCGTTCGCTCGACGCTGCAGAGCGCGACGAGCGCGTAGACGTCGCCGCGAGCGAGCACGGCGTCGTGGACACCCGGTGACGCGAGTCGCTGCGTGCGCGCTCCCGCGCCCGGGTGATCGGGGTCCTCGACCTGCGTCCAGGCTTCGAGCTCGAAGCGGCGCTTGCCCGGCGCGACCCGGAGGGGCTCCCGGGACGGCTCCACCGCCGCGTCGTCGAGGCGCACGCGCACGTCGCAGTGCGTCTCCTGCTCGCCGAGCGGAGCCAGCGAGAGCCGGTCGATCGCCACGACGTAGACGGCGGCGGCGTCGTCCCCGGCGTACGCCTGGAAGCGAGGTGCGGGCGCCTGCTCGCGACCGTCACCGCCCGCTCCCGCACACGCGCAGACCACGAGCGCGGCCGCGAGCCAGAGCTCGCGCGCCCCCGCGCCGGGTCGCTGCCGCTTCCTCGCCTGCATCGCGGCGGCCAAGGGTCTCCGCGCGCGCCGCCCGCGTCAACGCGTCGCCGCGGACCCCGAGCCGCTGTCGTCCCCGTACTCGTCGTGCCGACGCCACCAGGTGTAGCGAGGCGTCTGCGGCGTTCCCTCCGGCGAGTCCTCCCACTCCTCCTGGCGGCCGAGCGGCGTCAGATCGAGGAGCGTCCAGACGGGTCCGAGGGTCTCGACGCCGCGCCCGTTCGTGAAGTACGTGCGGAAGATGTCGCGGCCCTCGCGCAGGAACACGCTCAGCCCGAAGATCTCGCCGTCCTGGTCCTGGTCCTCGCGCGGGCTCACGGGGCCGACCCCGAAGTCGGGGTTGAACTCGCTGCCGAAGGAGGAGTACCAGGGGATCGGCCAGCCCATGCGCTGGCGGTACGGCTCGATCCGATCGAGCGGCGCCCGCGAAACCATCGCGAAGCTCGTGTCGCGCGCGTGCAGGTGCGCCAGGTGACAGATCTGGTCCGCCACCATCGAGCAGCCGGGGCAGCCCTGCATCCGGTTCGGGCCGAACATGAAGTGATAGAGGAGAAGCTGGCGTCGGCCCTCGAAGAGTCCGGCGAGGGACGTGCGGCCGCGCGGGCCGAGGAGCTCGTACTCCTTCTCGATGCGCACGCGCGGCAGGCGGCGCCGCTCGGCGGCGAGGGCGTCGCGCGCGTGCGTCGCCTGCTTCTCCTTCAGGCGCAGCGCCGCGAGCGCGGCTTCCCATTCCTTCTGCGAGACGACCTTGGGCTGGCTCATCGGGGACCTCCTTTCCCACATAGCGTTCCCCGTGACGACGAACGACGCGACCCCGAGGAGACAGGCTCCGCGGAGGCGCGCGAGACGGCAGAATGTCGTTCCGCGAGTCCCCCGCTCGTCGCCCTTGCGAGGAGGCCCCCATGAAGCTCTACGGACATCGCGGCTCGCCCTTCGTCCGCAAGGCGCTCGTCGTGCTCGAGGAGAAGGGGCTCCGCTACGAGAGCGTCGAGCTCTCCTCGGTACCCGGTCGGAAGTCTCCGGAACTCCTCGAGCTGCATCCGCTCGGAAAGATCCCGGTGCTGCGCGACGGGGACGTCGTCGTTCCCGACTCGTCGGTCGTCTGCGCGTATCTCGAGAAGAAGCACCCGACGCCGGCGCTCTACCCCGACGAGCCCGCCGATCTCGCCCGCGCGCTCTTCCTTGAGGAGTACTCGGACACGCGCCTGTTCGAGGTGCTGAGCGGCATCCTGTTCGAGCGCGTGGTGAAGCCGCGCGTGATGGGTCAGCCGCCCGACGAGGCGCGCGCCCTGCAGCTCTTCGAGAGGGAGCTGCCGCCGGTGCTCGATTACCTCGAATCGCAGCTCCGCGACGGCGCCCCCACCCTGCTCTCGCGCTTCAGCGTCGCGGACGCGGCGATCGGCGGGCAGCTCGCGACCCTCACGCTGTCGGGGCTCGCGATCGACCGGAGCCGCTGGCCGCGCAGCGCGCGCTACCACGAGGCGCTCCGCTCGCGTCCCTCGTTCGTGTCGGCCATGCGCCGGTGAATCCGGGCCGCGGAGGAAGCCATGCAATACGCCCTGCTCTTCTACAACCCGCCGCTCGCGAGCCTTCCCGCTGCAGAGCGCGAGGCCCGCGTCTCCGAGATGCTGGTCGACATGCGCAAATGGCAGGCCGACCTCGAGCAGGCGGGCGTCTTCCGCACGACCTTGCGCCTCGCGGGCGTCGACGCGGCGACGTCACTGCGCGGCCAGGGCCGCGAAGTGCTGGTGAGCGACGGCCCCTTCGCCGAGACCAAGGAGATCCTCGGCGGCCTCACCGTGCTCGAGTGTGCCGATCTCGACGAGGCGCTCCGCTGGGCGCGGCGCTGCCCGCTGGTGCGGATCGGCACGGTCGAGGTGCGGCCCGAGTGGGGAGCGCCCCGCTGATGGCCCGCGTCCGCCGCGGCGCGTAGGCTGCGGCGCATGGCCTCCGATGCGAGCCGCGACGCTCTCGATGCGATCGCGCGAGCCGAGTCGGGCCTCGTGCTGGCCTCACTCGTCGCGAGCTTGCGCGATCTCGATCTCGCCGAGGATGCCTGGCAGGACGCGGTCGAGTCGGCCCTCGTGCACTGGCCGCAGGACGGCGTGCCGCGGCGACCGGCGGCCTGGCTCACCGTCGCCGCCCGCCGTCGAGCCGTCGATCGGCTGCGACACCGCGCGATGCAGGCCGACAAGGCCTCCGCGCTGCGCGCGGGTGAGCTGCTGCGACGCGCGGAGCAGTCCCTCCTCGAGAGCGAAGAGCCCGTGGACGAGCGGCTGCGCCTGATCTTCACCTGCTGTCACCCCGCGCTGCCGCTCGAGGCGCGCGTCGCGCTGACCTTGCGAACGCTAGGCGGACTCTCGACCGAGGCCGTCGCGCGCGCCTTCCTGGTGCCGGTCGCGACGCTCGCGAAGCGGCTCGAGCGCGCGAAGGCCAAGATCCGCGCCGCGCGCATCCCCTATCGCGTCCCCGCGCCCGCCGAGTGGGGCGAGCGGCTCGCGGCCGTGCTGTCGGTCCTCTATCTGATCTTCAACGAGGGCTACAGCGCGACCGCCGAGGACTCCGCCACCCGTCGCTCGCTCTGCGACGAGGCGATCCGACTGGCGCATGCGCTCGCCGCGCTCGTGCCGGGTGACGGCGAGATCCACTCGCTGCTCGCGCTGATGCTGCTTCACGACGCACGCCGCGAGGCGCGCTACGGACCGGATGGCGGGCTCGTTCCGCTCGATCAGCAGGATCGCGGGCGCTGGCGTCGCGACGAGATCGCCGAGGGTCTCGCCGCGCTGCGAGCGGCGGCCGCGTGCGCGAATCGCGGCGCCTATCAGGTGCAGGCCGCGATCGCCGCCGCGCACGTCCTCGCTCCGACCGGCGCCGACACGCCGTGGCGCACCATCGCGCGGCTCTATGCGGAGCTCGAGTCGCTCGCGCCGACGCCGGTCGTGCGAGTCAACCGCGCGGTGGCGGAAGGGCGCGCGTGCGGACCGGACGCGGGTCTCGCGCTGCTCGATGATCTCCACGCCGGCGACGCCGCGCGCGCCCTCTCCGCGTATCCCCCGTATCACGCGGCGTACGCCGATCTGCTGCGCCTCGCCGGGCGCACACGCGAGGCGGAGCGCGCCTATCGCGCCGCAATCGAGCTCTGCTCCGCGGAGCCCGAGCGCCGCTTCCTCGCGAGCCAGCTCGCCGGGCTCGTGGATCGGGCCGGCTGAATGGCGGCCGAGGAGCCGCCGCAGGTCCTCTCGATCGACGGTCGCTCCGTCCCGATCACGCACCCGAGCAAGCCCTACTTCTCGCGCGAGGCGCGCCTCTCGAAGCTCGACCTCGTCCGCTACTACCTGTCCGTCGCCGACGCCGCGCTGCGCGGCATCCGCGATCGCCCGCTGGTGCTGAAGCGCTTCGTGGACGGCGCCGAAGGGGCCGTCTTCTACCAGAAGCGCGCTCCCGCGAAGCGGCCGGCGTGGCTGCGCGCGGTGCTGCTGTCCTTTCCGTCCGGACGCAACGCCGAGGAGCTCGTGGTCGACGACGCGGCCGGGCTCGCCTTCGTCGTGAACCTCGGCTGCATCGAGCTCCACCCGCATCCGGTCCGCTCGCGGGAACTCGAGCATCCGGACGAGCTCCGCATCGATCTCGATCCGGGTCCGGGCGTCGACTTCGCCGACGTGCGGCGCGTCGCGCTCGAGGCGAGGGCGCTGCTCCAGGAGCAGGGCCTCGTCGGCTGGCCGAAGACGAGCGGCTCGCGCGGCATGCACGTCCTCGTCCGCATCGAGCCGCGCTGGAGCTTCACCGAGGTGCGTCGCGCGGCGCTGGCCTTCTCGCGCGAGATCGAGCGCCGCGCGCCCGCGCTCGCGACCTCGAAGTGGTGGAAGGAGGAGCGCCACGGCGTCTTCCTCGACTACAACCAGAACGCGAAAGACCGCACCACCTGCTCGGCCTACTCGGTGCGGCCGCTCCCGGATGCGCGCGTCTCGACGCCGCTCGCCTGGGACGAGGTGGCCGCGTGCGAGCCCGGCGACTTCACCGTCGCGACCGTTCCCGCGCGGGTCGGCGAGCGGGGCGATCCGCACGCGGGCATCGACGCCGCGCCGGGCTCGCTCGAGGCGCTGCTCGAGCTCGCGGCGCGCGACGACGCGGCCGGTCTCGGCGACGCCCCCTGGCCGCCGCACTTCCGGAAGATGGAGGGCGAGTCGCCGCGAGTCGCGCCCTCGCGCGCGAAGCGCAGCGCGGCGACGTCCACGCGCGCGCCGCGCGTGAAGATGCCGCTCGTCGTCGTCGCGCGGTCGCCCGACCGCGAGGCGGCGCTCGCCGGGCTCGAGCGCTGGAAGCGCCGACATCCGGAGGTGGCGGCACACCTCGCGGTCGACGACGTGCTGGTCGACTCGATGCGCGGGCGCTCGTCGACCTGGACGCGCGTGCGCGTCAACCTCCGACACGTGCCCGAGTCGCTGCGGCCTGCGCCCGAGCCTCCGGATCCCGACCACGATCCCACGCGCGCATGGCGTGAGCGCAAGAAGGCCTGAGGGGAGCCAGCGGGTCCGGGCAGAGGGTCGCCTGCGGCGGCCATCTGTTCCTCCTCGGCGACCTCTGCCCGGCCCCGCTCGTGCCTTCGTGCCCGTGCGAGAAGCCAGGTGCCGTCAGCCGCCCGCGAAGATCGCGCCGAGCTCGTGCGGCGGCACCACCTCGAGCTGCCCGTAGGTGCACTCTCGCGGCGGCTTGTCGGGTCGCCAGCGGCGGAACTGCGCCGTGTGGCGGAAGCGCGAGCCTTGCATGTGGTCGTAGGCCACCTCGACCACCAGCTCCGGGCGCAGCGGCTGCCACGCGAGATCCTTCCCCTGGCTCCAGCGGCTCTTCGCGCCGGGGATGCGCTGCGACGGCTCGTCCGCGCCGCCCCAGGCCTTCCAGGGATGGTCGTCGAAGGCCCGGTCCCGATACGGAGCCAGCACCGACACGAGCTCGCGTCGCTTCTCGTCGGTAAAGCTCGCGACGACTCCGATGTGCTGGAGCGCGCCCTCGCCGTCGTAGAGGCCGAGCAGCAGCGAGCCGACGGACGTCCCCGCGCCGCGCTTGTGCCAGCGGAAGCCCGCTACCACGCAGTCGCAGTCGCGCTCGTGCTTGATCTTCGACATCGCGCGCTTGCCGGGCTGATAGCTCCCGCCTTCCGGCTTGGCGATCACGCCGTCGAGGCCGGCTCCTTCGAAGCGCCGGAACCAGTCGGCGGCGACGCCGCGGTCGCTGGTCGCAGGGGTCAGGTGCAGCGGCGGCTCCGCGCGGGCGAGCAGGCTCTCGAGCGCGGCGCGCCGCTCGCGAAACGGACCCGCACGCCAATCGCGCTCGTCCTCGCACAGCAGATCGAAGAACACGAGCGAGGTCGGCGTCGTGCGCGAGAGCAAGGCGACGCGCGAGGCCGCGGGGTGGATGCGCTGCTGCAGCGCCTCGAAGTCGAGGCCGTGCGCGGTCGCGATCACGAGCTCGCCGTCGAGCACGCAGCGCACGGGGAGCTGCGACCGGAGTGGCGCCTGAAGCTCCGGGAAGTAGCGGTCGAGCGGCTTCTCGTCGCGGCTCTGGAGCAGCAGCTCGTCGCCGTCCCGGAAGACCAGGACGCGGAAGCCGTCCCACTTCGGCTCGAAGATCCAGTCGCCGCCGTCGGGCAGCGCGTCGACTCGTCGCGCGAGCATCGGCGCAACGGGCGGCGACACGGCGAGCTTCACGCCTCGATCCTACCGGCCCCGCACCTCGCGGTCCTCGGCCCGACGCCGAAGGAACTATCGGGACATCTCGCACGGCGGGGCGGTTGTACCCGTTGAGGGAGTCTCCGAGCAGGAACACAATTTCGTATCCCTTCTCGAGCGTCGTTACGACGACCGCGGGCCCTTCTCCTCCTCCGGCTTCGCGATCACGCCGCCCGCTAGTCTCCGGGCCATGCGAGGGGGTGTGCTTCGGGTCCCGGGCTTCCGGACCGCGCTCGCGCTGGCCGCGCTCGGCGCCATCGCGACCGCGTGCGAGGAGGCGTCCGATCCGGTCGCGCTCCCGACGACGCGCGCGCAGGAGCAGTCGGAGCTGTTCGTGGAGCAGGTGCCGATCTCGCAGGAGGAAATCGGCGCTGCGGTTCTGCCGGAGGCGAGGAACGAGACTCCGGCCTCGCCGGCGCCCCGGACCTCGCGACGGATGCCGCCGCGACCGCCGCGCGCACCGGCGGTCACGAGCCCGGAAGCCGCCGCGGAGTCGCCGCACGCCGAATCGCAGGTCCCGCTCGACGTCCTCCTCCGCACACCGCTCGAGCCGGGTCCGCCGAAGAACCCCCTGGTTCTTGGTGAGCCGGGCGAGCCGCCCGTGGCGGCCGCTCCTCCCGCGAGCGGTCTCGAGCGCTGGAAGGACAGCGTGCGGATCGAGCGCCACTCGGAGTCGTATGGAGTGACGGGCCCGCGACAAGGGACCCTCTCGCAGACCGAGGCCGGCGTCCGCATCCCGGTCGATGATTCGATCAGCGTGAACGGGGGCGTGCGGGTCGATCAGCGCGAGCAGCCCGGCGCGCCGCCGCCGGAGCGAATCTCGGGACCGCAGGTCGGAGTCGAGATCAAGTTCTGACGGGGCCCGGCCCCGGCGGGATCTCGCTCGCCCGGCGCCATATGTCGGGTTCGAAGACCACTTCTACGAAGGAGGTGGCATGAAGATCCTCTATCTCGGCGTCGTCGCCGGGACGTCCCTCCATCGCAGGACGGCCCTCGAGCGCCTCGGCCACCAGGTCCGGCACCTCGATCCCGAGTCCACCCTTCCGAAGGACTAGAAGGACTACCTCCGCGCGAAGTTCCGCTACGAGACCGGAGCGCTGCTCAGCGATCGGCGCGTCGCGCACGACGTCCTCGCTGCGCTCGGTCGCGAGACCTTCGACCTCGTGTGGGTCGATCACGGTCGCTGCGTGGGGCCCGTGCTGATCGAGGGCCTGCGCAAGCGGGCGGGAGCCGTCCTCAACCTCAACGTCGACGATCCGTACGGCTGGCGCGATCGGTTCTCCTGGCTCCTCTACCGGCTATCGCGTCCTACCACCTGGTCGTCGTCGTGCGTCGGCCGAACGTGCAGGAGGCGATCGCGCTCGGCGCCCGCAACGTCATGTGGGTCTGGCGCGCGGCCGACCAGGTCGCCCACGCGCCCCTCACGCCGACACCCGAGGAGTGGAGGCGCTACGCGAGCGACGTGAGCTTCGTCGGGACGTACTTCCCCGAGCGCGGCCCCTTCCTCGCCGAGCTCCTCGAGCGCGGCGTGCCGCTCTCGATCTATGGCGACCACTGGCAGCGCGCCCCCGAGTGGCCGCGGCTCGCGGCGCACTGGCGCGGGCCCGCATCCCGTAGCGATCGCGCGTACGCGCTGATGGTGCAGTGCTCGAAGGTGTCGCTGGGGCTGCTGTCGAAGGGCAATCGCGATCTCCACACGACCCGCAGCGCGGAGGTCCCGCACCTCGGCGCGCTCTTCTGTGCGGAGCGGACGCCCGAGCACGAGGCGCTCTACCGCGACGGCAAGGAGGCGGTCTTCTGGTGGGACGCCGCCGAGTGTGCGAAGCAGGTGCCACGCGCTCCTCCGCGACGAGCCGCTGCGCCGCGAGATCGCCGCCGCCGGCCGCGCCCGCTGCATCGAGAACGCCACGCTGAACGAGAGGATCGCCGAGGCGGTACTCCAGCGGGTGTCGCAAGGAGTCTCCGCGGGCCAGCTCGCCGCGTAGCTCCGATGGGTCAGGCCGTGCAGCACCCGCTCTTCGGTGCCGAAGGCGGCGGAGCCGGCTCCGGCTCGGCGTCCGCGAGGAAGGCGTACATCTCCCACGCGAGGCCGTCCGCGTCGCGGACCCAGAACTTGTCGGCCTTCGCGTAGCAGCAGGTCACGCCCTCCTCGCTGAAGGGCTCGAGGCCGTCTACCTGCGCGCGCTCCAGCTCCGTCGCGATCGCGGCGGAGTTCGGGCGGCGAATACCGAGGTGCCCGACCGTGCCCGGCTTGCCGCCGAGATTGAGCGACAGGACGAGCGGAGGGTCGGCGAGCTCGAACTTCGCGTAGTCGGCGCGCAGCTTCGCGGGCTCGGCGCCGAGGATCCGGCGGTAGCGCTCGACCGCATCGGGGATGCTCTCGACGTTCAGCGAGACATGGAAGGCGTTGGACATGATGGATTCTCCTCGATGAAAGGTGGTTGGATGGACGCGCGAAGGGATCAGGGCATCAAATCGGTCTTCCCGATCGCCTGTACGCGTCGCGTGAGCGCCAGGCGGTCGAGCGATTCGATGGGAAGGCTGACGAAAAGCTTGATCCGGCTCTCGATCTCGGTGTACACGCGGCGGAAGGCCCGCAGCTTCTGCTCGTCGTCGCCCTCCGCGAGCACGGGATCCTCCGAGCCCCAGTGAGCGGTGACCGGCTGACCGGGCCAGACCGGACAAGTCTCGCCTCGCGCGCGGTCGCACACGGTGAAGACGAAGTCGAGAGGCGGCGCGCCCGGTGAGGAGAACTCGTTCCAGCTCTTGCTGCGGAGTCCCGACACGTCGTAGTGAAGACGGTGCAGCAGCTCGAGCGTCAGCGGGTGCGGCGCGCCTTTCGGCTGGCTTCCAGCGCTGAGCGCGCGGAAGCGGTCCCCACCCCAGCGCGCGAGCGCGCACTCGGCCATCAGGCTGCGGGCCGAGTTCCCGGTGCACAGGAAGAGCGTCCGATGAAGTCCTCGGGCCATGTCCGATGCCTCGCCGAATATCGATTGCGATCGATGTTGCGTTATCCATCGATGGATGTCAATATCGACCCATGCCGATGAGAAGGTCTTCGACTCCTTGCTGCGCGCCGGTGCTGAACGGCCGTCTCCAGGCGACTCAGGCCGACGAGCTGGCCGCGATCTTCCGTGCGCTCGGCGACCCGGGACGGCTGCGGCTGCTGAGTTTTCTGGCCTCGCAGCCAGGCGGAGAAGCCTGCGTCTGCAATCTGACCGAGCCGCTCGGACTCTCGCAGCCGACGGTCAGCCATCACCTGAAGGTGTTGACCGAGGCGAATCTGCTCGGGCGTGAGCGCCGCGGCACCTGGATCTACTACCGGCTGCGGCTCGAGCGGCTTGCCGAGCTCTGCGATGCGTTGATGCCGCCGAAGCGGCTCGCGAACGCGATGCAGCGCCGGGAGGCGAATGCATGACCGAGATCCGCACCCTACCGATCGACACGCCGGCCGTCTGGACCGGCACCGCGATGGCGGGTCGTCACGACTGGGTCCACGTCCTGACACCCGCCGAGGTCGCCGACCTCGATCGCGCGGTCGCGTTCGCGCGCGGACTGGAGAAGCCGCTCGAGGTGTTGACGCGCGATGACTTTCCGCTCGGCGCGCTGGCGAGCGCGGTCGAGCGCTGGCTCGACGAGCTCGAACACGGCCCGGGCTTCCTGCTCGTGCGAGGCGTCCCGGTCGAGCGCTACGGCGAGCGCGACGCGACACTCGCCTACTGGGGCCTCGGCCTGCATCTCGGCACTGCCGTCTCGCAGAACGCGGCCGGCGACCGTCTCGGTCACGTGCGCCACTTCGGCATCCGCAAGCGCGACCCGAGCGTGCGTCTGTACAAGACGCGCGAACGGCTCGGCTTCCACACCGACGGCGCCGACTTGATCAGCCTTTTATGTCTGCGACCGGCGAAGTCCGGCGGGACGAGCCGCATCGCGAGCTCGGGGGCGATCTACAATGAGATCCTACGACGCCGGCACGACCTCGTGCCGGTTCTCTACGAGCCCTTCCCGTTCGATCGCAACGGCGAGGAACGCCCCGGCGAGCCGCCCTTCTTCATGCTCCCACTCTGCCGCTACACCGACGGCTGGCTCCGCACGTTCTACATCGGCTGGTACATCCGCGACTCGCAGCGACACGCGAGCGCTCCGCGTCTGCGCGCGACGCAGCGCGAGGTGATCGACCTGATCGACGAGATCGCCGCCGACCCCGCCGTCCACCTCGACATGGACTTCCGCGCGGGCGACCTCCAGTGGCTCAAGAACTCCGTGATCCTGCACGCGCGCACCGAGTACGAGGACTTCGAGGAGCCGGAGCGGAAGCGACACCTGCTGCGCCTCTGGCTCACTTCGCACCGCGCCTTCGCAGACCGGGATGCGCAGCTCAACGCCGGCATCCCACAGAAGCAAGGGGTGCGCTCCGACGCGGAGCTCGCGTGAAGGTCTGACAGGAGCCGTCGGTCCGAGCTCTGTGGTATGGAACCGGTCCTACGACGGAGGAAGCAGGGATGAGCGACGCGAGCGCGACGATGAAGGCATGGCGGACGCACCGGTACGGCGCGCCGCTCGAGGTGCTCCAGCTCGACCAGGTGCCGATCCCCGTGCCGGGGCCCGGCGAGCTGCGCGTGCGCGTGCAGGCGATTCCGCTGAATCTGAACGATCTCGAGCGCATCAACGGCGGCAACATGATGGTGCGCCCCGATCTCCCCTACGCGCCCGGCATGGAAGTGATGGGCATCGTCGACGCGTGCGGCGAGGGCACCGGAGCGCGCACGGGCGAGCGCGTCGTCGCGATGACGAAGGGCGCGCACGGCGGCTTTGCGGAGTACGCCATCTGTCCGGGCATCACGGCGTTCCCGATGCCGGAGTCGATCCCGCTGCCCGACGCGGCCGCGCTCTACTTCCCGTTCCATCTCGCCTGGCTCGGCCTCTTCGACCGCGGGGAGCTGAAGAAGGGCGAGAGCGTGCTGATCCACGCGGCGGCCGGGGGCTCCGGCACGGCCGCGATCCAGCTCGCGCGCAACGCGGGCACGCGCGTATTCGCGACCGCCGGTGGCGAGGAGAAGGTGGATCTCTGCCGCGAGCTCGGCGCCGACGTCGCGATCGACTACACGAAGGACGACTTCGCCGAGGTCGTGCTCGCCGAGACGCAGAACCGCGGCGTCGACGTCGTGTTCGACAACGTGGGCGAGGCCGTCGTGGACAAGTCGATGAAGTGCATCGCCTACAACGGGCGCTACCTGATGATGGGCTTCGCGTCCGACAAGACGAAGGTCGACGAGAAGTGGATCGTGCCGCGGCGCGTCGCGGTCGGGAACTTCAAGCTCTGCGGCGTGCTGATGGCCTACGCGCCGCCGCCCCTCGCGCAGATGATGAAGAAGGGCATGGGCTGGAACTTCGCGCCGGCCGCGCTCGGCGAGAAGATCACGCGAGAGATCGTCGCGCTCGTGCAGGCGAAGCAGGTGAAGCCGGTGATCGGGCGCGTGATCGGGTTCGAGGATCTGCCCGCCGCGATCGACGCCATGGCGAACCGCAAGACGATCGGTCGCACGATCGCGAAGCTCTACTAGCGCCGCGGGGCCGCACCGTGCAGGCGTGGCAGATCGTGCGCTACGGACCGCCGGCGCGGGCGCTCGAGCGGGTCTCGCTGCCCGAGCCCGGCGAGCCCGGGCCTGGTCTCGTGCGCGTTCGCGTGTCGGCGGTGTCGCTCAACTGGAACGACCTCGACATGTGTTACGGCCGATACCCGACGATCCACCCCGCCCTGCCCTTCACGCTCGGGATGGATCTCTGCGGCGTCGTCGACGCGGCCGGACCCGGGCTCTCGTCCTGGCTCGGTCGACGCGTCGTCTCGACCGGGCTCGGCGGCTTCGGCGCGCTGGCGGAGCGCGCGTTCGCCCCGGCCGACTCGCTCTTCGACGCGCCGGCGACACTCGACGACGCGGAGTCCGCGGCGTTCTTCATCCCCTTCCATACGATGCACCTCGCGCTCTTCCGACGCGCGCGTCTCACGGGGGGAGAGACGCTGCTGGTCCACTCGGCCGCCGGCGGCCTCGGATCCGCCGCGGTCCAGCTCGGTGTCGCCGCGGGCGCGCGCGTGCTCGCCACCGCCGGCAGCCCCGAGAAGGTCGCGTTCTGCGAAGAGCTCGGCGCGGACGTCGCGATCGACTACCGGAAGGAGGACTTCGTCGCGCGCGTGCTCGACGCGACCGGCGGGCGCGGCGTCGACGTCGTCTGCGATCTCGTCGGCGGGCCGATCGCGATCCCGTCGTGGCGCTGCGTCGCGCACGAGGGGCGCTATCTGGTGGCGGGCTTCTCGTCTGGAATCGAAGCCGGCGAGGCGGGCCTGCCGATGCGACCGATTGCGAAGGGCAACTTCTCGGTCGTCGGCGTGATGCTGGCCTACCTCGACGCGCGGATTCCGGGACTCCGCGACGCCGGCTTCAGCCCGTTTCCGCGCGAGGTGGGAGCGCAGGTCCACGAGGAGCTCGTGCGCTGGCAGGGCGCGGGCCGCATCCGCCCGATCGTCGGCCGCCGCGCGGACTTCGACTCGGTTCGCGAGGCCTATGCCGAGCTCGAGGCGCGCCGCACGCTCGGCCGCACGGTGATCGAGGTCGCGGCGGATCGCGTAGAGTGAGGGCCCACGCGAGAGGAGATCCGATGTCGACCCCGACCCCGATCGAGAGAGAGGCCCGCGAGACCTACGCCCGCTTCGTCGCGCTGCGCGACCGGATCGACGCCGGCGACGCGACCTGGAGTCAGCTCGCCGACTTCTTCACCGAGGACGCCGTCTACATCGATCCGGCCTGGGGCCGCATCGAGGGCCGCGAGAACATCCGCGGGTTCTTCGAGAAGTCGATGGCGGGGCTCACGGGCCACGGCTGGTCCACGCCCGAGAACTGGACGATGTGCGAGGGCGCGCGCCTGGTGAGCCAGTGGGACCAGATCCTCGGACACCAGGAGGACGGCACGCCCTGGATGGTCGCCGGCCTCTCCATCTTGTATTACGCGGGCGGGGGCCGCTTCTGCTACAGCCACGACATGCTGAACATGACGCACATCGGTGAGACGATGAAGGCGATGGGCTGGCGTCCGCCGGCGACGTTCAACATGCCGCCGCGGAAGCCCGACCGGAACATCTCGCTGCCGCCCGCGTGGGCGCACCTCGAGAAGAGCCGCGCGGGCTAGTCGGATCCGCGCCGGGCGTCCGACTACACGTCGCGTCGTAGAGCGCCAGCAGCTGCCGCTTCTGGGCGTCGCCGAAGATCTCTCCCGCGTTCATGGGCTCGTACACGCCGGCACGATGGAACAGATCGGGAAGCAGCGCGAGGTAGCCGGCATCCGCGATCTGCTGGCACAATCGGGCCCATCGTCGCGCAATTCGCGGCGAGCGCGAAGTCCCGGCAAAGCTATGCGGCGCCCGCGAGGCGCAGATCGAGTCGCGACGCCGCGTCGAAGCGCGCGGCGACGTCCTTCCAGTTCCACAGGTTCCACACCGCGTCGAAGAACTTCGCCTTCTCGTTGCGGTACTGCAGATAGTAGGCGTGCTCCCACGCGTCGAGGACGAGCAGCGGGACACCGCTCTGTGCCAGGTTCGACTGGTGGTCGTAGATCTGGGTCACGAGCAGCCGCCGGCCGATCGGCTCCCAGACGAGCGCCGCCCAGCCCGAGCCCATGATGCTCGCGGCCACCTCGTTCATCTGACGGCGGAAGCTCGGGAAGCCGCCGAAGTCGCGCGCCACGGCCTCCGCCAGGGTCCCCTGCGGCTCGCCGCCGCCCCGCTTCATCAGGTTGTGCCAGAAGATCGAGTGGAGGACGTGGCCGGAGAGATTGAAGGCGAGCGACTTCTCGAGCGCCGCTACGTTCGTGAAGTTCGCCTTCTCGCGCGCGGCGTCGAGGCGCTCGAGCGCGGCGTTCGCGTTCTTCACGTAGGCGGCGTGGTGCTTCGCGTGGTGGAGCTCGAGGATCTCGGCGGAGATGTGCGGCTCGAGCGCGTTGTAGTCGTAGGGAAGATCGGGGAGGACGTAGACACCCATCGAGGGTCTCCTTCCGACCTCGCGCGGGTGCAATCGCCATGCCCGCGACGGGCTCCTCTCGAAACGCGCGCGCGCCGCGAGTGTCGCGCGAGCGTGCAGATTCCACTTTCGACCGCACGCCGACCGGCCGGCTCCCTCCCGCTCACTCTCGCGCGTAGATGCTCACCAACCGGGCGACCAGCACGGCGAGATAGAGCTGTCCGAAGACGGCTTCGAGTACCGCGAGCGAGCGAGCCGCCAGGCTCGCGGGCACGATGTCGCCGTACCCGAGGGTCGCCAGGGTCACGAAGGAGAAGTAGACCGAGTCCGCGAGCGTGAGCGCACCCGTGGCCCGCGCACCGGCCAGGGATGCCGGCTCGACGAAGTCGAGGCTCGCGAAGAATGCGCCGAATCCGAGCCCGACCAGGAAGTAGACGCACAGGGCTGCGGAGATGTGCTCCGCGTCGACATCCTCCGCGGCGAGCACGAAGGACAGCACGAAGCCCCCCATCGCGACGCACCACGTCCCGAGCAGCGCGCGAGCGAGCGCGGTCCCCCAGTCGGCGCCGCCGTGCAGCATCACCCAGACAAGCAGAGCGGCGCCCGACACGAGCGCGAGCGCGCGCGAGGTCGCGGGCAGCGCGGCGACGAGCGCGAGCACCAGCATCCATTCGAGCGCGCGCCCGCGCGCGCCGAAGGCTTCGAGCACGGGATCGACCCCGATGGCGAGGATCAGGAGCGCGAGCAGGCACGCGAAGCGATGCCGGAGGTACGCGTCGAAGAGCGTTCGCATCACGGTGCCGGGGCCGCCGGAAGATCCTCGAATCCCGCGACCGCTGCCACCGCGACCGCGCGGATCGGAGCCATGCGCTCACACCATCGTGTCGTGTACGTAGCACCAGCGCCAGTCCTCTCCGGGCTCGTGGGACCGGATGATCGGGTGTCCGACGTCTTGGAAGTGCGCGCGGGCGTGCCGGTGCGGCGACGAATCGCAGCAGCCGACGTGGCCGCAGGTCAAGCAGAGCCGGAGGTGGACCCAGCGCGAGCCGATGCGCAGGCAGTCTTCGCAGCCGGGGGCGCTCGGCACCACGTCGCGGACCTGGCGGAGGTGCGGATCGCTGCCACGCGGCCGATCGCTCGTCACCCGATCAGCTTACGTGGACCTCGCCAACCTGCACATCCGTATCCTCCTCCGCATCGCGACGGCGAGCTTTCCTGGCGCGGCCGTCGTGTAGGCTGGAGGCGCGACCAAGCTGATGGCCGAGCCGCAGATCCGCGTCCACCACTTGAGCGTGCGCTACGGCGCGCGCCAGGCGCTGCGCCACGTGTCGTTCGCCGCCGCCGCCGGCGAGATCGTCGGGCTCCTCGGTCCCAACGGCGCGGGCAAGACGAGCGCGCTCTCCGTCCTCGCGGGCCTGATCCGGCCTGTCGAAGGCACGGTCGCCCTCTGCGGGCTCGACGTCGTGGCGTCGCGCGCCGAGGCGCAGCGCGTGACGGGGTTCGTTCCGCAGCGCCTCGCTCTGTATCCGAGCCTCAGCGCGCGCGAGAACCTCCTCTTTTTCGGGCGCGCCGCCGGACTCCGCCGAGCCTCGGCGCGCGTGGCCGCGGAGCGCGCTCTCGCGCTCGCGGGCCTCGAGGAACGGCGCGACGAGGCCGTGGCGGCGTTCTCGGGCGGTATGCGGCGGCGTCTCAATCTGGTGTGCGCGCTGCTGCACGAGCCGCGGGTGCTGCTGCTCGACGAGGCGACCGTCGGGGTCGATCCGCAGTCGCGCGAGCGGATCTTCGGCGCGGTCCGCGAGCAGGCGGCCTCCGGTGTCACCGTTCTGTGGAGCACACATCAGATCGAAGAGGCCGAGCGCCTGTGCGACCGCGTGGTGCTGCTCGACCACGGTCGCGTCGTGGCGGACGGCGTTCCGTCCGCGCTCGTGCGACTCGCCGGCACGCCGCCGCACGTCGACCTCGTGACGCGCGAGCCGCTTCCGGTCGGCTGGGAGCGCGGCGTGCCCGGCGTCGGACCCTGCGAGCCCGTCCCGGAGGAAGAGGCCGCGGCGGCCGGCGGCGCGCTCGTGCGCGTGCGGCTCGACGAGGTGGCCGGCGCCGCGCGCGTCGTCGAGCGCGCGACCTCGCTCGGTCACGAGGTGCTCGCGCTCGAGCTCCACCGCCCCGACCTTCAGGACGCCTTCATCGCGCTGACCGGGCGCGAGCTGCGCGACTGAACGCATGCGCGGGCTCGGCGCCGTCGTCGCGAAGGATCTCCGTCTGCTGCTGCGCGACCGCGCGGGGCTCCTCTTCCTCGGGCTCGCGCCGATCGTCGTGATCACCGTCGCGGGCCTGTCGCTCTCGACGCTCTACGGTGCCGACCCGACCGGCCAGACCGCGTACACGCTCCCGGTCGTCGACGAGGACGGCAGCGAGGAGTCGCGGGAGATCACGGCGAAGCTCGCGGGCGAGCGGGAGCTCCAGATCCAGCTGATGGCCGACCGCGCCGCGGCGCAGTCGGAGGTGCGGGATCACAAGCGCTCTGGCACGGCGCTGGTCATCCCGGCCGGCACCGGCGAGGCGCTCCGCGAGGGCCGTAGCGCGGAGCTGCTCCTCTACACCGACCCGGTCAAGTATCTCGAGCGCATGCACGTCCAGCTCGCGCTCGCGCACGTGCGCGACTCGTTGGTGGGCGAATGGGGCGAGAGGGCGCGAGGCGACGCGAAGGCGCGCATCGCATCGATGCGGACCGAGCTCGAGGGCGTGCGCGCGTCGCTCGGGTCGGCGCAGAGCACGCTCGACGAGGCCTGGCAGGAGGCGCAGCGCCGGCGCGCGGACGCGTCGGATCGCATCGAGCGCGAAGCCGAGCGAGCGCGCGATTCGCTGCGGGTGCGCGCCGCCTCGGAGCTCGGCGCCGCGCGAGAGCGCGCGGCCGCCTCGGTCTCGCGGCAGCTCGATGCGCTGCGCGAGCCGATCGCGCGCTGGCTCGCCGCGCTCGGCGAGACTCGCGAGGCCTTCGGCTCGTGGCTCCGGGAGCTCGAGCGCCTCGCCGGCAGCCGCGCGGACCGGATCCCGCCGCCGCCGGTCTTCCCCGAGCCGCCGCCCGAGCTGGCGCGCTTCGCCTCGGACGGCCTCTCGCTCGAGCTGCCGCCGCCACCCGCCGCGCCGGAGTTCGCATCGTTCCCGAAGATCGAGCTGCCGCCGCTGTCGCCGCCGCCGGCGCTCGACCTGCCCGCGCTCGCGCTTCCCGATCTGCCGCCGCCGCCCGGCGCGCTGCGGCTCGTCGAGCAGGGCATCTCGGGCGCGCGCACCACCGTCAACAGCTTCGATCAGAATGTCCCGGGCTTCAGCGTGACGTTCCTGCTGCTCGGCATGCTGCTCGGCGTCTCGCTCGGTCTGCTCGACGAGCACGACTGGGGCACGTTCGACCGCCTGCGCAGCCTGCCGATCGGACTCGCCTGCGTGCTCACCGGGAAGCTGCTGTCGCGTTTCTGCGTCGGCGTCGTGCAGATGATCGCGCTCTTCGCGGTCGGCCGGTTCGCGTTCGCCATCTCGCTCGGCCCGCAGCCGCTCGCGCTGCTCCTACCGATCGCGGGCATCGCATTCGCGGGAGCGGCGTTCGGATTGCTGGTCGCGGCGGTCGCCCCGAGTCGCGACTCCGTGCTGCCGGTCGGCTCCGCCGTGGCGATCGCGATGGCCGCGATCGGTGGCTGCTGGTGGCCGATCGACCTGGAGCCCCGCTGGATGCGTCAGCTCTCGCTCGGGCTCCCGACCCGCTGGGCGATGGAGGCCTTCAACGATCTGATGATGCGCCAGCGCACCGTGTCTGCGGTCTGGCAGCCGACGCTGGTGATGCTCGCGTTCGGGCTCGCATTCCTCGGGGTCGGCGTCGCGCTCTTCCGGCGGCGTCTCTCGACGCCCGTGGAGGGAGGCTAGTCGCGATCGCGACCCTTGTTGGAGTCCTTGTCGCCGTCGTCGTCGCTCGCCTTCGCCGGCACGGAGTCCTTCTTGTGCGGCTTCTGCTCCTGCTCCGGCTTCTGCTCGGGCGCCGAGCTCGACTCGCCGGGATTCTTCCGGTCTTCCCGCTGCGCCTGGCGCTGATCCCAGCGCGGGTCACGCGGCGGCCGCGGCTCGACCTCGTCGCGCTCCTGATTCGGGTGGTCGCGCTTGTCGCTCGCGTCCTCGTGCGCCGTGCCCGGATCGCCGTGGCGCTCCTCGCGGGCGTCGTCGTGCGCATGGGAGTCCTCGCGACCCGCTTGCGCGTCGTCGTCGCGGGTATCCGCGTGCGCCTCGTGGCGATCCTCTCGCTGCTCCTCGCGGGCGTCGCGCCGCTCGTCGCGCTCGGCGTCCTGTCGCTCGTCGCGCTCTTCGCGCTGCGCGTCGCGCCGCTCGCGTTGCTCGTTCTGGCGCTCGGCGCGCTCGGCCGCCGCGCGCTCCTTTTCTGCGTCCTCGCGCGCCTTCACCGCGTCGCGCCAGGTCTGCTGAGCCTCGTCTCGCTCGATGCGGGCGCGCTGGCGATCGAGGCTCGCGGGAAGCTCCCGGACGTCGACGAGCACCCAGGGTCCGCGCGGGCCGTTGCCGCGGTGCCAGCGCCCGCCGGTCCAGCGGTAGTACGCCCCGCGGTAGTAGTACTCGTCGGGGTAGTCGCGGACCCAGTAGCCGCCCCAGCCCGCGTCGTAGACCAGCGACACGTCGTGGTCGTAGTAGTGATAGACGTATCCGTGCGAGGCCGACGCGGGCGGGCCGTAGTAGACGACGGAAGGAGCCGACGGCTCCGAGCTCGGCGGATATTGGTAATGGTTTTCTACGCAGCCCGAGAGGAGAAGCGCTGCGAGCGCTCCCGTGGCGAGCACGAGGGCGCGGTTCTTCCGCGGAGCCCGCTCGGGCATGGCGATCCTCTACTGCGTCACCCAGCGAGACTGGAAGTCGACGGTCGCGTCCGCCACCAGCTGCCTGACGAGCGCGAGCCGCGACTGATCCATCTGCGGCGCTTCGAGACTGCCCTCGCCGAGGGTCGTCAACGCGAGGTTTCCGGCCGGCACGCGCCCGGTCGAGCTCGTCGCCCAGACGGTGGCGCCCTTCTTCGTCTCGAGGATGCGGGCGTTGAGCGCCCCCTCGATCTCGACCTTCGCGCTCAGCGACGCCAGGTTGCTGAACGTCTGCAGCGACATGCTCGGGCGCAGCTCGCTGCTGCGAACGTCCGCGACGAGCAGCGCGTCGATCTCGTACTTCTCGCCGATCTTGCGAACCGTCGCGGGATTGAGGCCCGTGCCTCCCACTTCGGAGACGACGTCGCCCACGCTGCCGAGCTCGAGCACCGGGGTGCCGGGCTGCGCCGCCTGGAGCGCGGCCATGAACTGCTCTCGCGCCGCGGGTCCGAGCGAGACCTCGCCCTGCGAGGTGAACTCGAGCATTCCGAGCGTGCCGAGCCTGGAGAGATCCATCACCGGCGGCTGGAGGATTCGCTGCGGAGGAGGAGGCGGCGGCGTCGAGGAGCAGGCCGCGAGTGCGGCAACGAACGAGAGCAGGGACCCGGACACCAGAGACCCGCGAATGCGCATGGCGGTCGCCTCCCGCATCCGCATCCGTTCGGCCGGTCGCGGGGTCACCTTGAGGTGGGGAGGTCCGGCCCGACACTCGCATGCGCAACTAGCGCGAGAACACCCGGACGATCAGATCCGCCCACATCGGAAGCAAGGTCGCGAAGTATCCCGCCATCCACAGGAGCGTGATGAGACCGCCCCACGCCGTGGCATCGGTCGTCGGGTTGCGCTCGTGGAGCGCACGCCGCAACCCCGCGGCGAGCTGCTTCCGCGACATGCGCGTCCACGGTCGCAGCGTCTCGCCGGCTCGCCTCGCATCCGCGATCTGGAGTCTCAGGTTCGCGACCTGCCACGAGAGGTACACGACGGCGAAGAGCAGGTTGATGCGGAGGAAGATGGCGGCGTCGCCGAGCGCGCCGCGATTCGGGTAGAGACCCGCGCTCGCGACCGCGTTCGCCGCGACGAGGATCGCCCAGCCGAGCTCCTCCCAGAAGTAGAGCGCGAGCCGCCCGGTGAGGATCGCGCCCCAGACGAAGAACTGGGAGACGACCACCTGTACGACCATCAGCCAGGAGAGCGCATCGACCCACCCGATCCGATCGACGTCGAGCAGGCGGATCACGCGGGAGAGCTGATAGACGAAGGCGACCTCGGTCACGGTCGCGAGCAGGCGGGTCAGGAATATCGAAGAGAGCGGCGTGTCGTGGAACACGACGTTGTGCTTGTACTGATTCGGGAAGAGACAGCGGAAGGCGGACACCGCGAAGAGGATCTGCGCAGGGATGCTGAGGCTCGGGTCGGCTGTGCTCTCGGGCGGCACGAAGGTGTGGAACAGAAAGGTGAGATTCAGGAGCGCGCCGAGCTTCAGCAGCCAGAGGAAGAACGTGAAATCGCGGAGCATCGTCGGGTCGTGTTTCGAGCCTGCGCGGGCGATCGAGCGCGACAGTCTCCGATATCCGCGCGTCCCGTGCCCGTCCGCGCGGTTTGCCCCGCGCCCGCGCCCGCGGTAATCGACACTCGTGGCGAAGCCTCCGTATCGCGTGCGTCCCGAGACGGCGATCCTCACGCGCGGCTTCGACCCCCGCCTCTCCGTGGGCGCGGCGCGGCCGCCCGTCTATCGCACGTCGACCTTCGTGTTCTCGAGCCCGGAGGCGGCCGAGCGCGCGTTCGCGATCGCGCTCGGGAGGATCTCGCCCACCGAGAACGAGGACGTCGACCTCATCTACGCGCGCCTCTCGCACCCGAACGCCGAGATCCTCGAGGATCAGCTCGTCCCCCTCGAGCGCGGCGCCACCTGCGCGGCCGTTTTCAACTCGGGCATGGCGGCCATCGCGACCTGCTGCTTCGCGTTCCTGCCGCGCGGCGCGGCGCTGCTGCACACGCGGCCGCTCTACGGCGGCACGCAGCACCTCATGCATCAGCTGCTCGAGCCGCTCGGCTTCACCACCGTGGGGGTTCCCGCCGGCGATCGCGACGCGCTCGCGCGCGCCGCGGCGGCGCTCCCCGATCTCAAGCTCGTGCTGGTCGAGACGCCGGCCAATCCGACCTTGCGCATGAGCGACATCGCGCACACGGTGGAGACCGCGCGCTCCCACCCGGCGCGGCCGCTCGTCGCGGTCGACAACACGTTCCTCGGCCCGACCTTCCAGCATCCGCTCGAGCTCGGCGCCGATCTCGTCGTCTATTCCGCGACGAAGTTCCTCGGCGGGCAGAGCGATATCCTCGCCGGTGTCGTGCTGACGCGCGACCCCGCGCTCGTTCAAGAACTCCGTGGGCTGCGCGCGCTGTTCGGGAACATCCTGCAGGCCGACGAGTCGTGGATCCTCGACTCGCGACTCGCGACCGTCGCGCTGCGCATGAACCGCCAGAGCAAGAACGCGCAGCGGATCGCCGAGCGGCTGGCGGAACACCCGCGCGTCACCCGTGTGTACTACCCGTCTCTGTTCGCCGACACCGAACAGCAGCGCATCCGCGATGCCCAGGCCGACTTCCCGGGCTCGGTGTTCTCCCTCGAGGTGGAGGGTGGCAAGCGCGGCGCATTCGAGTTCCTGCGCCGGCTCCGGATCGCCCGGAACGCCGTCAGCCTCGGAGGCATCGAGACGCTCGCCTGCCATCCGAGGACCACGACGCACAGCGAGCTGCTCGACCAGGAGCTCGCCGAGGCCGGCATCACCGATGCGCTCGTGCGCGTCTCGATCGGCACCGAGCACTGGCGGGATCTGCTGGCCGACTTCGAGGCGGCGCTCGAGTGAGGCGCGCGGCCTTCAGTCGATCGGGTCCACCTCGACAGCGAGCACCTGCCAGTCGCCCGGGAGGTCGCGAAGCACCGCCTCGCAGACGGCGGACTCGGAGACGGCGCGGAGCGTCAAGGTGCGCGTGCGCGCGGAAGCCACGGCCTTCAAGCGGACGCGGTAGAGCGACTGCTCCGTGACGAGGAGGTCCTGCGAGGTCGGCGGCGCCGCGTCGAGTGCCTTCGCTCTGGAGGCGCGCTGCAAGACCTCGACGATCTGCTCGCCGCCGTTCGGCTCCGCGAGAGCGCCGGGGCTGGTGAGCGCCAGGAAATCGGGACCCGCCGTCGCGAGCGCCAGTCCGGTGGCCCAGCCGCGACGCCCGGAAGACGGCTGGTGGAAGAGTCGCCGGTGGCGCACGTCTCCTTCGACCGCGACCGGTCCGCCGCGCGGCACGAGGATCTCGACCTGTACGCGCGTGTTCAGCCGGAAGCACACCGGAGCGACGAAGCAGAGCCCTCCCGACGAGACGTCGAGCACGCGCGCGTGGGCGCGCCCGCGTCCGGCTCGGATGGTGCACGGAAGACGGCAGCGCGTCCTCGGTTGCCCGCTCTCGCGGCTCATGCGGAAGCTCCCGGTCCGCCGTCCGGATCGGCGCCTCGGACGCAGGGCGTGTGAGCCACCTCACGAAGAGGAGGACAGATATCGGATTCCGGTCATCGACTCCGATGCAGCCCAGAGCCGGCTCCCGAGGTCGGCGTCCCTCGCGATCGGATTGATGCGCGCTCTTCCGGGTTTTCCACGGATCTCCAGAAAGCCCGTCGGGCCGTAATAGTCTCCGCCCTTCGCATCCTCGGAGCAGGCCGCATGGACGATCGGCATCGCGGCCTGCGCGGCGGTGGGGACGAAGAGCTTCTCCATCTTGCGGTTGAACCATCGCCCGATCGGGTTCCTGGGCGTCAGCAGGGAGCTGTGCCTCCCGATGTCGGTCGCCGCGAATCCGGGATGCGCGCCGATCGCGACGAGGTTTCCGCCGCGTTGCTGAAGGCGTCGATTCAATTCCATGGTGAAGGTGACCATGGCGAGCTTGCTCCGGGCGTAGGACTTCCATTTGTTGTATGGCGTCTTCTCCCAGTTCAGGTCGTCGAGATCGAGCCTGGCGAAGCGATGCGCCAGACTCCCGACGTTGACGATGCGCGCGGGCCCGTCGCTGCGAAAGAGCGGCAGCAACGCGCCGGTGAGCTCGAATGGCCCCAGGTAGTTGGTGACGAGCTGCAGCTCGTGTCCGACGCTGTTCCGTGTGAGCGGCAAGGCGATGACCCCAGCGTTGTGGATCAGGACATCCAGCCTTCCGATCTCGTCCGCGAACCGGCGGCCGAAGTCGCGGATCGAGGCCGGCTCGGAGACGTCCAGTGGAAGGATCGTCGCGTGGGCGTGCGGGATCTGCGCGAGCAGATCGCTGCGCGCATTTCGGGCCTTCTCCGCGTTTCGGCATGCCAGCACGACGTGCGCACCCATCTGGGCGAGCTTCGATGCGGTCTGGAAGCCCAGCCCCGCATTCGCTCCGCTGATCACGACGGTCCGCACTCTGTGTCGCTCAGCTGGCTCCGAGCGTCTTGCCGAGCGCGAGCAGCGGTTCGCGTTGGACGTCGGGAATCGACCCGTCCGCGCGCGGGCCGACGTTGATCAGAAGATTGCCGCCGCGCGAGGAAGTGTCGCGGTAGAGCCGGACGAGTTCGTCGCCCGTCAGGTAATCGTCGCTGCGTTCGTTCGCGTTGTAGCCGAAGGCGAGCCCGAGGCCCCGCGTACATTCCCACTTTTGATCGGCGTACGCGACGTCGCTGTATTCCACGCATCGAAAGTCGCAATGCGGCGGAGGAGCGGCCATCGCGGTGGAGCCGGCCTCGTGGATGCGCGCTCTGACTGCGGCGTTCAGGCCCGCACGCGCGGCAGGCGCCCGCACGGCATGGAAGAGCGCGCTCTCGCCGATCCAGCGGTCGTTGACCGCGCCGTCGGGCACGGCGGCATAATAGTCGGCGAAGAGATCGGGCACGTCGCGCGCGTCGGGCCAGGCGATGTCGTTCCACAGGACCGACGGCGCGTAGCGGGCGATGAGCTCGCGCAGCTGCGCGGCCGCGTAGGCGCGATAGGCGTCGTCGGTCGGCACGCAGGCCAGCATGTCGCCGAAATTCGAGATCGGAATGTGCCGGAACGTCCAGTCGAGGCCGCCCGAGTAATAGAGTCCGAAGCGCATGCCGCGCGCGCGGACGGCGTCCGCGAGCTCGCCCACGTAGTCGCGCTCGCTCGCCCAGCTCGGCATGTGTGGGTTCTTCACGGCGCTCGGCCAGAGGCAATAGCCGTCGTGATGCTTGGTGACGAAGACGACGTAGCGCGCGCCGGATGTGGCGAAGAGGCTGGCCCAGGCGTTCGCGTCGAACGCGCGGGCGGCCGCCTCGAACTCGTCTCGGAACGCCTCGTAGGGCCGCGCACCGCCGTAGGTCGCGGCATGATGCGCGGCGGTTTCGCTGCCCGGGATGCGCATCGCGTTCCAGTACCACTCCGCGTACGGGGCGCGCGCGAAGGCGTTGTCGTAGTCGTCGAGAAGGAGATCGCTGATGCTCCTGCCGCGTGGCGCGAAGGCGGGCACGGCGAACACGCCCCAATGAACGAAGACGCCGAGCTGGGGTGGACGGAACCAATCCGGGCAGGCGCGTCCGGCAAAATCGGAAAACGCAGCCATGCTTCGTCGCCTTCTGGTTTGCGTGGGAGCCGCTGTCAGATGCGGTCGCTGACCCCGCGCACGAACAACGGCTCGATCGCGAGCGCTCGGGCGTCGGCGAGCATTTCCGCGTCGCTCGGCTCGGGACGGGGCTGGCTTGCGGCGGCGAGCACGGCGGGCAGCAAGGTCGCGTCGCTCGAGCTGTTCAGGAAGAGCGCCGGCCTTCGCAGCACCCAGCGCACCGCGCGCGCCAGCGCGTCCTCGTCGCGGATCGGCTCGTACCAGCTGTAACGGCGCTGCAGGTCGCCATCCGTCCAGCGGCGCCGCGCGATCGCCTTGATCGTCTGCACGGCCACGTTGCGCTCGCGGCATCGCTCGAGCAGCGACTCGAAGTCCGACGCGTAGCCCTGCCCCGCCATCAGGCTCGGGTTGTACGGAAGCAGGACCGAGTCGAAGTCGAAGCGCGCGAGCGACGCGAGATGCGCTGCCGCGGCGAGCGTGCCGTGTCCGGTCACGCCGATGAAGCGCGTGAGACCCTGCGCGCGCGCCTCGACCAGCGCTTCGAGGGCTCCTCCCGGACCGACCGCGATCTGCTGCTCTTCGGGATCGACCAGGTTGTGCAGCTGAATCAGGTCGACGTGATCGACGCCCAGGCGCTCGAGCGAACGGTGCAGCTCGGCGCGCGCACCGGCGGCCGTGCGCTGTGCCGTCTTGGTCGCCAGGAAGAACTCGCTGCGATGAACGCGCAGCCACGGCGCGAGCCGCAGCTCGGAGTCGCCGTACATCGCCGCCGTGTCGATGTGGTTGATCCCGTGCTCGAGCAGGAGCTCGAGCACGAGGTCGGCGCGAGCCTGCTTCATGCCGCCGAGCGCCGCGGCGCCGAAGAGGACGCGCGTGCTCCGGTGACCGGTCCGGCCGAAGGGAATTCGCTCGATCACGAAGGGACGGATAGCGAGTTCTCAGCGCGGCTTCGACAAGGCCTTCAGCGCTTCGAGCGCCTTGGCGTCGTCGGCGCTGAGCGGCGCGTTCTCGCAGCGAGGATCGGTTCGCTGCAGAGGTCCGCTCATGGCGCGCGTCAGGGGGATCGGCGCGCAGCCGTGGCTGTCCTCGCACACGAGGTCGAGCTCGGGTCGAGCGGCGGCGTGACGGACTCCGAGTCGATTGCTCTCCGCGGCGCTGGTGCCCCCGGCAGGACTCGAACCTGCGACGCACGGTTTAGGAAGCACTGCGGGACCTGTCGCCTAGCATCAACCGTGGCCCACGCGACACGCGGAAACCGCAGCATATATGCCCGGATGCGTGCTCTCCGCGTCTACCCGTGTCAACTTGAGTAACCACTCCGCGCGTTACCTCGCCGTTACTTCGGGGCACCTACCTGCATGGCGAAGCGGCTCACCGACGTCGGCGCGCAGAAGCTCCGGCACGACCCGAGCAGGCGGTACGCGGACGAGATCGGCGCGAG
>DATKND010000097.1:0-7748 GCA_035541475.1 Myxococcota bacterium | reverse complement strand
CCGCTCGCGCCGATCGCCGCCGCGCTCGACGCCGCGCCCGCGGCGCCGCGGGGCGCCGCTCCGCACGCCGCGCGCCAGATCGAGAGCCTCGACGCGGCCGATCCCATCCTCGTGCTCGCCGACGACGTCGCGCTCGACGCGTGCCGACGCGTCGCGCTGCGCATCCGCACTGCGATGAGCCGCGCGAACCTGCGGAGCCTTGCGGTCGCGAGCGCGGTCCGCGGCGAGGGCAAGACCACCGTCACCTGTGATCTCGCGATCGCGATGGCCTCGCTCAGCAAGGAAGGCGAAGTGGCCCTCGTGGATCTCGACCTGCGCAACCCGAGCATCGCACACCGCCTCGGTGTGGAGGTCGACGTCGGCGTGGAGCAGTACCTCTCGGGCCACGCCTCGCTCGACGACGTGCGCGTCCGCATCCAGCGCCCGAGCGTCGAGCTCTATCCCGTGGCGACGCCGGTGCGCGAGGCGCACGAGCTGCTCGTCTCTCCCCGCTTCGCGCAGCTCGTGCGCGAGCTCGAGGCGCGCCATCCGCTGGTGCTGATCGACACCCCCGCGTGCCTGGTCGCGTCCGACACGGCGATGATCCTCGAGAAGGTCGCGTCCTGTGTGCTGCTCGCGCGCTTCGGCGTCACGCGCACGCGCCACTTCGTGCAGATGATCGGCTCGCTGCCGCGCCCGAAGATCCTCGGACAGGTGATGAACGACATGCGCGTGCCGCGCCACCGCTACTACGACTACTACGGCCCCGAACCCGATCCCGAGGACCTCGGCGAAGCGGGGGAGCGGAAGGCGTCGTGAGCTGGCAGGAGACGCACGCGGTACGCGAGGAGGACGACTACGACTCCGGCGCGTCGGGCGAGGGTCAGATCCCGCCCTTCCTGCTCGACCCGATGGGGATCCTCGCCCGCCGGCGGCCCTGGATGCTGCTGGCGCTCGTGCTCGGACTGCTGGCGACGGCCGCGGTGGTCACCTGGTGGCCCCAGCGCTTCGAGGCGCAGGCGCGCGTCTCGATCAACAGCCAGCAGATCCCGAAGGAGTTCGTCCGCTCCACCATCGCCGAGAGCTCGATGGCCTACCTGAACGGCGCGGTCGGCCGGGTGCTGTCGCGCCCGAATCTCGACAAGCTGCTCGATCAGTACGACGTCTATCCGGAGCTCCACAACAGCGTGCCGCGCGAGTCGCTGGTCGAGCGCATGCGCGGAGACATCACCGTCGAGCCCGAGAAGACCGTCACGCACGAGGGCGTGCAGACCGAGATCATCTATCGCCTGGCCTTCGAGAGCGGGAATGCGCAGACGTCGGCCAACGTGGCCAACGCCCTCGCCGAGCTGATGCTCGATGCGACGCTCGAGCAGCGCACCGAGCAGGCCCGCAGCGTCACGCGCTTCCTGAAGCAGGCGCTCGAGCGCGACGAGCAGGAGCTGCGCGACGTCAGCCAGAAGCTCAGCGAGTTCCGCCACGATCACCGCGGCGAGCTGCCGACCGAGCTCGACCCGGCCATGCGCAAGCTCGAGATGCTGCACGATCGGCGCGCCAGTCTCGCCACCGAGATCGAGCGCGCGGAGAACAACCTCGGCACCGGCACAGGCAACGACAGCACCCCGATGTCGGAGAACGAGGCGCTGCTGAGGGACCTGCGCCGCAAGCTCGCCAACGAGGTCGCGGCCAACACCGACGAGCACCCGAACGTGATCGCGCTGCGCGCCCGGGTCGCGGATCTCGACAAGATCGTGCGCGAGGAGCGGCGCACCGGCGCGGGCGAGTCTCCCGCGGTCGCCGCCCAGCGTCGCGAGCTCGGCCTGATGCGCGAGCGGCTCGCCGGCATCGACGCCGACATGGACGAGATCGTGAAGCGGGTCGACCGCATCCCCGCGGTGACCGAGGAGCTGCAGGCGCTCGAACGGAAGGAATCGGTGCTGCGCGACAACTACATCGCCTCGCTGCGCAAGGTGGAGGAAGCGGAGCTCGCCGAGAATCTGGAGACGGCGCAGCACGGCGCGCAGATCGAGATCCTCGAGCGGGCGCGTCCGCCCGGCGCTCCGAAGATCTCGCGCGTCGTGCTCGGCGCGGCTGGCGTCGCGGCCTCCTTCGGACTCGCGGTCGCGATCGCGCTGCTGCTCGAGCTCGTCGACCCGGTCGTGCTGAATGCTCGGCAGCTCGAGAGCCTGATCGACCGGCCGGTGCTCGGCAGTCTGCCGCGCGTGCGCGTCGGCGAGGCTCGCTGACCGTGCCGGGCCTTCGCGCTCGCTACTCGCTCGCGCTCGGGCTACCGGCCTCCGCTCGGCTTCGCCTCGCTGCGCGTCGGCCGACTTTCGTCGGCCTCCTTGCTAGTTCGAGAGGCGGCGGCGCAGCCGGGGTCCGAGGCGCTGGGACCAGCCGAGCGGCATGCGCTGCCACAGCGCCGAGAGGCGAGACAGCACCGGATCCGAGCCCGCGTGCGCGATCGGCTGCGGGGTTCCCGTCGGCGCGAGCCGCAGCCAGGAGAGCGGCTCTTCGCGAGCGCCCCACGAGAGCTTGAAGCGGTGCGTGCCGCCGCCGACGGGCGAGCGGCCGAAATCGAAGTGTATGGCGCCGAGCGAGACCGCCCAGCGCAGCGCCTGCCAGTAGATCAGGTGGTTCGGGCAGCGGGGCCGCTCGGCGCGCAAGGTCGACGCCCAGGGCACGGTGACGCGCGCTCCGTACTGGATCGCGACGAGCCCACCGACGGGCCGCGCGCCGTCCGCGGCGACGAAGCAGCGAAGGCGCGTCCCGAAGCGGCGGGCCATCTCGCCGAAGAAGGCGCGACCGTGCACGGGTGAGCCGAGATCGCGCATGTTCTCGGCGAAGCAGCGGTAGAAGCCGTCCAGCAGCTCCGAGGGCTCCCAGCTCGCGAGTGTCAGTCCTTCCTTCTCCGCCTTGCGCACTTGATTGCGGACCTTCGCGCCGAGCGCCTTCCAGAGCGCCTCCTCGTCACCCGGGAGCGCGAGCACGAGGTTGACCCGGCTTGCGGGGCCCGTCGCCGGGGGGCTCGGGAGCCACGGCTCTGGCGGACCCTGGCGCAGCTCGAGCGCCGACGCGCGCGTGCGGCGCGCCAGGTCGAGCGCGCCCTCGAGCAGCGACGCCCCGGCCTCGGGCGAGCGACACAGGATCCCCGCGACGTCGTGGAACGGGATCGACACGAGCTCCCTCCGCCCGCGCAAGGTCCGGAACTCGGTCAGCGGGAGGACCCCGAGCAGGGACCCCTGGTCACTGCGACACGCGAGGTAACGGGGCGACAGGCCGTAGGCAAAACGCAGCACATCGGCCCAGGCCGCCGCGTGCCCGAGGTGACGGTCCGTCGCGGCCGTGACGAAGTCGTCCCATTCCGCGCCGGGCTCGTCGACCTGCTCCAACCGCATGGCGGACGCCAGCTTAACCGCGCGCGCGGCAACCGCGACGAGGGCGTTTTCTCGCCGCCGCACCGACGGAGAAATGCACGATGTTGCCTGTGGATTGCACCTTCGGGCGCGCGCTTCGGATGACGCGAAAGTGATGCGTTTTCGTCGCCGAAATTCCGCTCCAAACGCAGTTTTCGATGTACGATGGATCCACTCACGACCGGGATGTGAGTCGAAGCTGCGGGCGTCGCCGTGGGCGTCACCTCTCCGCCAGATGCGGACACTCGGAGGGGTAGATGAGGTCGGGAGTAAGCCGGATCGGTGGAAGCCGAGCCGCGGTCTAGCGACTTGCAGCTGACTCGTGCGGGAGCTGTGTGGCTGTGAACTACTACCTTCGCCATCCCTACAAGCGAGTCGTCGTGGCGACCCTCTGCCTCGACGTCCTCGCCTTCGCCTGCGCGGCCGCGTTCGTGTGGCGGTATGCGCGGCCGCCCGGATCGGGCTCCCTCTACGCGCTCTGCTCCGCGCTCGGCGCGGTGCTCTGCTGCGCCGCCCTGGGCAGCGGCGAGGGCTACGCCCCCGCCACGCTCGCGAGCTGGCGCCAGAACGTGCGCGTGGTGCTGCGCACGATGGGCGTCGCCTTCGCGGTGGCGCTCTTCGTGTTCGGGGCCGTTCACACGACGCCCGAAGTGACTGCCACACTCGGGAGCGTCGCGCTGATCTACTTCCCGCTGCTGCTCGCGGGCCGCTTCGCGTTCCGCTCCGCGGTCTCGATGCGCAGGCCCGGCAACCGGGTGCTGATCGTCGGCTGCACCGAGATCGCCGTCCAGATCGCGGACTTCATCAAGGCCCACCCGGGTCCCGGCGTCGAGCTGCTCGGCTTCCTCTCCGACGACTTCCTGCCGCAGGGGATCGAGGGCTATCCGGTGCTCGGCGCGACGCACCAGCTCGAGAAGATCCTCTCCATGGACAAGGTGGACACGATCGTCGTGGCGACGAAGCAGCGCGACGACTCGTTCCCGAGCGACGAGCTGCTGCACGCGAAGCTGCGCGGCGTGCACGTCGAGTCGGCGCTGTCGTTCTTCGAGCGCATCACCGGACGCCTGTACCTGCGCGAGCTGCACCCGAGCTTCCTGATCTACTCGAGCGGCTTCTCGTCGAGCGCCGCCGCGGAAGCGGTGCGGCGGGTGATCGACGTCGCGATGGCCGCCGCCTCGCTCGTGATCGTGTCGCCGATCCTCGCCGCCTGCGCGCTCGCGATCCGGCTGGACTCGAAGGGGCCCGTGTTCTACCGGCAGGTGCGGGTCGGCAAGGACGGCCGCCCCTTCCTCGTGCTCAAGCTCCGCACCATGCGCACGGACGCCGAGAAGGTCTCCGGCGCGCGCTTCGCCAGCGAGCAGGATCCGCGCGTCACCCGCGTCGGCCGCTTCCTGCGCATGACCCGTCTCGACGAGGTGCCGCAGTACTGGAACGTGCTCGTCGGCGACATGAGCATCGTCGGCCCGCGCCCCGAGCGGCCCGAGTTCATGGACATCCTCGGCGAGCGCTACCCGCTGTTCCGGCTGCGCCTGGCGCAGAAGCCAGGGCTCACCGGCTGGGCGCAGGTCCGCTACGGCTACACCAGCGACATCGAGGAGTTCGAGACGAAGCTCGGACTCGACCTCTACTACCTCAAGCACCGCTCTCTGCTGTTCGACCTGCTGATCATCCTGCAGACCGTGAAGACGGTGCTCTTGTTCAAGGGGATCTGAAGTGACACTCCACGCCTTGAGCGTGGACCTCGAGGAGCACTTCCAGGTCGCGAACTTCGAGGGCTTGATCGAGCGCAGCCGCTGGGACCACGAGCCGTCGCGCGTGACGACTTCCGCACGGCGCCTGCTGGATCTCTTCGACGAGCAGGGCTGCCACGCCACCTTCTTCGTGCTCGGCTGGGTGGCGGAGCGCCAGGGCGCCCTGGTGCGCGAGATCGCCGCCAGGGGCCACGAGATCGCCTGTCACGGCTACGCGCACGAACTCGTCTACGAGATCGGCCCGCAGCGCTTCCGCGAGGATCTGGCGCGCGCTCGGCGCGCCATCGAGGACGCCACGGGACTCCGGGTCGAGGGCTACAGGGCGCCGAGCTTCTCGATCACCGCGCGCTCCTTGTGGGCGCTCGAGATCCTCGCCGAGGAGGGCTTCCGCTTCGACTCCTCGATCTTCCCGGTGCGCCACTACCGCTACGGGATCCCCGACTTCGAGCAGCGACCGGTGGAGCTGCGCTTGCGAAACGGGCTCACGATCCGGGAGTTCCCGCTCACGACCCTCGACGTGGGACCCTTACGCCTGCCGCTCGCGGGCGGCGCCTACCTGCGCTTCATGCCTCCGCTGCTCTTCCGCTGGGGGCTCCGACGCCTCGCCAGCGCGGGCGATCCCTCGGTGCTTTACCTCCACCCCTGGGAGATCGACCACGACCAGCCGCGCATGCCCACGAGCTGGAGAGTTCGCGTCAACCACTATCACAACCTGCATCGCACCCACGGCAGGGTGCGCGCGCTGCTCGAGCGCTACGCGTTCGCTCCGCTGAGCCGGGTGCTCCAGCGCCTCGCGGAGGTGGGGCGCTTACGCGAGCGCGAGCTCTACGGAGAGCGGGCGGCTGCGTGACGCCCGTCTGCATCGACGGAGACTTCGTGATCGGCCTCTGTCTCAAGCGCGTTCGGTACGGGGCGTTCCGCCGCGTCCGGCGCGCTCGGCCGAGCGCCCGCCCACGATATAGGCATCCTGGCGCGCGACGGCCCGCACCAGCTCGGCACGGCGCTCAGGGGTGAGTGCGCGCGTGTCGTAGTGCTCGTAAGAAAAGTTCGGCAGCTCGACCAGGCGCTCTCGGTGACGTTCCAGATACTCGTCCAAGGAGCACAGGAGCTTGGCTGGGTTTCCTGCGCAGACGCTGTCGGCAGGCAGAGACTTCGAGATCACCGAGCAGGCGCCCACGATCGTGCGCGGTCCGAGCTCCACGCCCGGCAGCACCACGCAGCGCGCTCCGATGTGGCAGGACTCGTGGATGATCACTCGACCGATCCGCGCCGCGTCCAGAAACTCATCCATCTGGGCGTCGTGAGCGAGAATCATGCACTCCTCGCCGAATCCGGTGTGGTCGCCGATCGATATGAGATGACAGTGAGCTGTGTCGATCCACGTGGAGGATGGCAGCCAGACGTCCTCGCCGATGTGCATCCCCAGAGCGCGCAGCTGTGCCCAGCGGCGCTCGACACGCAGCTGCTCGAGGCGCGCCTTGAGGCGTGCCACTCGCTCGATCATCCATTCGATCACTCTGCGTCCCTGCCGAATATCTGCTTCACGCGCTCGAAGCCCGACACGATCTGGACCAGATCCAGCACGTCGAGGGGCAAGCTGAATCGCAGCACTTCGTACGGAGCCGATGGGTTCGCCGACGTCCGGAGCACGCTCGCGTAGCCAGGGGCACCGACCACGGCACCCAGCAAGCCGAGCTCCCGGAGCGTGGCGATCTCGCGCTCTCCGAAGTCACCCCATTGGCCATTCGGATAACAGAAGACGGGTGTGGGCTGTACGGCCTCCGCGCGAAGGCGTGCCCAGCTTTCCGTGAGTTCGCGCCTGGATTGTTCGTCGTCGGTGCGGGAAAGAATTGGATGCGTGACCGTGTGAGGACCGAAGCGCATGCCTCGCTCCTCCCATCGGCGTAGCTGCTCCCAGGACATCGGTGCGTACGCATCCGGAGGGCGAGTCGGCAGCGTCACCTCGGCCGCGGCCGCAAGCTGCGCGATTGCCCTGTGCTTCGCGTCGTCCGATAGAGACTTGCAACGAGCCGTGAACGTTTGACGCGCTTGGTCGCGCTCGACCGTACTGCTCCACTGGCAGCAAATTTTTTCCTCCTCCAGATCGAGCGAGAAGGAGGGACGCACTGTGTGCCGAAAGACGTAGTCGATCTGATCCCACCAGAGCCAGAGATGACCATCGAGGAAGCCGGTCGTGACGAACGTCGTCGACGGAGCGTCGAACTCGGCGAAGGCCGGACCTGCCAGCTCGGCCTGGTCCGCATACCCATCGTCGAGGGTCAGCGCGACGCATCCGGCGGGCCGCGGTCCATCTCCGCGAAGCCGCCGGAAGACCTCTTCGAGCGACACCAGCTCGTAGCGGTGTTGCCTCAGGTAACCGAGGAGCCTGCGCAGGTCGGTGAGGTCGTGTCCCTCGACGCCTAGATCCGGCTGGCGAACGCGGTGCATCATGAAGATCACCGCGTGATCCCGGAGCAGGGCAGAGAGCGAGCGAGCCACACCGGGGAGGAGCAGGGCCGGGAGAAGGGCGCGTTTCATACGGGTCAGTAGGCTCGCTGCGGATGTGCGGCGACTGCGGCGGTGTCGATGCGAACGGCCAGAC
>DATKND010000096.1:0-12708 GCA_035541475.1 Myxococcota bacterium | reverse complement strand
AAACCGCGCTCTTCTTCCTCCTCTTCCTCCTCGTCCTTCCTCTCCGCCCGCGGCGGCGGGCCGACGTGCACGCGCCCGCTGCCGCCGGTCCAGTCGGCGAGCTCCTTCAGCTTCCCCTCGCCGACGACCGCGCCGGGATCGAGGCGCGGCCGCTTCTGGGTCACGCGCCCGACCACCTCCATGCCGAGCGTCTTGCCGAGGCGCGCGAGCTCGTCGAGCGAGGAGCCGAAGGCCCCGTCCTCGACGCTCGAGAGCTGCACGCCGAGCAGCACGGCTCGCGGTCGCGATCGGGAGACGTCGGCCATGGCGCTGCGCACGGTAGCAGGACCGCCGCGCCTCTAGGCGATGCCGCGCCAGACCGCGAGCGCGACGCCGACGCAGCCGAGCATCGTCACGAGGAAGCCGGCGGCGCCCGCATAGCACCAGCCGAGGACGCGGGCGCGCCGCTCCAGCGGAACGAGATCGTGGAGCGAGGTCGGCGCGATCCACCAGCGCGCCGGCAGCCGCGAGCAGGAGGTCAACGCGCGGTGGAGCTCGTAGTGGTAGAGCGCGCCGGCCGGGACGCCGAGCGCGAGCCCGGCGACGGTCGTCCAGAAGCCGGCGAGCAGCAAGGTGGTCGGCGCGAGCATCCAGAGTCCTGCGAGCGCGCCGAGCGCCGCACAGATCGCGAGCGCGAGGAAGAGCTCGGCCATCCCCCTCGTTTCGACCGGGGAAGCGCGCCGCCTGAGGCCGAACTTTCCGACGTCGCAGCCGACGCGCGGATCTAGAATGGGCCGCGATGGCCGCCCGCAAGAAGCCGCCGCGCTGGCGCCGATCGCCGCCGGAGCTCGCCCACGCATTCGACCTCGCGCTGCCCGACGATTCGCGCATCGAGCGCCGCCCGATGTTCGGCTTCCCGTGCGCCTTCACCGGCGGCCGTCTCTTCGCGGGGCTGCACCAGGCCGACATCCTGGTGCGGCTCGACGAAGCCGACCGCGAGAAGCTCCTCGCCGAGCCCGGCGCGCGCGTATTCGAGCCGATGGCCGGGCGTCCGATGCGCGAGTACGTGCTCGTGCCGCCGTCGCTCCACGCGGATCAGCGCGCGCTGCGCGGCTGGATCGCGCGCGCGCTGGAGTTTACCGCCGCGATGCCGGCGAAGAAGGGCGCGAGCAAGAAGGCGAAGAAGAAGAAGGGGACGTCGCGATGATCCGAGGCGAAGGCAGCGAGGTCGTGGCCGGGGTCACGCCGCAGGAGGTCTTCGACTTCGTGCTCGACCCGGCGCTCTACACGAAGGCCGACACCAAGATCCTGTGGGTGACGAAGCTCGGCGACATCCCGAACGGCATGATCGCGCGCGAGGACGGCACCTTCCTCGGCGTCGCGAAGGGGTCGGTCGTGACCCGCTACGTCTGGAAGCCGCCGCACTCGATCGACGTGACGCTCGAGCACGGCTTCATCCGCGGCATGCACGCGTGGTTCGAGATCGAGGAGGTCCCGGGCGGCACGCGCATTACGCACGTCGAAGAGGTCGACTTCGGCTGGGGGCCGCTCGGCCTCGTGCACGACCTCCTGATCCGCGGCTGGTGGCAGCGCTCGGTCGCGAAGGAGGTGTCGGAGATCGCGCGGCTGCTCACCGCGGGCGAGCGCGGCAAGGGGCTCGCCGCGCTGTAGCCGATCCGTGAGGCTCGTCGCCCGCGCGGCCCTTCAGGACGCCTCCGGCGCGTCCGCGCGCATGCGCCCGAGGCCGGCGCCCGGGAAGCCCTCCTGCTCGAGCACTGCACGGATCTGAGTCGCCCGTCTCTCGAACTCTCTCGCCTGATCGAGGTACGCCTCTTCGAGGCCGTGGAGACCTCGGCCGTAGGACCGCGACGCTATCTCGCGGCGGAGGCTCGCCGACTCCTCGAGCGTGCGGAGGGCCGTCCACAGCGCCCGCTCGAGCATCGCGGTGTGCTCCGACAGCAGACTCTCCGCATGGTAGGCGTGCCCGACGTGACACTGGAAGCGGACGACGCCCTCGTGGCTCGCGTCCCGCAGCGCGCCGCCGCACTCCGGGCAGGTGAAGGCTGCCGGCGCGGTCGTGTGTACCCCTTGCAGGGCCTCGGGGTCCGGGGCCTCGTCCGAGGGCAGGATGGATTCCGCGGGCTCGAGATCGTCGCAGCCGGCGTCGGCCAGCCGGATCAGCAGCAGGGCGATGTCCTTCACGGGCAGCACGTGATCGACCGGCACGTGCCGCAGCCCCGAGAGCGGCATGCACGGGAATGCCGCCTCGTGCGGATCCTGCACCACGGCGAGGCCTCCCCCCTGCTTGATGTCGGAGAGGCCCTCGGTGCCGTCGTCGAGCGCGCCGGAGAGGAGCACGCCGATCACGCGCGGCCCGTAGCTGCGGACCGCTGAGCGAAAGAGCGGATCGACCGCCGGCCGGACGCCGTTCTCCTTCGGGCCTCTCACCAGCCGCACCTTCGACCCGTCGACGATGAGGTGCTGATCCGGCGGCGCCAGCATCACGCAGCCGTGCACGATGTCGTCGCCGTCCTGCGGATGCACGACGGGCAGACGACCCGCGCGCTCGAAGATGTCGGCGGTGTTGCCCGGCGAGTCCGGCGCGGTGTGCAGCACGACGAGGATCGCGGCGCCGAGCCCGAAGGGCAGGCAGGCGATCAGCTCGCGAAGCGCTTCGAAGCCGCCCGCGGATGCACCGATGACGACGATGTCACGGCGCAGCTCGTCGACCCACGTCTTCCTGCGAGCCTCGTGCGGCGACTCGAGCCCCTCCCCGCGTCGCGCCATTGGATCCGGCGTGCTCGCCTGGCGCATGAGCGCGAGCGAAAGCAATCCGTGTTCCGCTCTCGAACGACGAGATCGCACGACAGCGCCCCATCGCGCGCTCGTGCGGGCGCAATCTACAAACGGCCTCCAGCGGACTAGAGGTGCTGGAGCGCGTCGACCGCGTCCTTCGGTCCGGCGACGACGAGCGTGTCGCCCGCGCCGACCCGGTCCGCGGATCCGGGCACCCGCACGCGGCGCGCCGCGTCCGGCTCGGACACGGTCCGGATCAGCACCACCTGGACGCCGTGGCGCTCGCGCACCGCGAGCTCGCGCAGCGTCTTCCCGACCCACTCGAAGGGCGCGTCGATCTCCTGCACGACGTAGCCGCCGCCGAGCGGGACCTGCCGCACTCGCCCCGAGATCCCGACGCTGCTCGAGACGCCGCCGGCGAGATCGCGCTGCAACACCTCCTGGTTGTAGGCGTCGATCACTCGCTGCGAGGTGAGGCTCCCGACCAGCCGGCGCGGCTTCTCGGCGTCCACCACCGCGATCTCGTCGAGATCCGAGTGGCCGAGGATCTGCATGGCGGTGTCGAGGTCGTCGTCCTCGGTCACCGTCGGCGGGTGCGGCACCGCGAGGTCGCCCGCCACGAGCACGTGGCGCAGCGCCTCCTGGTCCAGCATCAGCTGGCGCAGCGCCGCCAGCGAGATCGCGCCCGCGAGGTCTCCGCGCTCGTCCACCACGTAGAACTCGACGTGCGGGCTCTGCACCACGAGCGCGAGCAGCGCGTCGAAGCGCGCCGACGCAGGCACCTGGGCCGCATCGGGCGACATGACGTCGCGCACGCGCAGCCGGCGCAGCACGTTCGCGTCCTGCTGCGCGCGCACGTCCACGCCGCGGCGCGCGAGCTTCATCGTGTAGATCGACTCGCGGGAGAGATAGGTCGAGATCAAGGTCGAGATCACGCACGAGATCATCAGCGGCGGGATGATGCTGATGTTCTGCGTCATCTCGAAGATCATCACGATCGAGGTGATCGGCGCGTGCGTGGTCGCCGAGACGACCGCGCCCATCGCGACGAGCGCGTAGGCGCCGGGTTCCGCAGACGACGCAGGGAAGAGCGCGTGCACGGCGCCGCCGATCGCGCCGCCGGCCATCGCGCCGAAGAAGAGCGAGGGCGAGAACACGCCGCCCGACCCCCCGCTTCCGACGGTCATCGAGGTCGCGACGAGCTTCGCGACGAGCAGCGCGACGAGCAGGGTCGGCGCGAGCGAGCCCTGGAGCGCCGTCGTGATCGTGCCATAGCCGACTCCGTAGACCTGCGGGAAGGCGATGCCGATCGCGCCGACGAGCAGCCCGCCGAGCGCGGGCTTCGTCCAGGCGGGGACGCGCATCCGCTCGAAGGTGTCCTCCGAGCGGTAGAGCATCTCCATGAACGCGAGCCCGACGAGGCCGGCCGCGACACCGAGCAGCGCATAGGGAACGATCTCGAACGGCGAGACCAGGTGGTAGGCGGGTACGGCGAAGGACGGGTGGTCGCCGAGCAGCCAGCGCGAGAGCACCGTCGCCACGACGGACGAGATCACGATCGGCGAGAACTGCGCGACCGCGAAGTCCCCGATGATGATCTCGACCGCGAAGAGCGCGCCGGCGATCGGCGCGTTGAAGGTGGCGGCGATGCCGGCCGCCGCGCCGCAGCCGACGATCGTCCGCAGCACGCGTGGCGGCACGCGGAACCACTGCCCGATCATCGATCCGAGCGCCGCGCCGATCTGCACGATCGGCCCCTCGCGCCCGACCGAGCCGCCCGAGCCGATCGAGAGCGCCGAGGCGAGCGTGCGCAGCACCACCGTGCGCCCGCGGATCAAGCCTCCGCGCAGCGCGACGGCCTCCATCACCTCGGGCACGCCGTGGCCCTTGGCCTCGCGCGGGAAGAGCGTGATCAGCGGCCCGACGACGAGCCCGCCGAGCGCCGGGATCACGAGCTTCGCCCACCACGGCAGCGCGCGCGCGAGCGCGAGCGGATCGCCGGCGTCGGCGAGCCAGTTGCCCGCGAAGAGATCGCGGACTCCACCGCCGTCCGCGAAGAAGAGCGCCGTGAAGAGGCGGATCAGGATGCGGAAGGCGATCGCCGCGAAGGCACCGCCGACGCCGCAGGCGACGGCGATCGCCACCAGGAAGAGCTGGCTCTGGTGCGCGCGCCGAGCGCGAAGATCTGGCGCGCGAACCGGATCGGCGGCGACCGCTTCCGACACGCGCGGCGCATGCTAGCCAAAGGGCTCCGTGACGCCGTCGCCACACAGGCGCACGAGCGAGCGTGATATGGTGGCACGCCCTCACGGCGCCTCTCGTGTACTGGTTCCGAGCGGCGCCGCGGGTGGGGGATCGATCTGGTCGAGGCCCTGCTCATCCTGCTGATGTGCGCGTCGGCGGTCGTCGCCGCGCAGGTCGTCGCCCGTTCGGAGCGCACGCCGCTCACCTGGTGGCTCGCCGGATGGCTCGCCGCCGGCGCCGCCACGATCCTCGTGCTCGTGCGCGACGAGTTCCCGCACGCGCCGCTCGTCGCGTATCCGCTCGGCTCCGTCTTCCCGGCCCTGCTCGTCGCGGGCGCTCTCTCCCTCGGCGGGCGACGCGTGCCGCGCTGGATCGTGCCCGCGGCGCTCGTTCACGGGCTGCTCCGCTCCGCGCTCGCCGCGGCGGGCGAGACCAGGCTCTGCGGGGCGCTCGCGCTGGCGGTCGAGCCGGCGGCCATCGCCGCGTCGGCCTGGCTCGTCTGGCGCGCGACTCCGCGCGCGGGCGTCTCGCGCTCCGAGCGCTGGCTCGCGCCTTCGCTGCTGCTGCTCGCGGGGCTCGCCGTCGTGCACCTCGTGTCGATGCTGCAGACGGGCCGCGTCTCGCCGGGTCTCCTCGCGATGTGGGTGGTCGCCGTTCCGTCGCTTCTCGGTGTGCAGCTGCACGCGGAGTGGGAGCGGGGCCGCCGCCGCTGGCAGAGCGCGCAGGAGGAGCTCGAGCGCCGCGTCGAGGAGCGCACGGCCGCGCTGCGCGAGAGCGAGCGGCGCGTCTTCGAGGTGCAGCGCCTCGAGAGCCTGGCGCTGCTCTCCGGCGGCGTCGCGCACGACTTCGACAACCTGCTGCTCGTCATCCTCGGCAACAGCCGCGCGGCGCAGGCCGAGGCGCCGACGGACTCCGCGCTCGCCGGGCGGCTCGCGCGCATCGGCGCCGCGGCCGAGCACGGCGCGCGCCTGACGCAGCAGATGCTCGCCTACTCGGGCCGCTCGCCGCTGGCGCGAAAGCCGATCGATCTCTCGCAGCTCGCGCTCGAGACGTCCGACCTCCTTCACGCATCGGTGTCGCAGCGCTGCCGCGTGGAGATCGAGCTCGCGCCATGCGCGCCCGCCGAAGGCGACGCGACGCAGCTCCAGCAGGTGCTGCTCAACCTCGCAACCAACGCGAGCGACGCCTGCGGCGCGTCCGGCGGGCATCTCGTCGTGCGCACCGGCGTGTGCGAGCCGAGCGCTCGCGATCTCGCGGACGCGGTCGGCCCCGAGAGCGCGCGGCCCGGACGCTACGTCCTGCTCGAGGTCTCGGACGACGGTCCCGGCATGGACGCGGCCACCCGCCAGCGCATGTTCGAGCCGTTCTTCACGACCAAGCCCTCGGGCCGCGGTCTCGGGCTCGCCGCCGTGCTCGGGATCGTGCGCGCGCACGGCGGAGTCGTCCGCGTGCGGACGCGCCCCGGAGCGGGCACCACGGTGTCGGTGCTGCTGCCGGAGGCGCCGCCCGCGACCGCCGGCGCGCAGGCGCCTTCACCGACGCCGGTCGGGCGCCGCGGCTGCGTGCTCGTGATCGACGATCAGGACAGCGTCGTCGACGTGACCGAGTGTCTGCTGCGAGCGGCCGGACATCGCGTGGTCGGCTGCACCAGCGGGCGCGCCGGGATCGAGATCTTCCGCGAGCGCGCCGACGAGATCGACGCGGTGCTGCTCGACCTGACGATGCCGGACGCCGACGGCGAGCAGGTGCTCGAGGCGCTGCGGCGCATCCGCGCCGACGTGCGCGTCGTGATCTCGACCGGCCGCGACGCGAGCTTCGTCGATGAGCGCGTCCGCGCGCAGGCGACCGGCTTCCTGCGCAAGCCCTTCGACCCGGACGCGATGCTCGCGGAGGTCGAGCGCGCGCTCGCGTCCGAAGACGTGGCGGCGAGCGGCTGACGCAGCCTTCCGGCAGCACGCGGCAAGATTCGCAAAGTCCGGCCGGCGGGACTCCGCTAGCGTGCGCCGCGTGGCGGCAGACGACACGGCGACGCGCGGCGGCCTCGGGTACGACCCGGGCGCCGCCACGGCGCACCTGCGCGACTCCGATCGCGCGCTGGCCAGGCTGATCGATGCGGTCGGACCCTTCGCGCTCGAGCTGAAGAAGACGCCCAGCATCTTCGGCGCGCTCGTCGAGTCGATCGTCCATCAACAGCTGAACGGCAAGGCCGCCGCGACGATCTACGGCCGCCTGTGCGCGCTCTGCGCGAACGGCCGCCGCGCGCCGACACCGGAGAGGATCCTCGACCTCTCCGACGCGAGGCTCCGCAGCGCGGGACTCTCGCGCGCCAAGGCGCTCGCGTTGCGCGATCTCGCGCGCCGCGCGCACGGCGGCGAGCTGCCGTCGCTGGCGGCCGCTCGGCGCATGCCCGACGAGGAGATCGTCGAGCGGCTCGTGCCCGTGCGCGGCGTCGGGCGCTGGACGGTGGAGATGCTCCTGATCTTCCGGCTCGGCCGTCCCGACGTGCTGCCCACGGACGACTACGGCGTGCGCAAGGGCTTCGCGGTCGCGTTCCGGAAGCGCGAGCTGCCGTCGCGGGACGAGCTGCTCCGCCGCGGCGCGCGCTGGACGCCGTATCGCACCGTCGCGAGCTGGTATCTGTGGCGAGCTGCGGAGCAAGGAGGCCGGCGACAGCCGGCCGACGCGCAGTGAGGCAAGCCGTCCGGTGCGCAGCGAGGCGAAGCCGAGCGAAGATCGCGAAGGCTTGCCGAACGAAGGCCGGTAGCCCGAGCGCGAGCGGTTAGCGAGCGCGAAGGTCCGGCAAGCGTGCGAGCGCGAAGGTCCGGTATAGCTAACATCGCGCAGATGCCCGTCACGACCCTGCTGCGCGGCGCGTCGCTCGTCGTCGACGACTATCGCTGCAGCGCGCGTCCCGGCGATCCGACCTTCGTCGAGCGCCACGCGGACCACTCGATCTCCTACGTGCGGCGCGGCAGCTTCGGCTATCGCGTGCGCGGCGAGACCCACGAGCTCGTGGCGGGCTCGCTGCTGATCGGGCACCCGGGCGACGAGTACGTCTGCACCCACGACCACCACGCCGGCGGCGACGAGTGTCTCTCGATCCACTTCGGGCCGGAGCTCGCGGAGTCGCTCGGCGTTGCGGCCTCGATCTGGGAGACGGGCGGCGTCCCGCCGCGGCCCGAGCTGATGGTGGTCGCAGAGCTCGCGCAGGCCGCGGCCGACGGCGCGAGCGACGTCGGCCTCGACGAGGCGGGCCTGTGGCTGGCCGCGCGCTTCGCGGAAATAGCATCCGGACGGCGCCGCCGCGCCGACGCCGGCGCGCGCGACCGACGCCGCGCGGTGGAGGCCGCGCTCTGGCTCGACGCGCACAGCCACGAGGCGGTCGATCTCGAGCGCGTCGCGGCGGAGGTCGGGATCAGCCCGTTCCACTTCCTGCGGCTCTTCTCGCGCGTGCTCGGCGTGACGCCGCACCAGTACCTGCTGCGCTCGCGGCTGCGGCGCGCCGCGCGCCTGCTCTGCGACGGGTCGCGCAAGATCACCGACGTGGCGTTCGAGGTCGGCTTCGGCGATCTCTCGAACTTCGTGCGCACCTTCCATCGCGCGGCCGGCGTCTCGCCGCGCGGCTTCCGGCAGAGGGCTCGCGGCGAGCGCAGCCTGCTCCAGCAGCGGCTCGAAATCCGTCCCGCCTGACCCGCGCTTCGCGTATGCTGGCCGCCTCGGTGTGGAGGATCCCCGGATGCGGAACCCGGCTCGCCATTCGCTCGCCCTCTCCCTGTCTCTCGCCGCCGTCCTCTTCGCGGGCAGCGCCCGCGCAGGTGGCACCGGCGGCGGTCGCTTCCTCCAGTTCGTGTGGCCCGGCCACTCGATCCAGGCCGCGCTCGATGCCGCGTCCGAGGGCGGCTGGGTGTTCGTGCTCCCCGGCGTCTACCACGAGCCGGGCGAGATCAACGGGCTCTCGATCACGCGCGGCGTGAATCTGATCGGGCTCTCGACGCCGTGGAAGAAGGTCGTGCTCGAGAACGCGGGCTCGCAGCGCAACGGCATCGCCGCGGTGCCGGCCGAACACACGAACTGCATGGGCTGCCACTCGAGTCTGGCGCCGCCCTTCGAGCTGTTGCCCGGCGTCGACCCCGCGCCGCTGCCGAGCGAGCCCGTGATCTACGGCCTCACGATCCGCGGCATCACGATTCGCGGCTTCGCCAACAACGGCCTGTTCGCGCGCCAGCTCGACGGCTTCGCGTTCATCGACGTCCACTCCGTCGACAATCCGAACTACGGGATCTTCCCGACCACGTCGCGCAACGGAGTCATCACGCAGAGCAGCGCGACCGGCGCGGACGACAGCGGCATCTGGATCGAGACCAGCGAGCACGTCGCGGCGACCTACAACCGCGTCGAGAACAACGTGAACGGCTTCGAGGTCTCGAACAGCGATGACGTGCGGCTCGAGCACAACGAGGTGAGCGGCAACACGATCGGCATGGCCCTGCTCTTCCTGCCGGACATCTTCGACGTGCGCCCCGACGCCACGCGCTACACCGTCCGGCAGAACCACATCCACGACAACAACAAGCCCAACACGGCGACGGAGGGCGCCATCCTCTCGCTCGTGCCGCCGGGCATCGGCATTCTGCAGGTCGGCGTCGACGACTCGCTGATCGAGAAGAATTGGATCACCGGCAACAAGTTCCTCGGCGCCGGCATCGTCGACTACTGCCTCGTCGTGCTCGGCACGCCCTTCGACTGCTCGACGGATCCGGAGGTCACGCCGGGTTTCGTTGCGGACAGCGAGGCCTCGAACAACCGCGTGGTCGGGAACATGGTCACGGGCAACGGCACCGTGAGCGACCCGACGAATCCCTTCGACTTCACGAGAAGCGACCTCGGCCTCTTGACGCTCGGCGATCACGGCAACTGCTACGCCGACAACGTCTACACCACGTTCTTCTCGACGCTCGGCGTGCTCCCGCCGTGTCCGTAGACCGCGAGCGTCAGCGCGTCGCGGGGAGCTTGCGGCGCGCGGACTCGCGGATCGACTGCCGCAGCTTCGCGTAGCCGGCCCACGGATCCTCGGCGAGCTTCGCCAGCCGCTTCGCCACGGCGATCACGTCGAGCTTCTTCGGATCGATGCCGTGCTCGAGCTCGCTCCACGTGAGCGGCGTCGCGACCGGCGCGCCGGGACGCCGGCGCGTCGAATAGGGCGCGACCGCGGTCGCCCCGCGGCCGTTGCGAAGGTAGTCGAGGTAGATGCGGCCCTTGCGCCGCGCCTTGCGCGCGTTCGTCGTGTAGCGATCGGGCGCCTCGCGCTCGAGCGAGAGCGCGACCGCGTAGGCGAAGTCCTTGTGCTCGTCCCACGAATGTCGGGGCTTCACGGGCGCCACGACGTGCAGCCCCTTCCCGCCCGTCGTCTTGACGAAGCTCTCGAGCCCGAGGTCGCCGAGGCGCTGCCGCAAGAGCTGCGCGGTCAGGGCCACGCGCTCGAAGGGGAGATCCTCATCGGGGTCGATGTCGAAGACGAGCTGATCCGGGTGCTCGAGATCGTCGACGTGCGACACCCACGTGTGGAGCTCGAGCGCGCCGAGCTGCGGCGCCGCGAGCAGACCCGCGACGTCGTGGATCGCCATGTAGATGCCGACCGAGCCGTCCTCTTCGCGGATCTCGATCCGGTCCACGACGTCGGGCACGCCGGCGTTCGCGTGCTTCTGGAAGAAGCACGAGCCCGTGTGGCCTTCGGGACAGCGCACCAGGGTCAGCGGCCGGCCGGCGACCTGCGGCAGCAGCCGGTCGGCGACGAGCGCGTAGTAGGCGACGAGATCCGCCTTGGTGAGCCCGATCTCCGGGTAGAGGACCTTCTCGAGGTTCGTGAAGGCGAAGCCGACCCGCAGCTGGCGGAGGATCTCGGCCGGCGATCCGCCGCCGTGATTCGAGTGCCAGACGCGGTCGCGGGCCGAGCCGATCTGCTCGAGCGAGCGGCCCGACGCGACGCTCTCGGGCTTCGCTTCGAGGACGTCCGTCGACACGCTCGCCGCCTCGTCGCGGCCCTTGAAGAGCAGCCAGTTCTCGCGCTTGCCCGCCCCGCGCGTGCGCACCAGGTGCCAGCGCCCGGTGAGCTTCCGGCCGTGCAACACAAAGGTGAGATGCCCCTTCTCCATCATCCCGGCGGCGTCGCCCTGCGGCTCCCAGCTGCCGGTGTCCCACACCATCACGGTGCCGCCACCATACTCGCCCTTCGGGATCACGCCCTCGAAGTCGGCGTAGTCGAGCGGGTGGTCCTCCGTCCGCACGGCGAGCCTCCGATCGGCCGGATCGAGGCTCGGGCCCTTCGGCACCGACCAGCTCCACAACACGCCCTCGTGCTCGAGTCGGAAGTCGTAGTGGAGATTCCGCGCCGCGTGCTTCTGGATGACGTAGCGCGGCCTCGCGCCGGCGCGGCGCGGCGACGCGTCGCCGGAGGGCTCGGGGGTCCGCTCGAAGCGACGCTTGCCGCGATACGGCGCGAGCCGCTCGTCGACGCGCTGCCCGCGCGCGGACTTCGCGCGAGCGGGCCGGGTGTCGCGTCGCCTGCCTTCGCCCTTCTTCATGCGCCCTTCTTCATGCCGCGCGCCTCCTGCGCAGTCCGAGCGCATTGTACGCTCTGCCGCTCGCTCACCGACACGCGCCTTCGAGGAGGCTTCGCGAGATGGCGATGCGACCGATCGCGCCCATGCTCGCGACCCTGGTGCCGCAGCCCTTCCACGCGGCGGGCTGGGTCTACGAGGAGAAGTACGACGGCATCCGCGCGCTCGCCGTCCGCCGCGCGCGACGCGTCCGCGTGTACTCGCGGAACCGGCTCGAGCTGACGGCCGAGTTCCCCGAGATCGCGCGCGCGCTCGAGTCGCTGCCGGGCGGAGACTTCACGCTCGACGGCGAGATCGTCTCCTTCGACGCGCGCGGCGTGTCGCGCTTCCAGCGGCTCCAGCGACGCGGCGCGGCCGCCGCCTCGCGCCCGCGCTTCGCGCTCTTCGACTGCCTCGAACGCGACGGCACGAGCCTCGTGTCGCGGCCGCTCTCCGAGCGGCGCCGCGCGCTCGAGGCGCTCGTGCCGGCTCGCCGCGGCGTGCTGCTGCGCGCGCGCCGGCTCGTCCGCAACGGGCTCGCGGCCTACCGGATCGCGCAGGAGCGCGGCTGGGAGGGCATCGTTGCCAAGGACGAGGCGTCGCGGTACGAGCCCGGCCGCCGCTCGAAGAGCTGGCTCAAGGTGAAGGCCCGCCGCGAGGCGGAGTTCCTGATCGGCGGCTGGACACCGCCGAAGGGAAGCCGCAGCCACTTCGGCGCGCTGCTGCTCGGGTTGCTCGATGGCCGCCGCCTTCGCTACGTCGGCAAGGTCGGCGCCGGCTTCACGCACCAGACGCTCGAGGAGCTCTACGCGGAGATGCTTCGATTGGAGACGCCCGCCTCCGTCTTCGACCCGCTGCCGCGCGAGCGCGGCGCGCGCTGGCTGCGCCCACAGCTCGTGGCGCAGATCGCTTTCGCGGAGTGGACGGCTGACGACAAGCTGCGCCAGCCGGTCTTCCTCGGCCTTCGCCGCGACAAGAAGCCGTCGGAGATCACGTGGGCTTCGCGCGAGCGCTAGCAAGCTGCGGAATAACGTCGCGCCGAGGGGCGAGGCAGAGGTCCCGCGGCGGCCATCTGTTCCTCCTCGGGGACCTC
>DATKND010000095.1:0-2617 GCA_035541475.1 Myxococcota bacterium | reverse complement strand
AATCGGTGCGCTTCGGCCGCTGCACCTCGTTCGCGGCTCGCTCCGAGAGCGAGGCGGTGTCGCTGTGAAGCTCCGCGCGCAGCGCGCGCTCGGCGAGCGCCTGCGCGTCGGCGCGCGGGAGCGACGCGCCGGGGCGGTCCTCGGGCGTGGCGTGCGCGACCTGGCGCACCTTGCCGTCGCCGGCGACGGTGACGCGCCATTCCTCGGCGCGGTCGGCTACGTCGCCGGAAAAGCGCGCGAAGCGCACTTCCCACAGCGGCGGGGCGAGCACGTTGCCGACGAGCGAGCGGTACGCGGCCGGGCCCGCCTCGCGCCATACGAAGGCGTGCCAGACGCGCTGGTTCGCGTCTTCGAGCGCCGAGCGCGTGGTCGAGAGGCGGCTCCTGTCGGGTCCCAGCGTGACGCCGCGTCGCGCGAGCTCGTCGACGGCAACGGCCACCGCGGCGTCGCGGTCGATCCGCAGCGCGGGCGCATCGGCGCGCAGCGGCGTGAATGCGAACCACGCCGCGAGTCCTGCAAGTCCGATCGCAGGCAGGCCCCGCTGCAGCAGCGCGGCACGGCGATCGAACGCGGCCGCGGGGACCGGCGCGGGCTCGACCGCCACCTCGGGCCGAGCGTCAGGCCGCCAGGCCGCGTTGCGCAATGCATCCGGCAACGTGGCCCACGCGCCCGACTGCATACGACGCGTGATCACCACGAGCACCGGGATCGCGCCGGCGACGATCACGAGCCCGCGCTGCAAGCCGGCGCCCGGCGCGTCGATGAGGAAGAGCGGTATCGACATCAGCGTCAAGTCGAACACTGCGTGCAGGAGGATCGTCGGGACGAGCCCGTAGCGCAGGAAGATCGCCGCCCAGATCATCGACGGCGCGACGAGCTCCACCATCCGCGAATAAGAGGGAAAGCCCGGGTAGTTGGCGTGCGCCGCGCCGAAGACGAGCGCCTGCAGCACGAAGGCGACCGCGATACCGGTGCGGCGATGCCCGAGCCGCTCGCCGATGAGCGCGCCGAGCGCGAGCGGAATGGCGCGGAAGAGGCACTCCTCCATCGTTCCCGCCTGCAGCGCGGTGGCGATCGGCGCGAGCGCGGGCACCGCGGACGCGAGGATGTTCGGGTCGGTGAGCTGCTCCGACGGCTGCCACCATCCGAGGTAGCGGTTGGTAAGCGCGTAGAACGCTGCGACGAGCCCGAGCTCGATCGGCACGAACAGATAGCCGCCGAAGGTTCGCCCCGCGATCTCGCGCGTGCCCGCGGCAGCGCGCGACCACACGTGCCACAGCTGCGGCTGGTGACCGAAGGCGCGGCGGGTCAGGCCCTCCGCCGCCATGAAGATGAGCCCGAGAAGGAGGCCGGCGCCGACCAGCGCCGCGAGCGCGAGTCCGATCTCGCGGATCCAGAACGTCGACGCGTCCTGCGTGGTGGAGAACGTGAACCAAGCCGCCGGCGCGTTGGCGAGCGAGGCTGCCGCGATCAGCGCGCCGACGGCGAACCCGGCGCACAGCGGCTGCCGCACCAGCAGGTGATGCGTGCGCAGGAGCCAGAGCGTGCCGAGGATGGTTCCGACGAGGCCCCACAGCACGCCGGCGGCGATCGACGCGACGAAGGCGATGGCATCGTTCGCGCTGCGCATCTCCTCGAAGCGGCGGGTGAAGCTCTCCGGGACGTAGACGAACGGCTCCACTTCGGTGAGCTCGTCGCCGCTCACCGTGAGCGAGAGCCGGATGCGCGCCTCGCCGAGCGCGCCTTCGCGCTCGAACACGAAGCGGTGGTCGACACGGCCCGACGGACGCGTCTGCTGCGACTGGTCGAGCAGGCGATACGGCGCGAAGTCGACGTCCCAGTCGTCGTGCGCCCGCGATCGGGCGATCGAGAGCGCCGCCTCCGGTGCGAGCGCCTTGGTCGCCTCGTCGCGCACGTAGGTCTCGGCGATCGTGCGCGAAAAACCGTAGCGCCCGCCGTCGGGACGGAAGCGGACCGTCGTCTCCTCGAGCACGCCGGGCTTGAACAGGCGAACGTCCCACCAGTAGGGCGCGTACGCCTTGCCCGCGACGAGGTCGGCGAACGCCGCCTTTCCGCCGCCCTCGAGCTCGACGTAGTTCTGCGTCTGCTCGTCCTGGCTGAACACCGCGGCGGCGCGAGCGTCCGCGGGCGCCAGACCGTATTTCGCCGCGAGGCCCCGCGCCTGACCGACCGCGGCCTCGCGCGGCATCGTGATGTCGAGGTGCACGATGGGGATCGCGATCGGCGCGAGGCGCAGCGCGGCCGCGAGCGAGACGGCGGAGAGGATGACGTAGGCGATCCAGAAGACCGGCTTACGGTCGAAGGCCGTCACGGGGGTCCCCGCGCTCATCGCAGTCCTACGACGCCGTCGTCCGCGAGCTCGCGGATCGCCGCTTCGCTCAGCTGCAGGCGATCGCGCAGCACGAGCAACGTGTGCTCGCCGAGGAGCGGCGGCGGACGCTCGGGCGCGAGCGGCGTGCCCGACATGCGCACAGGTGTGGCGACTTGCGGCACCGCCCCCGCGAGGGCGTGCGGAAGATCGAAGCGCATCCCGCGCGCGACAACCTGCGGATCGGCGAACACGGCGTCGAGCCTGTTGATCGGGCCGCACGGCACG
>DATKND010000094.1:0-3650 GCA_035541475.1 Myxococcota bacterium | reverse complement strand
CGAGACGGGCGCCGGCAAAGAGGTGCTCGCCGAGATGATCCACCGCAAGAGCCCGCGCGCCCGCGGTCCGTTCGTGCGGCTCAACTGCGCCGCGCTGCCGGACAATCTGCTCGAGAGCGAGCTTTTCGGCTACGAGCGCGGTGCCTTCACAGGCGCCGTCTCTCCCAAGCCGGGTCTGCTCGAGGCGGCGCACGGCGGCACGGTGTTCCTCGACGAGGTGGGCGAGCTGCCACTGGCGACGCAAGCCAAGCTGCTTCGCGTGCTCGAGAGCGGCGAGGTGTCCCGCCTCGGCAGCCTCAAGCCACGTCCCATCGACGTGCGCTTCCTGTCGGCGACCAACCGCGACCTCGATGCCATCGTGGCCAGCGGCACGTTCCGGCAGGACCTCTACTACCGGCTCAACGGCATCTCGATCCACGTGCCGCCGCTGCGCGAGCGCAAGGCGGAGATCCGTGCGCTCGCTCGGGCCTTCCTGCGCGACGCGAGCAAGAAGGCCGGGCGCGCCGAGCCGGTGCTCTCGCCGGCCGCCATCGCGAAGCTCGAGGCGCACACGTGGCCGGGCAACGTCCGCGAGCTGCGCAACGTCATCGAGCGCGCCGTGCTCCTCTGCCAGGGCGAGGCCATCGGGCCGGACCACGTGATGCTCGGACCCACCGCCGCGCCCCCGCGCGACCCCGCGCCGCCGCCGTCGTCGCGCTCCGCGGTGGCGAGCGCCGCGGACGACGAGAAGCAGCGGATCATCGATGCGCTCGACCGCTGCGGCGGCAACCAGAAGGAGGCGGCCAAGGTGCTCGGCATCTCGCGCCGCACGCTGGTCTACCGTCTCGACGCCTACGGCCTGCCGCGACCGCGCAAACGCACCTGACTTGATACCCTGTGGTCGTGCTCGCCCAGGGGGCCGACCGCTTCGTCGTCGAACGCCTCGCCGCGGCGGGGGGCATGGGGCGCGTCTTTCGCGCGTTCGACGCCGAGACGAACGAGGTCGTCGCGCTCAAGGTGCTCGATGCGCAGGGCTCCGAGGGCGCACGCAGCCGCGCGCTGGAGCGGTTCGCGCGCGAGGCGCGCCTCCTTGCGCAGATTCGCCACCCGGGCGTCGTCCGGTTCGTCGCCTTCGGCACGACCGCGCGCGGCGAGCCCTATCTCGCGATGGAGTGGCTCGAGGGCGAGACGCTGGCCGCGCGTCTCGCACGCGGCCCCCTCTCGGTCCAGGAAACGCTGGTGCTCACGCGGCGGCTGGCGTCGGCGCTCGCGTCGGCGCACGAGGCGGGCGTCGTCCATCGAGACGTCAAGCCGAGCAACGTGCTGCTCGTCGGCGGCGAGGTCGACCACGCCAAGATCATCGACTTCGGCATCGCGCGCTTCGCCCCTCTCGCGACCGACGTGACCCGCCCCGGCGGCGTCCTCGGCACGCCCGGCTACATGGCGCCCGAGCAGGCGCGCGCCCTCCGGGAGATCGACCCGCGCGCCGACGTCTACGCGCTCGGCTGCGTTCTCTTCCGGTGCCTCACGGGGAGGTTGCCCTTCGAGGGAGACGACGCGCTGTCGGTGCTCGCGAAGATCCTGCTCGAGCCGACGCCGCGGCTGCGCGAGCTCGCGCCCGCGGTCCCCAGCGAGATCGACGAGCTCGTCGCACGCATGCTCTCGAAGGAGCCGGCCGGGCGACCGAACGACGGAGCGGCCCTGCTCGAGGAGCTCGAGCGCCTCGACCCCGGCGCCGCTCGCGACGGCGGCGCGGGCTTTCGCCCGGCGGCGCTCGGCGAGGGCGAGCAGCGCTTCGTGAGCCTCGTGGTCGTGCCGGGCACCACGGCGGTATCGCACGACACCGACGCGCCGACGCGGGTCGATGACCCCGAGGCTGCTCCCGCGCGCGTGTCCAGCGCCGTCGCCCGCTTCGGTGGAGACATCGAGTGGCTCGCCGACGGGTCGCTCGTCGCGGTGCTCGCGGGGTACGGCAGCGCCACCGATCAGGCGACGCAAGCCGCACGCTGCGCGCTCGCCTTGCGCGAGGCGGTCCCCGAGGGCCACGTCGTCCTCGCGACCGGACGGGCCGAGCGCACGCAGGGCGCGCCGGTCGGCGAGGTCATCGACCGCGCTGCGAAGCTCGCGCACGCCGCGCGCGAGCGCCAAGGCAGCGACGCGCCGGTGCTCGTGGACGAAGTGACGGCGGCGTTGCTGGACGCGCGCTTCGATCTCGCCGGCACGCCGGACTCGCACGTGCTCGCGCTGCGCGGCGAACGCGAGCCCACCGAGGCGACGCGGCAGCTGCTCGGCAAGCCCGTGCCGTGCGTGGGCCGCGAGCGCGAGCTCGCCGGCGTGCGCGCGGTGCACGCCGAGAGCCGCGAGGAACGCGCGCCGCGGGCCGTGCTCGTCACGGGCGCCGCCGGCATCGGCAAGTCGCGCCTGCGCCACGAGATCGTCCGCGAGGTGAGGATCGCCGACCAGGCGGTGCAGGTCTGGACGGCCCGCGGCGACCCGATGAGCGCCGGCGCGCCTTTCGGCATGCTTGCCCAGGTGCTGCGCGCGGCGGTCGGCCTGGTGGAGGGCGAGCCTGCGGCCGACCGTCGCCGCAAGCTGCGCGCACGCGTCTCGCGCCACGTCGGGCGCAGCGACCGCGATCGCGTCACGGCCTTCCTCGGCGAGCTGCTCGGCGTGCCGACGGAAGAGGAGAGCGTCGAGCTGCGCGTCGCCCGGCAGAACTCCCTGCTCATGGGCGATCAGCTCAAGCGAGCGTGGGAGACGTTCCTCGCGGCCGAGTGCGGGGCGCACCCGGTGATGGTCGTCCTCGAGGACCTGCACTGGGGCGACGTACCGAGCGTGCGCTTCTTCGACGCCGCCCTGGCGCTCGAGGACGCACCCCTCACGGTGCTCGCGCTGGCCCGGCCCGAGGTGCACGACGTCTTCCCGAAACTGTGGCAGGAGCGCAACCTGCAGGAGGTACGACTCGCCCCGCTGGGCAAGCGCGCGAGCGAGACGCTCGTGCGTCACGCCCTCGGAGACGACGTGGCGCAGGACACGGTAGACCGCATCGTCGACAGGGCGGCCGGCAACGCGTTCTTCCTCGAGGAGCTCGTGCGCGCGGCGTCCACCGACGCGGGCGACGCGCTCCCCGAGAGCGTGCTCGCGATGGTGCAGGCGCGCCTCGAGAAGCTCGGCCCCGACGAGCGGCGGCTGCTCCGGTGTGCGAGCGTCTTCGGGCGCACCTTCTGGCGCGGCGGGGCGGCCGCGTTGCTCGACGGCGCCGGGAGCCGCGATGCCGACGAGGTCCTGGAGCGCCTGAACGCGCGCGAGCTGGTCTCGCGGCGGCCGACGTCCTCGTTCTCGAACGAGGTGGAGTACGCGTTCCGTCACGAGATCGTCCGCGAGGCGGCCTACGCGATGCTCACCGAGCGCGATCGTCACGCGGGCCACGCGCTCGCCGCGGCGTGGCTCGAGGAGCGAGGCGAGACGTCGGCCGTCGTCCTCGCCGAGCACTGGGAGCGCGGCGGCGACAGGACCAAGGCCGCACGGTGGTTCGAGCGCGCGGCCGCGCAGGCCCTCGAGGGCAACGACTTCGAGGCGACCGTGAGCCGCGCCGAGCGCGGCATCGGCTGCGGCGCGCACGGCGAGGAGCTGGGCCGGCTGCGGCTCCTGCAGGCGGAGGCGCACCGCTG
>DATKND010000093.1:0-126382 GCA_035541475.1 Myxococcota bacterium | reverse complement strand
TCACGAGCCGCTTCGCCGCGCAGCGCACCTGCTTCGTCGACGGCACGCCCGTCTCGAAGGCCGTCTACTACGGGCTACGACTCACCTCGACCGCGGGTGCTCCGATCACCGCCGGCCGCGTCGTCTACGCGGGAGGCGGATGGGACACTCAAGCAGGATGAGGAATGTCCGCAAAGGGTCGTTCGAACACCTGGGCGCGAGCAACCATTCTCCTCGTTCTCGTCGGCTGCGCTTCCAGCTCGCCGCAGCAGACGCCGACGACGAATTGGGTCCCGATCCCGGGAGCGAACGTCGCTCCCTTCGAGCAAGCGCAAGCCCTCTGTGAGCAGATCCTTCATCAGGGACAAGCCGACGTGTTCCTCGGTGGCGGTGTCCCCGCGGCGACTCGAGCGATGACGGAGTTCCGGTCCTGCATGGCGGGGCACGGTTGGACGCCTCGTGTCGAATCACTTCGAGCCGGCGCTGCCCAACAAGAGCAGGACCGGCTCACAGCCGAGGTCGAACAGTGCCGCACGAAGAACGCGCTCACGATGCTGACGGGCACCGCGCCTGCCTGTCAGCCTGGGGACCCTGGCACCGAGATCTGCAGCTGGACCTGGAGCTGGCACCCCTCGTCGGCTCCAGCCTTCGGCGTCCCTCTCACGATGACTTGCATCCTCCCGCAAGACGGAAAACCGCGCGACGACAAGTCGTGTCATGTGGAGCCCAGAAAAAGGGATTAGGGCATTCGAGGAGCAGGGATCGGGTTGCGTCGCGTGCGGAACACCTTCACCTCGTTAAGCCCACCGTCAGGGCGAGCCTCACGGCGCGGTTCCCGCCGGAGCTGCGACGAGCTCGTAGGCGCTCATCGATGCGCCGTGCTGGAGGAGGCGCAGCACCGGCTCGCTCTCGGCGCGGGCCCGCTCGAAGGGCCGGAGCTGCGGCAGCGCGGCGGCGAGGCCATTCGGGTGGTGCAACACCACGGTGGTGAAGCCCTGCGCGCGCAGCGCGCGGACGGCCTCGCGGTCCGGGAGCCGCAGGGCGAGCTGCTGGAGCTGATCGCGACCGGGTGGGGCGAAGGAGCCGAAGCAGGCGGAAGTGCGACGGCCGTGCCAGGACTCGAGTAGGATGCGTGACGCGCCGAGGTTGGTCGATGCGCCGCCCACGAAATCGAGCGGCAACTCGAGGAGAGGACCCGCGCTTCCGAGCTGCGCGAGCTCCGCGAAGAAGTCGATCGACTCAGCAGGCGGTCGCAGCTCGCTGAGCGACCAGCGCCGCGGCCCGACCCCGACGACGCACGCGAAGATCACCGCCACGAGTGCCGCCCCGACCGCGCCCGCGTGTCCCCGCGCGGCGTTCTGCGCCGCCGCGATGCCCATCCCCGCGAGCACGCACGCCACGAGGTGCGGGCCCGTGCCGAGTCGCGCGATCACGCGGATCGAGTCGAGGCCCGGCAGCGTGGAGAGCCACGCATAGGGATCGAAGTCTGGGACCGGCAGGCCGAGGTGCTGGAGGGAGATCGCGGTCCACGGTCCCGCCGCCACGAATGCTACGAGCGCCGCGCCGGCGCAGAGCGGGAGCCGAGGGTCTGCTGCCGCGCGCGGCAGTGCGAGGGACCGAGGCGTTGCGAGCCCCGCGAGCGCCGCGAGCGCGAGCGCGAAGCCCGGGAAGAGGGGTCCGCCCGGCGCGTAGCCCTGCCACGAGGCGAAGAGGAACTCGCTGCGCCCGCCGATCCGCGCACTGTCGCGCGCCACCGCGTAGGGACCGAGCACGAGCACTGCGGCCAAAGCAACACAGAAAAGAGACAGAGCGAGCTCCGCGGGCGTCGCCCGCCTCGGCGCGCGGCGGAGCCAGAGCCAGAGCCCGATCGGCGCGGCCAGCAGCGAGGCCGCCAGCAGCGTGTAGAAGCTCGTCGCCACCTGCATCGCGCCGGAGAGGCCGAGCCCGAGCGCATCGCGCCAGCGGCCGCGCGTGAAGAGGCGATCGGCGAAGTGGAGCGCGAGGGCGGTCCAGGCGATGTCCCACTCGGCGGGATGCAGGATGTGATCGAGCCGGATCGGGTGGAACGCGAAGAAGAGTGCTGCTCCGATGCCGGCGGCGCGCCGTCCGGTCCACCCCGTCGCGAGCAGGTACATGGCCGTGGCCGCGAGCGCGCTCCACGCGAGGAGCGCGCAGTTGTAGACCAAGAGTGGCTCGTGGCTCACGAGCGCGGCGGGCATCGCGAGGATGCCGAGGCCGATCAGTGGGACACCGTACGTGAGGGTACGCTCGTCCGGCGCACAGTGCTCGGTGTCGAAGACGCGCCATGGCCGCGACAGCAACGTTCGCGCGTGCCGCGCGACGAGCCACGCTTCGTAGGTCACGTCGGCGACGCCGAAGCCCCGTCCCACCTCCTGCTCGAGGGGCGGGCCGATCGGCGCGAAGCGCTCGGCGCCCGAGGCGAAGATCTCGCCGTGCGCGAGCGCGATGGCGAGGGCGAACACTGCGGCCGGCGCGAGTCGCGCGAGCGCCTCGAGGCGCGGCGGGCGGGCGGCATTCGTGGCCTCGTCGCCGGCAGGCACCGGCCGCGTCGGCGCATCCGCCTCGGACATCCCGCCTCGCTGCCTAGACGCGCGCCGCGCGTCGCCGCCCGGTGATAGCATGGCCCGTCCGGCGCGGCCTCCGCGGCACCGGAGGCTGAGCGGTGTCGGATCGCTTCGTCTACGACCCCTCGCGGCCGGACTTTCGCTCCGTGCAGAGCTTCTAGCGGCGCTGCGTGCCGGCGCCGACCACGAAGAGCTCCGTTCCGAACGCGGGCACGAAGAGCGGCCGCTCCTTTCCCTCCTCGCCTGCACGGATCGGAACCACGAGCGCCTCGAGCTCCGGGCGCAGTGTCGCAGTCCCGGCGGGCGCATCGGGCGCGCCCGCCAGGCTCGCGAACAGCGTCACGAACCCGACCCGGAACGCGGTTCCCCCCAGCAGCTCCGCGCGGGCGCCGAGGCGCTCTTCCGGCCCGAGTCGCGCGAGCAGATCGAAGAAGGCGCCGTTGGTCGCGTACTCGGCGGCGTCGCGCCGGCGCGAATCGACCACCACGACGAGCGCGAGGCCGTGGATCGCGGCGATCCACAGGCCGCCCAGGAGCACCGCGCGCGGCACGCTGCCCGCGAAGCGCCGCATCAAGAGGGCGCTCACGTCCCCGAAGCCGACCGCGAGCACGCCGCTCGTGAGCACGAAGTAGTGGAAGGGCAGGAAGCTCCGCTCGAGCGAGACGCGCGACGCGAAGACGGCCAGCCCGAATCCCGCATAGGCCGAGAGCCAGAGGAGCCGCAGGCGCGGCTCACCCGGCCGGCGCAGCAGCCGGAGCACCCCGACGACCCCGACCGAGACGAAGGCCAGCTCGCAGAGCGGCAGGGCACCGGCCGGTGTCGGCGCCGGCAGCAGCTTCCAACTCGTCGTCTTCCGCGCGGACCAGGACGCCACGATGCTCGACCAGCCCCGGAAGAAACGCGGCCAGTCGATCCATTGCGACCAGAACCCCAGCACGGCGGCTCCGACCAGAGCGATCACGAACATCGCGCGCAAGCGCGCGCGCAGCGCGATCGGGGCCGAGCCGTCGCCCCGCGGTCCGACAGCCGCCACGATCAGCAGCAGGCCGGGCAGCGGAGCCAGGAAGTTGAGCTTCGTCACCGCGCCGGTCGTGGCAGCGGCCGAGGCGAGTCCCGCGTAGAGGAGCGCGCGGCCCTCGCGAGGCTCGCGCGCGAGATCCTCGTAGCGCCACAGGGCGAGGAAGGCCCCGAAGAAGCACGCCATCATCAGCGGCTCGACCGAGATGCGCGACGCGTAGTAGAAGACCGGTAGCGAGGTCGCGTAGCCGAGCACGGCCCACCACGCGGCGACCTCGTCGCGCAGGAGCCTGCGCGCGAACGCGAAGAGCGCCGCGAAAGAGACGAGTTGGAGCACCGTCATCAGCAGCTTGGAGGCGAGGTAGACGGTCGCCAAGTTGCGCAGGATGTACTGCGTGAAAGAGAGCTGCGAGCCGCCTTCGAGCGCGAACAGCGCGCGCTGCACGCCGGCGAGGAGCACCACCAGCGGCGTGCCCGGGTGCCCGATGAACTGCGGAGGCTCGCCGATGCGGAGATCGTGCGCTGCCGCCGCGTAGAAGCTCGCGGGATCGAACTCGTACCAGGCCGGCGCGCCGAAGATCCGGTTGACCCACGTGCCGGACGGCGCCTGCCGGCTGTACCAGGCCGAGAAGCCGAGCAGGGCGACGCAGAGCAGGGACGCGCCCAGCAGGTGCGTGCTTCGTGAGGCTCGCGCGATCTCGCCGCTGCTCGGGTTCCGCTGCGCCAAGCCCCGCCTTATGCTCCTGCCCGCCGCGATGCGCTGGAAGGTATCAACACGCCATCTGATCCGTCAGATCGCCGCCGAGATCTCCTGCGCGACACGCTACTACGATCGGCTGATCCAGTGGCTCCCGCACGCGTCGGACCGCGGCGAGCTGCTCGAGCAGATCGAGTGCCCGCGCAAGCAGCGCCTCGCGCAGGGCGAGCCGTTCCCCGATCTCTCGGACGAGCGCGAGGAGCGCTCTGCGGTGCTGCTCTACGCGAACTTCAACTATGACTACGACATCCAGGGCATGCTGATGGAGCTCGCGCCGAGGCTCTCGCGCACGACGCGCTTGCTCGCCGTCTGCTTCAACCCGTATCTCGGCGGTGTCTTCCGGCTCGCGCGCCGGCTCGGGCTCAGCGAGGCGGAGACGCCGACCTCGTTCGTGACGCGCAGCGCGCTCGTCAACATCGCGCGGCTCTCCGGCTTCGAGGTCGTGCGCGAGCGACCTGCGGCCTGGTTCCCCTTCCGCCTGCTCGGCCTCGGAACCTGGCTCTGCAAGCTCGTCTCGCTCCTTCCCTTCGCGCGGAACTTCGCGGCGATCGACATCGTGTTCCTGCGCCGCGTGGTCGGCGGCGGCGAGCATCCCTCGCTCTCCGTGGTGATCCCCGCGCGCAACGAGGAGGGCAACATCGAGCCCGCGCTCGCGCGCCTGCCGGCGATCGAGGGGGCGAAGGTCGAGGTGATCTTCGTCGAGGGCCACTCGCAGGACGCCACCTGGCAGGAGATCCAGCGCGTGTGCGCGAAGTACGCGCAGCGCTTCGAGTGCCGCTCCTACCAGCAGAGCGGCATCGGCAAGGCGGATGCCGTGCGGCTCGGGCTCGAGCGCGCCTCGGGCGAGCTGTGCGCCATCCTCGACGCGGACCTCACCGTGCCCCCCGAGATGCTGCCGCGCTTCTACCAGGCCTGGTGTCACGGCCACGCGGACTTCGTCAACGGCAGCCGCCTCGTCTACCCGATGGAGGACCGTGCGATGCGCGGCCTCAACCTGCTCGGCAACCTGTTCTTCGCCAAGGTGCTCTCGTGGATCATCGGGGCGCCGCTCAGCGACGTGCTGTGCGGCACCAAGCTCTTCGCGCGCCACGATTACGCGCGCTTCCGGCGCTGGCGCGAGACGTTCGGCGAGCGCGACCCCTTCGGCGATTTCGAGTTGCTCTTCCCGGCGGCGCTGCTCGGGCTCGGCATCGTCGACGTGCCGATCCGCTACCGCGAGCGCCGCTTCGGCACGACGCAGATCCACCGCTTCCGCCACGGCTTCGAGCTGCTGCGCATGACGTTCCTCGCGGTGCGCGCCGTGAAGCTCGCGAGGCTATGAGCGGACGAACTCCACGTCGAGGAAGGAGAAGACGCGCGGGCTCGGGCGCGCGAGCGCCGCGTAGAGCGCGCGGCGTTCGCTGCGCGAGACCGAAGCCATGGACGCCTTCGAGATCGAGTCCGAGACGCCGACGGTGGTGCCGACTCCAGGAGGAGCGAAGTGAAGCAGCAGCGCGCGGCCTCCGTCGCATGCGAAACCGAGGGCCACGGCGCGCGGAAGCTCTGGGTTCGAGCCGCACCCGCCGTCGGGGTCATTGGCCTGCTCGCGATCGCGGTCGCCTTCGCGCACGGAGAAGTGTGGCGAGCCGGCGCAGCCGACGTCGTCCCGGTCGACCACCAGCCAGTGCTCCCCGACGCGATTGTCGAAGGCGACGTCGTCTACGAGGCCTGGCTCGTCGGCCGCAACGCAACGACACTCGTCTCTGCGCCGTTCGCGCTCTTCGACGCCGAGCCCTGCGCGCCGATGCGGCGGAGCCTGACCGTCGGCATCCCCATGATCGCGCTCGGCGCGTTCGGCATCCCCGCCGCACTCGTGACCTCGGATCCGATCCTGATCTACAACACCGCGCTGACGCTCCAGAGCGCCGTGGCTGCGCTCGCGATGTACCTGCTGGTCTGGCGCTGGACGCGGCGCTCGGCCGCGGGTCTCGTCGCGGCGCTGCTCTTCGCGTTCCACCCGATTCGCCTCGGCCACATGACCCACCCGAGTGTCTGGGACATCTCCTTCACGGCCTTGTCGCTCTACTTTGCGGAGCGGCTCTTCCGCGAAGGGCGTTGGCGCGACGCTCTCGCGCTCACGGCCGCGATCTCGCTGCAGATCGCGACCGACTACTACCCGTTGGTCGCGGCGGCGCTGCTCGCGCTGCCATTCGCGGCATGGCTGCTCCTTCGCCGCGCGCCGCGCCGAGCATCGCCCGCGCAGATCGCGCTGCCGCTCGCCGTCGCCGCGCTCGCGGCGGTGCTCGTGCTCGGTCCCTACCTCGACGCGCTCGCCGAAGGCACGCTGCGGAGCTACTCCGGGGGCTTCATCTTCGCGCCATGGAGCTCGTACGCGCCGGGGGGCAGCCTGTTCTTCGGCTGGGTCCTCCTCGGGCTCGCGCTGCTCGGCGCGCTGGCGCCGGCCGCGGTGGCGCTGCCCGGAGCCGGCGGCGATCCGCGCGCGGCGCTCGGCCTCGGTGCGCTCGCGCTGCTGTTCGTCGCAGCGGGCCCCGACACTGCGGCGCAACTCTCACGCATCGGCTTCGAGACCGCCTTCGATCCGCACGCGGCGCTGGCGCGGGTGCTCCCCGGCTTGAGCTCCGTGCGCGTGGTCGAGCGGCTCTCGGTCGGCGTACTCCTGGTCGCATGCCTGCTCGCCGGCGCGGGCGCGGCCTGGTTGCTCGAGCGCGCCGGACGCCGCGCGGCGCCGGCCGCCTGCGCGCTCGTCGCACTGACGTTCCTGGCCAGCTTCGGCGCGCCGCCATGGAGCGGGCGCTGGATTCTTCCGCGCATCCGGCCGGCCGAGGATTCGATCGCATTCTTCGAGGAGCTCGCCCGGCGCGGGAACCGCGGGCCGCTCTTCGAGGTTCCCTTCGACGTCTTCGGAGAGCGCTCCGGCTTCACGGCCCCGGGTCGCGTCCTGCTCACCGGCTGGCACCGACGCCGGACCTCCGCCTGCTATGGCTCGGCCATGCCCCGCGTGCGCGAGGAGCTGAAGGAGCTCGCGGATCGCCTGCCCGATCCGGGAGCGCTTCGCCGGCTGCGCGAGCTCGGCTTCACGACCATCCTCGTCCACCACCTCCCCGACCTGAGCGGCCTGCGCTTGCTGCGACCCTTCTACCTCGCGACGCTCGGCGACGATCCGGCCCTGCGCCTCGTGCACCGCATCGGCACGATGAGCGCTTACGAAATCCGAGCTGAAGCAGCGCCAGAAGGCGCGACGCGGTCTCCGTGACCAGCGCCGGTGTGGACCGTCTCGTGACGGAGACGCGTATCACCGTGCTCGGAACGACTACGCAGGCGCGCTCGGGTCGCCCGGCGCAGCGTCCGCGGAATTTTACATCACGACCTCTCTCCGCTTCGACCGCTTCGCCTCGCAGCTGATGCGCTGCCTGCTGCCGCGCCGCATCACCATCCGGCTGATGGCCGTGCAGACGCGCCACCTCGAGGAGCGGGGCTGACGCGCGGCTGCGGCTCCACCTCCTGGGTGACCTGATAGAGGCGCGCCACCGCCTGGTGCGGCGGCTGACGGCGCAGCGGCACCGGGCTGCCGTAGTAGCGGGGCATGGTCGACCAGGGCCAGGCGCTGCGGGCCACGAGCTGATCGACGCGGCGCAGATGGTCGGCCGGGAACCAGCTCTGCGGCCGGTCGACGCCCTCGAACAGCACCAGCCAGTCGCCCGGCTGCAAGCGGGAGCTCGACACGATCGCGGGTCGCAGCCCGGCGCGCTCCAGGTAGTACTGCGCCTCCCAGTGGCCGGTGTACCAGCGGCGGCCGGCCGACTCCGGCGGCAGGCGCTCCAACACGGCTTCGAGCAGCGCGCGGCGCGAGCGAGCGTCCGCGAGGTCGGCGCCGAAGTAGAGCGCGGCCAGCGCCAGGCCGAAGGCCGTCGCGACGCGCAGCCCCGCGCGCACGTCGGGCTCGGCCGCGCGCCGGCTGGCGAGCTGCGCACCGAGCAGCGCGGCGGCGATGCCGAGGCCGATCACGCGGCGCACGACGGGGTAGGGCGAGATCAGGAAGAAGCCGGCCAGCTCGATCGCCAGCCAGGCGACCAGCAGGCGGCCTCGTGCGAGCTCCGCGCCGTCGCCGCGCAGCGCGCGCCGCGCGGCGAGCAGCAGAACGAGCGCCACGGCGAGCCCGAGCGGCAGCAGCAGCAGCACGGACGGATTGATCGCGGCGAACTTCGCGAAGAAGGCGTCGGTCTGGAAGGCCGGCGGCTGAGGCAGGAACGGGATCGCGGCGAAGGCCGCCGCGGCGGCCAGCGCGGCCCCCGTCACCGACCGGCGTCGCGCGCCGAGGCCGACCGCCCCGAGCAGGCCCGCAGCGCCGGCCGTTCCGCCGAGCAGCGTGAGCAGGCTGAGAATCCAGTAGAGCGCGGACGTCCCCGGCGTGCGCGCGTCGGCGCGCGAGAGCCACTCGAGGTTGTCGCGCGCCTGCAGTCGCTCGATGCCGGCCAGGAAGTGCGACTGCCCATAGCGCGCGACCAGCAGCGCCTCCCAGCCGACGAACACGGCGGCCGCCAGCGCGAGCGCGAGCAGTCCATCGCGACGTCGCCTCGAGAGCAGCGCCGCCGCTCCCACCAGCGCCGCGTAGACCACCGCCGAGTATTTCGTCTGCATCGCCAGCGCGAGCGCGAGACCCGAGGCGACGGTGGCGCCCGTGCGCCCGCCGCCCTCGCCGCCGCGCAGGAAGAGCGCGAAGCCCTGCAGCCCGAGCGCGACCGCCGGCACGTCGAGCATCAGGTTGAAACCGGGCAGCACGGCCGGGCCGAGCGCCAGCACGAACAGCAGCGGCGTCGCGAAGGGCCGGGCGAAGCGGTCGAGCAGGAAGGCGAGCGCGCTGGTCAGCGCGAGCGCGAAGGGCAGCAGCGAGAGCTTCCAGGCGACCGGGTGCTCGCCGCACAGCGCGATCGCCGCGCCGAGCCAGTACGGGAGCACGGCGGGCACGGTGCCGATGCGCATGGCCGGCTCGGGCGCGTCGTACCAGAAGATCTCGAAGCCGTAGGGATCGAGCGGATGCGACGCGATCTGGCGCGCGTAGGCGACGTAGACGGGATCGTCGACCACCAGCGGCTTCAGCGCATCGAGTCCCGTCAGCGCCACGGCGGCCAGCAGCGCGACGGCCCAGGCGCGGCGCGAGAGGAAGGCATCCGGCGCGCCGGCGGGAGCGCTCATCCGGCCAACGCGCTCACGCGTCGCGCAGCCAGCGCGGCACCCGGACGTCGCCGCCGAGCAGCTCGAAGCAAGCGCGCACGCGCTCGCCGATGCGGATCGTAGCGGGGTCGAGCGGATAGGACATTCAAGCGGGATACGAATGTCCGAGAGCGGTCGTTATGTCAAATCGCCAGCCCTTGTGCGCGTCCGCGCGGACGCGACGACATGCCGCTGCTCGGCATCTTCGCGCAGCGCGCCAAGGACCGGCCGAATCCCTTCGGCATCACGGTCGCCGCGATCGTGCGCGCCGAGGAGAAGGGCCTCGTGGTCCGCGGGCTCGACGCGATCTACGGCACACCGAGAAGGATCCGAGCGAAGCGTCCGGGCCGAAGTACTCGGCCTCGCCCCGAGGAGCGGCTCGCGGCTGCTCCGGAGCAGAGCGGCCTACGCACGCGGCGGCGGCCGCGCCACCCACCCGATCACGAATCCGTAGACGAGGTGGATGAAGAGGCTCGGATAGATCGTCGCGAAGCCGAGCTGCCACGGCGTCGGATCGCCGAAGGCGAAGGGGAGCAGCAGCGAGTTCACGATCACGTAGAAGAGCGCGCCGTAGGCGACGGCGATCCCGATGCGATCGCGCCGCCGCGGAACCCGCGCCAGCAGCAGCAGAATCGGCACAGCGACCACGCAGCTGATGACGAGGTGCTGGACGAACGTCAGCACGGTGTGCGCGGGCTCGGCGACGCGGCCCACGACGAGCTCGAGCGTCTTGCGTCCATACTCGTTGACGCGAAGCCCACGCGCCCGGAAGAGCGCGGCGAACGGAACCATGGCGAGCCCGGCCAGGATTCCCGAGCGGAGCACCTCCCGGATCCAAGCGCTTCGCGTGCTCCAGCTCGCGATCTTCGCCGCCACTGCCCAGTTGATACCACGGTGTCGGACCGTCGCCGCCTCGATTGCACAAAGCAGAATGTGCGTCCTGCTCGGGGCCGGAATCGCTCATGGAGCGAGGTACACGAGCCGCGCGGGTCCGGTCTCGGGCATCGTTCTTGCTCCCTGTCGGGCCAGGGAGAACGACGATGAGAGAAACCACGTGGATCGGAGCGCTCCTCCTCGCCGCCGCAGTGCTCCTCGCCGGGTGCGCGACGGTGAATCGAAGCGAAGCGCAGAGCACAGAGCAGCTGCTCGCGGCCGCGGGCTTTCGCGCCGAGCCCGCCGATACGCCGGCGAAGCTGGAGAATCTGAAGGCGATGCCGCCTCGAAAGCTCGTCTCGCACGCGCAGGACGACCACTTCGTCTACAGCTACGCCGATCCCGACAATTGCAAGTGTCTGTACGTGGGTGGCCCCGAGGAGTATTCGGCGTACGAGCGCCTGTCACTCGAGAAGCAGAACGAGACGGCGATGGACTGGAACCTCCGAGCTCCCGAGTGGTGGTAAGGACGATCGCGGATAGGACATTCGAGCGGGGATACGAATGTCCGAGAGCGGTCGTTATGTCGAATTGCCAGCCCTTGTGCGCGGGATTGAGGCGCTGGGCCTGTCCGCCAGGCGCGCCTCGTGCGCGTCGTTCTCGACCCGGCTGCCTGTCGAGCGGCGGCGGGGCACACCGCGGCCCTGCGCCAGCGGGGACCCGCTGGTCGGCGAGGACTTGCGATGGGATCAGCACGACCGTCGCGGCGCGGCGTTCTCCTGCAGCGTGTCGACGGAGATTCACGTGCCCCTCACCGAGGCGATCTCCGCGACCCCGCCTGCTAGTTCGCGGGCTGCGGCTCCGCGAGCAGCTGATCGACGATCTTCTGGCGCTCCGCCTCCGGCATCGCCTGGAGCCGCTGCCAGGCGCTCCGCAGGCGCTCCTGCTCGGCCGGCGGCATCGCGCGGAAGCGCGCCGCGTTCTGCCGGATCGCGTCCTGCTCCGGCGCGGGCAGCGAGCGGAGCTGTGCGAGCCGGTCCCGCAGCGCCTGCTGGTCGGCCGGCGAGAGCGAGCGGTAGTGCGCGATGCGCTGGCGCAGCGCGCGCCGCTCCTCGGGCGGGAGCTGAACGATCCGAGCGCGCAGGTTCCTCATCTCGTCCGGCGACGCGTTCCCGAAGTCGCGCCGCAGCGCCTGGAGCTCCTCGGGCGGAACGGGACCCGCGCCGAGGCGGAGCCGGCGCAGGATGCGCTGACGCTGCTCCGGCGTCGCGTTCTGCAGGCGCTCGCGCACGCGCTCGCGGATCCGCTCACGCTGCTCGGGGGTCGCGTTCTGCCAGCGCTCGCGCATCCGCTCGCGCATCTGGGCGCGCTCCTCGGGCGTCGCATTCTGCCAGCGCTGCCGGAGCGTCGCGCGATCGGGCGTCGCGCCGGGCGCGGGCGGCTGCTCGGCGCCGGCCGGCGTCTTCTCGTCCGCGGGCTCGATCGCGCGCGCCGCGGCCGGCGCGAGCGCGAGCTCGAGCGCGAGTGCCGCGCCGAGGGCGGCGAGCGTGCGGCGACGCCGGTCCATCAGCCGCGATCCTCCTCCATCGCCACGAGCCGCTCGAGCAGCTCGAGATTCGCGATCACCGGGAGATCCTTCGCGGTGTCGAGGTCCATCCCGGCCGCGAGGTCGTCGGCCGGAAGCGAGTCGAACTCCGGGTCGCGCGCGGGCTCGGGAGCCGCCGGCGCGGGTGCCGCCGCGCGCCGCTCCGCAACCTGTGTCGGAGGCGCGGGAGCGGCCGGCGCCGGGGGAGCGATCGGCGGCTCCGCCGCGGGCACCTCGCGCGGCTGCGGGGCCTTCGCGACGCGAAGCGGGGGCTGCGGAGCGATCTCGCCGCGCGGGCGCGGCAGCGCGAGGTAGAGCGCAAGCGCCGCGGCCGCCGCGACCGCCGCCGCAGCGAGGCGAAGCGCGCGGCGCCGCCGCGGCGGCGCGAGGCGCGGCGCGGCCGCGCTTGCCTCGTTCGCGTCGATGCGCGCGCGCAGCCGCGCGAAGAGGTCGGCGTTGGCGGAGGCGACGGGCAGGCCCGCGAGCAGCACGTCGACGCGCGCGAGCGACGCGAGCTTCGCCCGGCAGCGCGCGCAATCGTCGAGGTGCGCGCGCAGCTCCGCCTCGCGCGCCGGCGGGAGCTCGCCGTCGAGCAGCGCCGACCAGTCCTCGGCGTAGCGAGTGCACTCGATCGGGATCGGTCCGGTCACGACGTCTCCTTGCGCGGCCCGCTCGCGCCGCCCTTCGCCGCGAGCTGCGCGGCGAGGCTCGTGCGCGCGCGGTGGACGAGCGCCTTCACGGCCGGCTCCGAGATCTCGAGCGAGGCCGCGACCTCCGCATACGAGTGTCCCTCCACCGCCACGAGCCAGAGCGCGGCGCGCTGGCGCTCGGGCAGCTCGCACAGCGCGCGGTCGAGCGCCCGCACCTCGCGGCGCGCGTCGACGAGCTCGTCGCTCGCCGGCTCCGGCGCCGCGGGCAACGGCTCGCCATCCCCCTCGCCGAGGTCGACACTGCCGTGTGGCGCACGCCGCGCCGGCCGGCGAAGCTCGTTGAGCGCGAGGTTCGTGCCGATGCGGTAGAGCCAGCTCGAGAAGCGGGCGTCGGGCCGGTAGCTCGCTCGCGCGCGATGGACACGGAGAAAGGCCTCCTGCACCAGCTCCTCGGCCGCGCCAGCTTCGCCGAGCATGCGTTCGAGGTAGCGCAGCAGCGGCCCCGCCCAGCGCCGGAAGAGTGTCTCGAAGGCCGCTGCGTCGCCCTCGCAGAACGCCAGCATGAGCCGAACGTCCTCGTCGGGTGCGTGCACGCGCGCCTCCGCTCTCCTGAAACCCCGTGCCATCGGGAAGGTTGCGCTCGCCCCCCTCGGGGCCCCTACCTTCTTCCTCTTCTACGCCGCCCCGGCCGCGCTGACCGCCGCCCGCGGCGCGATGCCCTGATCCACCAGGAAGCCGAGCAGCGCCGCGTCGAAGGCGTCGGGCGCGTCGAGGTTCACGATGTGGCCGGCGCCCGGGAAGACCTCGCGCGACGCGACCGCCAGCCGCGCCGCCATCACGTCCGCCGCGCGCAGGAACTGCTCGTCGCGCTCGCCGACCATCACGAGCGCGGGCGCGCGGATCTCGCCGAGCCGGTCGAGGACGGGCGGAGCGGGTCCGGCGATCCGCCGCGCGAAGTGCGCGACGCCGTGCGGCGTCTGCGCCGCGATCGCATCGGCGGCCGCGCGCGCCGCCGCGGTCTCCGCGCGCAGGCCCACCAAGGTCGCCGATGCGCGGCTCTCGACGAAGGCGCGCATTCCCTTCGCCTCGACGAACGACGCGGTCCGCTCGACCATCGCCTCCCAGCGCGCCTGCGCGTCGGCGTTCTTGAAGCCGGGGCCGGAGCCGACGAGCACGAGCGCTCGCGCGCGCGCGGGCTCGCGCAGCGCGAGGTGCAGCGACGCGAGACCGCCGAACGAGAGGCCGGCAAGGACGGCCGCCTCGCCCGGCGCCGCGAAGTCGAGCACGCGCGCGAGGTCGTCGACGACGCACTCCAGTGAGTAGGCGTTCGGATCGTCGGGAGCGTCCGAGAGGCCGTGACCGCGGTAGTCCCAGAGCACGACGCGCAGGCCGGCCGCGACGAGCGGCGCCACCTGCGGCCGCCAGTTCTCGCGGGTCGTCGCGAGCGCGCAGGAGAAGACGATCGGCGGTCCGTCGCCGTGGGCCTCCGCGTGGACGGCGTAACCGTCCGCGGTCGCGACGCGCGCCACTACTTGGCCTCGAGGCGCCGGCGCAGCGCGTCGGCCATCTGCTCGATCTGGTCGCGCATGGCGCCCTTGATCGTGAACTCCGGCACCAGCGACTTGGTGCGGCCGTCCATCGAGATCTGCACGCGCGTGCGCTTGCCCTGGGCGCGGAAGCGCAAGGTGCCCTTCAGCTCGCGCCACACGTTGCCGTCACAGACCTTCTCGAATTCGACGTCGCCGTCGTCGCGGAAGATGAAGTGGAAGGTCGCGGTGCCGGCCCGTCCGAGAGCGGTGTAGTGGCTGCGCGTGGTGCGGCGGTTGGCCTCGCGCAGGACGATCTCGGTGCGCGTGTCGGGGAAGAGCCCGAGCAAGGTGTCGTCCTGCGCGGCGATGCGAGCCGCATCGGCGTGCGGTCGCTCGACGGAGAACTCCTTCTCCAGATGCATGCTTGCTCCACTCCGCTCGGCTAACGCCTCGCTGCGCGCGCCTACGGCGCTTGCTAGCGGATCTCCAGGGCAAACGGCAGCGCCGCCATCGGCACGCCGCTCTCGAGCGCCTCGAGCCAGGGCTCGGCGCGGCGCGCGACGCCCGCGAGCAGCGCGGGCGCCGGCAGGAAGCTCTCCGCCTCCTTGCCGGTGAGCGCGTCCGCGATCTGCTGGGCCAGCGAGCGCGGCGCGGGGAAGACGACGAGCGCGACGTCCTTGTCCTCGGCGATCGAGAGCCGCTTCTTTCCGACGAGCACCGCTTTGCGCAGTCCGCCGAGCTCGTCCACCAGCCCGACCTCGCGCGCCTGCGCGCCGGTCCAGACGCGCCCCTGCCCGACCGCGTCCACGTGCGCGCGGTCGAGCGAGCGCCCCTCGTCCACGCGCTCGACGAAGAGGTCGTAGATCGACGCGACCTCCGCCTTCATGCGCTCGCGCGACGACGGCGAGAGGGGCCGCGTCGAGAGCTGGATCTCGGCGTGCGGCCCTTTCACGATCGAGTCGAAGCCGATGTCGAGCTTCTGGAAGACGCCCTCGAGCACGGGCCGCAGGGCGAAGACGCCGATCGAGCCGGTGATCGTGGCCGGCGACGCGACGATCGAGTCGGCGCCGACCGCGAGGTAGTAGCCGCCCGACGCGGCGACGTCCGAGAACGACGCGATCAGCGGCTTGCCCTTCGCGCGCGCCCGGGTTGCGGCGCGCCAGATGACGTCGGAGGCGAGCGCGGAGCCCCCCGGGCTGTCGATCCGAAGCACGATCGCCGAGATCGAGGCGTCGTCGGCCGCGTCCTTCAGCGCCTGGCTGATGCTCTCGGAGGCGACCACCTGCGAGCCAGACGGCGAGAGCGAGCCCTTGCCGAGCACGACCGGCCCGCTGCCGTAGATCAGCGCGAAGCGCGCCACCGGCGAGAAGCCGACCTCCGCCGGATCGACGGCCGCGTAGTCCTCGCCCTCGATCTCCTTCGCGTCGCCCTGCTTCGCCATCAGCTCGTCCCACTGCAGCGCGCCGTCGATCAGCCCCCACTTCTGCATCTGCGCGGGATCGACCGGCGCCGCCGCGATCGCCTCGCGCACGGCGGGCTCGCCGAGCTTGCGGCTCTCCGCGATGCCCGAGACGAACTGCGAGTCGACCGAGTCGAGCAGCGAGTTCGCGACTTCGCGCATCGAGTCGCTCATGCCGCGCCCGGTGATCGTCTCGACCGCGCTCTTGTAGCGGCCGATCCGTTCGACCTCGACCTCGACGCCGAGCCGCTCGAGCAGACCGCCGAAGAAGAGGTACTCGGCCGCGAGCCCCACGACCGGCGCGCGGGTCGCCGGCGCGGCGTAGACCTCCTTCGCGGCGCTCGCGACGTAGTACTCGAGGTTGGCGCCGAAGGACGCGATCTCGAGCCACGCGATGGTGCGGCGGCCGTGGCTCGAGGCGGATGCGATCGCGTCGCGCAGCTCCTGTGCCTTGGCCCAGCCGATCTGGAGGTCGCGGACGCGCAGCACGATCGCCGAGAGGCGCGAGTCGCGCTCGGCCGTCGCGAGCGTGGAGAGCACCGACGCGAACGGGCGTCGCGACGGTCCGGTGAGCCGCGCGAGCAGCGGCGGCTGCGCGCTCTCGACGTACTCGCCCGACAGATCGATCACGAGCACGGAGCCCTGCGCGATACGCGGCCCGCGCTCGCGCAGGAAGTACGACGCGACCAACGCGATCGCCAGCAGCACGAGCAGCAGGCGGAGCCAGCGACGCATCCCGATCCTCCGAGACCCCGCCTAGCCTAGGGTATTCTCGCCCGCCGTGGCCAAGGACGTGTACGTCGCCGCGGTCGGACTCACGAAGGTCGACCTCACCGGGCGCATCTTCGGCTCCGTCTTCGACCTCTTCGCCGAAGCGTACCGCCGCGCGCTCGAGGACTGTCCGGTGCGCGGCTTCGACGCGCTCCAGGTCGGCGTCATGGACAGCGAGGAGTTCGAGAACCGCGCCAACATCGCGACCAAGGTCGCCGACCGCCTCGGGCTCACCGGCATTCCCGCGGTGCGCAGCGAGACCGCCTCCTCGACCGGCGCCGCCGCCTTCCACGAGGCCTGCTACAAGGTCGCGTCCGGCGAATTCGAGACCGTGCTCGTGCTCGCGGGCGAGCGCATGAAGATGGTCACCACCGAGGTGGCGACCGCGATCATGTCGAAGACGGTCGATCCCGAGGAGCGGCGCTTCGGATTCACCATGCCCGCGCTGATCGCGCTGATCACGCAGGCGTGGATGCGCGAGCGCGGCATCGGCGGGCGCGCCGTCCCTTACGTGCTCGCGCGCCTGATGCTGCGCGCCCACGCGCTCGGAGCGCGCAACCCGCTCGCGGCGTTCTACGGCCGGCCCGAGCCGCTCGCGGCCTACTTCGACGCGTCGGCGAATCTCCCGGTCGCGACGCCGCTGATGCGCAAGGACTGCTCGCCGATCTGCGACGGCGCCGCCGCGCTGGTGCTGACCTCGCGTCCGCAGCCGGTGCGCGTCGCGGGGCTCGGCTCGGCCACCGAGACGTCGTCGATCCTCGACCGCGACGAGCTCACCTCCCTCGAGGCCACGCGGCGAGCGGCGCGCATCGCGTGCTGGCGCGCGGGCATCGCGGACCTGCGCGCGCAGGAAGGCCTCGTGGTCGAGGCCCACGACGCCTTCAACAGCCTGCTGCCGATCGGGCTCACCGACCTCGGACTCGTCGACGCCGACGAAGCGATCGAGGCGCTCGTCGGCTCGCTCGAGGGCGAGCCGCAGGATCCGCTCGCGAACCCGATCACGGGCCCGCGCGGGCGCGTGCCGACGAATCTCTCGGGCGGGCTCAAGGCGCGCGGGCACCCGGTCGGCGGCACGGGCCTCTTCCAGATCTGCGAGTGCTTCCTCCAGCTCGTGGGGCGCTTCCCGGTGCGCGAGGCGCAGGTGCCAGGCGCGCGCCTCGGCGTCGCGCAATCGATCGGAGGCCCCGGCAACAACAACTACGTGACCTTGCTCGAGCGATCCGACACGCGCAGGCGTCGCGAGGAGGTGCGGCCGCCGCGCATGCAGTTCGAGTCGCGGCGGCAGCGACCGGCGCGCGAGGCTCAGGCGAAGCTCCACGAGGCCTCGGCCACCGTCGTCGCGGCGACCGCGATCCACGTCACCGCGGGCGGCGGCCCGCCGCTGCACGTGGCGCTGCTCGAGTCCGAGGGCCTGCGGCTCTTCGCGCGGCTCGACCCGCAGCAGGAGAGCGGCGTCTCCGACCAGGAGCTCGCCGGCCAGAAGGTGCGCCTCCGCATCACGAGCGACGGCGACCCCGTCTTCACGCTCGGCGGGCAGCGCCAGGGCTTCGGCCTCGGCCGCTTCGTCGACTCGCTGCGCCGCCGGGTCGGCGCAGGCGAATAGCAAGGAGGCCGACTCACAGGAGTCGGCCGACGCGCAGCGAGGCGCAGCCGAGCGAAGGCCGGCAGCCCGAGCGCGAGCGATCAGCGAGCGCGAAGGTCCGGCATCAGGTGAGCAAGGAGGCAGACTCACAAGAGTCGGCCGACCTCAGGCCAGCTCGATGGTGGCGATCTCGCGGCTGCAGTGGAAGCGCATGGCCGGGCCGCCGACGCCGAGACCGCGGTTCACATAGAGCGTGCAATCTCCGCGGCGGTAGACGCCGCGCGTGAGCGGCGTCATCACGCGCGCGAGGTTGAGCCGTCCGCCGGGCAGCGGCAGCGCGAGCTGACCCCCGTGCGTGTGGCCCGAGAGGACGAGCGGGAAGCCGAGCTCCGCGGCGTGCTCGAAGACCTCGGGCTGGTGCGCGAGCAGCAGCACCGGGCCGTCGCCCGGCCACTTCGCGCGCAGCTCCTCGAGCGCGCGGTAGCGCAGGCGCCGCTCGAACCAGCGTCCGCCCGGATCCTCGACGCCGGCGACGTAGAGCGGCGACGGCAGCTCGAGCCGCGCCAGCTCGTCGCGCAGCAGGCGAACGCCGGGCGCATGGCGCGAGAGCGCATCGGCCACGCGATCGGAGCCGATGTTCGCGTCGTGGTTGCCGAGGATCGCGAACACGCCGTGGCGCGCGCGGAGACCGCCGAGGTGCCGCGCCTCCGGCAGGTGGATCGGGTCGTCGTGGAAGAGGTCGCCCGTGATCGCGACCAGATCGGGCTCCTGCGCGTTCACGCGCTCGACCATGCGCGCGAGCCGCTCGCCCTCGAGCCGGTTGCCGATGTGGAGATCGCTGATCTGCACCACGCGGAGTCCCGCGAGCGAAGGGCCGAGGCCCGGCAGCTCGACGCGCAGTCGCGTATGCGCGACGCGCGCCTGGCCGACGCTGAGGCTCCAGGCGACGGAGAAGACGACCAGCCCGACGAGAGCGCCGCTCGCGACGCGGAAGAGCCACCACGCGGTGGCGGCGTCGTAGAGGCCGAGCCACGCGGGGATCCAGGCGACCGGCGCGATCACGAGCCAGCAGGCCACGACCGCCGTGCCGACGAGGAGCGTCGCCACGCCGAGGTCGATGTAGCGGCGCAGCGCCGCGGCGACGGCGTCGCTGCGCCCGCGAAGGCGCTGGAGCCGCGGCACCAGCGCGACGTTCACCGCGGCGAGCGCGACCGCCAGGGAGATCCACGGCAAGAACCGGCCTGCCGCTGGCGAGCCGACGAGCAGCGCGACCCAGTGCGCGACCAGCGCCTGCATCAGCCCGAGGCCGGCGGCGAGGTTCCGGAACAGGCGCGAGAATAGGAGCCGGCGCACCTGCGAGATCGAATCGTCGAAGCGGAGCATGGCGGTCGTCATCGGCGGCGGGCGATCGCAATGTAGCCGGGGTAGGGTGGCCGACATGTCCACCGGCGGCGGCGACGCGCAGGAGGAGCGGATCGCGCGCCTGCGCAAGCTGCTCAGCCGCGAGCCCGACGACAAGGTCGCCTGGTTCTCGCTCGGACGCGCGCTGCTCGAGCTCGGCCGTAACGAGGAGGCGCAGGCTCCGCTGCGCCGCGCGCTCGCGCTCGACCCGTCCTACAGCGCCGCGCTGCGCGACCTCGGCCGTGCGCTGCTCGCCGCGGGCGAGGCGGCGGAAGCCGCGCGCCTGCTCGAGGCCGGCATCGGCGCCGCCGAGCGCGGCGGCGACCTCCAGACCGCGCGGGAGATGCAGACCTTCCTGCGGCGCGCGCGCAGCGCGCTCGGCCTCGCCACGAGCCGCGACCCGGCGCCGCGCGCGCGGCGCGCGCTGGCCGAGAGCGCCACTCGAGGATCGTCCGAGGCGCACGCGCTCTACCGCCGCGGCTTCGACCACTTCGCGAACGATCGCCTCGAGCAGGCGATCGCTCTCTTCCGCGAGGCGATCGAGAAGGATCCCGCGCTCGCGATCGCGTGGAACGGTCTCTCGCTCGCCTTCCGCCAGCAGGGTCGCCTCGACGAGGCGATCGATGCGGCCCGTCGCCTGATCCTGCTCGAGCCCGACGACCCGCTCTCGCACACGAATCTCTCCATTCTCTACCAGCGCAAGGGGATGATCACCGAGGCCGAGGAGGAGAAGGCGGTCGCGATGCAGCTCCAGTTGCGGGGGAAGCGGTAAGTTCGGGGCATGAGTGAAATCAAATCCCTGGGCGTCTCTCCCGAACTCCACGCGTACCTCGTCGAGCACGGCACGCCGCCCGACGCCGTGCAGCGCGAGCTGATCGAGGAGACGACGCGCCTCGGCGGCGTCTCGAGGATGCAGGTCGCGCCCGAGCAGGGCGCCTTCCTCACCCTCTTCACGCGCGCGATCGGAGCGCGGCGCGCGCTCGAGGTCGGCACCTTCACCGGCTACTCGTCGCTCTGCATCGCGCGCGGGCTGGCCGCGGGCGGACGGCTGATCACCTGCGACACGAGCGACGACTGGACGAAGATCGCGCGCCGCTACTGGGAGAAGGCCGGCGTCGCCGACCGCATCGAGCTGCGGCTCGGTCCCGGCGCCGACAGCCTGCGCGCGCTGCCGGCGGAGCCCGCCTTCGACCTCGGCTTCATCGACGCCGACAAGCCGGGCTATCCCGTCTACTACGAGGAGATCCTCGCGCGGCTGCGGCCCGGCGGCGTGATCCTCGTCGACAACGTGCTGTGGAGCGGCCGCGTCGCGGACCCGTCCGCTCAGGACGACATGACGAACGCGATCCGCCGCTTCAACGACCAGGTCGCCGCCGATCCGCGCGTCGAGTGCGTGATGGTGCCGATCTCGGACGGGCTGACCGTGCTGCGCAAGCGCTGATGGGTTCAGCGCGGCGCGCCCGATCCCGCGACCCAGCGCAGCGCGCACTCGGCCACGTGCCTGCCGTGCGCGCGACACGCCACGAGCTGCGCCTCCGACGGCCCCGGCTCGCCGCCTTTCGGATTCGTGCGCGCGAGCGGACCCCAGTGGCAGCCCGCGTCGCGGAAGCCCGGCTCGCGGTTGTGCATCGGCACGAGCAGGATGCCGTTCTCGGCGAGCCACGAGAGCAGCGCGAGCAGCGCGAGCTCGCCGCCGCCGCGCTCGCCCTCGCCCGCGGAGACGAAGGCGGCGCCGATCTTCCCGCGCAGCCGGCCCGCCAGCCAGAGCGGCGCGACGCGCTCGAAGAGCGACACCATGCTCGACGCGACCCCGCCCATGTGGACGCCGCTGCCGAGCACGATCGCGTCGGCCTCGAGCAGATCGGCGTCCTGCGTCTCGTCCGGCGCGCGGAGCAGCACCTTCGCGCCGGCCTCGCGCGCGCCCTCGGCGAGCGCGTCGGCCATTCGCCGCGTGCGTCCGGTCGCCGACGCCACGACCACGAGCAGATTCACGCGCCACTCCGCAGCGCGGTGAGCAGGCGCGCGAAGTCGGGCGCGTCGTCGGCGCGGGCCGCGATCTCCTCGAAGCCGATCTCGCTCGCGTGGAGCATGTGGCGCGCGGCGCCGGTCGGGTCGTCGGGCGGCCCGTAGGCGCGATCGCCGGCCAGCGGGTGCCCGAGCCAGGCGAAGATCGCGCGGATCTGGTGCAGGAATCCCGTGCGCGGGCGAACCTCGACCAGGGTCGCGCCCTCGAGCTCCTCCAGCACTCGCCACGCGAGCTGCGCCATCCGCACGCCGCGGACGCGCTCTTCCTCCGGCCGCGCGACACGCACCCGTGCCGGCCGGTGTCGCGCCGTCAGCAGCGGCACCTCCACCGAGCCCGCGCCCTCGACGCGCCCGAGAGCGATCGCGCGGTAGACCTTGTCCACGCGCCCGGCGCTGAAGGCCGCGCGCAGCCGCAGCCACGTCGGCTCGTCGCGGGCGAGCAGCAGCACGCCCGAGGTGTCGACGTCGAGCCGGTGCACGACCCCGCTGCGGAGACCCTTCTCGCCGACTCCCTGGATCTCCGGATGACGCGCAAGTGCCGCGTTCAGCACCGTCCCCGTCTCGTCCTCCTCGAGCGGGTGCACGGGCACGCCGGCCGGCTTGTCCACCGCGATCCAGCCGGGACCGGTGGCCAGCTCGCGGAGCGGCAGATCCGGCTGCGCGCGCGCCGCAGCATGCTCGGGCCTGGCGAACGGCGCGACGTCGACCGTCTCGCCCGCCTTCAACGCGACACCCTTCGCCTCCTCCGCGACCGTCCGCCCTTCCAGCCGCACCGCGCCGCGCGCGAGCAGCCGCCGCGTCTGCGCGCGCGAGAGGCCGAGGCGCGCCGCCAGGAAGACGTCGAGCCGGCTTCCAGTTTCCTCGGCGAGCACCTCGAGGCTTCGGGACGCGTCCTGCACGCGCGGCAGTCTAGGCGTGCGTGTCATCGTTGACAGCTTTGTTGACACGGAGGGGCATCCGGGCAGAATCGCGCCCCGGAGATTGCCGTGCGCCGCACCGCCCGCACCGTCGAGATCATGGACACCACGCTGCGCGACGGCGAGCAGACGCCCGACGTGGCCTACACGCCCGCGGAGAAACTCCAGCTCGCCCGCATCCTGCTGGAGGACGTCGGCGTGGACCGCATCGAGGCGGCGCAGGCGCGGGTCTCGGAGGGCGAGCGCGAGGCGGCGCAGCGGATCGCGCGCTGGGCCAGCGGCCGGCGCCTGCTCTCGCGCGTCGAGATCATGGGCTACTGCGACCACAAGATGTCGGCGGACTGGATCGCGGGCGTCGGCGGCCGCGTGATGAACCTGCTGATCAAGGGCTCGCGCCGTCACTGCGAGACACAGCTCCGTGCAACCCCCGAGCAGCACCGCGCGCAGGTGGCGCAGACGATCCGCTACGCGCAACAGAAGCGCCTGCGCGTGAACGTGTATCTCGAGGACTGGTCGAGCGGCGTGCGCGAGTCGTTCGACTACGTATTCGCGATGGTCGAGCTGCTGCGCCAGCTGCGCGTGCAGCGTATCTACCTCGCCGACACGCTCGGCATCCTCTCGCCCGAGGACACGCAGCGCTACGTCGGGCTCATGATCTCGACCTGGCCGGACGTGCGCTTCGAGTTCCACGCCCATAACGACTACGGGCTCGCCACCGCGAACTGCCTCGCCGCGATCCGCGCCGGCGCGCACGGCGTCCACACCAGCGTGAACGGCATGGGCGAACGCACCGGCAACACGCGGCTGGCGGAGGTGGTGGCGGCGCTGCACGACCACGCCGACGTCACGACCTCCGTGGACGAATCGCGGCTGGCCGCGGTGTCGCGGCTGGTCGCGACCTTCAGCGGCAAGGACATCGCCGATAACACGCCGATCGTCGGGCGCGACGTCTTCACGCAGACGGGCGGGATCCACGCCGACGGCGACGCGAAGGGCGATCTCTACGCGAACCGGCTCGCGCCGAAGCGCTTCGGCCAGCAGCGCCGCTACGCGCTCGGCAAGCTCTCGGGCAAGGCCTCGCTCGACCACAACCTGCGCTCGCTCGGCATCGAGCTGCGCCCGCACGACCGCGAGCTCGTGCTGCAGCGCATCGTCGAGCTCGGCGACAAGAAGCACGCGGTCGGCGCACAGGACCTTCCCTACATCATCGCCGACGTGCTGAAGTCGCCCGACGCGCAGCTCGTGCACGTCGAGTCGTATCACGTGACCGTCGGGACGGACTCTCAGCCGCGCGCCGACGTCGTGCTCGCGGCGCGCCGCCGGCGCGCGCGCGCCAGCGCACACGGCGACGGCGGCTACGATGCCTTCATGAACGCGCTGCGCAAGGCCGCGCGCAGGCTCGATCTCCCCGTGGCGCAGCTCACCGACTTCCGCGTGCGCATTCCGCCGGGCGGGCAGACCGCCGCGCTCGTCGAGACCGTGATCAGCTGGAAGGGCACCGGCCGCGCCGACGAGGGCTTCACCACGCTCGGCGTCGACTCGGACCAGCTCGCGGCGGCCGTGATCGCGACCGAGAAGATGCTGAACGCGCTGGCCTCGCGCGTGTCCCGGCGCGGGTCCGCGCGGAGCGCATGACCGCGCGATGATGCGGCGAGCGGCGCTGCGCGACCGATTCCTGTTATGCGCGCAGGTCGCGCTGCTCGCCTGCGCGAGCGCGCCGAAGGTCGATCCGCGCCACCAGCCGGCCGCGAGCGTGCTCGAGGTGATCGCCGTGCTCCAGCAGCACGTGCCGGACGACACCTACCGCTTCCCGCCGGCGCGCGACTTCACGGGTCGCAACGTCTACCGCAGCGCGCTGCTCCGGCTCGAGAATCTCGAGCGCCTGCACTCGGACGGACTGCGCGCGGGTCAGCTCGACGGCGCGATCGCCTTCGCCAAGGGCCGCGCGCTCGAGCGCTTGCGCAGCTACGACCTCGCCGCCGACGCCTACCGGCTGGCCGCGGAGCGCGAGCCCACGCTCGCCGAAGAGGCGCTCCGCAGCGCGGCGCTCTGCGACCGCCTGGCGGAGGCGACCGCGGTGGGCGTCGACCTGCGCTCGGACGCGAAGCAGGACGAGGTGTGGGTCGAGCTGGCCGCGCCCCCGGTGGTGCTCGGCCGCTTCGACCAGCGCGTCGCGCTGCTGGAGGCGATCGAGCGGGACGCCGGATCGACCGAGCAGGCGTACGTCGCGCAGGAGGAGATCGAGCGCGCCGACGTCGAGCGCGCGCGCTACTTCACCGAGCTGCGTCGATCCTTGCCGGACGGCGACGTGCGCGCCGTCGCCGAGCTGCAACGCGTCGCGGATCGCCACGCGCAGAGCAAGAACTCGGCGCGCCACCTGCTGGCGCTCGCCGATCTCTACGTCGACCTCGCGACGGAGTACGTCGAGCTGAATCCGCCCGAGGGAATGCTCTTCGATCCGGTCGAGTTCCAGGACCTGGTCGACTCGGGCGCGCGCGTGTACGAGATGGTGGCGGCGCGCGACGGCACGCCGGAGCGCATGGAGGCTTCGCGCCGTCTCGAGGCCTTCATCGCCTTCTCGCTCACGATCGACCGGGAGCGCTTCACGCCATGAGTCCGCGACGTCGCTCACGCGCGCTGCGAGCCGCGCTCGGCGGCGCGCTGCTCTGCGCCTGCGCCGGGCCGGCGGCGGTGCCGGAGCACGCGTCGCTCGCGCCGACCCGCTTCGCGCCGCTCGTGCCCGACGAGGCGGACGAGGCCGCGGCCGACCTCGCGGGGTCGGCGCTCGTCGGCGACGCCGACGGCGCCTACGACGCGCAGATCCGCATCGAGCGCTACGACGAGGCGCAGCAGCAGAGCGGCGAGCGGCAGAGCGGGCTCGCGCCGCTCGCGCAGGACGTCGCGAACTCCGCGCAGCAGAGCGTCCGCGGCTACCTCTCGGCCAGCGACGACCTGCTGTCGCACAGCGACCTCGACCCGGCGATGCGCGAGCGGCTCGAGCGCGAGGCCTCGGCCGATCCGCTCGAGCGCGGCAACCAGCGCATGCGCGAGTCGTACCTCACGACCTTCGCGCGCGCCTTCAACGCCGTGGCCGAGCCGCTCGGGCAATCGATCTTCACGATGGCGCTCGCGCCGATCCGACTCAGCGTGTCGGTCGTGCGCTACGCCGTCGAGCTCTACCGGGAGGACTCGATGCCGCTCCAACGGCGCCAGGCGCTCGCGGAGTGGAAGGACTTCCTGGCGCGCTATCCCGACGTGGCGGACAGCCCCGCGGTCGCGAAGCAGGTCGCGGACGCCGAGAAGCGCTGGCAGGATTTCCAGCGCGACCGCGCGGTCGATGCCGCGGAGCGCGCGCAGGGCGACGCGCGGTTCGCCGAGGCGCGCGCGTTCGCGCAGCGCGCGCTGCGCATCGATCCCGACGACGCGAAGGCCCGCAAGATCGAGGAGCGGGCTTCGCGGGAGCTCGCCGCGCAGCAGGAGGCGGCCACGCGCAGCGTGCGCTTCGAGCTGCCGGAGGGCGTGCCGCTCGCGCCGGAGGGCGCGCGCGAGCTGACGCTCGCGCTGCTCGCGCCCGGCGGAGACGTCGCCGCCGCGGCGGCCGCGATCCCGCCCGATTCGCCGGTCGCGGACGAGGCGCGCTTCGCGCGGGCTTCGGCCGCCGCGCAGGCGGGCCGCGAGAGCGAGGCGCAGGCGCTGCTCCAGCAGGTGGCAAAGGGCGGCGGCACGATGGCGCGCCATGCGCAGGTCGAGCTCGCGGACCCGATCCACAACCCGTGGCCGCACTTCGAGGCCGCGCGCCGCCGCGACCGCTGGCACGGCGCGCTCTTCGTGATCCTCGGCGGCGCAGCCAACCTGCCGCAGGCGACTCCGGACAGCGTCGCGCTGTGGCTGCTGGACGTGCCGCAGCTGGCATCGACCGTCGCGACCTTGCCGCTGCGCGCGATCGAGCTGCCCTGGCTGCCGCCGCCGCCGACGGCGCGCGTCACCGCCGTGCAGGCGCGCCGCTATCTCGACCTGCACCCGCGCGGCGACCACTCCGAGGAAGCGCGCGCCTGGCTCGAGAGCTACGAGGGCCGCCGCGGGGACCACGTCGCGGCGCTGAGCGTGGCCGAGGCGCGCGAGCCGGCGCCGGACCTCGAGCCGCTGCGCCAGGAGGCGGCGAAGCAGACGCTCGAGGTCGCGCGCAAGGAGCAGCGGCTCGACCTGCGCGCCGGCATGCTCGACGGCGTCGTGCAGCGCTTCCCGGAGACGAAGGCCGCCGGCGAGGCGCGCGATCTGTTGAAAGAGGAGATCCAGAAGGCGACACCGCACCGGATCACCATCCACCGCGGCTTCCTGCTCGAGAACCCCGAGGTCGCGGGGCCGCGCGGCTTCGGGATCCCGCCCACCTTGCTCGACGGCGATCCGCGCAATGGCGAGCTCCACCCGGACGGCGTGGCGCTCGTCGGCGGTCGCCAGGTCGAGCTCGCATTCCTGGCGGCGTCCGGCAAGGAGAGCGACCCGCCGGAGCGGCGCGACGTGCAGCTCAGCGAGGAGCAGTTCGCGCGCGTGGTCGCGAGCCTCGAGGAGACGAACTTCCGCAATTCGCTGCTCGACAGCGACGATGCGTTGGAGCACGACGCGAGGCGCGACGTCGTCTTCGAGCGCGCGCGCCTCGGGCTCGCCGACGAGATCGATACGCGGCCGGAGGCCCGCGCCGACTACACCTACAAAGGCATGCGCGAGCGCTACGGCGTCGTGCGCGGGCGCGATCCCTGGCTGCCCTTCGACCTGGTGCTGCAGGGATCGCTCGCGAATCTCTCGCTCGGCGCCTTCCCGCGCTGGCGCGAGCCGGCCAAGACGCCCGACGCGCCGCTGTTTCAGTGAGACGCCTCGGCGGCTCGCTGCGAAGCGTCGAGGATCTCGACCGGGTGTCGCACCTCCGCGCGGAGCCCCGCGCGCGCGAGGCCGGCGCGGAGCTGCATCAGACAGCCGGGATTGCCGCTGGCGACGAGGTCCGGCGCGGCCGCCGCGAGCGACGCGATCTTGCGCGCGAGCACCGCGCGCGACATGGCGGGCTGCGTCAGGTTGTAGGTGCCGGCGGCGCCGCAACACGCGCCCGGGTCGTCGTGTGCGACGAGCGTCAGCTCGGGCACCGCGGCCAGCAGCCGCCGCGGCGCGGCGCCGACGCGCTGACCGTGGACGAGATGACAGGGGTCGTCGTAGCAGACGCGCGCAGGCACGGGACCTCGCGGCGCGCGGAGTCCGACGGCGTCGAGCCACTCGCAGACGTCGCGCACCTTGGCGGCGAAGGGCTCGCCCTCTCCGGGTAGCCAGTCGCCCGCGTCGCGCATCGCGGCGCCGCATCCGGCGGAGTTGGTGACGATCGCATCGACCTCGCTCGCGGCGAACGCCGCGAGATTGTGTCGGGCGAGCGCGTGTGCCGTCTCGGCGTCGCCGGCATGGGCCTGGAGCGCGCCGCAGCAGCGCTGCGCGCGCGGGATCCAGACGTCGAAGCCCTCGCGCGCGAGCACGCGCACGGTCGCGGCGTTCGTCTCCGCGAAGAGCTCCGCCATCACGCAGCCCGTGAAGAACGCGACGCGCCCGCGGCGCGGACCCTCGGCCTGCACGTGCTCGGGCAGCGGCGCCCGCGCGCGCCGCGGCGGCACGGTCGGCAGCAGCGACGGCGCGTCGCGCAGCGGACTCGGAAGCAGGCGCGACGCGAGGCGATCGAGACCCAGGCGCTGCGCGAGCGCGAGCAGGTCGACCGCGAAGCGGAGCCGGGCGCGGTGCGGAATCACGTGCCGCAAGGCCAGGCGCTCCGCTCGCTGCGCCGCGCCGCGCCGCGCTCCGGCGCGCACCAGCTCGTGGCGCAGTCGCTCGAGCATCGAGCCGTAGCGGACGCCGGACGGACACGCGGTCTCGCAGGCGCGGCAGCCGAGGCAGAGGAACGCCTCCTCCTCGACGACGTCGCCGAGCGGAATGCGTCCCTCCGCCACCCCGCGCATCAGGTAGACGCGACCGCGCGGAGACGAGACCTCGCGGCCGGTCTCCAGATAGGTCGGACACGAGGGCAGGCAGAGACCGCAGTGCACGCAGTCGAGCGAGCGGGCGTAGACCTCCTCGAATCCCTCGCGGAGAGCCGGCGATCCGCCGCGGCGATCGCTCATCCCACGTCACCGGCGAAGCGCCCCGGCGAGAGCACACCGCGCGGATCGAAGCGCGCCTTCAGCGCGCGCGCGAGCGCGATCTCGCCGGCGGCGGCTGGACCGAAGACGTCGCGGCCACGCTTCGCGGCCGGCGGCGCGGACTCGCAGCGAAACGACCCGGCCGACGCGCGGGCCGCGGCCGCCGCGGAGGCGAAGGCGCGCTCGGCGCCGGAGTCGTCGGGCGATGCCAGCGCGAAGTTCGCATAACAAAGGCGCAGGCCCGGGTACACGAGAACTCGCGCCTCCGGCGGGAGCGCCGCGAGCGTCGCCTCGATCGCGGTCGGGAGCACGGGGATGCGGAAGCGCATGCCGTGCGGCGCAGGAGTCGCGTGCTGCGCCGCGCGCAGCGCGTCGAGCGCATCGGCGCCGCTCTCCTTCGCCCCGTGCTCGCGCGCGAGCCACGCGGCGTCGCGAAGGACGCTCGCCTCCGCGCCCGCGAGCTCGACGCAACCCGCGAGCGGACCGCCCGCCTCGCCCACGAGCGCGCATGCGCGCGCGCTCGGCAGTCGCGACGCGGCGACGGCGCGCGCGATCGCGTCGCCGCGCGGTCGCGCCGGGAGATCCAGCGCGCGTGCACACGCCGGTCGCGGGCGCAGTCGCAGCCAGGCGGATTCGATCACGGCGAGCGCGCCCTGCGAGCCCGTGTAGAGCTTCGGCAGGTCGTAGCCCGTCACGTTCTTGACGACCCGCCCGCCGCAGCGCGTGCGCTCGCCGCTCCCGAGCACGACCTCGAGTCCCAGCACGACGTCGCGCGGAGGGCCGAAGCCCTGCGTGCGCGGTCCGACCGCGGCGGCGGCGATGGCGCCGCCGACGCTCGCGTCGTCCGGCGCGTCGAGCGGAAGCTCCCAGCCTTCGCGGCCGACGCGCTCGCGCAGCGCGCCGAGCCGCGCGCCCGCTCCGGCCGAGCACACGCCCTCCGCGGGCTCGAACTCGATCCGAGCGAGGCGCGAGGTGCAGAGCAGCGCGTCGACTCGGCGCGGGCGGTTGCCGAGCTCGAGATGGCGCCCGCCGCCGATCGGGACGGCCGCGAGCCCGCGCTCGCCGAGGCCTCGGATCGCGCGCGCGAGCGCTTCGCCGTCGCGCGGGCGCAAGGTGACGCCGACCTGCATGCCGTCGATCGAGACGGGCGCATGGCGGACGAGATCGACGTCCGGCCCTCCGACCTCTGCGAGCGCGCCGAGCGCCGCCGCTCCGGCGCTCACTCGAACGGAACGCGGTCGTAGCCGCGCGCTCGCGGATTGCTCTCGGCGCAGAAACGCGGCGTCGGCAGCAGCTTCCCGGGGTTGCAGCAGCCTTGCGGATCGAACGCGGCGCGCAGGCGCCGCATCGCGTCGAGGTCGTCGTCGCCGAAGAGGAGACCCATGAAGTCGCGCTTCTCCGCGCCGATGCCGTGCTCGCCCGTGATCACGCCGCCCGCCTCCACGCAGAGCGCGAGGATCTCGGCGCCGGCCGCGAGCACGCGGCGCAGCTCGTCGGGATCGCGGCGGTCGAAGGAGATGTTCGGGTGGAGGTTGCCGTCGCCCGCGTGGAAGACATTCGAGAGTGTCAGCCCGTGGCGATCGCCGATCGCGCACACCCCCGCGATCACCTCGGCGAGCCTGGTGCGCGGCACCACGGCGTCGTGCACGTAGAGATCGGGTGCGAGGCGTCCCATCGCGCCGAAGGCGCCCTTGCGCGCGCGCCAGAAGCGCGCGCGCTCGTCTGCGTCGCGCGCGACCTCGACGCGCGAGGCGCCCGCCTCCGCCGCGAGTTCGCGCACGCGCGCCAGCTCGCCCGGCAGCGCGACCGCGGCGCCGTCGAGCTCGACGATCAGCACGGCGCCCGCGTCGAGTGGTAGTCCCGCCGCGTAGACGCTCGCCTCCACCGCGGCGATCGTGCGGCGGTCGACGATCTCGAGCGCCGCGGGCACGAGGCCCGCGCCGATGATCGCGCCGACCGCGCGGCACGCCGACACGACGTCCGGAAAGATCGCGAGCAGCGTCTCCACCCCTTCCGGCAGCGGCGAGAGCCGCACCGTGACGGCGGTCGCGATGCCGAGCGTGCCCTCGCTGCCGACCACGGCGCCGACCAGATCGAGGCCCGCGCTCCATCCGGTCGCAGAGCCGAGCTCCACGAGCTCGCCGTCCGGCAGGACGAGCTCGAGCGCCAGCACGTGGTTGCTGGTCGCGCCGTATTTCAGTGTATGCGGCCCGCCCGAATTCTCGGCGACGTTGCCGCCGATCGTGCAGGCGAGCTGGCTGGAGGGATCCGGCGCGTAGAAGAGCCCGTGCGGCAGAGCGGCCTTCGAGAGCGCCGCGTTGATGACGCCGGGCTGGACCACCGCGACGCGATCTTCCGCGTCGAGCGAGAGGATGCGGTCCATGCGCGAGCACTCGATCACCACCCCGCCATCGGCCGCGAGCGCGCCGCCCGAGAGCCCCGTGCCCGCGCCGCGCGGGACGAACGGAACGCCGTGCGCCCGACAGGCGCGCACGAGCGCCTGCACCTCGTGCGTCTCGCGCGGGAAGGCGACCGCGCGCGGGGACCCGGTGTGGAGGGTCAGTCCGTCGCATTCGTAGACAAAGAGCTCCTCGGGACGCGTGAGCACGCGCTCGGCACCGACGGCGGCGCGCAGCGCGGCGAGGAGATCGGACATGGCCGCATCTTACCCGGCGGCCCGGGGCGGGGTGGAGCGGCTAGGCGAGGCCCAGACGCTCCATGTCTTCTTCCGAGAGTCCGAGGTGATGCCCGATCTCGTGGCGCACCGTGATCTGGATCTGATCGATCAGATCGTCCTGATCGCGGCAGATCTTCTCGAGGTTGCGCTTGAAGAGCATCACGCGCGTGACGTCGGTCGGCTGCGCGGAATGCTCGGCCTGCGTGCGCGGCGTCCCGATGTAGATGCCGAGGATCTGCGGGGAGACGTTCTCGTGACCGAGCAGCTCCTGCGAGGGGAAGTCCTCGACGAGCACCGGCACGTCTTCCACGTACTCGCGGATCGAGCGCGGCAGGTTGTCGATCGCCTCCGACACCGCACGGCGGAAGAAGACGTCGTCGACGCGCACGGGCAACGGATAGTGATCGGGATCGAGCGCGTTGGCCTTCTCGAAGGCGGCCGTCGCCTCGGCGTCGAGGCCGAGGCGCTCGAACACCAGCGCGAGGTGGTAGAGCGCGTGGCCCGACTCCGGATCGAGCGACACCGCCGACTCGAGCGAGCGGCGCGCGTCCTCGAAGCGCGCGAGCTCGAACAGGATCTGTCCGTCGAAGGCGCGGTAGATCGGGATCTCGCCGGCCGTCTTCATCGCGCGCCGGGTCAGGAAGAGCGCGCCCTCGAGATCGTCGAGATAGAAGACCGCCTTCGCCTTGAGGTAGTAGACCTCGCCCTCGTTGCCGCGATCGAGACGCGGGAGCTCAGGGTTGCCCGCGAGCAGCTCGTCGCACATCCGCACCGCCTGCTCGTGCTCGCCGAGGTCCTCGATCATCAGCTCGATGCGGTTCAGGTGTGCGGTGACGAACTTCGGATCGGCGCGCAGCGCGTGCTCGAACTCCTGGAGCGCTTCGTCGATGCGGCCCTCGTCCCAGAGGATCTCGCCGCGTCCGTTGTGAGCCTCGGCGCCTTCCGGATGCGCCCGGAGCGCCTCGTCGAGCCACGCGAGCGCCTCGTCGGTGCGCCCGCCGTGAGACGCCTCCATCGCCTGATCGAGACAATCCCAGTAGCGATCGTTGTTCTTCATGCACCGTTCGCTGGAGTGAGGGGGGAGGCCCCAGCCGAAGTTAGGCGCGCATCATAGCAGACACGACCTCGCGAACGCGCCGCGCGCCTCCGTCGGGAACGTCACACAACTAGCCGGATTATATAGAGAAATACCGTCTGATCTCACTTAGTTCCCCTCGGGGCATACCGGTTCGCGAAGGCGCAGAAAAGCCTTCGCCGCGAGTGTCCCGGATCGCGCGTTCTCCGTCGGTGGAGAGCGCATTCAGGCGCCTCGGAGCTGGTCCTCGAGGACGAGCAGGCGCGCACAATTCGGGCAGGCGATCGGCTCCTCGCCACGCCGGATCTCGATCACGAGCTGGGGCGGGATCCCGACCCGGCATCCCTGACAGGTTTCCGCCACGACCATTGTGACCGCCGGCCGGCGCCGCGTCGCGATCTTCTCGTAGCGGGCGAGCAGGCGCGTCTCGAGGCGACCCGCCGCGGCGTCGCGCTCCTCGCGCAGCCTCGCGATCTGCTCCGACAGCTCCTTCTCCCGCTCGTCGCAGCTCCGCACCTCGCTCTCGACGTGGGCGATCACGCCCCTTCGCTCGGTCTCGAGCTCGAGGTGCCGCGCGCGAGCCTGCTCGATCGCCTCCATCGCCTCGAGCACCTGCGTCTCGGCCTCGGAGATCGCGGCCTGGGCCCGCTCCATCTCGGAGAGAAGTGCCGTGTAGGCGTCGTTCGACTTCACCTGGAACTGCTGTCCCTGGAGCTTCCGGAGGAGCGCCTCGTGGTCCTGCGCCGCGACCTCGCTCTTGCGCTGCGCGAGCTCCGCGCGCGTCAGCTCCTCGCGCGCCGCGTCCACGCGGGCATCCGCGGCGCCTCGCTGCGCGGCGGCCGTGTTGCGCCGACCGGGCAGCGAACCGCGATCCTCCTCGAGCGCCGCGAGCTGGACGTCGAGTCGGGAGAGCTCGACCAGTCGCTGCAGCCGCACGGTCACGCGAACACCTCGAGGATCACCGGTGGCGACGGAGCTTATCGCCAGCAGCCTCCAGGTACTAGTTGGTACCGACGGGTACTGGCCCGAATCGCGACGTCACTCCGACGAGATTACCCCCTTCGGCCGCAAGCCACGCTAGGATGCGCGTGGGAAAGCCCGGGGACTGCGCCGCCGGACTCGCGCATCGAATTCCGTCGCGCATCTTCATGCATGCGCTGCTCCACCGGACCACCGAGGAGAATCCATGACCCCCCGACTCGCGACCTGTCTGTCCGCCGTCGCGTTGTTCGCCGCGTTGCCCATCGCCGCGGCCGAGGATGCCGGCACCGGAGCGCCGACGTTCAAGCAAGGCGACGTCATCACCTTCGAGAGCGTCGACAAGCTCAAGCCGTTCCTGCCCACGGAGTTCTGGGACAACCGGGACTTCTTCTTCTACGAGGGCATGAAGCTCGAGATCGGCCCGACGCAGTACGACTACGCACCCGCGAAAGAGTGGACGGAGATGACGAAGCGGTTCGAGGGCCAGTCGAAGATCGGCCCCGACAACAGCCTCGATGGCTGGGTCACCGGCTTCCCGTTCCCGCAGCAGAAGATCGACTGCAAGGGCGATCCGCAGGCCGGCGTGAAGATCATGTGGGACTTCCAGGCGCCGGGCGGCGACGGTGACGCGCACTTCTTCTACTCGTACTGGGACCGCGGCGAACAGCTGCCGCTCTACTACGAGGGCACGGGCCAGGACGTGCGCCTCGCGCACCGCTTCGAGAAGCAGTTCGAGGAGACGGACTTCGACATCTTCCGCGGCGAGAAGCGCAAGGGCGCGTTCGGCGTCGAGGTGTCGGCTCCCTTCGACGCGCGCGGCATCATGCTGCTCTCGTATCGCTACAAGGCGTCGGACAAGCCGCGCGCCGAGGCCCGCAACGACGACACCTGGGTATACGTGCCGACGCTTCGACGCGTGCGCCGCATCTCCACCGCGCAGCGCACCGACGCGATCTCCGGCACCGACTTCACGATGGACGACCTGCGCAGCTTCAACGGCATCGTCCCGCAGTACGAATGGACCTGCCTGGCCGAGAAGAAGATCATCGCGCCGATGAACTCCAAGGTGAAGGGCTACCCGTACGAGAAGGACCACAACTTCGGCCCCTACGGACTCTCCTTCGCCGACGACCGCTGGGAGCTGCGCGACGCCTACGTGGTGCGCATGACGCCGAAGAACTCGGATCACCCGTACCACCACAAGGACATCTACATCGACAAGCAGACGATGGCGCCGCTCTACTCCTTCGCCTACGACCAGAAGCAGGAGCTGTGGAAGATCATCTGGCACAACCACCGCTGGAGTCAGGACAAGTCGCTCACGGGCGATTGGTTCCCGGGCTGGGAAGACGTCCCGGAGCCGAACGCCATCGTCGTGGTGTCCGACATCATCGCCAACGTACAGACTGGAACCGGCAACCGCATCGAGTTCTGGGACGCGCACGGCACGCCGATGATGAGCAAGGGCAAGATCCGGCGGTTCATCGACGTGGGCCGTCTCACCAAAGGCCGCTGAGAAGAGCGCGATTGAGGGCCGCGCGAAGCGCGGCCCTCAATCGATCGCGAGGCGCGCGAGCGCTTCGAGACCCGGCGCGTCGCAGAGCGTGATCCGTCCGCGCGACGATACGATCAGCCCCTGCTCCGTCCAGGCCCGCAGCTGCTTGTTGATGCTCTCGCGGCTCGTCCCGACCATCTCGCCGAGCTCCTGCTGCGAGAACGGCAGGTCGATCTCCACGCCCTGAGGCGTCTGGCGCCCGTAGCGCTGCGAGAACGAGACGAGCTTCTTCGCGAGCCGTGCGCGCAGCGCCAGCAGCACCGCGTCCTCCGCGAGTTCGGACAATCTCCGCAGGCGAGCGGCCAGCAGCTCCGCGAGCTCGATCGCCACGCGCGGGTGTCGCTCGAGGAACGGCAGGAAGTCGCGCCGGTCGAGCACCAGCAGCTCCGACGGCTCGAGCGCGACGACGCTCGCCGAGCGCGGGTTCGAGTCGAGCAGCGCGATCTCGCCGATCACCTCTCCCGGATCGCAGACGTTGAAGACGATCTCCTTGCCGTCCGCGCCGGACGCCGACACCTTGAGTCGCCCGGAGAGGACACCGTAGAGCTGGCGGCCCGGCTCGCCCTTCCGGAAGAGGGTCTCGCCGGCGGCGAGCCTGCGCGTGCTGGTCGCGCGGACGAGCGCGTCGAGCGACCGCTCGTCGAGCGACGAGAAGATCGACACGTTGGCGAGCAGACGCCTCCGGTCGAGCGGTCGCTCGGGCACGGCGGCCCGCCCGCTCGCGTTCGCGTGATCCGCGCCGCTGCCCGTCACGACGTCCGCTCTCGCGCGCCCGCGCCGCTCACGGCGCGAAGGCCGCGAAGAGCTCCTCGAATGCGTTCATCTGGTTCCCCCGCAGCGACGACGGGACCAGGATCGGCGTCGTGACGCCGGCCTCGCGCCAGCGCTCGACTCCGTCGCGGATCTCCTCGGCGCGGCCGAAGAGCGTCACGTCCGCCAGCCAGCGATCGCTCATCAATCCGGTCAGCTCCTCGCCGCGTCCCTGCCCCAGCGCCTTCTCGATCGCCTCCATCTCCTCGACGTATCCCGCTTCCTTCCAGTAGTTGCGGTAGTTCGGCAGCGACACATACATGACGAGCGTCTTGCGGTTGCGCTCCATCGCAGCGGCGCGGTCGTCCGAGATGCAGATGGGGATCATGTCGCCGACGAAGAAGGTCGAGTCCCGGCGGCGCGCGGGCGGGAGCGCCTCGAGGGAACGCGCGACGTGCGAGCGCGCGACATTGGCGAAGACCACCCCTTCCGCGACCTCGCCCGCGAGCGCGACCATGCGCCCGCGCAGCGCGGCGAGCACGATCGGCGGAAGCGCGCCGACGCGAGCCGCCGCGCGCAGCTCCTCGACGAAGCGCCGCGCGTCCGCCAGCGGGCGCCCCGTGCGAAGCCCCAGCCGGCGGTTCACCGGGTCGTGGCTCACGCCGACGCCGAAGCGAAAGCGCCCGCCCGAGAGCTCGTGGATCATCGCGGCGCTCGAGGCGTAGTCGCTCGGGTGGCGCGTGTAGAGATTCGCGATCGCGGTGCCGAACGGGATGCGCTGTGTCGTCAGCGCCAGCGCCTCGCACAGACCCATCGCGTCGCCGAAGCTCGCGCAGTAGATGCCGGCGAAGTCGCGCCGCTCGATCTCCTCGGCGAGGTCGAGCGTCGCGCGGCGCCGGCCGGGCACGGCCGCGAGGGCGACAGCGGGCAGCGACTGCGCAGGCACCGGCGCAGCCTATCACGCGGAGCGGTGCTACGAGCGGCCGATCGGGCCCTGCCTGCCACCCGGAGGGCTCAGGTCGTAGCTCGTCGCCATCCCCCCGTCGATTGCGATCTCCGCTCCGTTCACGTTGCGCGATTCGTCGGAAGCGAGGTAGAGGATCAGCGGCGCGATCTCCTCGGGACGGCAGAGATCGAGCCCGCGCCGGATCCCCGCCGCCGCCGCGGGGTCGGTGTCGAGGTCGACGCCCGAACTCTGCTTCACGGCAGAGCGCATGAGCGGCGTCTCGACGCCGCCCGGGTGGATCGAGTTGCAGCGGATCGCATCGCCCCGCTGTCGGCAGTGGAGCGCGACCGTCTTCGTGAGCGAGCGGACCGCGCCCTTGCTCGCGCTGTAGGCGGCGTAGATCGGCGTGCCGCGCAGCGCGGCCAGTGACGAAACGTTGACGATCGAGCCGCCCCCCGCGCGCCGCATCGCGGGGATCGCGTGCTTGCAGCCGAGGAAGACGCCCTCCGCGTTGACCGCGTGGATGCGCCGCCACTGCTCGAGGGTCGTCTCCTCGATGTTGGCCACGGTGATGATGCCCGCGTTGTTCACGAGCGCGTCGAGCCTTCCGAAACGCGATTCGGTGTCGGCGAGGAGGCGCACCCAGCCGGCTTCGTCGCAGACGTCGTGCTCTGCGAAGACCACGTTCCCGAGCTGCTTCGCGAGCGCCTCGCCGCGCGGCCGATCGACGTCCGCAGCGACCACCGAGGCGCCCTCCGCGGCGAAGAGCCGCACCGTGGCCTCGCCGATCCCCGACGCCCCGCCCGTCACGATCGCAACCTTCCCCTCTACTCGTCCCGCCATGTGACCTCCTGCGGACGACCTCCGTCGCCGCTCGCCGCCTGCACCGCTTCCATCACGCGCAGCAGATTCTCGCCGAGAACCTTGCGCACGACCTCCGGAGAGTGGCCGCGCTCGAGCAGCCCGCGCGTCAGCGCGGGCAGATGGCTCACGTCCTCCATCCCCCGCGGCATGCTCGGGACGCCGTCCCAGTCGGCGCCGATGCCGACGTGATCCGGGCCCGCGACCTCGAGCGCGTGGTCGAAGTGGTCGAGCAGCACGGAGAGATCGGATCTCGGCAGCTCCACGCCGCGGAAGAGCGAGCGCATGGCGCGCATGCGCGCGAGATCGTCGTCGGGATGCTGCGCCCGGATCTCCGCGATGCGCGGGCCGAACGAGGTGAAGAGGTCGCGCAGCGGCGCCACCAGCGAGGCGTCGATGTAGCCCGAGTAGAAGTTGATCATCACGACGCCGCCGTTTCGCGCGAGCGCGCGCAGCATGTCGTCGGAGAGGTTGCGCGGATGGTTAGCGATCGCGCGCGTCGCGGAGTGGGACGCGATCACGGGCGCGCTCGAGACGCGCAGCACGTCCCAGAAGGTGCCGTCCGAGACGTGCGAGACGTCGACCATCATCCCGAGGCGATTCATCTCGTGGACGACGTCCTTGCCGAACGCGGTGAGCCCGCCGTGGACCGGCGGAAGCGGCTCGTTGATCCCCGCCGAGTCGGCCCAGCTCGTGTGGAACGAGTGCGTGAGCGTCATGTAGCGGACGCCGAGGCGATAGTAGGTGCGGAGCGCCGGAAGGCTCTCCTCGATGATGTGGCCGCCCTCGACGCCCATCAGGCAGGCGATCTTCCCCTCGGCCGCCGCGCGCCGGATGTCGTCGGCGCTCGTGGCGAGCGCGAGGTCGCGCGGGTATCGCCGCACGAGCTCGTGCACCGCGTCGATCCGCTGGATCGCGGCGCGGATCGCGGCGCCGCGTCCCGGCGTCTCGCCCATGTAGATCGACCAGAACTGCGCGTCGAGCCCGCCCTCGCGCATGCGCGGGAGATCCTCGTGACCCTCCTCGTGTCGCTCCTCGAAGCGCCACTCCGGGTCCTCGAACCAGGGCGTCGTGTCGGAGTGGGTGTCGATCACGATCGCGTCGCGGTGCAGCGCCTGCGCCTCGTCGCGGGCGTGCGGCGCGCACGCGGCGAGGAGCCAGGCCAGCAGCGCGGCGAAGCGACCTGCGCGTCCCATCCGCACTCCTTCGTTGCCGGGCGCGCGCGATCATACGAGAATCCGCCCGTCGCGCGGCGCCGAATCCGCGGCGCGCGCGTGCTCGCGAGAGCGGGAGGCATCATGAAGCTCGATCCGCGCAAGACCTGGCGACTCGTGGAGGAGCGGCTCGCGCGCGAGCGCGACCCGGGCCGGCGAAGAAATCTCGAGACCATCCTCGCGCACATGAAGGCCGAGATGTCCGGCGATCTCGACGGACTGATGGCGACCGTCGCGGAGAATGCGCACTACCACGCCTACGGCAGCGACGATCCGCTCTTCAGCCCGCGCGGCAAGGAGGAGGTGCGCCGCTTCTACGCGGCCTACGTCGCGAGCGGCGCGTCCCGACTCGAGTTCGACGTCGACCGCCTGGTCGTCGACGAGGACTGCGTGCTCACCGAAGGCACGATGCGCATCGCCTACCCCGGCAGCCTGCTGCGCTTCATGGGCCGCGAGGTCGACGACCCCGACGCCTTCTACCTCTACGAGACGCGCATGGCGGTGGTCTGGCCGATGGACCGGCAGGGTCTCGTGATCGGAGAGGACAGCTACGTCGCGGGCGACGGTTTCGCCGGCATCGCGAGCCGCAAGCTCCGCGCGGAGGATCTCGCGGCCTAGCAGGCTGCCCGATCCGGGGGACGAGGCAGAGGTCCCCGAGGAGGAACAGACGGCCGCCGCAGGGGACCTCTGCCTCGTCCCCCTCTGCGACCTGGCCGAGCGTCCTTCCGCAGCCTGCTAGAGCGCGAAGGCCTCGCCGACCATCTCCTCCGACACGCGCCAGAGACGCTTCGCCGCCTCCGGGTCGAGCGCGAACGCCTCGACTCCGCCCTCGTCGTCCGGCGACCTTCGAAGCGGCGCGACGTGGCAGTCCTCGAGATAGAGCCCGCCGCGGCCCTCGAGCTCGGGCGCCGTGGCGGCCCACACCGAGGTGGCGGCGCCGGCGGGAACCGTCTTCCACTCCATCTTGCCGCCGGGCGAGCGCGCCTGGAGCTGCGCGATGTCGTCGCGATTCAGGTGGCGCCCGAGCTCGGTGACGATCGCGCCGGGATGCAGAGCGTTCGCGCGCACGCCGGCGCCCTGCAGCCTGCGGTCGAGCTCGACGGCGAAGAGCACGTTGGCGGTCTTCGCCTGCCCGTAGCTCTGCCACTTGTCGTAGGGACGCCGCTCGAAGTGAATGTCCTCGAACACGACCGGCGAGAAGCGATGGCCGCGCGAGCTGACCGAGACGACGCGCGACGGCGCGCCGCGCCGCAGCGCCGGCGCGAGCAGGCACGTCAGCAGGAAGTGGCCGAGGTGGTTCGTCGCGAACTGCATCTCGTAGCCCTGCGCCGTGCGCGCGAGCGGGCACGCCATCACGCCCGCGTTGCAGACGAGCGTCGTCAACGACGCGTGCTTCGCCAGGAAGCCCTTCGCGAACTCGCGCACGCCGCGCGGGTCGTCGAGCGCGAGCGACATCACCTCCACGCGCTCGTTGCCGGTCGACTTGCGGATCTCCTCCACGACCTCGCGTCCCTTCGGCAGGTCGCGCGCCGTCAAGGTCACCTGCGCGCCTCGCTCGGCGAGCGCGCGCGCCGTCTCGGCGCCGAGTCCACCGGAAGCGCCCGTCACGAGCGCGTGCAGGCGCGAGAGATCGAGTCCCGCCACCACCTCCGATGCGGTCGAGTTCTTGTCGAATGCCCGGGCCTTCGTCACGGCGGATCCTCCTCGCAGCAGCGCGCCGATCCTTCTCTACCATCCCGCCCTGCGAGCGAGCAAGCGGAGCGCGTTCCCCCGGTCGCGAGGCGGGCGTATGCTGTCGCGGTGCTCGACGACTCCCTGCGCCGCTTCATCGAGACACACACGCGGGGCGTCGTCGCGAAGGCCGAGCCGGTCGCGACCGGCGCATCGCGGCGTACCTGGCTCGTCGACGTCGACCGCGACGGCTGCAGGCTCGAGCTGGTGCTGCGCGTCGACGGCGGCGACGGTCCGCTCTCCGGCAGCGAGCTCGATCTCGCGCGCGAGGCGGTCGTCTATCGCGCGCTCCAGGGCCGCGGCGTCCGCATCCCGAGGCTCTTCGCGGCGAGCGCGAAGGCATTGCTGGTCGAGCGCGCAGCGGGCTCGGACGCCTTCGCCGCCGTGCTCGACCCGACACGGCGCGCGGCGATCGTGCGCGACTTCTTCGTCGCGCTCGCGGAGCTCCACGCGGTGAACGCGGACCGTCTGGCGCTGCCGGGCTTCGCGGTGCCGGCTGACGGCCCCGATCACGCGCGCTGCGACCTCGATCTGTGGCGGCGCATCGCCGGCCGTGCCGGATCCGATGCGCTGTGCGACTTCGCCGCGCGCTGGCTCGACGCGAGCGCACCCCCCGCGGATCGCACGGTGCTGTGTCATGGCGACGCCGGCACCGGCAACTTCCTCTTCGAGGGCGAGCGCGTGACGGCGCTGCTCGACTGGGAGTTCGCGCACCTCGGCGACCCGCTGGACGACCTCGCCTGGGTGGCCGTGCGCGCCCACCTGCTCGGCGGCTTCGGCGACCTGGCGAACGGCTTCCGCACCTGGCGCGACGCCTCGGGGCTGCGGCTCGACGTCGCGCGCGTCGAGTACTACCGCGCGCTGGTGTTGCTGCGCATGGCGATCGCGTGCCGCGTCGCGCTCGCGCACGCCGATACGCGGCGAAGCGACACCACCGTCTACCGGCTGCTACTGCCCTACCTGCGCTGGCTGCTCCCCGACGCACTCGCTCGCGCGGGCTGCAAGGCCGCCGAGCTCGCGGCCTTCTGCGAGCAGGGGCGCGACGCGGTCGAGCGGTCGCCGATCCTGGCCGAGCGCGCGAGGCCGCTCGAGCCGCTGCCCGCCGCATGAGCACCTCGCCGGTCGGCGCGGCCGACGACCGCTTCCACGCGCCGGCCGAAGCGCATCCGCTCTGGAGCGAGACGGCGTGGTTCGGCTTCTCGGCGCCGGAGCGGAAGCTATGCGGCGCGGTCTATCCGCTCTTCCGCCCGCGCCTCGGCGTCTGCTCGATCGCCGTCCACGTCTTCGACGACTCGGCCTGCGAGCCGTGGCGCGCGCTCTACTCGCGCACGCAGTGGCATCTGCCGATGCCTCGCAGCGACCTCAGCCAGTGCTCCGTCGGGGGCCTCGAGCTCGTGTGTCTCGAGCCGCTGCGGCGCTACCGGGTCCGCTACACGGACGCCGAACTCTGCGCGCTCGACCTCGAGTACGAGGGGCTGTTCGAGCCGTTTGCCACTGGCATCGCGGGCGGCCGCGGGCATCTCGACCAGCCCTGCCGCGTGCGCGGCTCGCTGTGGCTGCGCGAGGAGCGGATCGCGATCGACGGCTTCGAGATGCGCGACCGCTCCTGGCACGTGCGCGACGACCTTCGCAGCACGCGCGCGAGCTACAGCTACGGCGTCGACGAGCGGGAGGCCTTCCTCGCGCTAGCGCTCTGCGACGCCGACGAGTGTCGAATCGCGACGGGCTTCCTGTGGCGCGACGGCGAGAAGCGCGCGCTGGTCGGCGGCACGCGACACGTGCAGGAGCGCCGCGACGGCCATCCGCTGCGCGTCGAGGTCGCGGCCGTCGATGCGGCGGGCCGCCACCTCGAGGTGGAGGGAACGACGCTGTCGCGCCTCGCCAACCAGGCGACACCGGGAATGTTCGCCTGGCTCTCGCTGACCGAGTGGAGTGTCGGCGGCCGGCGCTATCACGGCGAGGACCAGGAGATCTGGTCTCCCGATCTGCTGGCGCGCGGCGGTCAGTCGGCCAGGCGGTAGGCCAGCAGCGCGTCGCCGACGCCGGTCAGCGGATTCCCACCCGCGGCGATCACCACGTACTGCTTCGAGTCGGGCCGCAGGCGGAAGCTCATCGGCGAGGCGTTGCCGGTGAAGGGGATGCGCTGGCGCCAGATCTCCCGGCCGGTCGCGGAATCGAAGGCGCGCACGTAGCGATCGGTGGTCGCGCCGATGAAGTAGACACCGGTCGCGGTCAGCAGTCCGCCGCCGAAGTTCGGCACGCCGAGGTTGCCGATCCCGGGGATCGCCCACAGCGGGAAGGGCGCCTGGTCGCGAATCGTCCCGAGCGGCACGCGCCACACGACCTGGCCGGTCTTCAGATCGACGGCCGTGAGCGTGCCCCACGGCGGCGGATTGCAGGGCGCGCCGAACATGGAGAAGAGCGGCGCGCGCACGATGCCGTAGGGCGTGCCGCGCATCGGATACGCCTCCTGCGGATAGGCGACCCCGCCTTTCATCGCGTCGAACTCCGCGCGCGGGACGAGCTTCACCTGCATCGCGACGTGCGTCTGGTTCAGCAGCATGAGGCCCGTGCGCGGGTCGATCGCGACGCCTCCCCAGTTGCTGCCGCCGGCGGTGTGCGGGAACTGCACCGATCCCTCGAGCGTCGGCGGCGTGAAGGGTCCGTCCCAACGGAGCTTCGAGAGCTGCTCGCGACACGAGGCGCGGTCGATCGGCGTGAAGCCGAAGGCGCTGTCGGGGCCTACCTCGGTCGGATGAAGCGGCGCGGGGTGCGTGGGGAAGGGCTGCGTCGGCGAGAGCGACTCGCCCGGGACGCCGCCCTGCGGCACGGGTCGCTCCTCGACGGGATAGAAGGGCACGCCCGTCTCCCGATCGAGCAGGAACAGGTGCCCCATCTTCGTCGGCTGCGCGATGCCCGGGCGTCCGCCGCCGACGCCTTCGATCTGGAAGAGCGTCGGCTGCGCCGGAACGTCGAAGTCCCACAGGTCGTGGTGCACGGTCTGGAAGTGCCACACGACCTTGCCCGTCCTGGCGTCGAGCGCGACCGTCGAGGAGCCATAGTAGTCGCTGCCGTGGCGAAGGCCGCCGAAGCTGTCGGGCGACGGGTTGCCGGTCGGCACGAACACCAGTCCGCGTTGCGGATCCCCCGACATGATCGACCAGACGTTCGGCGTGCCGCGCTGGTAGATCGATCCTTCGCTAGGCGCGACGGCGGTATCCGGCGGCACCGGGTCCCACGCCCAGACCAGCCGCCCGGTGCGGACGTCGAACGCGCGCACCACGCCGGACGGCGCGTCCACGCGCACCTGGTCCGCGACGAGCGCGCCGATCACCGCGACGTCGTCCATCACGAGCGGCGGCGAGGTCGGGTAGTACTCCCAGCTCGCCGCGTCGCCGATGCCTTCGCGGAGATCGACGCGCCCGTTCGCGCCGAAGTCCGCGCAGGGAAGACCCGTGTCGGCGTCGAGCGCGATCAGCTCCGCGTCGCGCGTGCCGTAGAGGATGCGGCGCTCGCAGGCCACGCCCGCGCGCGGCGACGGCGCTTCCCAGTAGGCGACGCCTCGACACGTCAGCGGATAGGGTCCGCCGGTCTCGCGCGAGCGCAGCTTCGGATCGAAGACCCACTTCTCGGCGCCGGTCTCGGGATCGAGCGCGAAGACGCGCATGAAGCCGGTGCAGTAGTAAAGCGTGTCGCGGACGACGAGAGGCGTGACCTCGAGATTGGTGGGCGCGTGCTGCGCGTCGCCGGGCGAGAAGTCGCCGCTGTGATGGCTCCACGCGAGCTCGAGCCGACCGACGTTCGCCCGGTCGATCTGGGTGAGCGGCGAGAAGTGGAGCCCGCCCTTGTCGCCCGCGTACTCGCGCCACTCGGCCGTCGGACCGGAGTAGTCGATCGGTGTGCGCCCGCAGGCCAGCAGCGCGAACGCGACCAGGCAGGCCGCGCGGGTCGTGCGTTGCAAGGAGCTTCTCCGCGCGAGGGGCGCCGCACTCTAGCACCGCTCCAGGACCGGAGGTCGCCTCCGGAGCGCGGCGTGTTAGGCTGGGTCCGTGGACGCGACCATCGAGATCATCGTCGCGGGCGCGGTCGAGCGCGTCGGCCGCATGCGCCTCGAAGCCGGCGCGACCGTGCGCGTCGCGCTCGAGGCTGCCGGAGGGCTGGCGTACCGACCCGGCGCGCGACCGGCGGGCCACGTCGTGCTGCGGCGCCGCGCGCCGAGCTCGCGCACGGTGCAGGTGCGGCGCTGGAATCTCTTCGACGACGATCCGGGCGCGTGGGAATCGATGCGGCTCGAGCACCGCGACGTGATCGTCTTCGCGTGGTCGCTGGCCGAGCGCTGAGCGCCGCGAGGCGAAGCCGAGCGGAGGCCGGCTGCCCGAGCGCGAGCGAATAGCGAGCTCGAAGGCCGGCAAGACTAGTCGGCGACGAGCGCGAGCACCGCGTCGAGTCCCGAGAAGAGATCGTCCTCCGGGATGTTCAGCGCGGGGAAGAAGCGCACCACCGTGCCGGCGGTCACGTTCACCAGCACGCCGCGCTCGATCGCGCGCAGGGGCAGCGCCGCCGCGCGATCGGCGTCGCGCAGCACGAGCGCCTGCAGGAGTCCCTTGCCCCGCGCGCTCGCGACGCGGTCGGGGCGCTCGGCCGCGAAGGCGCGCATCCGGGCGTGGAGACGCGCGCCGAGCTCGGCCGCGCGCGCCACCAGCTTCTCCTCCTCGACCACGCGGAGCGTCGCATTGGCGGCGGCGCACGCGAGCGGGTTGCCGCCGAAGGTCGTGCCGTGCTCGCCGAGCGAGACCGTGCGCGCGACCGACTCGGTGCAGAGGAAGGCCGCGACCGGGAATCCGCCGCCGAGCCCCTTTCCGAGCGCCATCACGTCGGGCACGACGCCCTCGTGCTCGCAGGCGAACATACGGCCGGTGCGGCCGATGCCCGTCTGGACCTCGTCGCAGATGAGAAGCGCGCCGACCGCGTGGCAGAGATCCGCGAGCTCGCGCAGGTAGCCTTCGCGCGGCACGTTGACGCCGCCCTCTCCCTGCACCGGCTCGACGATGAACGCGGACGTCTGGGCGTCGAGCGCGCGCGCGGCGGCGTCGAGGTCGTCGAAGGGAACGCGCACGCTCTCGTGTAACAAGGGTGCGTAGGGCGCGCGGTGCTTCTCGGTCCCGATCACGTGGAGCGCGCCGAGCGTGCGCCCATGGAAGGCGCCGTGCGTCGAGACGAACTTCGCACGCCCGGTCGCGCGGTGGGCGAGCTTGATCGCGCCCTCGATCGCCTCCGTCCCGGAGTTCGTGATGAACGAGCGCGTGACGTCGCCCGGCGCGACGTCCGCGAGCCGGTCGATCAGCTCGCACTGCGGCAACGTGTAGAAGACGTTGGTCGTCTGCATCAGGCGGCCCGCCTGCTCGCGGATCGCCTCGACCAGTGCGGGATGGCAGTGGCCGATGCAGGTGACGCCCCAGCCCGCCATCAGGTCGATGTACTCGCGGCCCTCGACGTCGCGCACGCGCGATCCGCGGCCCTCGACGAGCGCGACGGGATGTCGCTTCACGACCGGAAGGAAGTGCGCGGCCTCGCTGCGCCGGAGCTCGTCGATCTTCATGCGACTCTCCTCGGAGAGCCGTGCATTCTATCGAGCGCGCGGGCAACGCCGCTCGCCTCGCTCCGACGAAAGAGGCAGACTCGGATGATGGGGTCCCCCGCGCGCGACGTGATCCTGCTCGAGGGCATCCAGGTGCCGGCCGCGCTCGGCGTGACCGCGGCCGAGCGGCGCATGCGCCGACCGGTGCGCCTCGATCTCGAGGTCGAGCGCGACCTGCGGGCGGCGGGCCGCAGCGACAGCATCCGCCAGACCATCCATTACAAGCGCGTCTTCGAAGTGGTCGAGGACGTGGCCGCGAATCAGCAGCACAAGCTGGTCGAGGCGCTCGCCGACCGCATCGCGCGCGCGGTGCTCGCGAAGTTCGAGGCAGATGCCGTGACCGTGTGCGTGCGCAAACCGACGCCGATCGCGGGCGTGCTGGAGTCGGCCGGCGTGCGCGTGACGCGGAGGCGGGAGGAGCTCGAGTAGCGACGCGGCCGCGATCGTGTCGCAGCGCGTGCCACGCGAGACCTCCCGTCCTCGCGCTCCGCGCTACGAGCGCTGGCGCCGCGCCGCGGCGATGCCGACGAGTCCCGACGCCACGAGCAGCAGCGTGCTGGGCTCCGGAATCACGGCATCGGACTGCACCTGGATCATCAGGCCGGGCGTCGGGCCGAGAAGCGGCGTCACGTCGTCGAGGTTGCCGCTCTCCGGCAGCACGTGGAACGGCAGCTGGAGCGCGGAGTCGACCCACTGCTGGAAGTTCGGATCTCCATCCGACACGAACGTCACGCCCTGACCCACCGCGGGATTCTGGAAGTACGAGAAGACGATGTCGCTGATGATCTGGTTGGTTCCCGGCAGGAAGATCGGATTCTCGCCGGGGTCGGGCACCTCACCGGCGGGCTCGATCAGGGAGAGCGCGAAGATTCCGCCGACCGGCGGTACCGGAAGCGGCAGCGGAGCGCCGAAGACGATCGGAGTCTCGGGGGGGGGCCACCGGGCCCCGGCTCGGGGATGGTCTGGTCGAAGATCGCGGTGCCGGTCGACAAGTCGGTGATGACCATGCGATCGGAATCGACTGCGCTGGCGCGTCCGGCGTACGTGGCGAGAGCGAGGGCGAAGCAGAAACTGAACAGAGCGATTCGAACTCGAGCGGTCATGACGAACTCCTCCGATGTGTCGCAAAGTGCCTCGTGCACCGGCGACGGGTTGAAGACCGGGAGGAGATTCGGAGCAGCGACCGAGCTTCAGCACGAACTCGCACAGCAGGAGGTCCGCTACGACGGACCCCTCCCCTTCCGCGCGTTCGCGAGTGCATCGCTCGTGCCAGTCGCGATGCTAGGTCGGCGCGCGACGCAAGAGCTCCCGATCCGATTCGATCTATGTCGCGCGATCGGAATCTCTTCGCATCGAGGAATGCTCGAGTCGTCGGAACGTTAGTTCCATGGGAGCGGAAGAGAGGGAAAATGCCGCGAGGCATTCCGCTTCACGCGTGCACGGCCATCGTCGCTCCGGTTTCTCACCGCGATGACCCCCGACCGCCGGATACAGAGACATCGCGCCGATCGCGGCGACATCTCGTCAACCGAATAGAGCCAATTGCCCGGATCCACGGGTGTTATCATTGACATCGCGCCTCGAGGTTGACAAAGGGCCCGACGTGACCACGACCTCTCCCCTCTCGCATCGCGAGGCCGCACGCCTCGTCGCCGAGGCCGTCGACACGGGTCGCCTCGAGCGCGCGCCCGCGGAGCGGCTGGCCGGGAGCCTGCTCGCGCCGTCGGTCTTCGAGGTGCTGCTCGAAGGCGCTCGCGAGAGCAAGCGGCTCGGCAAGGGGCTCGCGGTCAGCGTTTCGCGCAACGTCTTCATCCCTCTCACCAATCTGTGTCGAGATCGCTGCGCCTACTGCACCTTTGCGAAGCAGCCCGACGACCCCGCCGCGAAGACCTACACGCTCGACGAGGTGTCGCAGGTGGTGCGCGACGCGCTGCGGGCGGGCTGCACCGAGGCGCTCTTCTGCCTCGGCGACAAGCCGGAGATCGCCTACCGCAGCCATCGCGCGTGGCTCGCGGAGCGCGGACTGCGGAGCACCGCCGAGTACCTGACACAGGCCTGCGAGCTGGGGCTTCTCGAAGGCATGCTTCCGCACAGCAATGCCGGGATCCTCTCCGCCGACGAGATGGCTGCGCTGAAGTGCTCGAACGCCTCGCTAGGCCTGATGCTCGAGAGCACGAGCCCGAGGCTCCGCGACAAGGGACAGGCCCACTACTACTGCCCGGACAAGGACCCGGCGGTGCGGCTCCGCATGCACGAGGAGGCCGGAGAGCTCCGCATCCCCTTCACCAGCGGAATCCTGCTCGGCATCGGCGAGACCCCCGCCGAGCGCGTCGACACGCTGCTCGCGATTCGAGACCTCTCCGATCGCTTCGGCCACGTGCAGGAGACGATCGTGCAGCCCTTCCATCCGAAGTCGGACACGCCGATGCGCGACGTTCTCGCGATCTCCGACGCCGAGGTGGCGGGCTGGGTCGCGCTGGCGCGGCTCGTCCTCGGCCCGCACGCGAACGTGCAGGCTCCGCCGAACCTCGCGCCCGGGGCGCTCGAGCTGCTGCTGCAGGCGGGCCTGAACGACTGGGGCGGCGTCTCGCCGCTCACCGTCGACTTCATCAACCCCGAGGCGCCGTGGCCGAAGCTCGCCGAGCTGCGCCGACGCACGGAAGCGTCGGGGCAGCGGCTGGTGGAGCGCCTGCCCGTGTACCCCGAGTTCCTCGCGCGCCCCGAGTTCTTCGAGCCGCGCGTGCGCGATGCCTGTCTGGAGCGCGTCGGCGCGGACGGCTTCGTCCCGCCGCGCGGTCAGGGCGGCGACGCGGTGGAGGCCGCATGAGCCTGGATCGCCTGCTCGGCGACGTGACGCGAGACGTCGCGCGCATCCTCGACGCTTCGCTCTCCGGACACGAGCTCGGCTGGCAGGACGCCGCGCAGCTCTTGCGCGCGACCGGCGCCGACTTCCACGCGCTGCTCCGCGCCGCGGATCTGGCGCGCGCGGAGGACGTCGGCGACGACGTGTCCTTCGTGATCTGCCGCAACATCAACTTCACCAACGTCTGCTACGTCGGCTGCTCCTTCTGCGGCTTCTCGCGCCATCGCGACGACGAGGACGCCTACGACCACCCGATGCAGACCTTGCTCGCGAAGGCGCGCGACGCGGTCTCGCGCGGCGCCACCGAGGTGTGCATCCAGGGCGGCATCCACCCGCAGAAGACGCACGAGCACTACCGCGAGATCCTCGTCTCGATCAAGCGCGAGTTCCCGAAGCTCCACATCCACGCCTTCTCGCCGGAGGAGATCGACTTCGGCCACAAGAAGAGCGGGATGCCCCTCCGCGAGTACCTCGGCTGGCTGGTGGAGGCGGGCCTCGACACGATCCCCGGAACCGCCGCCGAGATCCTCGATGACGAGATCCGGAAGGTGATCTCGCCGAACAAGCTGCGGCGCGACCGCTGGGTGGAGATCGTCACGACCGCTCACGAGATCGGCTTGCGCTCGACCTCGACGGTCATGTACGGGCACATCGAGACACCGGAGCACGTCGCGCGCCATCTCGATCTGCTCCGCAGCATCCAGAAGCGCACCGGCGGCTTCACGGAGTTCGTGCCGCTCGGCTTCATCCACGAGAAGAACACGCTCTTCAACCACATGCACGCGCGACCCGGCGCGTCGATGAGTGAGGATCTGCGCACGATCGCAGTGGCGCGTCTGTTCCTGCGGCCGTGGATCACGAACGTGCAGATGAGCTGGGTGAAGATGGGGCCGAAGCTCGCGCAGATGGCGCTGTGCAGCGGCGCCAACGACCTCGGCGGCACCTTGATGGAGGAGTCGATCTCGCGCGAGTCGGGCGCCGACTTCGGCGAGAACCTGCCCGCGGAGGACATGCGGCGTCTGATCCGCGAGGTCGGCCGCACGCCGGTGCAGCGCAGCACCACCTATCAGATCCTCGCCCGCTTCGACGATCCCGCGGCGGATCCGCCGTCGCTGGAGCCGCAGAAGGAAGCATTGCTCTCCGGTCCGACGCGCTGGCGCCTGGCGCAGGAGCGCTTCGCGAAGCGCGCCGCTTCGGGTTATTAAGAAGGGCATGCCCGTGTTGCCGTGGCGGATCCTCGCGCGCGATGTCTTGCTGCTGCTGCTCGCCGCACTCGTCTGGCGCGCCGACGCCGCGCTGCGCGGCCAGCCCGGAGCGCTCGCCACGCTCGTGGCCGTCGCGGCCGGCGCACTCGCGGCGATCGCCGTCTATCTCGCGCACGAGTGGGGTCATCTTCTCGCCGCGCGGGCCGCGGGCAGCCGGGTCCACTATCCGGCGCGCGTGACCTCCACCTTTCTCTTCTTCTTCGACGTCGGCGCGAACGACCGCAGGCAGTTCCTCGCGATGTCGCTCGGCGGCTTCGCGGCGAGCGCGATCGCTCTTCCCGTGCTCTTCGAGAGCGTGCCGGCGGGCGCGCTGTCGAGCTGGGTCGCGATCGGACTGGCCGGAGCGGGTCTCGTCGCGACGCTCGCGACCGAGCTACCGCCCTTCTGGCGCGTGATGCGCGGCGCGCCGCTCCCGCGCGGCTTCGTCTATCGCGACGGCGCGCGGCAGGGCGTATAGATGCAGGAGCGACAGCTCCAGGAAATGCTCGCGCGGCTGCGCGCCGAGCTGCAGAACGGGCCGCCGCTCGACTCCGGGGCTCGCGAACAGCTCGAGGGTCTCGCGCGAGACATCGAGCAGCGGCTCCATCCGGATCGCACGGAGCCCGAGGCGCTCGAAGCGCTGGCGACGAATCTGCGCGAGGCGATCGAGCGCTTCGAGGAGACGCACCCGGCCCTCACCGCCGCGGTGAACCGCGTCGCGGACGCGCTCGCGCGCCTGGGTATCTAGGACTTCGGGCCCGGGCTCCGTCCGGCGCGCTCCTCGCGGAGCAGCTCGAGTCGCGACGTCAGCTCCTCGACCTGATAGCGCTCGCGCGCCCGCTCGAGGATCCGGCGCTCGACGCTGCGCGCGGCGTTGCGGACGGCCGTGTGCTCGCGGCCGAAGAGCCGGCCGATCTCCGCGGCGCCGGCGTCCGTGTGGCGAAGGCAGAGCGCCATGGCGAGCTGCCGCGGCCACAGCACGTCGCGACGGCGTGTACGCGCCGCGAGGGCGTCGGGTCGCACGCCGAAGAAGCCCGCGACCACTTCGATCACGTCGCGTGCGGCGAGCCGGCTCGCGGAGGTCGGCGCAGGCAGCAGCTTCTCGAGCGCGCCCCGCGTCAGCTCGAGATCGAGGGTGCGCCGGAGGAGCGAAGCGCTCGCGACGAGCTGGATCAGGGCGCTCTCGAGGTCGCGCACGCTGCCTCGGACCGATTCGACCAGCAGCTCGAGGCACTCGTCGGGGAGGCGCACGCCTCCGGCCGCCGCCTTGCGCCGGACGATCTCGCGACGCACGCCGACGTCCGGCGGCTCGAGCTCCGCCACCAGCCCGGCGGCGAGCTGCGAGCGCAGGCGCGGATCGAAGTCCTGGAATTCGCGCGGCATGCGATCGCCCGTCGCGACGACGCGCGCGCCGACGTCGACGAGGTGCGCAACCGTGTGGAGCAGCTCGAGCTGCGTCGCTCGCTTCGCGAGCAGGAAGTGCACGTCGTCGATCACGAGCAGGCGCACCCCTTCGCGATAGCGCCGCTTGAAGCGCGCGGTCTCGCGATTGCGGATGGCCGCGAGGAACTCGTTCGTGAAGGCCTCGGCCGGCGCGTACACGACTCGCCCGCCGGGGTGTTGGAGCGCCTCGACCGCGATCGCACGGGCGAGATGGGTCTTTCCGAGCGCCGCGCGCGAGAAGACGTAGAGCGGGTTGATGCGCTGCTGCTGACCTCGCGCCACCGCGAGGCCGGCTTCGCGCGCGAGCGCGTTGCAACGGCCGACGACGAAGTTCTCGAAGCGATACGGAAGCTCGAGCTGCTCGGGCGCGACGACGTTCGCGCGCTCCGCCGGCTCGTTCGCGTCGGCGCGCGGGGCCCGTACTCTTTCGAGCGACGCCGCCGACGGATGCGCGCCGGTCTCGGGCGATTCCTCCCGATTCCCCGACCCGGGACGCGGGGGGCTCACGACCAGCTCCAGCTCGATCGGCCGACCTCGTTCGGCTTCGAGATGGCGTTCGATCAGCGGCAGCAGGCGCACCCGGACGCGCTCGCGATGGAACGCGCTCGGACACACGAGCCGCAGCCGCTCGCCGTCGGCGCGCGGCTCCAGAGGTCGGACCCAGGCCTCGAGGGCGTGAGAGCTGATCTCGGCGCCGAGACGGCGCAGAACGCCGTCCCAAAGTTGCAGGGGGGCTTGGCTCAATTTTCGCTTTTCTACGGAGGAATGCGTGGATCTGCGCCGGAACCCCATCGAATCCCGTCCGGCGCGCGCGGAGTAGAGCATGGCCGCAATCGCCTTTCAACGACGAGTTCGCGCGCTCGGCGGGCATCTCTACACGGTCTGGTTTCGAAGCGCCGGAGCCGCGGCGACGCGTCGAAAACCTGCGTTCTGTCACTCGCTTCACGCTTCGATTCCGCGGGGTTCGAGTGGCATCCACGACGCGGCTCCGCGATCGCCGCAGGCGCGCGACCGCACCGGCGTTCGAGATCACGCGATCTCCGAAATTCGATCTATTTCACGCGTGGACGCGAAAATGCACGCGCGCTCAGCGCGAGCACGCCTCGGCGTCGCGAGGCTAGTGGAGCGGTCGTCGGCCCGTCTCGGAGCGCATGTCGAGCTCGGCGCGGCGGAACGAGAGCGCGCTCGCGAGACGCGCATAGCGCTCCGGAATGCTGTCGGCCTCGAGCAACGACTGCTTCTCCTCCGTCGGGAACGCGATGGCATTCGCCAGCACGTTCACGAAGGTCGCGTCGTCGATCGCGGCAAAGAGCGAGGGCTCGAAGCGAGCGCTCTCCGACTCGGTGCGGCGAGCGAGCCAGGCGACGTTCTCGACCACGCTCGCGCGCAACCTGGACACGCGGTCTCGCTCCGCCTCGGGAAACGCCTCGTCGAGCGGCTGCACCCGCGCGACGCGGTAGAGCCGATCCGGCGTCCGCGTCTCCTCTTCGATGATGCGGAAGCGCCAGATTCCGAGCAGCACGAGGTCGTAGCGGCCGTCGGGACGCCGCTGGAATTCACTGATCTCGCCGCAGCAGCCGACCGGGAAGAGCGGCGGGTCGCCGGCGATGTCGGCCTGGTGCTCGGGGCGCACGACCGCCATTCCAATTCGCCGATTCGAGTCGAGCGCATCGCGCATCAGCGCGCGATAGCGAGGCTCGAAGATGTGGAGCGGCGTCTTGACGCGTGGGAACAGCACGACGTTCGCGAGCGGGAACAGCGCGATGCGAGTCGGCTCGTCCGGCATGCGCCGACTCTACCACCGCGTTGACGCCCCTACGGGTGCCTGGAAGAATGCGACGCGAATGAACGCCGCGAGTCGCGAGATCCTGCTCCGCAGTCTCGTCTCGGATGCCGAGCGCATCGCGCGCTACTTCGGCCTCCGATACAAGTCGATCGGCGCGGAGCGAGCCAACGTCAGGAGCCGCTACGGCGTCTGCTTCGCGGATGGATCCATCCGGATCCGATTGCGGCACGCGGTCACGGGCCGTCCGCTCAAGTACTCGAGCCTCGTGAACACGCTGTGTCACGAGCTCGCGCACCTGCGTCACTTCAATCACGGCCCGCGCTTCAAGGCCTTCTACTTCGAGCTGCTCGACTTCGCGCGAGTGCGCGGGATCTATCGGCCCGGTGTGCGCGTGCTGGCCGAGCCCGAAGCGCGCGCTCCGAGGATCACGGAGCAGCCGTCGCGCGCGATCGGAGGAAGCGCACCGATCCAGCTCGCCCTGCTCTAGCGGCGCGACGTCGCTACTGCGTGATCTGGTCGTACTCTTCGAGCGTGTTCGGGCCGTCCTGGAGCTTCGCGGTGATCTCGTCACAGGCGACCGCCTTGTCGATGATCTCGCGAACCAGCCCCTCGACCGTCAGCTCGTCGTACTCGGCCATCGCATCTTCGAGTGCGGTGTTCGAGACGGAGAACTGCACAAGGATCTTGATGTTGACGCTCATCGCAGGATTCTCGCTCCCTCCGGCTCGGTCGTAGCGCCCGAAGGGGGCGATGTCTTGCTTCCCGAACCCGTCTCGAGTGGCGGCGCCGAGATCGTCTCAGCGTTGTGTAGGCTCGGTCGCGGTGGCGCTGGTGAATCGGCTCTAACTATGCGGAATCAATGATGAATTCGACCGAAGCCGCGAAAGGATACACCAGCGATCTAGCTTCAGCCAAGGAAATTTTCGGCTGGCGTCAACTTTGCAAGGAAGACCTGCATCAGCGAGAAGACTCGCCTTTCGCGACCGGATCGACGCGGGTATCGCTCACGGCGTGCAGTGCGACGAGCACCAGAGCGGCGACCAGGACCGACGAGAAGATTGCGACCGAGAGCCGGTGCAGGTGATTGAAACGCGCCGCCAGCTGCTCGCTCCCCTCGGGGCCGAAGACGACATCGCGGATCTCAGCTAGATCCGCGGACACGCCGAACTGGGAATACAGGCAAGCCGCCGCCATCGCGATCGGCAGCGCGACCCGAAGCGGGCCGCGCCGGAGCGCGAATGCCAGAGCCGCGAGGATCAGGCCGGCGGCAGCGCCGTACAGATGGAGCGCGTCGAGCACCGGAGCCACCAGCGCGCCTGCGGCGCCGGCGGACGGAAGCACGCGGAACGCCGTGGGCGCGACGATCAGAGCGAAGAGAAGCCAGGAGCCGACCCAGCCGCCGAGCAGCAACCAGAGCAGTCCGCGCAGGAGGACGGGAACGAAGCGAGGGCTCTCCGCGACGGAAGGACGCGCGGCACTGGCTCCGACGCCGAGGGACATGTTGCGAGTCTCCGAGACGGTGACCGGACTGTAAAGGATGCGCAGGGTGGCGAAACGCTCGCTCCGCGACTGGATCACCGATCGGGTGACGCGTTTTCTCGACGCACCCGTCGGCCACTACGAGCAGCACCACCCGAACGACCTCGACGTACTGAAGCGACGGGTGCGCAAGGGCGACGTGCTGCTGGTGGACGGCAACCTGCGCATGTCCGTGCTGATCAAGTACCTGACGCACAGCCCGTGGTCGCACGCAGCCCTCTACGTCGGCGACGAGCTGCTCCGACGAGGCGGCGCCCTTCGGGCGCTCGCCGAAGAGCACTTTGGAGGCGAGGCCGAGCACGTCGTGGTGGAGGCGCTGATGGAAGGCGTCGTCGCTTCGCCGCTCTCGAAGTACGCGGACCACAACGTCCGCCTGTGCCGGCCCCAGCGGCTGCTGCCGAAGCACCTCGAACGCATCCTCGATGGGGCCATCGAATCGATCGGCTGGCGTTACGACCTCCGGAACGTGATCGATCTCGCGCTCTACCTCGGTCGCGCCGCGTTGCTGCCGCCGCGGCGACGCAAGCGCGCGCTGCGCTTCGGGAGCGGCGCCGAGCGTTCCGTGATCTGCTCGAGCCTGCTCGGCCACCTCTTCGCGGACGTCGGCTTCCCGGTCCTTCCGCAGGTCTCGTACCCCGATGCGCCGGGAGGATTCGAGCGGGCGAGTCGTCTTCCGCTGCTCTCGGTCTGGTCCCGCCGCGGCGAGGCGCGCGACGGCGGCCTCTCGGGCCGTCATCCGACCTTGCTGATGCCCCGCGACTTCGACCTCTCTCCGTTCTTCGAGATCGTGAAGGTCGGCGCTCCCGAGGTACTCGACTACGAGCGGGTCGGGTGGGAAGAGGAAGTCGAGGAGGCGCGCCGCGGCGCGGATCTCGAGCCGGGGAAGAACGATCAGGCCTAGCCCCGCCGGGCCGAGCCTTCGCCGAGGCAACTTCGACCCCACCGATCACCGGTGTGCATCCGATGCGCAGCGCATCAGCAGAATTCGCTCAAGGCAGTGCAGCTCCGGCCGATCAGCACGGGCGTTCGAGTCTCAGCCAGGGGGGGTAGGGACTCGGACGAATCGCCCCGGGGCTTCGGCCCCGGGGCGAATGCGTTTCAGGAGTCGGAGAGCGGCTCAAGCGTCCGCGGGTCGAGACGCTCGGCCTGGATCCGATGCGCTTGATCGCCCGAGACCACGTCGCTGTGACAAGCCGCGCGCGTGCCGCGACTCGCGCCGACCGCGCGACGCGTCTTGCCGGCGAGGCGGTGGATCTCCTCGGGCGACAGCACGCCGCGGCGCTCGAGGATCTCGCGCTGCTCTTGCGTCAGCGCCTCGCTGACGCGCGCCGACTCCCAGGCGTACTCGGGATCCTTGCCAGACACGAACTCGGCGATCTCCTTCGAGATCCGCACCGAGCACCAGTCGTGCCCGCACATCGCGCAGAAGTCGGTGTCGACGTCGAGATCCTCGTCGTGATACGCGCGCGCGAGGTCGGGATCGAAGGCGAGCTCGAAATGGCGCTCCCAGTTGAGCGCAGCGCGCGCGCGCGTCAGCTCGTCGTCGCGATCGCGCGACCCCGGGATGCCGAGCGCGACGTCCGCCGCGTGCGCCGCGATCTTGTATGCGACGACTCCCTGCTTCACGTCGTCGCGCTTGGGCAGGCCGAGGTGCTCCTTCGGCGTCACGTAGCAGAGCATCGCGGCGCCGTGATAGGCCGCGGCCGTCGCCCCGATGCAGCTCGTGATGTGGTCGTAGCCCGGGAACATGTCGGTCACGAGCGGGCCGAGCACGTAGAAGGGCGCGCCGTGACACAGCCTGCGCTGCAGCTTCATGTTGAACTCGATCTGGTCGAACGGCACGTGACCGGGCCCTTCCACCATCACCTGACAGCCGTGGCGCCAGGCGCGCTCGGTCAGCTCTCCGAGCGTCTCGAGCTCCGCGAGCTGCGCGCGGTCCGTGGCGTCGGCCAGACCGCCCGGACGCAGCCCGTCTCCGATCGAGAAGGTCACGTCGAAGCGCCGCATCAGCTCGCAGATCTCGTCCCACAGCTCGTACATCAGATTCTGTCGGCGGTGGTGCAGCATCCACTTGGCCAGCAGCGAGCCACCGCGGCTCACGATGCCGATCAGCCGATTCGCGACGAAGGGCAGGTGCTCGCGCAGCACGCCCGCGTGAATCGTGAAGTAGTCGACCCCCTGACGCGCCTGGTGCTCGAGCGATTCGAGCACGCTGGCCTCGTCGAGGTCCTCGATGCGGCGGCCGATGATCATCGAGTAGATCGGCACGGTGCCGATCGGGACGCTCGCGTGCTTCACGATCGCCTCGCGCGTGGCGTCGAGGTCGCCGCCCGTCGAGAGATCCATCACGGTGTCGGCGCCCCAGCGCTCGGCCCAGCGCAGCTTCTCCACCTCCTCATCAGACGAGCTGGCGACGGGAGAAGCCCCCATGTTCGCGTTGATCTTCGTGCGAGAGGCGCGTCCGATCCCCATCGGATCGAGGCTCTTCGCGAGGTGGACCTTGTTGGCGGGGATCACGAGACGCCCCGCCGCGATCTCGTCGCGCACCTGCTCCGGCGTGAGGTGTGCTTCGCGCTCCGCGACCCGGCGCATCTCCGGCGTGACCACGCCCGTGCGCGCGAACTCGAGCTGGGTGATCGGCTGGAAGCCGTCGGGCGCGGACCAGCTCCCATCGGCGCGGCGCATCCAGTCGGGCGGCATGAAGTCCCAGGCGGTCCGCTCCGACGGAGCGGGCATGCCGGGCGCGTCGGGAGAGGAGAACGCCCACGCCGTTCCGACGCGCGCCGCGTTGGCGAAGCTGCCCGGTGTCGTGCCCTGCGCACGACTCGAGGGGTTGCCCCCTGTGGCGGGAATCGAATAGCGGATCATTGCGACCTCCTCGAGCGCGGTGCGGAGCGCCGAGGCCGCGGCCTGCGACGAGAGCCGTTCCCTACGCTCGTGCGAACGAGGTCAGGTTCGAAGGGTTTGATCTCAGGCCCCGCGCTCACTCCGTGATTCACTTCGAATCCGCGCGGGCGGCCACCCCCAGGCTCCGCTTCACTGCCACCCTATCACCAGCGGACGGCGCGAACAATCATCGACCGCGCCGCCGGGCGACCGCGCTTCGCTACGGTCCGGTCATGCGCGCGCGAAGCCAGATCGCCCTGCTCGCCGTCGCGCTCGCGCTCTTCGGCTGCAATCGCAGGATCGAGCCGTTCGATCCCAAGGAAGAGCCGCGTCAGCCGGATCTCTCGCGCATCTTCCCTGCCGGCTCCGAGCGCGCAGAGAGCCCCGAGCCCGGGCTGCCCGCGGCTCCCGACGGCGGGCGCGGCGCCGCGTCGGTGGCCGCGGAGTCGGGCGCGCCGATCCGCGGGACGGTCCGCATCGCGCCCGAGCTCGAGAGCCGCATTCCGTCGGGATCGGTCCTCTTCCTGATCGCGCGCCGGAGCGGCAGTCAGGGCGGACCGCCGCTCGCGGTGAAGCGGATTCCGTCGCCGCGCTTCCCGCTCGACTTCGAGCTCGGCCCCGACGACCGGATGATCCAGGCGATGCCCTTCGCCGGTCCGCTGACGCTCTCCGCGCGCGTCGACGCCGACGGCAACGCGATGACCCGCACGCCTGGTGATTTGCTCGGCGAGGCGGCCGGACCGATCGAGCCCGGCGCGAGCGGCATCGATCTCGTGATCGACCAGGTGCAGCCGTCGACGCCGCGCGGGTAGGCGGCCGAGGCCGGAGGAGCGATGGCGCGCGCGGCGAGAGCGGGGGGACACGGCGCGATGCGCCCGCGCATGCGGCTCGGCGACTTCCTGGTCGCCTATCTGCGCCGGGCCGGCGTCCGACACATCTTCGGGTTGCCCGGCGATCTGGTGCTCGGTCTCTTCCAGCGCTTCGGCCGCAGCCGCGACCTCGAGATCGTCACCTTCTCGCACGAGCCCGCCGTCGGCTTCGCCGCCGACGGCTACGCGCGCAGCACGCGCAGGCTCGGCGTGCTGTGCGTCACCTACGGCGCCGGCGGTCACAACGTCGTCAACCCGGTGGCCGGCGCCTATGCGGAGCAGGTGCCGCTGCTCGTGGTCTCGGGCGGTCCGGGCGAGGCGGAGCAGAAGCTCGGCGGCGTGCACCATCAGGCAAAGGACGTGCTCTCGCAGTGGCGGATCTTCCAGGAGGTCACCTGCGCGGCGCGCGTGCTCCGCGAGCCTCTGATCGCGGCGCAAGAGGTGCACGAGGTGGTGCGAGCGATCGCGACCGAGCTTCGGCCCGGCTACCTCGAGATCCACCGCGACCAGGTCGATCAGCGGATCCCGGTCCCGCGCGAGGTGCTCGAGTGGGACGGGACCTTCCCCGCGCCGCGCTCGGATCCGCGCAAGCTACGCGAGGCGGTGGCGGAGACGCGCGCGCGCATCCGCGCATCGCGGCGCCCGATCCTGATCGGCGGCGTGGAGCTCTTCCGCGAGGGCGCCGAGCGCGAATTCCTCGAACTCGCCGAGCGCATGGGAGCGCCCGTCGTCACCACGCCGCTCGCCAAGGGCGTCTTCCCGATGGATCACCCTCAACACATGGGGATCCAGATCGGGCCCTTCAGCGCCGAGCCGATCCAGCGGCGCGTGCGCGGCGCGGACCTCGTGCTCTCGCTCGGCAACCAGCTCACCGACATGAATCTCGGCGCGGCGAAGCCGCAGATCCTGCGCGAGCGCTCGGTCTGGGCGCTCGCGAACCGCGTGAACGTCTCCTTCCACACCTACACCGACGTGACCTTGCGAGACTTCGTGCGTGAGCTGGCGCGTCAGGACCTGCCGCGCTTCCGCGAGCGCATCCACTACCGCGACAACCTGAAGCGCAACGGCCACGCGGCGCCGCCGGGCTCGGGCATCTCGATCAACGACCTGCTCGTCGAGGTCAACGCCTTTCTCGCCGAGCAACCGGGCTACGACGTCTTCGCCGAGTCGGGCGACATGCTATTCGGCGGGCTCGAGATCCGGCTGCGCGCGGGCGCGCTCTACTTCGCGCAGGGCTACTACGCGTCGATGGGCTTCGCTGTGCCGGCGGCGCTCGGCGCGCAGATCGGCACGGGCAGGCGACCGCTGGTCCTCTGCGGTGACGGCGGATTCCAGATGACGGGCCCGGAGATCTCGCACGCGCCGGCGCACGGTCTCACGCCGATCGTGCTGCTCGTGAACAACGGCGGCTGGGGGATCTTCCGGCCCGTGACACAGCGCCGTGACCTGCTCGAGATCCCGCCCTGGCCCTACGCGGAGCTCGCACAGGCGTGGGGCGGTGTCGGCTTCCAGGTCGAGTCGCGCGCGGAGCTGCGCGAGGCGCTGCGCGCCGCTAACGAGGTGCGCGAGTTTGCCCTGATCGAGTGCCGCGTGCCGCCGACCGACATCTCTCCCGTCTCGCGCCGCTACATCCGCGCGAGCGCGCGGCGCGGCGCAGCCGTGGAGGACTAACGAGAGGCCGAGCCGCCGCGCGCGCCGGCGATGCGCGCCATGGCGAGGTCGACGAGCCTCGGATCGAGCCCGATCGGCTCGCCGATCCGCACGCGCAGCGAGGGATGGCGCGCCGTCGCGGCCGCGACCGCGCGCGGGATGTCCTCGGCAGTGTGGCGACCGGGCGCGAGGAACCAGGGCAGCAGCACCACGTCGTCGGCGCCGACCGCGGCGCAGCGCGCGAGCGCCTCGGCGACGTCGGGCGGCGCGACCTCGAGGTGCGCGGTCAGGACGAGCGTGCCCGGCTCGCGCGCGCGCACGCGTTCCGCCAGCGCCTCGAGCTGCGCGTTCGCCTCGGGCCGCCGACTGCCGTGGTCGACGAGCACGATGGCGCGCGACACGGCGCTCACCAGTAGGACGCGCGCACCCGGGCGTCGGCCGAGAGGATCACGCGGCAGGCCAGTCGCTGTCGCGGGTCGACGCGGTTGCGCCGCTTGCTGTGCCGCTCGTCCTCGCTCTCCGCTTCGAACGCCGCTCCGCCATCGAGGATCTCGACGCCGCAGCGCGCGCACAGGCCGTCGGCGCCGCACGCGCTCGCCAGCGGAAGGCCGGCGCGGCGCGCCGCCTCAAGCAAGGTCGTGCCTCGCAGCACGCGCACCTCGCGACCCGAAGGCTCGAAGCGGACCGTCACTCGCATCGCGCGGGAGCATAGGCGCGCATGCCGCGCGCGGCACCGCGCATCGTTCGCCCGCCCTCGTGAAACCCGATACTCTCGGCCGCCATGCCGACCGCCGGAATTCTCGTGATCGGTAACGAGATCCTCTCCGGCAAGGTGGTCGACACCAACTCCCCGTATCTGTGTCGGGAGCTGCGCGCCCTCGGCGTCGACGTCGAGCGCATCGTCACGATTCCCGACGTCGTCTCCGTCATCGCCGAGCACGTGCGGCTGATGAGCCAGGGCTTCGACTTCGTGCTGACCTCGGGCGGCATCGGCCCGACCCACGACGACCTCACCATCGAGGGCGTCGCGGCCGCCTTCGGCGCGCCGCTCCAGCACAGCGAGTCGATCCTCGAGCGCATGCGCCGCGCGATGGCCAGCGAGCCGAACGCGAGTCAGCGCAAGATGGCGCAGATCCCCGCCGGCGCGACCTTGCTCGACGCCGGCGATCTGTGGTTCCCGCTCGTCGTGGTCGGCAACGTCTACATCTTCCCGGGCATCCCGGAGCTGCTGCGCAAGAAGTTCGAGTCCGCGCGCGAGCGCTTCCGCGGCGTGCCGTTCGTGCTGAAGCGCGTCTACGTGCGCTCGATGGAGAGCGAGATCGCCGAGGATCTGCACGCGGTGCTGAAGGAGTTCCCGGCGCTGCTGCTCGGCTCGTATCCGCGCATCCAGGAGGAGACCTTCCGGGTGCTCCTCACGCTCGAGTCGCGCGACGCCGGCTACGTACAGCGCGCGCTCGACGCGCTGCTCGAGCGACTGCCGGCTTCGGCCGTCTTCAAGGTCGAGTAGCTGGACCCCGCGGCGCAGGATCCGCTCGCGCGCGCCGTCGCCTACGCGCACCCGGCCTGGATGGCGACGGGGCTGCTGCTCGCGGCGGCCGCGCTGCGCGCGGGACTCGCGCTGCGCCGCGCTCGCGCGACTCGGCGGCCGCCGCCGCGCGGCGCACGCCGGCGACACCTGCGCGCCGCCAAGCCCGCGGTGATCCTCTTGTGCGTCGGCTTCGCCGGCGGGCTCGCGTCGGCCGTGTGGCTGCGCGGCATGACGCCGCTGCGGAGCTTCCACGGGCTGCTCGGCGTGCTCGCGCTCGCGCTCTTCACCTTCGCCGCGCGGCAGGGCTTCCGGCTCGAGCGCGGCGACGCGAGCGTGCGCGAGCTGCACGCGCGACTCGGAGCGAGCGCATTGCTGGTCGGCGTCGCCGCCGCGATCGCGGGCTTCGTGCTGCTGCCCTGATCGGAGCTCCAACACGGAAACGCGTCGCTCCTTCGCCACCCGCGCGGTCGCGTCGCTGTGTCTGGCGCAGCTCGCGATCTACGCGCTGACGAGCGGCCCCCTGGCCTACGGGCCGATGAACGACGAGTTCTACTACCTCGCCTGCGCGTCGCGGCTGGCCTGGGGCTACGTCGATCACCCGCCGCTCTCGATCGCGCTGCTTGCCCTCGTGCGGCCGGTCTTCGGAGAGTCGGCGTTCGCCCTGAACCTGCTCCCCGCGCTCGCCGCCTGCGCAAATCTCGCGCTGCTCGCGCTGCTCGCGCGCGAGCTCGGCGGCGGCCGCAGGGCGCAGGCGCTCGCCGCGGTCGCCGCATTCTCGGCGCCCGTCTACCAGGCGGTGGCCGGCTTCTACTCGATGAACGCCTTCGAGCCCGCGATCTGGACCGCTGCGGCGTGGCTGCTCGCGCGGATCGGCAACGGCGCGCGCACGGGAACCTGGGTCGCGCTCGGCGCGCTGCTGGGACTCGGGCTGCTGAACAAGATCAGCGTGCTGTGGCTGGGCTTCGGCCTCGCGCTCGGGCTCGTCCTCACCCCGGCGCGACACCAGCTCGCGACGCGAGGGCCATGGCTCGCGGGAGCGATCGCGTTGGCGATCTTCGCGCCGCACCTCGTCTGGCAGCAGCTCCACGGCTGGCCGACGCTCGAGTTCGTCCACAACGCCTCGCAGCAGAAGATGGTGCACAAGGCGCCGCTCGCCTTCGCCGCGGAGCAGCTCCTCGTGCTCGGACCGCTGTGCGCGGGGGTCTGGCTCTCGGGGCTTCGCTGGTACTTCACGGACGCGGGTCGCGGCCAGCGCTGGCTCGCCTTCATCTGGATCGGAACGATCGCGCTGCTCCTTGCGAGCGGGACCGCGCGCTCGAACTACAGCGCGCCTTCCTATTGCGTGCTCCTCGCGGCCGGCGGCGTCGCGATCGAGCGCCTGGCTCGCGCACGCCTGCGCGCTCTGCCCGTGGTGCTCTCCGTGCTGCTGCTGATCGAGGGCGCGCTGACCCTTCCGCTCGCGGTTCCGCTGCTGCCGCCCGAGCGCGTCCCCGGCTATGCGGCGGCGCTCGGGGTCGAGGCGCCGCGCGATCAAGTGGACGACACGGCGGCGCTGCCGCTTCACTTCGCGCAGCGCTTCGGCTGGCGCGAGCTGGCCGAAGCGGTCGCGCGGGCGGCCGACAGGCTGTCGCCGAGCGATCGTGCCGCCGCGGTCGTGGTCACCCGGAACTACAGCGAGGCCGGCGCGCTCGAGTACTATGCGGCGGACCTCGCGCTCCCCCCGGCGGTCAGCGGCCACAATAGTTACTGGCTCTGGGGCCTCGGCGACCGCAGCGGCGACATCGCAATCGCGATCGCGAAATCCGATGCGCAGCTCACGCGCTGGTACACGAGCGTCGAGCGCGTCGGCGAGGTGGAGTGCCGCTGGTGCATGCCGTGGCTGGCCCATGCCTCGGTCTACGTCGCTCGCGGACTGCGGGTGCCGCGCGACGAGTTCTGGGCGGCTCAGCGGCGCTTCGAGTAGGCGCCACCCGGATTAGATCGGCTAACGAAGAGGCGTCGCGAGCGCCGGGCGGAGCTACGCTCGCGTTCAATTTCCCGCGCGAGGCACGCACATGGCGTCGGTGATCGACGAGTCGGGCCGCGTCAACCTCTTCCACGAGGAGTTCGCGCGCTGCCCGCAGCCAGCCTACGCAGAGCTGCGACGGCGCTGCCCTGTCGGACGCATGGTGCTCTCCGGAGCGCCGATCATCTCGCGCTACGAGGACGTGCTCTGGGCGCTGCGCCATCCGGAGATCTTCTCCTCCGAGATGGAGCTGCAGATGCAGCTCGGCACCGAGCGCCCGATGATCCCGCAGCAGATCGATCCACCGGCGCAGACCCGCTACCGCAAGCTGCTCGATCCGCACTTCTCGCGGCGGAAGATGGAGGAGCTCGCGCCCGCCGTCGCGCGCCACGCGCGAGAGCTGATCGACGGGTTCGCCGCGAAGGGCGAGTGCGAGTTCGACAGCGCCTTCGCGATCCCGCTGCCGTGCACCGCGTTCCTGCACCTGCTCGGTCTGCCGCTCTCCGATCTCTCCTTCTTCCTCGAGCTGAAGGATGACATCATCCGGCCCCACAAGGGGCGACCGGGCGTGCACCCGGACGAGTTCCAGTCCGTGCGCAGCGCCGCCGGCGCGCGCAACTACGACTACTTCCGCCGCGCGCTCGACGAGCGCGAGGCGCGCCCGCGCGACGACCTGCTGACCGCGCTCTCGCGGGCCGAGATCGATGGCGAGCGCCTGACGCGCAACGACATCCTGGACATCTGCTTCCTGCTGCTGCTCGCAGGCCTCGACACCGTCACCTCGACGCTCGGCTGCAACATGACCTACCTGGCCGCGAACCCCGACCAGCGCCGGCGCCTGGTGGATCAGCCGAGCCTGATCCCGGGTGCGGTCGAGGAGCTGCTGCGCTGGGAGACGCCGGTGGTCGCCGTTCCCCGCGTCGTGAAGCGAGACGTGACTCTCTCCGGCGTCGAGCTGAAGGAAGGCGAGCTCGCGACCTTGCTGCTCGGCGCCGCCAACACCGACGACGAGCACTTCGAGGATGCGCAGCGCGTCGACTTCGAGCGCGAGCGCAACATCCACGCGGCGTTCGGAGCGGGCCCGCATCGCTGCCTCGGCTCGCACCTCGCGCGCATGGAGCTGCGCGTCGCGATGGAGGTCTGGCACGAGCGCATCCCGGACTACGCGATCAAGCCTGGCGAGACGCCGCGGTTCTCGCCCGGCATCCGGGAGGCCCTCTACCTGCCGCTCGTCTGGGACGTCTGATGCGCATCCGGCTCGACCGCGCGAAGTGCGTGGGTCACGGCCGCTGCTACGTGCTGGCTCCCGACGTCTTCGAGGACGACGAACGCGGGCACTGCGTCGTGCGGAAGGAAGAGGTTCCGAAGGAATTCGAGGAGCAGGCGCGCCGCGGCGAGCAGAACTGCCCGGAAGGCGCGATCGCGCTGGTCGACTGATCAGCGCGGCATCACGTCGACGGCGCGCTGGCGCAGCCAGTGGTCGGCGAGCACGAGGCACACCATCGCCTCGACCATCGGCACCGCGCGCGGCAGCACGCACGGGTCGTGACGGCCGCGCGCCTCGAGCACCGCGGCGTCACCCGTGCGCGTCACCGTCTGCTGCGCGAGCGCGATCGTCGCGGTCGGCTTGAAGGCGACACGAACCACCACGGGCTCGCCGTTGCTGATGCCGCCCTGCACGCCGCCCGAGCGGTTCGCCGCGGTGCGGGGACGGCCGCCCTCGCCCGGCACGAAGGGATCGTTGTGCGCGATCCCGGTCATGCGCGTGCCGGCGAAGCCGCTGCCGATCTCGAAGCCCTTCGAGGCCGGCAGCGACATCAGCGCGCGCGAGAGATCCGCCTCGAGCTTGTCGAAGACGGGCTCGCCGAGCCCCGGCGGCACGCCGCGCGCGACGCACTCGACGACGCCGCCGAGCGAGTCGCCGCGCTCGCGCGCCGCGTCGATCGCGTCGATCATCTGGCGCGCGGCGGAGGGATCGGGACAGCGCACCGGGCTCGCCTCGACCGCTTCCTGCGTCACCGCGTCGCCGTCGACCTTCGCCTCCACCTCGTGCACGCGCTGCACCCAGGCGACGACCTCCACGCCCGCTGCGTCGCGCAGCAGCTTGCGCGCGATCGCGCCCGCCGCGACGCGCCCGATCGTCTCGCGCGCGCTCGCGCGCCCGCCGCCCTGCCAGTTGCGGATCCCGTACTTCGCCTCGGTGGTGTAGTCGGCGTGCGACGGGCGGTAGACGTCCTTCATGTGCTCGTAGGCCGACGGGCGCGCGTCCTCGTTGCGCACCAGCAGCGCGATCGGCGAGCCGAGCGTCCGGCCCTCGAACACGCCGGAGAGGATCTCGACGAGGTCCGCCTCCTGTCGCGGAGTCGTCAGCCGGCTCTGACCGGGGCGACGCCGATCGAGGTCGCGCTGGATGTCGGCCGCGTCGAGCGCGAGCCGCGGCGGGCAGCCGTCCACCACGACGCCGACGCCGCCCCCGTGGCTCTCGCCGAAGGTCGCGATGCGGAACACGCGTCCGAACTCGCTGCTCATCGCTCGTCCTGTCCTCGGCCGGGTCGACCAGCTTCGGAAGATACCGTCCGGGCTCGCGCGCGCCGGAGCCGCACGAGCGTCGCGCCCGGACCGCCGAGCGAGCGCGGTGCCGCGGCGAAGGCCATCACCCGCTCCGCGTGTGCGCCGCGCGCGAGCCACTCGGGCAGCGCGTCGCGCAGCACCGCGCCGGCCTGCGAGTGGATCCCGCGCCCGTGGATCACGAGCAGGCAACGCGCGCCCTCTCGATCCGCCGCGGCGAGCTCGCGGGCCAGACGCTTCTCCGCGTCGCGCGCCGAGAGGCCGTGCAGATCGACCTCGCGCTCCGGGGGCGGATCTCCCCGGCGGAGCCTCGCGAGCAGTGCGCGCGAGACGTCCTCGGCGCGCGCGGCGAGCGCCTCGCCGGACGACTCCACCACGAAGTGTCGCGGCGCGCCCGGGTCGCGCTGCGACCGTGCGAGGTCCCGCGGCGCCGGCGGCGGGCGAAGCGGCTTCCGATCGGCGAGCGGGCGCACGCCCGGCAACGCGTCGGCAAAGCCCCCGGACTCTGAGTCGCCGGAGCGCCGCCGGCTCACGCGTCGCCGGCCATCGCGAGCGCCAGCGCCTTGCGCGTCGGGCCTCCCTGCGGCAGCGAGCGCAGCTCGCGCGGAGCCAGCCAGCGATGCGCGCCCGGTCCGCGCAAGCGCACGCGGCCCGGCGCGACGCGACAGCGGAACACGTGGAGTCGCAGCGACAGATGCGTGAACGCGTGCTCGACCTCGCCGAGCGGCAGGGCCTCGGCCAGCTCCAGTCCGACCCGCTCGCCGAGCGTGCGCGCGATCGCATCGCCCGGGCGCTCGCTGGCGAGGACGTCGCCGCCCGGCAGCTCCCACAGTCCGGCCAGCAGACCGCGCTCGGGACGCCGCACCGCGAGCGCGCGGCCGCGCCGTAGCACGAAGCCGGCGACGGCCTGGACCTCGCGCGCGCGGGCACGAGGCGCCTTGCGTGGCAGCGACTCCGCATCGCCGGCGCGCTTCGCGTCGCATATGCGTGTCATCGGGCACACGCCGCAGCGCGGCGCGCGAGGCGTACACAAGGTGGCGCCGAGCTCCATCAGCGCCTGGTTGAGCGCGCCCGGCTCGGGTCCGTCGGCGAGCGCCGCCGCCTCGTCCCACAGTCGACGCCGCGCGGGAGCGGTGCCGATCTCCTCGCGGATGCCGCACAGGCGCGACAGCACGCGCGCGACGTTGCCGTCGACGATCGGCTCCGCGCGGTCGAACGCGATCGACGCGATCGCCCCCGCCGTGTAGCGGCCGATGCCCGGCAGCTCGCGCAGCGACTCGGCATCGTCGGGCAGCCGCCCGCCGTGACGCGCGACCAGCTCGCGCGCGGCGCGGTGCAGGTTGCGCGCGCGCGAGTAGTAGCCGAGCCCCGTCCACAGCTGGAGCACCTGCTCGAGCTCCGCGCCCGCCAGCGACGCGACGTCGGGGAAGCGCGCGAGGAAGCGGCCATAGTAGGGCAACACCGTCTCGACACGCGTCTGCTGGAGCATCGACTCGGAGATCCAGATCGCGTAGGGGTCGCGCGTGCGACGCCAGGGCAGGTCGCGCCGCGATGCGCGATACCAGCCGAGCAGCTTCGCGCGCAGCGTGCGCCGCCGTCGCGACGCGGACGCCGCGCTCGGGGTGCGCGTCAGCCGCCGCCCACCGCGGTCTCCGCCTGCGGTTGCGCCGTCCAGCGCTCGCGGATGTGTGTCTCGACCCACTTCGCGTCCCACCATTCGACCGGGTCGACGTAGGTGTCGCCCACGAGCACCGCGAAGTGCAAGTGATCGCCGCCCGCGAGGCCGGTCGAGCCGGAGCGGCCGAGAACCTGCCCCTGCTTCACCTGCGCCCCCGCGGAGACATCGAAGCTCGAGAGATGTCCATAGAGCGTGGCGACCCCCATCCCGTGATCGATCAGCACGCAGTTGCCGTAGATCCCCATGTCCCCCGCGTAGACGACGCGGCCGGACGCCGCCGCGGTGATCGGCGCGCCCGCGGTCGAGGCGAGGTCGTAGCCGTAGTGGACGGCCTTCGAGACGGCGGTGCCGTCGACGAAGTAGGTGCGCTGCTCGGCGAAGCGGCTCGTGACCTTGGAGTTCGCGAGCTGCTGCAGCGCGCCGTCGAAGAGCGGCTGGCTCGAGGAGTCCTTCAGCAGCTCGCGGATGCGCGCCTCGTTCTCGGCGCGCACGCGCGTGTTGACGTCGTTGAAGCTCGCGGCCGGATCGGCCGAGACGCCGCCGGCGAGGTGCGGCAGCACGTTGTCGAAGAAGGAGCGCGTCAAGGTCACGCTCGCGACCGGCTGCGATCGCTCCTGGATCACGAGCGGCCAGCCGGCCACCGACTCGTTTCCGGCCGCGTCGCGCGCGACCACCTGCGGGCGCGCGTCGGTCGGCAGGCCATAGGGCACGGCGAAGATCGCGATGCGCTCGCCCTCGGCGCCCCCCGGCCGCGGGTAGCCGCGATAGAACTTCTCGCCGACGCGCACCCCGTCCGCAGCGGTCTGCTCGAACACTCGATAGGCGACGGCCCCTGCGCCGCCGCGCTGCGCGTAGGAGAGGCCCGTCGCGACCTGGAGACGCGGCGGCTCGAGATCCACGCGCAGCGGCAGCTCGCGCTCCGCCGCGTTGCCCGAGAGCCAACCGCGCCACGACCAATCCCGCGCCGTGACGCGCACGCGCGCCCCATCTTTGAGCGTTCCGAGCGACTTCGGGTCGAGCGCGAGCGAGGCGTCGTGCTGGTGCTCCGGACCACCCGAGATCAGGCTGCCCGGGTACTCCTCCTGGAGCAACGCGCGCACGACATCGCCGTCGACGAGCTCCACCCGGAGCGAGCGCAGCCCCGATCCCGCATCCGCCATCGAGATCGCGAGCGCACCGCCCGCGCGGCCGATCAGCAGCGCGTCGGGCGTCTCGAGGCTCGGCGGCGTCCCCTCGGCTCGAATCCACAGCGCGGCGCCCGCGCCCCCCAGCAACAGCAGGGCCACGATCGCGACGAAGACTCTCACGGTCCCCCCCAGTGTCCCGACCGGCGACCAGTCTAGGGCGCGTGATCGCGCGCCGCATTGACGCTGCTCATCGTGTCGACCATCCTCGCGACCCTTTCGGGAGAACGCGTGTCGCAGCTTCGCCGAATCGTGATGATCCGACACGGCGAGACCGTGGGGAACTCGAGCGAACGGCTGCACGGCACCGCCGACGTCGCCCTCGCCGAAGTGGGCCGCGCGCAGATGCGGGCGGCAGCGCGCTCGCTCCGCCACGAAGTCTTCGACGTGGTGGTGGCGAGCCCCCTCCAGCGCTCGTGGCAGAGCGCAGCCGTGGTCGTGCCGTGCGCGTCGGTGCGGCTCGTGCCGGAGTTCCGCGAGATCGACTTCGGGCGCTGGGAAGGCATGAGCCTCGACGAGGTGCGCGCCGCCGATCCGATCCTGTTTCGCGAGTGGCAGGCCCGCGCGCCCGGCTTCGAATACCCGGGCGGCGAGCGGCGCGCCGCCTTCCGGGAGCGCGTCGGCCGAGGTCTGCTCCGCGTCGAGGAGACCGGCGCGCGGGGCGCGCTGCTCGTCCTGCACAAGGGCGTGATCCGCACGATCGCCGAGCTGCTCGGGGCTCCGGTCCCCGGCAGCGCGCCGGAACTCGGTGAGAGCGTCGCGCTGTCGCGCGATGTCGACGGCCACTGGTTCGTCGGCCGCACCAGCAGCAACCCCTCGCCGCTCGAGGAGCCGACGCGATGAGCGAGAAGATGCACGCAGGACGCGTCGCACTGGTGACCGGTGGAGCTTCCGGGATCGGCCGCGCGACGGCGCGACTGCTCGCCGCGCGCGGCGCGCGCGTGTGCGTCGCCGACGTGGATCGCGCGGGCGCCGAGTCGGTTGCGAAGGAGATCGAGGAGTCGGGAGGTGAGGCCTTCGTCTGCGCGGTCGACGTCTCGCGAGAGCCCGACAACACCGCGATGGTCGAGCAGACGCTCGCGCGTTTCGGCGGTCTCCACCTCGCGCATCTGAACGCCGGCATCGCGCGCTATTCGACGATCCTCGGCGGCGACATGTCGGTGTGGAACCAGGTGATTGCGGTCAACCTGACCGGCGTCTACCTCGGGATGCGCGCGGTCGGCGCCGCGATGGTGTCGCGCGGCGGCGGCTCGATCGTCGCGACCGCGTCGGTCGCGGGCCTGACCGGCGGCTCGGGCATGCCGTCCTACTACGCGTCCAAGCACGGCGTCGTCGGCCTCGTGCGCGCCGCGGCGACCGAGCTCGCGCCGCAGAAGATCCGGGTGAACGCGGTCTGCCCGGGCGTGATCGACACTCCGATCCTCGGCCCCGGGCACGGCGTGCCCGAGATCACGCAGCGCCTCGGCGAAGGGCACCTGCTGCGCCGCGTCGGACAGCCGGACGAAGTGGCGCAGCTCGTCTCGTTCCTGCTCTCGGATCAGGCGAGCTTCGTGACGGGCGGCGCCTACACCGTCGACGGCGGCATGACCGCGACCTTCGAGAGCGGCGCGCGAACACCCGAAGACGACGCGCGACTCGCGCAGCTCCTCGGCGGCCCGGGAAGGAGCTAGACCTCTTCGGACTCGCGCAGCTTCGCCAGCACGCTGTAGTCCTCGAGCGTCGTGGTGTCACCGACCTGCTCGCGCCCCGCCGCGACGTCGCGCAGCAGCCTGCGCATGATCTTTCCCGAGCGCGTCTTCGGGAGCGCGTCGGTGAAGCGGATGTCCTGCGGCTTCGCGATCGCGCCGATCTGCTTCGCGACGTGCGAGCGGAGCTCGTCCTTCAACCCGAGGCCCACTGCCGCGCCCGCCTTCGGCGTCACGAAGGCGACGATCGCCGTGCCGGTGAGATCGTCCGGCCGGCCGATCACCGCGGCTTCGGCGACCTTCTCGTGCGACACCAGCGCGCTCTCGACCTCCATCGTGCCGATGCGGTGCCCCGCGACGTTCATCACGTCGTCGACGCGGCCCATCACCCAGAAGTAGCCGTCGCGATCGCGGTGGGCGCCGTCGCCGGTGAAGTAGGTCGTGCCGTACTTCCCGAAATACTGCTCCTCGAAGCGCCTCGGATCGCCCCAGATGCCGCGCAGCATCCCGGGCCACGGCCGCTTCAGCACCAGGTAGCCGCCCGCCGGCGGCGCCACCGGCTCTCCGTCCTCGTTCCAGATCTCCGCGTCGATACCGGGGAAGGGCAAGGTCGCGGAGCCGGGCTTCGTCGCGACCGCGCCGGGCAGCGGCGTGATCAGCACGCCGCCGGTCTCCGTCTGCCACCAGGTGTCGACGATCGGGCAGCGCTTGCCGCCGATCACGCGGTGGTACCACATCCATGCCTCGGGATTGATCGGCTCGCCGACCGTGCCGAGCAGGCGCAGCGAGGAGAGGTCGTGCTTGCGCGGGTGCTCCTCGCCGAGTCGCACGAAGGTGCGGATCGCCGTCGGCGCCGTGTAGAAGATCGTGATGCGGTGGCGCTCGATGATGTCCCAGAAGCGGTCGGGACCCGGGGTGGTCGGCGTGCCCTCGTACATGAAACTCGTCGCGCCGTTCGCGAGGATCCCGTAGACGACGTACGAGTGGCCCGTCACCCAGCCGCAGTCGGCCGTGCACCAATAGGTGTCGCTGTCCTTCAGGTCGAAGACGGCGCGCGCCGTCGTGGCGACCTGGGTGAGGTAGCCGCCGGTCGTGTGCAGGATGCCCTTCGGCTTGCCGGTCGAGCCGCTCGTGTACAGCACGAAGAGCGGATGCTCGGCGTCGAGCGCGACGGGCTTGCAGTCGGCGCTCTCGCGCTCGACGACCTCGCGCCACCAGAGGTCGCGTCCGGCCACGAAGTGCGTCGGCTCGCCCGTTCGCCGCACCATGACGACGTACTGCACGGGCGTGTCGCCGCGCAGCGCCTCGTCGACGGCGGGCTTCAGCGCGTAGGGTGCGCCGCGCCGGAAGCCGCCGTCCGCGGTGACGACGAGCTTCGCGCCGACGTCGAGGATGCGGTCGCGCAGCGCCTCGGCGGAGAAGCCGCCGAAGACGACGCTGTGCGGCGCGCCGATGCGCGCGCACGCAAGCATCGCGATCGGCAGCTCCGGGATCATCGGCATGTAGATCGCGACGCGATCGCCCTTGCGCACGCCGAGCCGCTTCAGCGCGTTGGCGAAGCGACACACCTCGCGGTGGAGCTGGCCGTAGGTCAGCACGCGGACGTCGCCGGGCTCGCCCTCCCAGATGAGCGCCGCCTTGTTGCGGCGCCACGCGTGCTCGCCTTCGAGGTGACGGTCGAGGCAGTTGTGCGAGACGTTCAGCTTGCCGCCGATGTACCAGCGCGCGTAGGGCGGCTTCCACTCGAGGACCTTCTTCCACGGCGCGAGCCAGGTGACGTGCTCGCGCGCCATGCGCGCCCAGAAGCGCTCCGGAGATTTCGCGGCTTCGCGCCGGTATGCGGCCACCTGTCGGCGGCTCCAGTTCGCCTGCTTCGCGAAGGCGGCGTCGGGCTCGAAGCGGCGCTTCTCCTTCAGCAGGGAGGAGATGTCGGGCATGGATCCGTCCTCGGTCGTGGTGGAGTCATCGGCGAGGCCGCCTGTTCAGCGTCCGCTGACCAATGTCTCCAGCTCGTCGGGATCCTTCGGGATGGCCGCCGTCAGGTTCTCGCAGCCCGTCGCCGTGATCACGACATCGTCCTCGATGCGCACGCCGATCCCGCGGAAGCGCGCATCCACGTTCTCGAGGTCTGGCGCGACGTAGAGCCCGGGCTCGACCGTGAAGACGATGCCCGGTGCGAGCACGCGCGGCGCTCCGTTCACCTTGTACGCGCCGACGTCGTGCACGTCGAGACCGAGCCAGTGGCTCGTCGAGTGCATGTAGAACGGCCGATAGGCCTCGCGCGCGATCAGCTCCTCGAGGTCTCCGGCGAGCAGGCCGAGCTCGAGCAGGCCCGCGACGATGGCGTGCACGGCGGCGGCGTGGATCTCGGGCAAGGTCCCGCCCGGGCGACAGAGCGCGAGCGCGGCCTCCTGCGCCGCGAGCACGATCTCGTAGAGCGCGCGCGCCGGCCCCGTGAAACGGCCGCCGATCGGATAGGTGCGCGTCACGTCCGACGCGTAGCCCTCGAGCTCGCAGCCGGCGTCGATCAGCACGAGCTCCTCCTCGCGGAGCTTCTGGTCGTTGCGGACGTAGTGGAGGATGGTGGCGTTGCTACCTCCACCGACGATGCTCGTGTAGGCGGGCCCGCGCGCGCCGCGACGCCGGAAGGTGTACTCGAGCGCCGCATCGAGCTCGTACTCGTAGCGGCCGGGGAAGGCGATCCGGGCCGCCGTCTCGTGCGCCTCGCGGCTGATCGCAGCCGCGCGCCGCATCACGTCGAGCTCGACCGGCTCTTTGAACAGCCGCATCGCGTGCGTGATCGAACGCGGGTCGACGATCGCGTCGGCGGGGTCGACGCCCTGACGCGAGCGCAGGCGCAAGGTCTCGAGCGTCTCGGTGAGCTTCGCGTCGACGGCCGGGTCGCGGCCGAGCACGTGATGGATGCGGCGCGCGCCGCGGATCAGATCCGGCAGCTTCGAGAGGAACTCGCCGACTGGGAACGCCTCGTCGGCCTCGAAGTCTCGCTTCGCCCCTTCGACGCCGGGGCGATAGCCGTTCCACGTCTCCATCTCTCGGTCGCGGGGCTCGACGAAGAGCGTGTAGGCGGGGCCGCCGTCGGTGCGAAGCAGCGCGACCGCGTTGGGATGGTCGTAGCCGGTCAGGTACCAGAAATCGCTGTCCTGCCGGAACGGGTAGTCGGTGTCGCGGGAGCGCGTGACCTGACGCGCGCCGAGGAAGATGGCGACGGCATCCGGTCCCATGGCATCGCGCACGCGCTGGCGCCGGTCGGCGAACACGGGCCGAGCATACCCCGGAGCGCAATGCGGTCCGTCGTCTGCGCGCGACTCGATCGCGGTCGGACTCACGACCGCCTTCAACCGTTGATCTGCCAACTCGAGCGGCACCGCCATGAACAGGTGCGCCAGTCCCAAGCGCTCGGATTCGCGGATGTTCCCCCAGCTCGGCCGTCCCGGAGCCGTCTCCACGGGTCGAGCGCCGCCGCCTGTCGCGGCACCATATTCCGGGCAGCTCCAAAAAATTCCGCTTCGAGAACGGTCTCTTCGATCGGCGAGACGTTCACCGGGCCGATGGCACGCTTCGTGCTGAAGGGAACGCTCATGTCGATCTGGTGCGAGTCGGTCGAACGGAAGCGGGCGCGCACGTTCGACGGAGCTCGGAACCAGGAGTCGCACTGGAGCTGCAAACAGGCGCTTTCCCCAGAACGGCACCCCGCCTAGCTCGGTTCCCTCCTCGGTCCAGATCGAAACATCCCCTCGCGTTGGATGGTCCACGCGGGGGGATGCTCTTTCTGGGCTCCGCTCAATCCTCCCGCGGCGCCGCGTCCGCCACGGCGAGCGCCGCGGCGACTTCGGTCCCGAACTCGCGCGCGAACCAGCGCTTCAGTTCGGACTGACCGGCGAGATCGCGCGCGCCGTGGGGCGTCCGCACCGCGATGCTCTCGAGCGTCGAGTTCGGACACAGCACGCCGGGATCCATCGCCAGCTCGGCCGCGCGCCGCGTGCGCCACTGCTTCAAAGCGACGAGCCGCCGCTCGGCATGCCGGTCCATGCGCCGACGCCCGCTCGAAGGGAGCTTCGGGATCGGCCCGTGCTCCTCGGCGCGACCGGCGCGCACCGCGTTCAGGGCGTCGCGACCGAGCCGGCGGATCAGCAGGTCCGTGATCCCCTTGATCTCCGCGAGCTCTCCGATCTTGCGCGGCTGACGCTCGGCGATCTCGAGCAGGGTGCGGTTGCCGAGCACCTTGAACGGTGGCCGGTCGATCTCGCGCGCCTTCTGGTCGCGCATCAGGTAGAGCTCGCGCAGGATCGCGAGCCCGGTCGCGTCGAGCTTGCGCGCGCCCTTGATGCGGAGGTAGCCGAGCTCGTCGAACTCGCGCTCCCGCCAGACCCGCCGCTCCAGCGCCTCGAACTCCTCCTGCGCCCAGCTCTCGCGCCCGACTCGCCGCAGCTCCTTCACGAGCAGCTCCGCGAGCGGGATCAGGTACAGGACGTCGGCCGCGGCGTAGCTGAGCTGATTCTGTGTCAGCGGCCGCGTGGACCAGTCGGAGCGCTGCTCGTCCTTCGGCAGGTTCACGTCGAAGTGCTGCTGGGTCAGGCTCGACAGGCCGACCGACGAGTAGCCGAGGATCTGCGCGCTGAGCATCGTGTCGAAGAGATTCGCGAAGCGGAAGCCGCAGTCCCGCCGGAGCACGAAGAGGTCGTACTCCGCCGCGTGGAAGATCTTGCGGATCTCCGGCGACGCGAAGATCGGCCCGAGGGCTGCGAGCTCGGCCGGTCCGCCGAGCGCGAGCGGGTCGACCAGGTAGATCTGCCGACGCGTCCCGATCTGGACCAGACAGGTCTTGTCGAAGTAGTGATAGAAGCTGTCGGCTTCCGTATCGACCGCGATCACCTTCTCGGCGAGCAGGTCGTGAGCGAGTGCATCGAGATCCGCGCGGGTCTCGATCCTCTCGAAGTCGGCCAATCGCGCCCTCAACGGATTTCGGCGGTTTCTACTCGCCCAGGAGATCAGCCGGGGGGCGGGTTGGGACCCCCCGATCAGAGCCGGGGGCTCGGTGCCGAGGAGGGTCGGTGACGGCGCCGAGGCGGCACTCTAGCCGAGCACCATGCAGGCCGAAAGCGCAAACGCGCCGAAGGCGACGCGAAAGATCCGTCCGTAAGCTGCCTCCATGGTTCGTGCGGGCCTCGGAGTATCGACCCGGGACGATGCGCGTGCCGCTGCCGAAGAGGCGGTCGGGGCGGCGCTGACCGGAGGCCTGCAGCCCGACGGCGCCCTGCTCCTCGCGACCCCCGACCACGGTCCCGACATGAAGACCCTCCTCGGTGCTGCCTGCGACGCACTCGGCACCCGCACCGTCGTGGGAGCGCAGGTCCACGGACTGCTGGCGGCCGGTCAGGAGCTCGAGGGCGGCCGCGCGGTCGGAGTGCTGGCGATCGAGGGCCTCGAGCTCCACGGCTTCCTGCTCGAGACCGGGCCGGACGACTCCGCGGGCGCCGCCGAGGAGATCGCGCTTCACCTCGGCGGTGCGGCCTGCTCCGAGGACCTGGTCGTGCTGCTTCCGGATCCGCGCGCGGTCGACCTCGAGCGGCTGCTCGAAGGGGCGCGTCGCGAGCTCGGCCCTGCACAGGTCGTCGGGGCGGGAGCCGCGCTCCTCGGCTCCGACCCGCCGCTGCAGTGGTGCGGGCGCGACGTCGCGTCGAACGCCGTGGCGGCGTTGGTCCTCCGCGGCGCGCGTCCGCCGCGGGTCGGCGTGACCCAGGCCTGCCGCCCGGGCTCGCCGCTGCTCACGGTCACGCGCACGCAGGGGCACTGGATCCTCGAGCTCGATGGCAGGCCCGCGCTCGATGTCTACCGCGAGGTGGCCCGCGGGCCGCTCGCGGAAGACCTACGGCGAGCCGCGGCCTTCGTGCTCGCCGCGCTGCCGCGGGATCCGCGCGATCCGCTGGCGCCCGGCGGCTACGTGGTCCGGAACATCGCGGGCTTCGCGATCGAGGAACGCGCCCTCGCGATTCCGGAGGCGCTCGGCGTGGGCGATCAGGTCGCGTTCGTGCGGCGCGATCCGGCCAGCGCGCGCGAGGACCTGAAGGCGATGCTGGCATCGCTGCGGGAGCCGCGACCCGCCTTCGGTCTCTACTTCGATTGCTGCGCACGCGGCGCGCCGTTCTTCGGCGTGTCCGGTCTCGAGGCGGCGTACCTGGAAGAGAGCTTCGGCGGCGTGCCGCTGCTCGGTCTCTTCGGCTCGTGTGAGATCGGCCCGGTCGCGAGCCGACCCGAGCTGCTCACGTATACAGGCGTACTCGCTCTGGTGGACAGCTAGTTCTGTTCTCCGCTCGCCTGCGGCGGCTTGCGGCGGGCGTCCGGACCTCTCGTCCTTGAACCGGGCTCGACCCGCGTGGTACGGTTCGTTCCATATTTGAGAATCATGTTCTGTATATAGGAACATTCGGAGAGGCAAGCCCGCACGTGAAAGCCCTCACCAGCGTCGAGAAGGCCGTCGACGTCCTGTTCGCCCTTCGCGGCGCCCCGTCATCGCTCGGTGTCACCGCGCTCGGGCGCGCGCTCGGCTTGCCGAAGTCGAGCGCACATCGACTCCTCGCGACGCTCACGCGCCGCGGCCTGGTGGAACGAGACGAACGCGGTCGCTATCAGCCGGGAATCGGTCTCGTCGCGCTCGGGCTCGGCGCGCTCGACCGAGAGCCCCTGGTCGCGGCCGCGCGCGAGACCCTGGAGCGCGAGGCCGAGGCGACCGGAGAGACGGTCTTCCTGGTCGGCGCGCGCGGCGGCCGCCTCTACGTCCTCGACAAGGCCGAGGGCACGGGCTTCCTGCGCGTGGCGCCGCGCATCGGCGAATCGGTTCCCGTCCACGCGACTGCGGTCGGCAAGCTCTTCCTCGCCTTCGCGCCGGAGCGGGTCGCGCTGCCGGCGGGTCCGCTCGAGCGCTTCACGCCGCGCACGTCGACCACGCGCCGAGCGCTGCAGCGGGAGGTCGAAGACGTGCGCGCGCAGGGCTTCGCCGAGAACCGCGACGAGTGGATTCCCGGCATGTCGGTCGTGGCGGCTCCCGTGTTCGCGCGCGGAGAGCTCTGCGGCTCGGTGGTGGTGGCGGCGCCGTCCGCGCGCGTCGACGCGCTCGGGCGCGAAGCGACTGCGCGGCGCATGCGCGCCGCGGCGGCGGGGATCGGAGCGCGGCTCGAAGGCCGCGCGCGGGAGGACGAGCGATGAGCGGCGACGGCAGCGGGATGGTGTGGCTCGACGGCGAGCTGGTCGACCTGTCGGCGGCACGCATCCCCGTGATCGACCATGGCCTGCTCTACGGCGACGGGCTCTTCGAGGGCATGCGCATCTACGGCGACCGCGTCTTCCGCCTCGATCGCCATCTCGAGCGGCTCGCGGCCGGCGCGCGCGCGCTGGCACTCGAGCTGCCGGGCGGCATCCCGCCGATTCGCGACGTCGTGCTCGCGACCGCGCGCGCGCACGGCGGCTCCGAGGCGTACGTCCGCCTGATCGTCACGCGCGGCGACGGCGCGCTCGGCGTCGATCCGACGAGCTGCCCGCGACCGCGCGTGATCTGCGTGGTCGATCGCGTCGCGATCTATCCCGAGGAGAAGCGGCGCGCGGGCGTCGACCTCGTGACGGCCAGCGTGCGGCGCCCGCCGCCCGACGTGCTCGACCCGCGCGTGAAGAGCCTCAACTACCTGAACAACGCGCTCGCCAAGGGCGAAGCGCGCCGCCAGGGAGCCGACGATGCACTGCTGCTGAACCGCGAGGGACTCGTCGCCGAGGCCGCCGTGGCCAACGTCTTCGCGGTGCGCGAGGGCGCGCTGTGGACGCCGCCCGGGAGCGACGGCGCGCTCGAGGGCATCAACCGCGCGACCGTGCTCGAGCTCGCGCGCGAGCAGGGCATCGCGACCGCCGAGCGCTCGCTCGGCCGCTTCGACCTCTTCGCCGCCGCGGAAGTGTTCCTGACCGGCAGCGGCGTCGGCGGGCTCGTGCCGGTCCGCTCGCTCGACGGCCAGCACATCGGCGCCGGCGGCGCGGGACCGGTGTTCCAGCGCCTCCGCAAAGCCTTCGAGGCGTGCAAGCCGAGGCTCGGCGTCGCGATCGCGTCCTGACCCCCGCGCGCTCGCGCTACCGTCGCGCGACTCGACGAGGAGAGCCGCGTGCGCTGGAGCGAGTCCTTCCTTCCCACCCTGCGCGACGAGCCCGCCGACGCCGAGGCGGTGAGCCACAAGCTGCTCGTGCGCGCCGGGTTCGTGCGCCAGCTGATGTCGGGCGCATACTCGCTGCTGCCGCTCGGGCAGCGCGTGTGGCTGAAGGTCGTCGCGATCGTCCGCCACGAGATGGGCGCCATCGGCGCGCAGGAGTTCCGGCTCCCCGCGCTCCACCCCGCGGAGCTCTGGCAGCGCTCGGGCCGGTGGACCTCGGTCGGCGAGGAGATGTTCCGGCTGGTCGACCGGAAGGGAGCCGACATCGCACTCGGCATGACGCACGAAGAGGTCTTCGCCGCCATCGCGACCGAGCTGCGGAGCTACAAGCAGCTGCCGCAGATCTGGTACCAGATCCAGACCAAGTTCCGCGACGAGCCGCGCCCGAAGTCGGGGCTGCTGCGCGTGCGCGAGTTCACGATGAAGGACTCCTACTCCTTCGACCTCGACGCCTCCGGTCTCGACCGCGCCTTTCAGCGACACTTCGAGGCGTATCGACGCATCTTCCTGCGCTGCGGGCTCGACACCCTGGCGGTGGAGGCGTCGGTCGGCGCGATGGGCGGCTCCGCGTCGATCGAGTTCATGGTTCCGTCGGCCGCGGGGGAGGACCGCATCGCCTGCTGTGGCAGCTGCGGCTACGCGGCCAACGTGGAGAAGGCGACCTCGGCGCTGCCCGCGCAGTCGGACGGCCCGGGGCTCGCCGCGCCCGAGCCCTTCGCCACGCCCGGAGTCCGCACGATCGAGGCGCTCGCGCGGATGAGCGGCGGCGCGCCGGCCGAGCGCCAGATCAAGACGCTCGTGTACCTGCTCGACGGAACGCCCGCGCTCGTGCTGCTGCGCGGCGACCACGCGCTCTCGGAGCAGAAGCTCCTCGACGGGACCGGCGCGCGCGAGCTGCGCCCGGCGAGCGAGGCCGAGATCCGCGCGGCGCTCGGCGCCGGACCCGGGAGTCTCGGCGCGGTCGGCGTGCAGCGGCTCCAGATCCTGGCGGACCCGGCGCTCGAGAGCCGACGCGACATGGTGACGGGCGCCAACCGCGACGACTTCCACCTGCGCGGCGTCGACGTGGCGCGCGACCTGCGGGTCTCGCGCTGGCTGGACCTTCGCGAGGTGAAGGCCGGCGAGCCCTGCCCGATGTGCGACGCGCCCCTCAAGATCGAGATCTCGATCGAGGTCGGCCACATCTTCAAGCTCGGAACGCGCTACAGCGAGGCGCTCGGGGCGCAGGTGCTCGACGAGGCGGGCGCCTCGCGTCCGATCGTGATGGGCTCCTACGGCATCGGCATCGAGCGCGCGATGGCGGCGGTGGTCGAGCGCTGCCACGACGCCGACGGCATCGTGTGGCCGCTCGCGATCGCGCCCTTCGAGGCGGTCGTCACGGTCGTAAATCCGAAGCAGCCGGCGACGAGCGACGCGGCCGGCGCGATCTACGACGCGCTGCGCGCGCAGGGCATCGACGTGCTGCTCGACGACCGCGACGAGCGCCCCGGCGTGAAGTTCAAGGACGCCGACCTGATCGGCTTCCCGTACCGCATCACCGTCGGGCCGAAGGGTCTCGAAGAGGGCAAGGTCGAGATCACGCGGCGAAAGACGAAGAGCTCGCATAGCATCGACGTCCGCAAGGCCGCCGACGCAGTCGCGGAGTCGATCCTCGAAGAGCGCTCGTTCTCACCGGGCGTCTAGAGCAATCATGGCGCTCTCGGCCGCGCACCGGAGGCTCCTGCTCGTCGACAACGGCGTCGGCGCGGCCGCCTTCAACTTCGCGCTGAACGGCGCGATCGCGTGGCTGCTCTTCCGCTCCGTGACGCACGTGCCGCTCTGGGGCGGGTCGAGCGTTGCGGGCGACACGCTGGTCACCGCCTTCCTGCTGCCGTTCCTCACCTGCCTGATCGTCACCCGGCTCGTCGCCCGTCAGGTCGCGGAGGGCCGCATCCCGCGCCTGTCGGAAGCCGATCGGACGCCGTCCTCGTGGTCGCGACGCTCGCCGCTATCGCGCGGCGCGCTGCTCGGCGCGGCCAGCGTGGTGCTCGCCGCGCTGCCGGTCGTCGCGGCGCTTGCGCTCTCCGGCTCCGCGGGCCTCGCCCTGTGGTCCTTCATCGGCTTCAAGGCCGCGTTCGCTGCGTGCCTCGCCGCGATCGTCACTCCGCTCGTCGCGTGGTGGGCGCTGCTGCGCGCGTCGGGCTGACCAACCCGCCCGACTCGAAGAGATCGCGGTTGGCGCGGCGCAGGAAGCAGAGGCCGATCGCCGCGTTGAAGAAGACGAAGAAGTTGTGCTGCACGAGGCCGAAGGCGGTCATCTCGGCGGCGCGGTCGGGGTAGAGCAGCGGCCACATCGCGACCGCGATCGCGCGGAAGGGACCGGGGATCGCGGCGCCGAAGAAGATGATCGGCAGGTAGCCGAGCAGCTCGCGGTAGCTCGCGTCGACACCGAAGAGATGCAGCGCCTGCGTGTAGACGAAGACGCCGGCCAGCAGCGCGGGCGAGCGCAGCAGCACGACGACGCCGTACTGCCAGGGCCTCGCCCGGCGGAAGGCGTGGAAGATCTCGCGATCGCGCAGGCGCACGTTCGGCGCGATCGCGCCGCGGAAGAACGCGACCCAGCCGACGAAGAAGGCGCCCGCCACCACGGCGATCGCCGGAAGCTGGTGGAAGACGGGCGGCACGCGGTCCCACTGGAGCCACGTGCCGAGCGTGCCCCAGGTGAGCAGGTAGTAGAACTCGCAGAACATGATGAAGAGCATGCTCGAGGCGACCTGCCAGCCCGGCACGCCGTCGCGCCGATTCAGGTACACGGCCATCGCGCCCTTGCCGACCTGCTCGTTCAGGATCGAGATGATGTAGGCGGACGCGCGGATCGGCAGGATGCTTGCGTACGACACGCGCGCGTCGAACCACGAGACGACGCGCCACACGACCAGCGAGTCGATCAGGAAGAAGAAGGCCGAGTACGGAATCATCAGCGCGAGCCAGCGCAGCCAGTGGACGGTGGAGAAGACGTGCGCGAGCAGGCCGAAGGCGCTCTGGCCCTGGCGCGCGGCCTGGCGGTCGATCTGGAAATACAGGTAGGTGAAACAGACGAAGGTCACGAGCCAGGGCAGCGCGCGCTGCCAGACGGACGCCGTGCGCGGGGCCGCGCTCTCGCGTGCGGTCATCGGTTCTCCTCCGCTGCGAGCAGCGCGCGCCGCAACGTCTCGTCGAGGGGTGTCAGCCTGAGGCCGAGGCGCCGCTCCGCCTCGGCGGGATCGATCGCGTCGTCGTGCTCGAGCACGCCGAGCATGGCCGGCGTGAGCGGCGGATTCGCGAGGAGCTTCTCGGCCAGCCAGGCGAACGCGAAGGCCAGCGCGTACGGAATGCCGCGGATGCGGACGTCGCGGCCGAGCACACGCGCCGCGCGCAGCACCAGCTCCCGGTGCGTCAGCGACTCGGGGCCCGCCAGATCGAGCGCACCGCGGAGCGGCTCCGGGCGAGCGAGCGCGGCCGCGATCGCCTCCACCACGTCGCCGGCCGCGATCGGCTGCTCGAGCGTCGCGCCGCCACGGACGAGCGACACTCGCCCGGCCAGCGCTTGCCGCCGCAGCGCCTCGCTCGCCGGATCGCCGGAACCGAGCACCATCGGCACGCGCAGGATCAGCGCGGGCACCGCACCGCGCAGCAGGATCTCCTCCGCGCGGCCCTTCGAGGCGAGCGCGCGATTGCGCGAGTCGGGACGCGAGCCGAGGATGCTGACGCAGACGATGCGCCGCAGGCCCGCCTTCGGCGCCGCGTCGGCGAGCGCACGCGCGGGCCGCTCGTGCGCGTCCTCGTAGCGGTTCGCGCGGGTCTCCTTGAGGATGCCCGCGAGGTGGACCGCCGCGTCGCACCCGGCCGCGGCCGCGGAGAGCGCCTCCGCGTCGAGTCCCGAGGTGACGCACACGTCTGTCCCCGCGCCTGCGCTGGCGCGCACGATCTTCGCCGCGCGCTCGGAGCGCACGACGGCCCGCGTTCGCCGCGGCGGCTGCATGTGCGCCAGGCGCTGGAGCACACGACGGCCGAGTTGGCCGTTCGCGCCCGTCACCAGGATCTGCGCCGCGCCCAGCAAGGCGGGGGAGCATACGGATGACCCCGCGCCTTCGCCGGCAAACCACGAGACATCCCCGTCCGGGTCTGTACGTCTGATCTCCGCTCGCCTGCGGCTCGCTGCGCGCGACCGCTTCGCGGTCGCTTGCTAGCGCCGTCCGTACGAGATGCCGAGCGCCACGATCCGCTGGATCAGCTGCGGATACGAGATGCCCACGGCCCTCGCGGAATCCGCGAAGTCCTCGCCCTCCGCGACGTCCGGCGTGGAATTCACCTCGATCACGTGGACCTGTCCGTCCGGCGCGAGGCGCAGGTCGAGGCGCGCGTAACCCGAGAGGCCGAGCACACGGTACACGCGCTTGCAAAGCCGCGCGATGCGCGCGGCCGTCGCATCCGGCAGCGCGCGCGCCGGCCCCGAGTCGATGCCGACGCGCGCCTGGTACTTCCGGTCGAACTTCGCGCGCGCCGTCGCGATCGGCAGGCTGCCCTCCGGCAGCTTGTCGAAGAAGAGCTCCCACGGCGGGAACGCCTGGAGCCGCTGGTTGCCGAGGATGCTCTGAGTGAGCTCGCGCCCCTCGATGTACTCCTCCGCGATCGCGTCCGTGCCGATGCTGCGGTGCACGAACTCGACGCGCTCGCGCAGATGCGCCTCGTCCGAGACCACCGAGGCCTGCGCGATGCCGAGAGACGCCTCCTCGTCGACCGACTTCACGATCAGGGGGAAGGAGAGCTCGCGGCGCGGCACGCGCACGGGCGCGCCGCGCTCGAACACGGCGAAGCGAGGCGTCGGCACGCGGTGGTAGCGCAGGATCTTCTTGCACAGCGCCTTGTCGCGCGTCAGCAGGATGCCGCGCGCGTGACAGCCCGTGAAGCAGACGCCGAGGAGCTCGAGGTAGCTCGTCACGTGGGCCTGGTAGTTCCCGACGTCGCGGAACTCCATCAGCAGGTTGAAGACGACGTGCGGGTCGAAGCCGAGCGCGACGCTGCGGATCGGCGCGAGGTCGTCCGAGACGCCGACCACCTGCACCTCGTGGCCGAGCTCGCGCAGCGCGCGCGCGACGTCGTACTCGGTGCGGAAGGCGTCGACCTCCGACGCCGGGAGTCCCTCGATCGAGTCCGGCGGCACCAGATCCTCGTGACACAGGACCACGACGCGATGACGACTCATCGCGCGTACTCCCGGTAACGCATGCGGCGGATGCGCAAGGTGTGCATCGCGACCAGCACCGCGGCGCCCTCGGCCGTCTCGCGCTCGCGGTGCGCCAGCCGGAGCCCGAGGTCGCGGCTGCGCCGGATCATGCCGGAGAGCACCTCGTCCACCACGAACGGCCGTTGTCCGGTCCAGCGCGCGACCTGCGTCCGCAGCGACACGCGCCGCTCGCGCAGGAACATCGAGGCGCGCCTGCCGCGTCCGCCGGCACCGAACAGGCGCGCGAGGTCGCGATCGTAGACGCGCAGGTCCGCGTCGCCCCAGGTGGAGCGCCGCCGCCGGTAGTGCTCGCGCAGCGAGATGCTCACCTGCGGCAGCGACTCGGTGCGCTCGCGCGAGCGCACGCTCGGCGCTCGCTCCCGGATCTCCCGCATCAGAGCGTCCACGTACTCGAGCTTCCGCAGCGCGGGCCAGCCCGCGTACTCGCGGCGCCAGCGGCTGCGCGGCGCGCCGAGCCATACCGCGAACGTCTCGGCGAAGTCCTCGATCGGGTGGCTCTGCGCGTAGTAGCGGTCGAGGTGGTGCACGTAGTGGCGGCTGCCGGGGCGCGGCACGTAGCCGCGCCGGTAGGGCGAGGACGCGAGGCCGAAGGCATCGCGCCAGTCCTTGCGGCGGTGGACGTGGTAGGCGTGGTCGAGCGCGTGCGCGGCCTCGTGGCGCACGAGCCTCGCGAAGCCCGACCGCGTCCCGCCTTCCACTTCGAACATGTGAGCGCGCTCAAGCGCCGTGAGCCGCGGGTGCGCGAGGTAGAACGGCACCGCGAAGCCGGGGACTCCGTCGGGCGAGAACCACGCCGTCGACAGCCACACGTGCGGTCGGAAGCGGAAGCCCGCGCGCGCGAGCTCGGCGTGCAGGCGCTCGATCCGCGAGGCGAGCGGCGTCGCGTCGAGCGAGAGCCCGAGGTCGCAGATGCGGACGTCGAGCAGCTCTTGCGTCGGCAGCTTCGCCCACCAGGGCTCGTGCCGGCGCGAAGTCTTGCGCTTCACGCAGGGCCTCCGTCTCGTGCCGACCGGCTCTTCGCCGGCAAGGCCGTCAGCGCGGCAGACGCCGCGATCGCGCCGCACCAGCCGGCCAGGCTCGCGACGCCGACCGCGACTCCCTGCGCGTCGCCGATCGCGCCGGTGAGCCAGGGCACCGCGGATCCGCCGAGCGCGCCCGCTCCGGCCGCGAGCCCCGCCGCCGTCCCACGCGCGTGTCGCACGCGGTCGCCGACGAGCGCCATGATCAGCGGGTAGACGCAGCCGAGCGCGACGCCGGTCGCGAGGAAGGTCAGCTCGACGGCACCGAGTCGCGTCGCGACGCCAGCCACGATCGCGCTCGCGGCGAGCGCGCCCGACGCGGTCAAGGTGCGCGGTCCGAGTGCGACGGGAAGCGCGAGCACGCCGACGCGGCCGCAGAGCAGGCCGAGCCAGAAGGCACTGATCGCGGAGGCTCCGCGCGCCGCGGAGAGCTCGAGCGCGCCGGTTGCATACGGGACCGCGAAGATCGTCATCGACGCCTCGACGCCGACGTACGCGAAGGCGATCGCGGCGAAGGGCGCGACGCGCGCGGCGATCCAGCCCGCACCGCGGCGCCCCCCATCCGGATCGCCGGCGTGCGCCTCGGCGTGGGACACGGGGTCGGGGAAACGCAGGCAGACCGCCCACAGCGCGAGCGCCACGTGCGCCGCACCGACACAGCGAAACGACGCGACGAAGCTCCCGCGCGCATCGAAGGCCGAGGCGATCAGCGGACCCGCCATCGCGCCCGCCGTCGCGGCCGCGTGCAGGAGCGACATCGGCCGCGCCGCGTGCTCGCGGTAGCGCTCGGCCACGGCGGCGTTGATCAGCGTGTCGTAGAGGCCGATGCCGACGCCCGCCGCCGCGATGCGCGCGAGCCACGCGCCGAACGACATCGCGTCGCGCACCGAGAGCAGCGCCGCCGCGGCGATGCCGAGCGCGCCGACGAAGAGCGGCCGGCGCGGCATCCGGTCGAAGAGCGGCCCCGCGGCGACGACGCCGACGCCGAGCCCCGCCGCGAGTGCGGAGGCGAGCAGCCCGGACCTCGCGAGGTCGAGATGGAGCTCGCGCGCGAGATCGGCCTGGTGCGCGCCCGGCAGCACGAGCACCACCCCGAACGCAAGGAACGACGCGGCGAAGAAGGGATTCACGCGAACGCCAGCGGACTGCGGAACCTCACCAACCGGGTCTCATCTTCTGAACTTCGCTCGCCTGCGGCTCGCGCGCGCGGCTCCGCCGCGCTTTCAGAGCATCCCGAGTTCCAACTTCGCCGCCTCCGACATCATCGCCGGCGACCACGGCGGATCCCAGACGAGGTCGAGCGTCACGGCGGTCACGCCCTCGACGCTGCGCGCCTTCGATTCCACCTCCGGCGGCAGCTCCTCGGCCGCCGGGCACATCGGCGAGGTCAAGGTCATGCGGATCGTGGTCGCGCCCTCCGCGTCGACCTGCACCTTGTAGACGAGGCCGAGCTCGTAGATGTCGACGGGAATCTCCGGATCGAAGACCGTCTTCAGCTGCTCGACGATCTTCTCGCCGACCTCGCGCATCGCATCGGGCGCTTCGACGATGCGAGCCGCCTCGGGGCCTGTGGTCTCCGAGCTCGCGTTCTCGCTCTGCATGCTCACTCCGTGCTCACCGACTCGCCGCCCTCGAGCGCGGCCCGAAGCGCGTGCCAGCAGAGCGTGGCGCACTTGACCCGCAGCGGGAACTCGTGGACGCCGGCGAAGACCTCGAGCTTGCCGAGCGAGCATGCCGGCCGCGTCTCCCCCGACGTGACGAGCCGGCGGAAATCCTCGAACAGCTGCTTCACCTCGGCCTGCGAGCGGCCGCGCACGGCTTCCGTCATCAGCGACGCGGACGCCGTAGAGATCGCGCAGCCGCGCCCGTCGAAGCCCACCGCCTCGATGCGGTCGCCCGACACGCGCGCCGACACGATCACGTGATCGCCGCAGAGCGGGTTGTGGCCCTCGGCGCGCCGGTTGGCGCCGTCGGGCTCGCCGCGGTTCCGCGGGCTCCGGTTGTGGTCGAGGATCACGGACTGGTAGAGCTCGCGCAGCTCGGACATCAGGCGAAGACCTCGCGCACGCGCGCGAGACCGCGCACGAGCGCATCGACGTCGGCGCGCGTGTTGTAGAGCGCGAGCGAGGCGCGCACCATGGCCGGCACGCCGAAGCGTTCCATCAGCGGCTGCGCGCAGTGGTGTCCGGCGCGCACGGCCACGCCCTCGGCGTCGAGGATCGTGCCGACGTCGTGGGGGTGCACGCCCTCGAGCTCGAAGGAGTAGACGGCCGCCTTGCCCGGCGCGGTCCCGAAGACGCGCAGGCCCGGCACGTTTGCCAGCGCCTGCGCGGCGTACTCCCCGAGCGCGTGCTCGTGGCGGGCGACGGCGTCCATCCCGATCCGCTCGACGTAGGCGACGGCCGCGCCGAGGCCGACCGCGCCCGCGATGTCCGGCGTGCCGGCCTCGAAGCGCGCCGGGATGCCGGCGTAGGTCGTCTTCTCGAAGTGGACCGACGCGATCATGCCGCCGCCGCCGAGGAAGGGCGGCATCGACTCGAGCAGCTCCGCGCGCGCCCACAGGACGCCGATGCCCGACGGCCCGTAGAGCTTGTGACCCGAGAGTGCGTAGAAATCGCAGCCGAGCGACTGCACGTCGACCGGCAGGTGCGGCGCGGCCTGCGCGCCGTCGACGCAGAGCAGTGCGCCGCGCGCGCGGCAGAGCGCCACGATCCGGTCGATCGGGTTCACCGTGCCGAGCACGTTCGAGACGTGCGAGAGCGCGACCAGCCGCGTGCGCGGAGAGAGCAGCGCCTCGAAGGCGTCGAGGCGCAGCGCGCCGCGGTCGTCGATCGGCGCGACGCGCAGCACGCAGCCGCGCCGCTCGCACAGCATCTGCCACGGCACGATGTTCGAGTGGTGCTCCATCTCCGAGAGCACGATCTCGTCGCCGGGACCGAAGCGGGAATCGCCGAGGCTTCGCGCCACCAGGTTGATCGCCTCGGTGGCGTTGCGGACGAAGACGATCTCGCGCGGATCGGCGGCGCCGAGGAAGCGCGCGATCCGCTCGCGCGCGTCGTCGAGCGCGCGCGTCGCGCGCAGCGAGAGCTCGTAGACGCCGCGGTGCACGTTGGCGTAGTCGCGGCTGTACATCTCCGAGACCGCGTCGATCACGCACTGCGGCTTCTGCGCGCTCGCGGCGGTGTCGAGGAAGGCGAGCGGCTTGCCGTGCACGCTCTGCTGGAGCACGGGGAAGTCGCGGCGGATGCGCTCCGCGTCGAAGCTCATGCGAGCCCTCCCGCGTGCGCGAGCCGGAGGCGCTGCTGGAGCGCGTCGTCGAGCGCGTCCGAGAGCGCAGGCTGCGGCAGCGCGCGCAGGATCTCCTGCGCGAAGCCGCGAGTCAGCAGGTCGCGCGCGACCTCTTCCGAGAGCCCGCGCGAGCGCAGGTAGAAGAATGCGTCCGGATCGAGCTGGCCGACGCTCGAGCCGTGGCTGCACTTCACGTCGTCCGCCAGGATCTCGAGCTGCGGCTTCGTGTCGACCTCCGCGCCCACGCCGAGCAGCAGGTTGGCGTTCGACTGCTGCGCCGACGTCTTCTGTGCGTCGGGGCGCACGAGGATGCGGCCGCGGAAGACGCCGCGCGCCTGCCCGCCGACGATGCCCTTGTAGGTCTCGCGGCTGGTGCAGCGCGGCACCGCGTGGTCGACGAAGGTGTGGTTGTCGACGAGCTGGCGGCCGCCGGCGACGAAGAGCCCGTCGAGCCGGCACTCGGCGCCTTCGCCGAGCAGCCGCACGCCGACGTCGTTGCGCACGATCGCGCCGCCGAAGCAGAACGTATGCGCCGCGAAGCGGCTGTCGCGCTCCTGCGTCACCGCCAGGTTCGAGACGTGGAAGCGGTAGTCAGGCTCGCGCTGGACGAGCACCAGGTCGACCTGCGCATCGGCGCCGACCTCCACCTCCGTCACGCAGTTCGAGAAGCCGGGGCTCGTGCCGACCGCGACGTGGTCCTGGATCAAGGTGAGCCGGCTGCCCGCCGCCGTCTCGATCAGCACACGCGGATGCGAGAGCAGCGGCTCGCCGTCGGCGCCCGCCGCCGACACGAACACGAGATGGATCGGCTGCTCTGCGCCCGCGCCGCGCGGCACGCGCACGCAGGCGCCGTCGTCGAGGAAGGCGGTGGCCAGCGCGGCGAAGGGGTGTCGCTTCAGCTCGACGTCGCGGCCGAGCCGCGGGGCCAGGCGCTCCGGATCGGTGCGCAACAACTCCGACAGGCTCTCGACCGTCGTGCCGCAGTTCAGCCGCTGCGCGGCGGAGAGGTCCGGCGCAAAGCGACCGTTCACGAACACGTAGACGCTGCAGGCGAAGACGGGGAACGCGTGGTGCTCGAGGTCGTCGCGCGCGACGGCGCGTGCGGGCGAGGTGGCGAGCGCGAGGGGAACCTTCGCGAGCGGCGTCACGTTGGTGTGGCGCCATTCCTCGAGGCGCGTGTGCGGGAGGCCCTGCTCGCGGAAGGCATCGAGCGCGTCCGCGCGGAGCCGCGCCAGCCAGCCGGGCTCGGACTGGCGCGACGCCGCGAAGCTCGCGTGCAGCGCGAGGAAGCGGTCGCGCGCGTCATCGAGAGCGCTCATCGCGCGGACGCCTCGATCCAGCCGTAGCCCTTCTCCTCGAGCTCGCGCGCCAGCTCCTTGCCGCCCGAGCGCGCGATGCGGCCGCCGGCGAGCACGTGCACGAAGTCCGGCTCGACGTAGTCGAGCAGGCGCTGGTAGTGCGTGATCACGAGCATCGCGCGCTGCGGGCCGCGGAGCGCGTTCACGCCGCCCGCCACGATCCGGAGCGCGTCGATGTCGAGTCCGGAATCGGTCTCGTCGAGGACGGCCAGGCGCGGCTCGAGGATCGCCATCTGGAGCACCTCGTTCCGCTTCTTCTCGCCGCCGGAGAAACCCTCGTTGACGCTGCGCTGCATCAGCTTCTCGTCCATCTCGACGAGCTTCATCTTGCGGCGCGCGAGCTGCAGGAACTCCATCGCGTCGAGCTCGGGCTGGCCGCGATGCTTGCGCACCGCGTTGAGCGCGGCCTTGAGGAAGTAGAGGTTCGCGACGCCGGGGATCTCGACGGGGTACTGGAAGGCCAGGAAGATGCCCTCGCGCGCGCGCTCTTCGGGCGAGAGCGCGGTGAGATCGCGGCCGTCGTAGAGGATCTCGCCACGCGTGACGCGCACCGACGGACGGCCGGCGAGCGCGTTGGCGAGGGTGCTCTTGCCGGAGCCGTTCGGGCCCATCACGGCGTGCACCTCGCCCGGGCGGATCACGAGGTCGACACCGCGCAGGATCGGAGCGTCGCCCGCCGTGGCGTGGACGTCCCGCAGCTCGAGCAGCGCGTCGGCCATGCTCAGCCCACCGATCCCTCGAGCGAGAGCCCGAGCAGGTTCTGCGCCTCGACCGCGAACTCCATCGGCAGCTCGCGCAGCACTTCCTTGCAGAATCCGTTCACGATCATCGAGACGGCGTCCTCCTCCGAGAGCCCGCGCTGCCGGCAGTAGAAGAGCTGGTCCTCGCCGATCTTCGAGGTGGTGGCCTCGTGCTCGACGGTGGCAGTGGGGTTCTTCACTTCGATGTACGGGAAGGTGTGGGCTCCGCAGGTGTCGCCGAGCAGCAGCGAGTCGCAACGCGAGTGGTTGCGCGCTCCCTCCGCCTTCGGGCCGATGCGCACGAGCCCGCGGTACGACTGCTGGCCGCGCCCCGCCGCGATGCCCTTCGAGACGATCGTCGAGCGCGTGTTCCGCCCGATGTGGATCATCTTCGTGCCGGTGTCCGCTTGCTGGCGGTTGTTGGTCATCGCGACCGAGTAGAACGCGCCGACGGACTCGTCGCCCTGCAGGATGCAGGACGGATACTTCCACGTGATCGCCGAGCCCGTCTCGACCTGCGTCCAGGAGATCTTCGAGCGCCGGCCGCGGCAGGCGCCGCGCTTGGTCACGAAGTTGTAGATGCCGCCTCGGCCTTGCTTGTCGCCCGGGTACCAGTTCTGCACGGTGGAGTACTTGATCTCGGCGTCGTCGAGCGCGACGAGCTCGACCACCGCCGCGTGGAGCTGGTTCTCGTCCCGCATCGGCGCGGTGCAGCCCTCGAGATACGAGACGTACGCGCCCTCGTCGGCGATCAGCAAGGTGCGCTCGAACTGGCCCGTGCCCGCGGCGTTGATCCGGAAGTACGTCGAGAGCTCCATCGGACAGCGCACGCCCTTCGGCACGTAGGCGAAGGAGCCGTCGGTGAAGACCGCGGAGTTCAGCGCGGCGAAGAAGTTGTCCGAGTAGGGCACGACCGATCCGAGGTACTCGCGCACCAGGTCGGGACAGCGCTTCACCGCCTCCGAGAAGGAGCAGAAGATGATCCCCTGCCGCTCGAGCTCCTCCTTGAAGGTCGTGGCGACGGACACGCTGTCGAAGACGGCGTCGACCGCGACACCGTGCAGTCGCTTCTGCTCCGAGAGCGGGATGCCGAGGCGCTCGTACGTGCGCAGCAGCTCGGGATCGACCTGATCGAGGCTCTCGAGCTTGCGCGGCTTCGGAGCCGCGTAGTAGACGATCTTCTGGTAGTCGATCTTCGGGTACGAGACGTTCGCCCAGGTCGGCTCGTGGTCCTCCGCCAGCAGCTCGAGGAAGCGGCGCAGCGCCTTGAGGCGCCACTCGAGCAGCCACTCGGGCTCGCCCTTCTTCGCCGAGATCAGGCGCACGATGTCCTCGTCGAGACCGGGCGGAACGCGGTCTTCGTCGATCTCGGTGACGAAGCCGTACTGGTACTCGCGGTTCGCGAGTCGCTCGAGGTTCTCGGTCTCGGATTCGGCCATGGCTGCTCCAGATCTAGGAAGAGGGCGTGTCGAGATCGCTCGTGTCCACGCCGAGGCTGGCGAGCGGGACGATCTTCGATCGCGAGGGCGCGACGAGGTCCGCGAGCGTGATGCGCTCGAGGGCGCCCTGCACCGCGCGGCTGATCTGCTGCCAGGGAGCGCGCACGTGACAGGCCGCTTCCTGCGCGCAGGCGCCCGGGTGCTGGGCGCACTCCGTGAAGCCGAGCGGCCGACCTTCGAGCGCGGCGATCATCTGCGGCACCGTGATCTGCTGCGGCGCGCGCGCGAGCCCGTAGCCACCTTTCGCGCCGCGCTGCGACACGAGCAGCCCCTCACGCGCGAGCGCCTTCAGCACCTTGCTCACCACCGGCACCGGCAGGCGTGTCTCAGCGGCGAGCTCGCGCGCGTTGTGCGGAGCGCCCTCCGGGCAGGCCGCGAGGTGAGCCATCAGCACGATCCCGTAGTCGGTGATGCGCGAGAGTCGGATCATCCCGGGCTCCGGTCCCGAAGTCGGGACCTGGGAACAACAGACCGCAGGATATCGGACCAATCCAGTCCTGTAAAACTCGGACCGAATCGGTCCTCGATCGTCGGGACCTGAAGCGTTTCGCTCGCGCGGACGATGAGTTGCGCGCCGGGCCCGCGCCTGCTCCGATTCCGGAGCCGCAGGCCTCCGCGTTGGCTCGTCGGACCCGCCGCTCGCATGACGTCCCGCGCCGAAACCCTTCGCAGCGATCTCCGCCAGATGACGGCGGACGGCGTGTTCTTCAGCGTGATGGTCGGGCTCGGCGAGGCGTACATCCCGGCCTTCGCGCTCGCGCTCGGTCAGGGGGCGGCAGCCGCCGGACTCGTGGCGACCTTGCCGCTGCTCGCGGGTGCGTGCTTCCAGCTCGTCACGCCCGTCGCCGTGCGCCGGCTCCGCTCGTATCGGCGCTGGGTCGTCGCATGTGCGTGTCTCCAGGGGCTCTGCTTCCTGCCGTTCGCGGCGAGCGCGCTGGCGGCGTGGGGTCCGCTCGCGTGGCTGCTCGCGGTCGCGAGCGCCTACTGGGGCTTCGGCATGGCGACGAGCCCGGCGTGGAACGCGTGGGTCACGACGCTCGTGCCGGCGAAGCTGCGCGTGCGCTTCTTCGCGCGCCGATCGCGCAGCGCGCAGGCGGCGCTGCTGTGCTCGCTGCTCGCGAGCGGCGCGCTGCTCGAGCTCGCGCGAAACCGCGGACACGAGCTCGGCGCGTTCGCGTCGATGTTCGTGCTGGCGGCCTGCGCGCGCGTGCTGTCCGCGCGCTGCCTCGCGCGCCAGAGCGAGGATCCGCGCGCGGCCGAGGCCCACCGCGCGCTGCCGCTGCGCTCGCTGCCCGCGAGTCTGCGCGGGACGGGCGGCGTACGCGTTCTGGTGTATCTCCTCTGCATGCAGCTCGCCGCCCAGATCGCGGCGCCCTATTTCACCCCCTACATGCTCGGGCCGCTCGGACTCGGTTACGAGCGCTTCACGGCGCTGATCGCGGCCTCGTTCCTCGCCCGCATCGCGATCCTTCCCGCGCTCGGCCGGCTGGCGCAGCACCGCGGCAGCCGCTTCATCCTGATCGCGGGTGCGATCGGCATCGTGCCGCTCCCGACGCTCTGGCTCGTGTCGCACCATTTCGGGTACCTGCTCGCGCTCCAGCTCGTGTCGGGCTGCGCGTGGGCGGCGGTCGAATACGCGTCGCTGCTCTCGTTCTTCGAGGGCATCGAGGAGCGCGACCGCGCGAGCGTGCTCTCCTATTTCAACCTGGCCAACGCCGCGGCCGTCGCGGCGGGCTCGCTGCTCGGCGGCGCGCTGCTGCGCGGCCTCGGCGCGGGCGAGAGCGCCTACCCGTGGCTCTTCGTCGCCTCGGCGCTCGCTCGCCTGGCGATCCTGCCGCTCCTCGGCCGGTCCGGCGCGACGCGCGCGACACCGAAGCCGGTGCCGCTCCGCGCGACGACGCCCGCGGGCTCCGAGCTCGCGCAGCGCGAACGAGCGACCGCAAGATGAGCGACGCGCTGGCCACGATCGTGGTCGTGCCGCGCGATCACTTCGGCGACATGCAGGAGTCGCTCGAGAGCGTGCTCGCGCACACGGACCGTCCCTACGAGCTCGCGGTCGTGGACGCCGGCTCGCCGCGAGCGACGTCAGAATATCTGCGAGAAGCGCAGGCGCGCGCGGGCTTTCGCCGCATCGCGACGTCGCACCCGCTGACTCCCAATCAGGCGCGCAATCTCGGCCTCGCCGAGGTGCGCACCCGCTACGTCGTCTTCCTCGACAACGACGTCGTGGTGACGCCGGGGTGGCTGCCGCCACTCGTCGCCTGCGCGGAGGAGACGGGCGCCAGCGTGGTCGGCCCGCTCATCTACGAAGGGCGCCCGCTCCACACGCGCATCCATTTCACGGGGGGCGAGGCGCGCGTCGAGACGCGAGGCGACTCCGGAGAGCGACACCTCGTCGACCGCATCCTGAAGGACGAGCCGCCGACCCGGCGCCGCACGGGATGCGCCGAGTTCCACGGCGTGCTCGTCCGCGCCGCCGATCTCCTCCGGCTCGGTGGCCTCGACGAGCGCCTGCTCAGCACGCGAGAGAACCTCGACTTCTGCATGTCGATCTCGGCGGCCGGCGGCTCGATCTGGCTCGAGCCGCGCTCCCGCATTACGTACCTGCCACCCGACCCGCTCCGACTTCCGGACGTTCGCTATTTCGCGCTGCGCTGGAGCGACGCGTGGGATCGCGCGAGCTTCGAGCACCTGCGCGCGAAGTGGGGGCTCGTCCACGACGAGTACTTCGAGCACCAGGACCGCATCCTCGGCTGGCGCCGACGCGAGCTCCTGATGGAGGGCTGCCTGCTGCGCTGGCTTCCCTCGACGCGGCTGCGAGTCGCGGCCGAACGCGCGCTGCGATCGCTGGAGCGCGCCGTGAACGACTGGTGGGCTCACCGCGAGACGCCGCGGCTCGGCCTGTGCTAGAAGCGCAGAGACAAGCCGGCTCGCGCCACGGGCGCTCCGACACCGCGTGAGATCGGCGGAGCGGGGCTCCCGCCAGGTGGCCCGACCAGCGCGCGGTAGTCCTCGAGGTCGTGCACGGGGCCGGAGGGCGTCGTCCAGAGAAAGAGCTCGCCACCCGCGAGGGTGCTCGCGCCCGTGATCACGGCGTCCGTCTTTCCGCCGAAGGCGTAGACGATGAGGCCGGCGGCGGTCGAGGCGACGACGTTGCCGATGTGCATCACCCAGGAGGTGCGCTGCGCATTTCGGGCCGCGTTCTCCTGCAAGATCACTTCCGCGCGCTGGAGCTTCAGGGCCCGCTGCTCGCGCGTCTCGTCTGGCAGCTCGCGCAGAGGATCCGCGCCGTAGCGAGCCTTCATCGGGTCGGCGTACTGGGTCGCCACGCCGATCGCGCCGTAGACGGCCTGCACGATCGCCGCGGAGCGCGCGGGCGTCGAGTCGTCGGTCGCGGCCAGCGCTGTGTTGAGCGCCACGCCGGCGCCTCCGTTGACCGCGAGCCAGCTCCAGTGCCAGATCTCCGCGGGGGTCTTCCTCGAGTCGAGCCGTTGCTCGATGAAGTCGGTGCGCCGCGCGATCTCCGCGTCGGAGAGCGCCTGCGCGTCGCGAGTGAGTGGAGCGGGCGCGGACGCCGCGCACGCGGAGAGGGAGAGCGCAGCGAGACACAGGATCAGCGTCGCTGCGGTCCGCTTCATACGTCCTCAGAGGATCCCGTTGGGTGGCAGGCCGAGCAGCACGCGCGACGCGGGCTCGATCAGCGAAGGCGAGACCACGATGTGCTGCCCCACGACGTGCACGTCGCGCATGCGCCGCTCGAGCGGACTCGACGGCGAGTTCGCGCTCGTTCCCGCCGCGGAGTGGACGATCTCGACCGCACGCGCGGACGCCATCACCGCCTTCACGCACGCGAGCTGCACGAGCGCGCGCTGCCTCGGGCTCGGCGTGCGTCCCGAGAGCGTCTCCTGCCACAGCTCCTCGACCGATTCGAACGCGAAGGCGCGCGCCGCGCGCAAGCTGAACTCGGCCTCCGCGACACACTCCTGCGCATAGCGCCGCTCGCGCAGCGGCGCGCTCATCGCGCGGGGGACCCGCTCGGACGCGAGCTCCACGAACGCATCGATCGCCGCGCGCGCGATTCCCGTGGCGACGCCGACCTTGTTGTAGGCAAGGCGCGAGAGCGGAGGCAGGCGAAAGAGCGCGCCGCGCGCGCGCACGCGGCCGGAGCCGACGCGGGTCGTGAAGCGATCCGCGACGAAGACGTCCTCGACCTCGACGTCGTGGCTCCCCGAGCCGCGCAGCCCCGCGACGTGCCAGGTGTCGAGCACGCGAAAGTCGCGACGCGGCACCAGCACCTCGAGCATCTGCCGCGTGCCGGCTTCCTCGACGACGCACTGCCCCCAGAACCAGTCGCTGTGCAGGCAGCCGCTCGCGAACGGCCAGCGGCCGCTGACGCGCACGCCGCCGTCGACGCGCGTCGCGCGTCCCTGCGGATTGAGCGCGCCGCAGAAGATCACCTCGGGGTGTTTCGCGATCACCTCCTCCGCGACGTCGGGCAAGAGGATCGCGCTCGCGAAGCCGAGGTTCTCGACGCCGATCATGAGCGCCCAGCCCGTGGCGCCGTCGGCCTCGGAGATCGCCTCGATCGCGAGGATCTGCTCGCGCGGCGTCGCCTCCGCGCCGCCGACCTCGCTCGCGACGGCGACCCGGAAGAGCCCCGACTCGCGCAGCGCCTGCACGACGGGATCGGGCACGGTGCGCAGCGCCTCCGCGCGATCCGCGAAGCTCCGCACGAGCGGCTGGAGCTCGCGCGCGCGCAGGACGAGGATCTCGCCGGAGAGGTCGGGCGTGGCCGTCACCGCGCCCATGATACGCGCCTTCGCAAAGCGCAATCGGGGGCGAGGCAGAGGTCCCGAGGAGGAACAGATGGCCGCCGCAGGGACCTCTGCCTCGCCTCTCGGCGACCCGCGCAAGTGTCTGCAGACTGCTAGCGCTTCCGCTCCTCGAGCAGCTCGCGCAGCACGTTGGCCGTGCGCTGCTCGAGCGCGATCAGGCGCCGACGCAGCTGGAGCGCCACCTGGACGCCGGGCGCGTTCACGCCGAGCGACCGCATCAGCTCCGCGGCCACGCGCAGCTCGTCGGCCTCCTCGAAGTGCAGCTCGTCGCTCTCGAACAGTCCCGCGGCGCGCAGCTCGTCGAGCAGGCGCCGGTCGAACTCGAGCTGCACGAGCAGTTCCTCGATCCGGATGCGCGTCATCGGAAGAGCCCCTTGCGCAGCGCCTCGCCGTCGTCGTGCGGGGCGAGCAGCTCGTCGAGCCGGCCGCGGGTTGCGTCGTCGAGCCCGCGCGGCACCCGGATCTCGACGGTGACGTAGAGATCCCCCGCCTGGCGCGTCTCCGGATCGCGGGCTCCCTTGCCGCGCAGGCGCAGCTTGCGACCGCTGTCGCTTCCGGCCGGGACCGACACCGTCGCGCGTCCCTCCGGAAGGGGGACCTCGATCTTCGCGCCGAGCAGGGCCTCGCGGACGCTGATCGGCACGCGCATGTGGAGGTCGTCGCCCTCGCGCGTGAAGACCGGATGCGGCCGCACGCGCAGGCGGACCCACAGGTCGCCGGGCGGCCCGCCGCCGAATCCGGGAGCGCCCCGCCCCGGAATGCGGATGCGGCCGCCTTCGCGCGCGCCGGCCGGGATCCGCACGGTGATCGTCTCGCTCTTCATCTCGCCGTCCGGACCTTCGCGCGAGAGCGTCAGCGTGTGCGGGCCCCCGCGCAGCGCGTCGATGAAGTCGAGTTCGAGGCTCCCCTCGACGTCGGGGCCACGCATTCGGAACGACGCCTCGCCCCGGCCGCCGCGGCCGCCGGTGAAGCGGCCGAAGAGATCGTCGAGGTCGTCGAAGTGGAAGCTCTCGGCGCCCGGAGGCGTGAAATCGCCGGGCTCGCCGCCGCGTCCGAAACGCGCCTCGAAGCGCTCCTTCGCCTCGCGCGCGCGCTTCGCGTCGAAGCCGCCTTCGAGCGACACCTCGCCGAATTCGTCGTAGTTGCGCCGCTTCTCGGGATCCGAGAGCACGTCGTAGGCGCGCGAGATCTCCTTGAAGCGGTCTTCGGCGGTCTTGTCGCCGGGATTCACGTCCGGGTGGTACTGGCGCGCGAGCTTGCGATAGGCGGTGCGCAGCGCGTCGGCGTCGACGTCGCGAGCGACGCCGAGGATCTGGTAGAGGTCGCGCGCGCGCTCAGCCACCGCCCGCTCCGGGTTTCGTCATGCGCTTCGGGTCGACGATCGTATCGAACTCCTCGGGCGTCACGCGTCCGGACGCGAGCGCGGCCTCGCGCAATGTCGTGCCCTCGCGGTGCGCGCGCTGCGCGATCTGCGCGGCCGCCTCGTAGCCGATGCGCGGCGCCAGCGCGGTGACGAGCATCAGGCTGCGCTCGAGGTGCTCGCGCGTGCGCTCGCGGTCCGGCTCGAGACCTTCGATGCAGTGGCGCCGGTAGCTCCGGCACGCGTCGGCGAGGAGTTGTGTCGACTCGAGCACGTTGCGCGCGAGCAGCGGCCGCGCCATCGCGAGCTCGAGGTTTCCGCTCGCGCTGCCGAGCCCGACGGCCACGTCGTTGGCGATCACCTGCATGCACACGAGCCGCAGCGCCTCGCACTGCGTCGGATTCACCTTGCCCGGCATGATCGAGGAGCCGGGCTCGTTCTCGGGGATGCGCAGCTCGCCGATGCCGCCGCGCGGACCCGACGCGAGCCAGCGCACGTCGTCGGCCTGCTTCATCAGCGCGCAGGCGAGCTGGCGCAAGGCCGCGTGGAGCGCGACGAGCGCGTCGTCCGCCGCGAGCGCGGCGAACTTGTTGAGCGCGCCCACGAAGGCGAGGCCCGTGAGGCGCGAGAGCTCCGCCGCCATGCGCTCGCCGAACTCCGGGTGCGCATTGATGCCGGTGCCGACGGCGGTGCCGCCCTGCGCGAGCCGCAGCACGCCGTCGCGAGCGAAGGCGAGCGCGCGCTCGCCGAGCGCGAGCTGCGCCGCGTGGCCCGAGAGCTCCTGGCCGAGCGTGAGGGGCGTGGCGTCCTGGAGGTGCGTGCGCCCGAGCTTCACGAGGTCGGCCCACGCAGCGGACTTCTGCTCGAGCACCGCCCGCAGCTCGGCCACCGCGGGCAGCAGCTTCCCGGTCACCTCCTCGGCCGCGGCGACGTGGATCGCGGTCGGGATCACGTCGTTCGACGACTGACACCGATTCACGTCGTCGTTCGGGTGGATGGCGTGCTTCGAGCCGGGCGCGCCGCTCGCGAGGCGCGCGGCGCGGTTCGCGATCACCTCGTTCGCGTTCATGTTCGTCTGCGTGCCGCTGCCGCTCTGCCAGACGACCAGCGGGAAGTGCTCGTCGAGCGAGCCGTCGGCGACCTCCTGCGCCGCCCGCGCGATCCACTCGGCCTTGTCGCGCGGCAGCAGGCCGAGCTCCGCGTTCACACGCGCAGCCGCCAGCTTCACGAGGCCGAGCGCGCGCAGGAAGGGGCGCGGCCAGCGCTGCGAGCCGATCTCGAAGTGGAGCAGCGCGCGCTGCGTCTGCGCGCCCCAGTAGCGGTCGGCCGGCACCTCGACCTTGCCGAGCGCGTCTCGCTCGCTGCGGGTGTCCCGCGCCGCGCCCATCCGATCCTCCTCACGCATCATACCGGCCGGCGCCGCCGCGACACCGGCGCTAGGCGGACGCGCCCTCGTCCTGCGGCTCGGGCTCGAGCTTCTCGAAGAGGTTGTGCAGCGCCTCCTCGCCGAGCGTCTCGTCGGCCAGCAGGCGCTCGGCGCCGAGCTCGAGCACGGCGCGGTTGCGCTCCAGGATGCGCCGGGCGCGCCCGAAGGCGCCGTCGACCAGCGCTCGCACGGCGGTGTCGACCGCGCGGGCCGTCTCCTCGCTGTACTCGCGCCGCGGCTGCGGAGCGATGCCCAGCATCGTTGTCGGCTCCTCCTCGAGCGCCACGTGTCCGAGCTCGGGCACCATCGCGTAGCGGGTGACCATCGAGCGCGCGATGTCGGTGGCGCGGGCGAGGTCGTCGGCGGCGCCGGTCGAGAAGTGCCCGAACACGAGGTGCTCGGCGGCGCGGCCGCCGAGCAGCACCACGAGCTTCCGCTCGAGCTCACCGCGCGTCATCAGGAAGCGGTCCTCGGTCGGACGCTGCATCGTGTAGCCGAGCGCCCCGATGCCGCGCGGGATGATCGAGATCTTGTGCACGGGATCCATGCCAGGCAGCGCGCCGGAGCAGAGCGCATGGCCCATCTCGTGGTGGGCGACGATCTCGCGCTCGCGCGGATTCAGCAGCCGGTTGCGCTTCTCGAGGCCCGCGACGATGCGCTCGATCGCCTCGGTGAAGTCGCGCGCGGCGATCTCCGCGGCGCCGCGCCGCGTGGCGACCAGCGCGGCCTCGTTGACGAGATTCGCGAGGTCGGCGCCGGTGAAGCCCGGCGTCAGCGCGGCGATGCTCTCGGCGTGGACGTCGGGGCCGAGCTTCACCCGGCGCAGGTGCACGCGCAGGATGGCCGCGCGCCCGAGCTTGTCGGGCCGGTCCACCAGCACGTGCCGGTCGAAGCGCCCCGCGCGCAGTAGCGCCGGGTCGAGGATCTCGGGACGGTTGGTGGCCGAGAGGATCACGATGCCGCTCGACGGATCGAAGCCGTCGAGCTCGACGAGGAGCTGGTTCAAGGTCTGCTCCTTCTCGTCGTGGCCGCCGAAACCCGGCAGCGCGCCGCGCGCGCGGCCGAGCGCGTCGAGCTCGTCGATGAAGATGATGCAGGGAGCGTGCGCGCGCGCCTGCTCGAAGAGATCGCGCACGCGCGCGGCGCCGACGCCGACGAACATCTCGACGAACTCCGAGCCGGAGATCGAGAAGAATGGGACGCCGGCTTCACCGGCCACCGCGCGCGCGAGCAAGGTCTTGCCCGTCCCCGGCGGGCCCACCAATAGGATGCCCTTCGGCATGCGCGCGCCGAGCCGGCCGTACGAGGCGGGATCCTTCAGGAACGAGACGATCTCGCGCAGCTCGTCCTTCGCCTCGTCGACACCCGCCACGTCGGCGAACGTCACCTTGGTGTCGCGCTCGACGTAGACCTTCGCCTTGCTCTTGCCGACCGCGAGGAGTCCGCCGCCCGGGCCCATGCGGTTCGCCATGCCGCGCAGGAGGAACATCCAGAGGGCGAAGAAGAGCATCACCGGCACGACCCAGGAGAGCAGTGTCGGCAGCCACGTCTCCTCGGCGCGCGCGGAGTACTCGACTCCGTGCTTCGACAGCTCGTCGGCGAGCGACGGGTCGACGCGCCGCGTCTCGAAGAGGGTCTTGCCGTCGCGCGGCTCCTTCAGCTTGCCGCTGATCTGATCGCCCTCGACGACGACCTCGGCCACCGCGTCCTTGGCGAGGAGCTTCTGGAACTCGCTGTACGGCAGGTGCGCCACGGTGCGGTAGCTCGCCCATAGGTCGTGCAGCAGCAGCACGCCGAAGAGCGCGATCATCAGATAGGTGACGTTGAAGCGGGTCGCGCGCTCCACCGGCGGCCTCACGCGCTCCGGTCGGGAAGGGGCTCCTGCAGCGCCAACGCCTCGCGCTCGAGCTCCGCGATCGCCGCGTCGAGTCGCTTCGCCAGCGATCGAACGTAGCGGTGAAATGCGCGGTGCGAGATCGCGAACGACACCGCCTCCTTGAAGGCGGCCGGGCGGCGCCACAAGGTCGCGCCGAGCAGCGACACGGTGAACCACGCCGTGCGCGGCCCCGCGCGGAAGAGCGTCTCGTAGAGGATGCGGCCGAGCCGCCGCAGGTCGCCGCGCCGGATGTTGAGCCCGCGATTCGCCTGCGCCCCGCGCGCCACGAGGAAGGCCAAGGTGCGCGCGCGGTAGTTGCGGAAGTCGTAGAGCTGGTCGAGCAGCCAGCGGTAGCCGCGGTAGAGCTCGAGGCGCGTCATGCGCACCGGCAGCAGGTTGCTGAACACGAACTGGTCGCCGGTCGACGCGTCGAGCAGGCGGCCCTCGCGCTCGGCGCGCTCGTAGAGCGGCGTGCGCGGCATCGCCTGCAGCATGCCGGTCATCGAGACGGGGATCTGCGCGTCCTGGATGAAGCGGAGCTGCTCCCCGAAGATAGACGCGTCGTCGTGGTCGAAGCCGACGATCATGCCGGCCTGCACCTGGATCCCGTATGCCTGCACGCGCCGCACGCTCTCGACCAGGTCGCCGCGCGCGTTCTGCATCTTCTTGGTCTCGCGCAGCGAGTCGACGCGGGGGGACTCGATGCCGATGAAGACGGTCGTCATGTTCGCGGCGCGCAGCAGCTCGAGCAGCTCCTCGTCGCGCGCGACGTTGAGCGACACCTCCGTGTTGAAGTCGAGCGGGTAGCCGTTCGCGGCGCCCCAGGCGGCCATCTCGCGCAGCAGCTCCTTGGCGAGCTTCACGTTGCCGATGAAGTTGTCGTCGACCAGGAAAACCTGCTTCGCGCCGAGACGGTGGCACTCGCGGATCTCCGCCATCACCTGCGCGACGCTCTTGGCGCGCGGCCTCCGCCCGTACACGACGATGATGTCGCAGAACTCGCAGGTGAAGGGGCAGCCGCGCGCGAATTGCACGGTCAGCGCGTGGTAGCGCTCGACCGGAAGCAGGTCGAAGCGCGGCATCGGGGCGGAGCGGAGATCGGGAAGCTCGTCGGCCACGTACTCCCGCTTCCAGCTGCCCGCGGCGAAGTCGCGCAGGAAGGCCGGCCAGGTCTGCTCGGCCTCGCCGACGAAGAGGACGTCGCAGAGGCCTCGCAGCTCCTCCGGACACAACGAGGCGTAGGGCCCGCCGACGACGACGAAGCGGCCGCGGCGCCGCAGCTCCGCCAGGATCTCGAGCAGGCGCGGCTTGTGGATGATGTAGCCGGTCACGCCGACGATGTCCGCCTCGAGATCCCAGTCGATCTCGCCGACGTTCTCGTCCGAGAGCACGATCTCGTGCTCTCGCGGGGTGAGCCCCGCGAGAGTCGGCATCGAGAGGTTCGGGAAGATGCAGCGCTTGCCGAGGGTCGGGAGGATGGCGTCGTAGGTCCAGAAGGACGGAGGGTTGCGCGGGGTGACGAGGTGGATGCGCAAGGCCTTTCGATTCTAACCCGCTGCTCCGGATGCTCGCCGCAAGCCCGAAGGGCGCGCAGCGAGGCGAGGCCGAGCGAAGTTCAGAGGAGCGACCCGGATGGTGCTCGTCTCGAGCTCGGTGGCCGCGCGAGCGAGGCGAGAACGCCGCGCCCTTCGCTCTCCCATTCGAGTGGCGGGGCCTGCAGCGAGCCCGGCGCGCAGACGTATGTGGCTCCGGACCCGCGCAGAGAGCGGGCGAGCTCGGCCCGCTGCGCGCCGAAGCCCGCCAGCGCGACGCCTGCGAGGTGTCGCGCGTGCGGCGCGATCGCCGCGGCGAGCGCGCGCGCATCCGCGACCGGGTGCACGCGCAGGAAGCGATGCAGCGGCGCGGGCCGCGGCTCCGCATCCACTTCGCGAACCACGCACCACCCGCCGTCGCGATCTGCGTACAACGACACACCCGTCCCGGACGCGGCGCGCAGCTCCGCGTCGGCACGCGCGTGCGCGAAGCGCGCCGCGGACGCGGCATCGATCTCGCCGCGCGGCCAGCGCGAGGATGCCTCGGCCAGCCCGGCGGCCACGGACTCCGCGATCCGATCGCAGGCCCGCGCGTCGCCGACCGCGTAGAGCGCGACCGGCGACAGGCAGCCGAGCTGATCCCAGAGCGCGACGTCCTGTGCGAGCCCGGCGGCGGCGACGGCGAGCGTCTCGCCGTGCGCGACCTCGGGCCCGAAGGCCGCGAGCGAGAGGCGGTGGCCGTGACCGACGAATCGACGCGACGCCGTGGCGCGCGCGGCGAGCGAGGAGACCGTCGCGTCGTCGCCGTACACCACCACGCAATCGGACTCGAGCAGCGCGGCCTGCGCATCGGCGTCGCTCCGCGAGAGCGGCGCGAGCGCGACGCAGGCGCCGACCTCGGGATCGAGCTCGGCGAGAGAGCGCGCGACGAGCTCCGCGGTGACCGGGTCGCGGGAGGCCGGCTTCACGAGCACGGGCGTGCCGAGCACGAGCGGCGCCACGATCGCCTTGAGCGTCGGCATCGGGATCGCGCCCGCGAGCACGACCGCGCAGAGCTCGAATCCGGGAAACGCGGGATCGCCCGCGGATGCCGCGCGCAGCGCGCCGAGCTCGCGCTCCGCGAGGCGCTCGAGCGCTGCGCCGTTCCAGTCGGCGAGCGCGATCGCGAGCCCGCGCCGCACCGTCTCCGGCGCGAAGCCCGTGGCCGCCGGTAGCTTCGATTCGAGCTTGCGCCGCCAGCTCGACTGCGGATCGCTCCAACGGTCGAGCGCGCGAGCGAGGGTCGCGAGCCGCGCGCTCGGCGCTCGCGCGCGCAGCCGCGCACCCGCCTCGCGCAGCGCGTGCATGCGCGCGCGCACCGACTCCGCGTTCATGTCGCGCCGCCGAGCAGCTCGTCGAGCGCGATCGAGCAGCCGCGCTCCTCCGCGCCCGGCTCGCGCCCGATCAGCTCGAAGCCGTCGCCACGCGCGACGCCGAGATCCGCCGTCTGCACCGCGAACACGCTGCCCGTGTTGGCGAGGTCCTGCACGACGATCGCGCCTTCGCGGCCGCCTTGCCGCTGCTCGCCGCTCAGCGGGTCGACGATGCGGATGCGAGTCCAGGGCGGCGCGAGCTTTCGCCGTGGCGCGCCGGGATCGACGAGCACCGAGTCGTAGAACTGGCTGCCGAGCTCCGTCATGCCGTACTGGTTGACGATGCGGGCGGCGGGGATGCCGAGCCGCGACTCGATCTCGCCGTAGAGCTCGTCGCGGGTCAACACACGCGAGCGTCCCTTGAAGCCGCCGGTCTCGAGCGCTCGCGAGCCCCGCGGCAGCACGAGACCGCGCCCGCGGCGCGAGAGCGCATCGAGCGCGTGCACGAACGCGAAGGCGGTCCCGCACACGGCGACCGGAGTCGCGGCGGCGCACGCGGCGTCGAGCGCGCTCAGCAGCGCGTCGGCATCGAGCTCGCCACCGCGCACGAACCAGCCGCTCGCGGCGTCGCCGAGCTCGCGCAGGACCACCGCGAACATGTGCGAGAGCGACGAGTCGGGCACTTCATCGGCGGAGGGCGCGAGCACCACGATGCGCGCGCGGCCGCCTTCCGGCAGGTCCGGCAGCACGTGCCGGCGGAAGGATGGCAGGAGCGATGCCTCGTAGAGCTCGAGCGTGTCGAGATGCAGCGCGCCGCGCGCGCGGACGCTGGTGCCGCTGGTGCGGAAGCAGTGCCGGGCGCGGGCGAGCGGGAACGAGGTCAGCGCGATCTCCTTGAAGGCACCCGTCGGCACGGCCGGAATCTCGTCCGAGCCGCGGAGGGATCGCGGCGTGAGGCCGCGCCCCTCGCAGAAGCGCCGATAGGGCGCGCAGTGCTCGAACTGATGGGCGAAGAGGCGGAGCGCGAGCGATTCGAAGCGCGCGTCGTCGCGGCGCCACTCCGGCTCGCGCATCCAGCGGAGCACCTCGCGGTCGAGCTCCGCGCGCGCGGGATCGCCGCTCTCTTGTGTCAGCACAGCGACTCCACGACCCCGTCCAGCGCGGCTTCGAAGACGGGCTCCGAGATGTTCAGCGGGGGCGTGATGCTCAGCACGCGGCCGTCGTCGCCCGACGGGAGCACGATCACGCCGCGCGCCAGCGAGCGCTGGCAGGCGCGCGCGGCGATCTCCGGCGACGCGCACTCGATCGCGAGCAGCAGGCCGAGTCCGCGCACCTCGGCCACTTCGGGTCGCCCCGAGAGCCGCGCGCGAAGGCGCGCCAGCGCGCGCGCGCCGAGCTCGGCGGCGCGCGGCACGAGCTTCTCCTCCTCCAGCACCGCGAGGCTCGCGAGCGCCGCGGCGCAGGCGGGCGGGTGCCCGAGAAAGGTCTGCGTGTGGATCGCCTCACCACCCGATGCAGGCCAGGCGTCCATCCAACGCGCCCGCCCGACGCACGCGGAGATCGGCATCCCCGAGGCGAGCCCCTTGCCGACGCAGAGGAGGTCGGGCTCGACGCCCTCGTGCTCGCAGGCGAACCAGCGCCCGGTGCGACCGAATCCGGTGTAGATCTCGTCGACCACGAGCAGCCAGCCCTGCTCGTCGCACAGGTGGCGTAGCGACGAGAGGAAGCCCGTCGGCGGCAGGCGATCGCCGCCGCGGCCCTGGATCGGCTCGACGAGCAGCGCGCCGACCGGCACGCGGCAACGGCGTGCGGCCCGCAGCGCGTCGTCGACGTCGCCGTAGCGGGCGAAGGCCGTCGCATTCGCGAGTCGCTCCGCGAACGGCTGCCGGAAGAGCGGCCGCCAGGTGGCATCGAGAGCACCGAGCCCGAGCCCGTGGTACGCGCCTTCGAACGCGACCACGCCCGCGTCGCCGGTCGCGACGAGCGCCGTCTTCAGCGCGGCCTCGACCGCGTCCGAGCCGGACGAGCCGAGGATCGCGCGCACCTCGCCGCCACCCGGGAAGCGCTTCGCGAGGGCCTCGAGGAGGGCGACCTTCACGGCGGCCGGGTGCACGTCGCCCATCCCGTGGAGCAGGCGCTCCGACTGCTCCGCGACCGCGTCGACGACGCGCGGGTGCGCGTGTCCGACCGCGGCCACTCCGAACCCTGCGCCGAGGTCTACGAAGCGGTTTCCGTCGACGTCCCAGACGTTCGCGCCGCGCGCACGCTCCCAGAAGATCGGCGGCGTCGGCAGCACGCACGTCACGTTGCGGCTCTCGACTCGTGCGAGCCGGCTCGCGAGCGCGCGCGAGCGCGGGCCCGGCACTTCGCCGCGCAGCAGCGGCAGCTCCTGACCGGTCTCCGACACGGCCGCAGCGTAGCCCGACCGGCGAATCGTCCGGCTTCACCGCGGCGGGGTGCGCGGAGGCGGGCGGTTAAGCTGTTTTCATGAGCTGCGAGGCGCTCGCATACGCGCGTCACGGTCACGGCGGGGAGCCGCTGCTGCTGCTCCACGCGGGCCCGGACGCGATCCGGCGGTTCGCGCGCTGCGCGCCGCGGCTCGCGCAAGCGGGCTTCGACGCGATCGCACCGCAGCTGCCGCGCGATTCGGGGTCGGAGGACGAGTCGGATCTCCGCGCGTGCAGCGGCGCGCTCTACGCACTGCTGCACGATCGGCTGCGGGTCGAGCGCGTCACGGCGGCCGGCGGCGGATTCGCGGCGGCCATCGCGCGGGATCTGTCACTCCGCTTTCCCGGCTACGTCGAGCGACTCGTGCTGTGGGACCGCGCGAGCACGGAGCCGGGCGAGCCGACACCCTGCGTGGTGCTCGAGCCGTCCGCGGACGAGGACCTCGTCGGAGCGATCCTCCGCGTCGCCGCGCCGCGGCACCGCGATCCCTGGCCCGACGCCGAGACCGCCTTCGTGGGCCTCGGCTCGAATCTCGGGGATCGCGAACGCCATCTGTGCGCCGCGGCGGCAGCGCTGCGCACGACGGAAGGGATCCGCGACGTGGTCGTGTCGCCGATCTACGAATCGCGCGCGGAGGGTCCCGGCCGCCAGGGCCCCTACCTCAACGCGGTCGCGCGCCTCGAGACGCGTCTCCCGCCGCAGGCGCTGCTCCAGCGCCTGCTCGCGATCGAGCGCGAGCAGGGCCGGGTTCGCGCCGACGAGCGCAACGCCGCTCGCACGCTCGACCTCGATCTCCTGCTCTTCGGGTCGCGGCGCGTCGACGACGCGGGCCTCGTGATCCCGCATCCGCGGCTCCAGCAGCGACCGTTCGTGCTCGACCCGCTCTGCGACCTCGCGCCGCAGCTCGTGCACCCGCTGCTCGGACAGGCGATCGAGGCGCTCGCGAAGCGCGTCCGGGATTCCGCGGTGGCCCGTCGCCGTGATGTGTAGGAGGAGTCCATGGCGATCGCCGCCGTCAGCATCTCGCCCGTCGGAGAGGGAGTGAGCGTCTCGCGCTTCGTCGCCGCGGCGCTGCGGGTCGCGCGCGAGGAGAAGCGCGTGCGAGTCCGTCTCGATCCGATGTTCACGACCCTCGAAGGGGAGCTCGACGTGGTGCTCGCCCTGATCCGCCGCATGCACGAGGCGGTGTTCGAGGCCGGCGCGGTCCGGGTCGGGACCGTCATCAAGATCGACGACCGGCGCGACCGGGCGGCCTCGATGGAGGAGAAGGTCCAGGGCGTCGAGCGGCAGCTCGAGTGAAGGTTCGCGTCCCTGTCCGCTCTCCGCGCGCCTGCTGCAGGCCGCTGTAAATCGACCTGTCAGGTCTGGAATTCGTGGACAGCCGGTGGAACTCCGATAGGGTGTCCGGGTCATCTGGAGCGCGGCCGATGGCGCAGAGCCCGAAAAAGAGCCTGGATTCCAAGCTCCTGCGGTTCGTGGCTTCCGGCGAGGGCGAGCGCCTGAGCGCTCAAGAGATCCTTACCTGGGCTCTCAAGAACTTTCATCCAGGCATCGCCCTCTCGTGCTCGTTCGGCGCCCCGGAAGGTCTGGCGCTGCTCGACATGATGCACCGCATCGAGCCGGCCTCGCGGGTGTTCGTGCTCGACACCGGGCGCCTGCCCCAGGCGACGCACGACCTGATCGATCGCGTGCGCGACCGCTACGACAAGCCGGTCGAGGTGCTGCTGCCTCGCGCCGAGGACGTCGAGGCGATGGTTCGCGCGAGGGGCATGAACCTCTTCTACGAGTCGATCGAGAACCGGCAGCTGTGCTGCCGCGTCCGCAAGGTCGAGCCGCTGAAGCGCTATCTCGCCGACCTCGACGCCTGGGTCGCCGGACTCCGCCGCGACCAGAACGTCACGCGCGCCAACGCGCCGAAGCTCGAGATCGACTACATCCACGGCGGCATCGTGAAGGTGAATCCGATCGCCGACTGGACACACGACGATGTGATGGCCTACGTGCAGGCCCACAACGTCCCGGTGAACCGCCTCCACGCGCAGGGCTATCCGTCCGTCGGCTGCGAGCCGTGCTCGCGCGCCGTGCGGCCGGGCGACGATCCGCGCTCCGGTCGCTGGTGGTGGGAGCGCGCCGAGACGCGCGAGTGCGGGATCCACGTGCCCGAGGAGGAGCAGGGATCCGGGATCTGATCTCGCGCCGGCGCTTCCTCTTTGCCGCGGCGGGACTCGCGCTCGCGCCTGCGGCGCTGGCTCTGCCCGCGTCGGCTCGGCGCGACGTTCTCGCCGACGCGCAAGGCGACGTCACTCCGGCTCTCGCCGCGGCGCTCTCGAAGAGCCCCTTCGTCTATGTGTCGCCGCTTCGAAAGAGCGGCGAGGAGAGCCGCTGTCACGCCGAAGTGTGGTTCGGCTGGGAAGGCGGCGCGGTGGTGCTGATCACCGCGTCGAGCGGCTGGAAGGCGCGCGCGCTAGCGCGCGGGCTCACGCAGGCGCGTATCTGGGTCGGCGACTACGGCCGCTGGAAGCGGCTCGGGATCACGAGCGATGCCTTCCGCGCGGGACCGAGCTTCGTCGCGCGCGCGAGCGCCTCGAAGGACTCGAGCCTGCTCGAGCGGCTGCTGTCGATCTACGACGCGAAATACCCCGACGAGATCGGAAGCTGGCGCGATCGCATGCGCGCCGGCTTCCACGACGGCTCGCGTGTGCTCGTGCGCTATGTGCCCGAGGCGGCGGCGCGCACGTAGATCGCGAGCTTCCCGATCCGCTCGATCTCCACCTCGACGACGTCGCCGTCGCGCAGCGGCCGCGCGAGCCGCGCGGGCGGACTCGGCAGCCCACCGGTCAGCACCAGGTCGCCCGGCTCGAGGGTCACCCGCGCCGAGACGCGCGCGATCAGCTCCGCGATGGGGAAGAGCATCGTCGCCGTGCGCGCCGTCTGCAGCGGCCTGCGCGAGAGCAAGACGCGCAGGCCGAGCTGCTGGGGATCGCCGATCTCGTCGCGCGTGACGAGGGCGGGACCGACCAGGGTCGAGCCGTCGCGCGAGCGCGCCAGCGGATCGGCCGCGTCGCCGAAGCGGAAGTCGAGCGCGACGCAGTAGCCGGCCACGCAGCCGTGCGCGTCATCCCGCGAGACGGAGCGGGCCGTCCGGCCGATCACGACGGCGAGCCCGCCCTCGAAGCTCGCCGGCTCGTCCGACGCCGGCAGGCGTAGCTCGTCCTCCGGTCCGCCGAGCGCGGACGGCGCCTCCAGGAAGAAGAGCGGCTCCTCCGGAGCGTCGCGCTCCCCGGCCGGCGCATAGTTGCACGAGATGCCGACGATCTTCCCGGGCCGCGGCACCGGCGCCGCCAGACGCACGTGACGCCGCGGTGTGACGACACCCGCCGCGATCAGATCGGGCCCGTCGTAGCGCTCGACCGCGCTCTCGACCCAGCGGATCACGTCGCGCGCGGCGCGCTCCGCGTCGGGAAGGCGTCGCGAGAAGGCGAGGGCGTCGGCAGGCAGCAGCGAGTTCGCCTCGGCTTCGGGCGCGCCGGCGTCCTGGGCGGCGAGCTTCACCGCGAGCGCGCGGTTCAGGTCCACGATCGAGCCGGCGCGGGTGCCCGCGGCGAGCAGCGCGCCGAGTCGACGCGCACCCTGCGTGACGCCTTCGAGCGCCTCGAAGCCGAGTCCCGCCGCGCCGATCGACGCGGAAGGCCGAGGCGGAGGCACCGCCCGCTCGAAGCTCACGAGCTGCACGGCCCACCCACTCGGTGATGTGCGCGCGCAGCCAGCTCGCGGCGCGCGCGCAGCGACGCGGCAGCGTTCCGGCGACGAGCCGCGCCGGCTCGTCGCCCGCGTCGAGGGTTGCCGATCCTGCCGTGACCCGCCGTCAAGAGGTCTCCCGGACCGGTCGATGACGTAGGAGTCGCGCGCAGAGTATCACGGAGGCCCCATGAAGCTCTGGACGATCGCGGGCGGACTCTCGCTCCTCGCGATGCTGTTGCTGTCCTCACCCGGCGTGCGGATCGCGCCCGCACGGGCTCCCGTCGCGAGCGCACGGGTCGAGGCACCCTCGAGCGTCGCCCCGCGCTGACCGCTTTTTGACAGCTCCCGCCGCGCGCCCCTAGCCTTGCCCGGCGTGCCGGGAGTCCGATGACCCCGTCCTCCACTTTTCTGGTGCGGCGCGCAGTCGCCGCGCTGTTCGTCGGCTGGGCCCTGCTCGCGATCGTGCTCTCGCTCGGCGCGATGTGGCGGCCCGCCCACGAGCTCTGCCATCCGTTCACGGACACGCGCGTCGGCGGCGTCGCGGTGGTCACGGATCTCGCGCCGAGCCTCGTGGGCCAGGGAATCGAGCCGGGCGACCACATCCTCGAGGTGAACGGCAAGCCGTATCTCGAGGTGATGCGCCGCGGCATCGACTGGATGCGGCCCGGCGTACCCAACACCTACGTGTTCGAGCACCACGACGGCTCGCGCTTCACGCGGTCCCTGACCCCCGAGACGTCCACATGGACCGCGCGCCCCTCGACCCTGCTCGTCCACGCGCTGCTGCTGATCGGCGCGGCGATCTACCTCGTGACCGGCACTGGTGTCTGGTGGCTCAAGTCGGACCGCACGGAGGCGTTCGCGCTCCTGCTCTTCTGCTGCACGCTCGCAACCTTGCTCGCATGCATGCTCCAGACCGACTTCATCATCTGGGGCTGGCCGCATCTCGCGATCGACGTGCCGCTCGTCGGCGCCACCACCTTCCATCTCTTCACCAGCTATCCGATCGAACCCGACTGGGTGGTGCGCCACCGGCGCATCCAGCTGCTGCCCTACGTCGCGGCCTTCGCGCTCGCCGCGCTGTCGCTGCTCGAGACCCGTCTCGGCGTGCCGTCGGGCGTCGGCATGTCGCTGAGCTTCTGGTTCACCTGTGGACTCTTCTTCGTGTCGCTCGGCGTCCTCGCCAGCGAGCGGCGCCGCCACGAGGGCGCCATGCGCGACCGCGCGGACCTCGTGTTCCTGGCGGCGACGATCTCGTTCGTGCCGATTCTCGTGATCTTCGCGGCCGAGTGGGTGCTCCAGACGCCGTTCCCGTACTACATCGCGCTGATCTGGGCGTTCATCTTCCCGGTCGCGGTCGGCTACGGGATCGTGCGCCGGCAGCTCTTCGAGATCCGCAACGTCGCTCGCACCTCGGCCGCCTACGGTCCGGCCAGCCTCGCCATCACCGGCGTCTTCGCCCTGCTCATCACCTTCGCGGACGCGCTGGTCTCGCGGCTCGACATCTCGTTCCGCTGGTTCCAGGTCACGTTCCTCTTCTTCGCGATCCTCGCCTTCAACCCGCTGCGCATCCGATTGCAGGCGCTGGTGGATCGCTTCTTCGACCGCGACCGGGAGACCTATCGCGTCGCGGTGCGCGAGATCTCCGAGGCCATGGTGTCGATGCTCTCGCTCTCCGAGATCGCCGACCGCATCCTCGTCGCGCTGACCGACACCATGGGCGTCGAGCGCGCGATGGTGATGATGGTCGACGACGAGGGAAAGGTGCTGCGCAGCATGGCATCGCGCGGGGAGTGGGAGGAGGACACGCTCGCGGTCGAGATCCCGTCGGACCACCCGATCTGGAAGCATCTGTGGATGCGGCGCGAGGACCTCTCGCGCTCGGATTTCGACGACGAGCCGGACGAGGAGAGCCGCGAGATCTGCCGCGACGTCTACGACACGCTCGAGGTCGAGCTGCTCGTGCCGATCCTCTACGGCGTCGACCTGCTCGGCGTGATCGCCGTCGGGCGCAAGATCTCGGGCGAGCGGCTGGTCGCGGACGACCGCATGCTGCTGCGCACGCTCGCCAACCAGAGCTCGATCGCGATCGAGAACGCCAAGGCCTTCGACGAGATCGCCAAGCTGAACGAGACGCTCGAGGCGCGCGTCGAGGAGCGCACCGCGGAGCTGCGCGACACGCAGACGCAGCTCGTGCAGGCGGAGAAGATGAAGTCGCTCGGCCAGCTCGTGGCGGGCGTCGCGCACGAGCTGAACAACCCGATCGGCTTCGTGCACGCGAACCTCCAGCTGCTCGACGAGTACATCGCCAAGCTGCTCGCGCCGGGCCGCTCGCAGCAGGAGACCGCAAAGGCGCGCGAGGCGATCGCGAAGCTGCTGGTGCGGAGCCGCGAGGGCACCGAGCGCGTCAAGAAGATCGTGCAGGACCTGCGCACCTTCTCGCGCATGGACCAGGCCGAGCTGCAGGACGCGAATCTGAACGAGGAGATCGAGCGCACGCTCGCGCTGATGGAGCCGCGCTTCAAGACAGCGATCACGGTGGAGCGCGATTTCGGCAACCTGCCGCGCGTGCGCTGCTACCCGGGCCAGCTGAACCAGGTGTTCCTGAACCTGCTGATGAACGCCTGCGACGCGATCGGGAAGAAGGGAACGATCCGGATCCGCACGCGCCGCAGCAGCGACGGCGTGCGCCTCGAGTTCCACGACGACGGCCCGGGCATCCCGGAGGAGATCCAGCGGCAGGTATTCGATCCGTTCTTCACCACGAAGCCGGTGGGCGTGGGGACCGGCCTCGGCCTCTCGATCTCGCACGGGATCATCGAGCGGCACGGCGGTCGCATCAGCGTAGAGTCGTCGCCGGGGCAGGGCACCACGTTCCTGATCGAGCTGCCGCTGGTGGCCGCCGAGGCGGAGAACTAGCCGCGACGGAGCTCAGGGTCGCGCGGCGGACGTGCGCTGCATCTCGATCGTCGTGACGCTGCGCGAGGTCGCCTCGCCGGCGCCGACCGCGGGCGGCGCGCCGTGGAAGCTCGCCTTCTGCGACGACACGATCTCGTGACGCGTCCACATGCCGAGCGCGAGATCGAAGAGCGCCTCGCCCTTGGCGCGCTGCTCCGAGGCGACGCCCTCGGCGCCGGCCGCCGCGTCGACGTGCGAGTCCTCCTCGACGCGGAAGCGCGCGATGCCCTGCGCGACCGAGACGAGCCGGTAGTGCCGCTCGCTCCGCATCCACATGCCCATCCCGGGCGCGCCGCTGCCGAGATCGCGGTCGTCGCGCGAGACGAACTCCTCCCCGGGCGCGAGCGGCCGCTCGGGCAGCTCGGGGAACCAGAAGGCGGCCCAGCGCCACGCGGCGGCCGACTGCTCGAGCATCTGCCGGTACGCGACGGGATCGGGCTCGATGCCCGGCAGATCGGGGGGACGCGCCTCGCCGATCTGGTAGTCGGGGGCGCGCAGGTGCCCGAGCGCGTCGATGCCGGCGCGGAAGACGATCGGCGTGAAGTCGAGCGGCGACGGACCCGCCGCCGTCTCCTGCGAGACGAAGCGCACCTCGAGCCGCAGCTCACCTTGCTTCGCATCAGAACGCACTGTGTAGTCGAAGCGCGCGACACCGAGGTCGCTCTGCACGTCCTGCGCGAGATGCATCTCCCGCTTCACGCTGTAGACGGCGCGCCAGCTCTGCCCGGACTCCCAGCCGTAGCGGAGCCGCACCGGAGCCGCGTCCTCGGCGTGCGCGCCTCCCGACCCGAGCGCCAGCACGCACGCCGCCAGCGCCGCGCGCAGGACGCGCCCCTGCCGCGGGGTCAAGGCTTCGCCGGCTGGCTCTCGCCGGCGGCGCCTTCGTCGACGTCGATCGTGAGCTCGCGGCCCTCGCCGACCGCCACGACCTCGCTGCACGGGTCGGCGGGCTCTAGGCGCAGCCGGCCGTCGCGGTCGGGCGTCGCGTCGAGGACGATCAAGCGCGGCGGCTCGCCGGGGCGCTTGATGTAGAGCTTGTGCGGCTCGTCGCTGCGGAGCTCGAGCGAGGCCGGATCCGACTCGAGCAGGCGGCCGTCGACGTAGACCACCACCTTCTCGGTGACGCAGGCATCGAGCGGGACGCGCTGCATCGGCGCGCAGGCGAGCGAGGCCGCGGCGAGCGCGACGGCAGCGAGGACACGCGTGCGACGTCGCAACGACGACATGGCGCGCGAGACTAGCGACCCGTCGCGATGCGCGCGCGCGTTAGACTGCTCGCCGATGCAACGCCCCGCGCTCGCGCCGATCGCCCTGCTGCTCTTCTGCGCGCTCGCGGCGCACGCGGCGGGCGCGCCGCAGAAGGGCGGCTTCAGCCTGACGAAGCTCACGGTGGACGCCTCGCGCATCGTGAACGGCGGCCCCGGCAAGGACGGCATCCACTCCGTGGATGCGCCGAAGTTCGTGGGTCTGCCCCAGGCGACGTGGCTCGGGTTCGATACCGAGGTGCTCGGCCTGACGGTCGGCGCAGAGTCGCGCGCCTACCCGGTGCGCATGCTCGAGTACCACCAGATCGTGAACGACACCTTCGGCGACGCGCCGGTCGTCGTGAGCTACGACCCGCTCGCCGGCACGCCGCTCGCCTTCTCGCGCAAGGTCGACGGCCGCACCTTGACGTTCGGCGTCTCGGGCCTGCTCTACAACGACAACTTCCTGATGTTCGACCGCGAGACCGGCTCGCTCTGGTCGCAGTTCCTCGGGCGCGCGATCTCGGGACCGCTCTCCGGGAAGAAGCTCCAGCGCCTGCCGCTCCGCCAGGAGACGGCCGGCGCGTGGGTCAAGCGCGTCGGCGACACGAAGGTGCTCGTGCATCCCGATCCGGAGCGCGTGCCCTATGTGACGTCGCCGTACAGCGCCTACTGGACGGAGGACAAGATCCTCTTCCCGGTGGACGCGCGCGACGAGCGCTATCACGCCAAGGAGCTCGTGCTCGGCGTCGTGGTCGGCGGCAAGGCGCGCGCGTACCTCGGCTCGATCCTCACGCACGAGGGCGGGAAGGTGGACGATCGCGTCGGCGGCAAGCGCGTGCAGGTGCGCTACTCGACCGACACCGGCACCTTCGACTGGGAGGTGGACGAGGGCGTGGAGGTGACCGAGGCCTACTGGCTGGCGTGGAAGGCCTTCCATCCCGACACCGAGATCTGGCACGACCGGGCCGAGGCGGCGAAGCCGAAGTGACGCGGCGAGACGGCATGACGGCGATCGAACGCGCGGTGGCGCGCGACGAGCTCCACCAGCTCGTGTGCCGCTACGCGCTCGCGATCGACTCGCGCGACCTCGACCTGCTCGTCTCGCTCTTCGTGCCCGACGTGCGCGTCGGTCGCGACGCGCACGGGCGCGACGCGCTGCGCGCCTTCTTCGCGGACTCGCTCGGCGCGATCGGCGTCTCGATCCTCTTCGTCGGCAACCACGTCGTCGACTTCGACGGGCCCGACGCGGCGCGCGGCAGCGTCTACTGCCGCGGCCAGATCCAGGACGGCGCGCGCTGGATCGAGCAGGCGATCCAGTACCGCGATCACTACGCCCGACGCGACGGCGTGTGGCTCTTCGTGCGCCGCGACCACCTGCTCTGGTACGGCGTCGAGACGGCCGAGCGCCCGCTGGCGCAGCCGCCGGCGAACTGGCCCGCGCGCCACGACGGGCGCGGCACCTTGCCCGAGGCGTGGCCGTCGTGGGGCGCCTTCTGGAAGGAGCGGGGCCGGGAGCCCGCGTGAGCGAGCGGGCCGAGGTCCTGATCGTCGGAGGCGGGATCATCGGCACGAGCGTCGCGCACGCGCTCGCCGAGCGCGGCCTCCGCGACGTCCTGGTGATCGACCTCGACCTCGCCGGCATCTACGCCGCCTCGGAGCTCAACGCGGGCGGCGCGCGCGCGACCTGGTGGCAGCCCGTCAACATCGAGACGTGTCGCGCGACGCTCGCCTTCTTTCGCGAGCACGCGGAGGAGTTCGGCTTCCGGCCGGCCGGCTACCTGTGGCTCTACTGCGACCCGGACCTCTACGCGCGCGCACGCGCCGTGCGCGCGCTCCAGAACTCCTACGGGCTCGGCGTCGAGCTGCTCGAGCCGGGCGAGATCGGACGCCGCGCGCCCGTGCTCGACCGCGCGCAGGACGAGCTCGTCGGCGCGACGTGGTCGCCCTACGACGGGCTCGTCAACCCGAACGCCGTGCGCCACTGGTACCGCGCGCGCGCGGAGGAGCGCGGCGTGCGCTTCCTCAACCGCCACTACGCGGCGGGCGTGGTCACGGCACGCGTCGCGGGCGCCGGAGGCAGCCTCCGGCGCGTGCAGGCCGTGGAGGTCATCGAGGTCGCGCGCCGCGGCGTGCTCGAGGACGCGGCCGCGCTGCGCGAGATCCTGATCACGCATCGCGTGGCGGCCGCGCAGGTCGTCGGCGAGACGCGCATCGAGTGCGACGTGCTGGTCAACTGCCTCGGGGCGTGGTCACCGGTGCTGGCCGCGAAGATCGGCGTCGCGGACGCGAGCGAGCCGGTGCGGCGGCAGATCAGCCTCTGCGACGTCCACCGCGAGGACGTCGCGCCCGGCGTGGAGCTCTCTTCGCTCGGCATGATCGTCGACGCGAGCGGCCTCTACTTCCATCCGGAGGGACCGCACGTGCTCGCCGGCTACTCGATCCCGGACGAATCGCCCGGCTTCGACTTCGACTACGACGGCGACGCCTTCTTCGAGAACGAGATCTGGCCCCGACTCGCGCACCGCGCGAGCAGCTTCGAGCGCTGCGGTCACGTGCGGGGCTGGGCGGGACTCTACGCGGTGACGCCCGACCGCAGCGGCATCGCCGGCCGCGTCGACGGGTTCGCGAACCTCTTCGAGGCGCACTCCTTCACCGGCCGCGGCGTGATGCAGTCCTGGGGCGTCGGTCAGGCGATGGGAGACCTGATCGCGCGCGGCCGCTTCGGCGAGCTCGATCTCTCCGCGCTCGCGCGCACGCGCTTCGCGGACCCGTCGCGCTGGGTGAGCGAAGAACTACACATCTGAGCGCGTCTCCTCGCAGAACCGCTGGATCGCGCGCAGGCTCTCGTCGACGAGCTCGGAGGCGAAGCGGCGCACGTCGAAGCGGTCGAGCCCGCCGCCGAACGTGGTGACCGAGTTCGCGACCGCGAGCCGCAGCGCGAGCCGGGTGCCCGCGCCCTCCTCCTCACCGAGCGAGAAGGTCTCCTCGAAGCGCAGGCTGCCGAAGCTGCGCGCGAGGCGGAGCCGGCGCTGCGGCACCACCTCGAGCGCGGTGTCCTCGAGCTCGAGCGGCACCGAGCCGACGCGGTAGCGCCAGCGCACCGGCGCGCCGGCGCTCTGGTAGTCGGCCGCGACGCCGCGCAGCTCGAGCGCCCGCGTGTCCCAGCGGGCCACCGCTCCCGTGTCGACGAGCGCGCGCCAGACGCGACTCGGAGGCGCGTGGACGAGCGCCGACATCGAGACCGTGATCACGCCCGGCGCCCCACCCCCGCATGCAGGCTCGCTGGAGGATGATCGGCGGCGCCCTGCGCCGCAAGGACGTGCCGACTGCGCGACACGGAGACACCACTCACCGGGTCTTGTCTTCTGAACTTCGCTCGGCTTCGCCTCGCTGCGCGCCCGGCTCCGAGAGCCGGGCTTGCTGCTCCGCCGCCCGCACGCGCGCGGAGAGCACGCGCAGGATCTCGAAGGAGATGTCGGGCATCTGCAGGATCAGCTCCTTCAGGCTGGTGCCCGCGAGCGCGAGCAGCCGCGAGGGCTCGCGCGCGACGATGGTCGCGCTGCGCGGCTGATCGTCGAGCACCGCCATCTCGCCGAAGTAGGCCACGGCCTCGATCGTGCGCAGCGGCACCTGCAGCTCGCCACGCTTCTGCGACACCTCGACCGCGCCCTCGAGCAGCACGTAGAGCTCGCCGCCGGACTCGCCCTCGCACACGATCACCTCGCCCGGCTGGAAGTCGCGCTCCTCGCCGAGGCGCGCAACCGCGTCGAGCTGATCGAGGGTCAGGCTCTCGAACAGCGGCACCTTCTTCAGCGCGAGCAGGCGCTCCATCGTCTCGACTCCGACCGCATTGTGGCCGAGCGATGGATCGAGCGCCGCGGTGGCCGCGCGGATCCAGAGGCTCTCGGCGCAGCGCGACTCGCGCAGCAGCTCCGCGCGCTCCCCGGGCACGCGCACCAGCGCCTTCGCCGCGGCGCGGTGCTCCTCGTCGAGCTCGCCCTCGAAGCGCAGCACCAGCAGGCGCGCGGCCTCGCGGTCGCCGAGATTCGAGAGCACCTCGAGCGCATCTCCGCGTGCGCGCGACGCGCCGAAGCGCAGCGCGCGATAGACGGTGCGGATCGCGCGCGGGTTGCCGTCGAGGCCGAGGATGCGGAACGCGAGCCGCCGGTGTCGCGCCGCCTCGTCGGCGAACGCGGCGCGCAGGAAGGTCGAGGGGATGTCACCTCCCTGCGACACGAGCGGCTGCGCCAGCTCGCTCACCCACATGCCGCGCGCGTGGTGGAGGAGCTCGCGCCGGAGACACTCGCGGCGCGACGGCAGGTCGACGCGCGCGACCACCTCGAGGGCCGCCCGCACCGCGCGCTCGCGCCCGTCGCGCAGATAGGGTTCGGCGGCGGCGACGCCCGCCTCGCCGTGCGAGGCGAGAGCCGCGATCGCCGCGCCGCGCGGCACGAGCGCCGAGTCCGCGAGCCCGCGCGCAACGCGCGGAAGATCCGGCGCGGGCCTGCGCGAGAGCAGCCGCAGCGCCGCGCCGCGAAGCCGCGGCTCCGGCGCATCGAGCGCCTCTTCGAGCACCACGGGCGGCAGCGCCGTCTCGGGCGCCGTCTCCGCGATCCGGCCGAGCCCGACCGCTCGCAGCCGCGGCGACGCCTGGCGCAGGCGCGCCGCGATCTCCGCGGCGAGGCTGGTCGGCGCGACGGCCGCCGCGGCCGTCGCCTCGGCCTCGTCCGCGGAGCGCAGCATCCGTCGCAGCCACTCGACGCCCTCTGCGCCCGCGAGCGCGGCCGCCTTCGCCCGCACGCGCACGTCGGGATCAAGCTGCAGGCCGGCGAGCGGCTCGCGTAGCGCGTCGGCCGACTCGGGGTGACGCGCCAACGCGTCGAGCGCGGCGCCCCGCACGCTCGCGTCGGCGTCGCGAAGAGCCGCGCGCAGGGCGTCCGGATCGCCGGGCGACGCGTCCGCGAGCGCGGCGATGCAGGCGGCGCGCACGGCGGGCAGCGGGTGCGCGAGCCCCTCGCGCACGAGATCGTGCGCGCCGTGCCGCGCGAGCTCGGGCAGCATGCGGAGCAGCGACGGCGACGCGCGCTCCGTCTCCTCGCGCAGCAGCGCCCGCGCCACTTCGGAGAGCCGCGAGGATTCGAAGCTCCCGATGCCCTCGACCTCCGAGAGGTCGAGGCGTCCGGCGCGGATCGCGGCCTCGAGCTCGCGCACGTACTCGCGCCGCACGACCAGCCCGGCGCCGAGATAGAGCGCCGCGGCAAGGCCGCCGAGCGCGGCGAGCGCCTGCGCCGGCGGCTCCCGGAGCACGAGCAGCAGCGCGCCCGCCGCCGCCATGCCCGCGTAGACGACGACCCCTTCGAGGAAGGCGCGCAGCTGACCGCGCAGCCGACGCGGCAGCGCGTTGCACACCAGCGACCGGATCGGCTGGCCGACGGCGTTGTCGACGAGCTCGCGCGCCGCGCGCGCCGCCACGCCCGACACGACTCCGGGTCGCAGGCCGAGTCCGGCGAAGCTCGCGAGCACGAGCATCGGGTGGAAGAGCTGCGCCGAAGGCACGCCGAGTCGGCGGATCAGCCAGGGCGTCAGCCACAGCTCGAGCGCGATCTCGATCGCGTTCGTGACCGCGAGATAGCTGCCGATGAAGGCGGCGAGCTCCTCGGACTTCGGGAACGCCGCGGCGAAGATCTGCGAGTAGAGGTACTGCGCGATGAAGAGCGCCAGCACCATGCCGAGCGCCGAGACGGCGAGCGCGCGCCCGAGCGGCGCGCGGCGCAGGTAGCTCGCGGCCGCGCGCATGCTCTGCACCGACGTCTCGTCCGCCTCGTCCTGCTCGCGCGGAACCCAGGTCCGGAGCAACCGGCGCCCGAGCCACAGGAGCAGCGCGGAGCCCGCGAGACCGGCGGCCCAGCCGGCGATCAGGCTCTCCGCGCCATACGCCTGGATCGCGGGCAGCGACGCCGCGCCGCCGAGCAGTCCGCCGAAGCTCGACCCGACCGTGAAGACCGGGAAGAGCCGCTTGCTCGTCAGCGTGTCGAAGTAGTCGCCCGAGAAGGTCCAGAAGTGGCTCATGAAGACGGCCTGCGTCAGATAGAAGGCGCAGTAGAGCCCGATCAGGACGCGCGCGTCACCGGCGCCGGCGGTGGCGAGCCCCAGCAGCGCGGCCGCACCCGTGAGCATTCCGATGTAGAGGCGATCGTTGCGCAGCACGCCGACCGCCGAGGCGTACGCGAGCGAGCCCGCGACCGTGACGAGCGCCGCCGACACGAAGGCCTTCGGCAGCTCGGCCGATCCGAGGCGCGCGAGCAGCAGGGCCTCGCTGCCGACGAGCCCGAACGTCTGCGACGCCGAGAGCAACGTGAACAGCGCCGTGAAGTACGTCGCGCGCGAGCGCTCCGCCCTGCGGACCGCCGGCAGGAACCGCCAGAAGAGCTCGGAAACGCGGCGCATCGAGCGGCGACAGCATAGAGGGGATCGACGCTCGCGCCGCCCGCGCGCCGGGCGCTCGGCGGCTCGCATCCGCCGCGGCTGGCTCAACGCGCCGGCCGCGCCGGCCGATCAGTGCGGGACGCCCGATCGGGCGACGAGTGCATGCATGCGCCGCGCTGGCTTCACCTTGATCGAGCTGATGATCGTGGTCGCGATCATCGGGGTCCTCTCGGCGATCGCGATCCCGGCCTTCATGCGCTTCCAGCTTCGCGCCAAGTCGGTCGAGGCCGGCGTGAACCTCCAGGCGATCTCGAAGACCGAGGAGACTCACTTCGCGGAGTACGGCAGCTACGTCAGCGTGCCGATCCCCGTGCCCGCGGCGATTCCCGGCGCGATGAAGGTGCCCTGGCCGGGGAGCCCCGGCTTCTCCGTGCTCGGCTGGGCGCCCGAGGGCACCGTGCACTTCCAGTACGTGATCACGGCCGACGGCGCGGGCGGCGGCACCACGCCTGTGCGCTACACCGCGGAGGCGGCCTCCGACCTCGACGCGGACGGCCAGCCGAGCTTCTTCGCGTACGTGCAGCCGGCGGCCGGCGCCGGCGTCGGGCTGAACGGCGTGCTGCCGGGCACGACCTGCGTCGGCACGGGCGTCTACAGCGGCGGGACTCCGAACGCGCTCTCGACGGCGGGCCCGTGCGATTCGAGTTCTGGAAGGTCCCGGTTCTAGCGCGGTTGAACTCCGCTCGGCTTCGCCGAGCTGCGCGCGCCTTCGGCGCTTGCGGCGCGCTCCGCGCGCCATATTCCCAAAGGTCCGGCGCCAGGTGGCCCAGGCCCACGCTGTACGGATCCCGCGTTGCGCAGCTACACCGCAAAGCTTCTCTGAGCGAGCGCACCGAGCGCGAAGTCGCGGTAGCCGCCGCGGAAGAAATCGCGGCAGCGGGTCGAGTGGGCGAGCGCGCGAGCGCTCCCGGTGCGGCGCACCTCCTGACGGAACGAGCCGTCTTCGAAGAGACGGTAGTGCGCGTAGCCGCCCGGGTAGTCCTTCGTGCAGTTCACCTCGACGAAGGGCAAGCGACCCGACGCTCGATAGCGTCGCACGCGGTTGCGGTGGGTGTGCCCGATCAGCACGCCGCGGAGCTGCGGGTGTCGCCCCAGCAGGCCGAAGAGGGGCAGCGAGTCCTCGGGGCGGATGCCGATCGTGTTGGGATAGCTGTCGGCGTGCTCGGGCGGCACCGGCTGGTGATGCATCAGGAGCAAGGTCGGCGTGCGCGACTCGCGTGTCTCCTCGAGCGCGGCGGCCAGCCAATCGAGCCGCTCGCCCTCGAACACGCCGTGGTGCTCGCCGGGCAACGCGGTCTCGAGCAGCAGCAGCCGCCAGCCGCCGAGATCGACCGCGCGCGGCGCGGGCGGCTGGCCGAGCAGCGCGTAGCCGTCCACGTCGAGACCGTCGAGGCGCCCGTAGTAGTCGTGGTTGCCGAGGAAGGCGTGGTGCGGGCGCGCGAGCTTCGCGAACGCGTCGCGCGCCGCGGCGAACTGCTCGGGCCGACCGACGTCTGCGATGTCGCCCTTGATGAAGGTCGCGTCCACGTTCGCCGCGTTGATCTCGGCGATCGCGTCCTCGTTCATGAAGCGCCAGTACGGCACTTCGCTCTCGTCCGCGCGGATCGACGGGAAGCCCGGCGCCTCGGGCCCGTAGTCGCCGTTCGGGAGCAAGGTGCCGCCGAAGCGCGGCTCGCCGAAGTGGAGATCGTTGAGCGTGGCGAAGCTCGCGGTCTCCGCCGCGCGCGGCGCCGGAAGCGTGGTCGCGCGGCCGGAGAAGTACCGATCGGGCGCCGCCGCTGTGGCGCCGTCGGCCTCGATCTCGATCTCGTACTCGGTGTCCGACTCGAGCCCATCGATCCGCACGAGGCGCGTGCCGGCGACGTGCGAAGTCGCGCGCGGCTCGCCGCCGACACGCACGCGCGCCTCCGCGCCGACCGGCCCCGAGTCGTCTGCCACGACGAACGAGAGCGTCACCGACGACTCGGTCACGCCGAAGAGCTCGGGGTCGCGGATGCGCAGCGGCATGCGAGGAGCCTAGGCGCCGCGTGACGTCGGATGCAAGCCGGCAGAAAACCGGCAACGTGCAGCCGGGCCGGAGTTCCTGGTACCACGGAGCGTGTGACTCCCGACGTCGCGCTCGTGTCCGTGATCGTGCCGACGCGAGACCGTTCCGCGGTGCCCGACTTCGCGAAGGCGATCGCCTGGCTCGTGCACGACACCGAGGAGAGTCAGCGCCTCGGAAATGCAGCGCGGGAGTGGGTGGCGGCCACCCACTCCCGCGAGCGTTTCCTGCGCGCCTTCCACGAGCTCGCGAACGAGCTCACGGTCGGCGGGCCTCGGCTATAGAGCCGCCTCTCCGCGCTCGCCGGTGCGGATGCGAACTGCCTCCGCCACGTCGATCACGAAGAGCTTGCCGTCTCCGATCCGGCCGGTACTCGCCGCCTTCACGATCGTCTCGATCACCAGCGGCGCGCGCCCGTCCGGCACGACCACCTCGACCTGGATCTTCGGCAGCAGGTCCACCACGTACTCCGCGCCTCGGTACAGCTCGGTGTGACCCTTCTGGCGTCCGAATCCGCGGACCTCGGTGAGTGTCATGCCCTCGACTCCCACCTTGGACAGCGCCTCCTTCACCTCTTCGAGCTTGAACGGCTTGATGATCACCTGGAGCTTCTTCATGGCGCGCCTCAGACCGTCTCGCGAGCGACGGAGCCGATCGCGTGGCCGGGAGCGCCCGAGCCGTGGGCGCCCGCGCCGAGGCTCGTGCCCGAGAGAGCGTACGCGCTCTCGCTGTGCTCGGAGACGTCGAGGCCCTCGAACTCCTGCTCGTCGCTGACCCGCAGCGAGCCGAACACCATCTTCAGGACCGAGAGGATCGCGAAGGACATCACCGGCGCGAAGATCGCCGTGAAGCCGATGCCCTTCAGCTGCACCAGGATCTGCTGGGCGTTGCTCTCGATGCCCGTGCCGAGCGTCGTCGCGAAGATGCCCGACGCGAGCGCGCCCCAGGCGCCGCCCATGCCGTGCACGCCGAAGGCGTCGAGCGAGTCGTCGTAGCCGAAGGCGGGCTTCAGGAAGGTGACCGCCATGTAGCAGACGATGCTCACGCCGGCGCCGACGGCGATCGAACCCATCGGGCTCACGTTGCCGCAGGCGGGCGTGATCGCGACGAGGCCCGCGACGGCCGCGGTGGCCGCGCCGAGCGCGGTCGGCTTGCCGCGGTGCATCCACTCGATCGCGCTCCACACGACCACCGCGGTCGAGGTGGCGGTCGAGGTGTTGAGGAAGGCCAGCGCGGCCAGCGGGCTCGCGGACAGCGCCGAGCCGGCGTTGAAGCCGAACCAGCCGACCCACAGCAGGCCCGCGCCGATCAGACACAGCGGCATGCTATGCGGCGCCATCGGCTCCTTCCCGAAGCCGCGGCGCTTGCCGACCATCAGCGCGGCGACGAGCGCGGAGAAGCCGCTCGACATGTGGACGACGAGTCCGCCCGCGAAGTCGATCGCGCCGGCTTTGAAGATCCAGCCGCCGCCCCAGACCATGTAGGCGAGCGGGCAGTAGACGCAGATCAGCCAGATGCAGATGAAGGCGAGGAAGGCCGAGAACTTCATCCGCTCGGCGACCGCGCCGAGGATCAGCGCCGGCGTGATGATCGCGAACATCGCCTGGAACATCACGAAGATGTACTCGGGGATGAGCCGCGGCGGGGTCGCGAAGTTCGGCGTCCACGAGTCCACCGTGACGCCGTTCATGAAGGCCTTGTCGAGGTTCCCGACGAACGAGCCGCCGCCGCTGCTGAAGGCGAGGCTGTAGCCGACGATTATCCACAGGAGCCCGATGGCGCCGGCAGCGAGGAAGCACTGCATGAAGACGTTCAAGACGTTCTTCACGCGCACCAGACCGCCGTAGAAGAGCGCCAGCCCGGGCAGGGTCATCAGCAGGACTAGAGCGGTGGCCGCCAGGACCCAGGCGGTGTCGCCCGAGTCGGGGACCGGTTTCGCGGCTTCGTCGGCGAGCGCTGCGCTCGCGGCGAAGAGGGGTAGAGCGGTAGCCAGCAATCCGCGGGCGACGCGCCCTGCGGTGCGGACGGTGGGAGCTGCATGCATGATCGAATTCCTCCAATGGGCCTTGAGCGGCGCCGACGACGGGCGAGAGCAACCGTCGTGCCAAGCGCCGCGTGCGCGCAGACGTCTCCGCGCGTCTCCGACCTGCCCGCTTCCTGTGCGAGTCCCGTGCGGACGTGCCCGCCATGTGGGCAGCCGCGAGCCCAAATGCGTCTCGGAGGCATTGCGGTTATGCAATGTGCGCGAGTCGATCAGCCCGCGGCCTCGCACTCCGCGAGGCGCCTTTCGAGATGACGTCGCGAGGCTTCGTTGCGCGTGAGCGCGAGGGCGCGCCGGAAGAAGGGCGCTGCCTCCGCGCGACGGCCGAGCCGGCGCAGCAGCTCGGCGCGGGTCGCGGGCAAGAGCGCATAGTCCCGGAGCTGCGATTCGCCTTCGAGCGCTCCGAGCAGCGCGAGGCCGGCCTCGAGACCGTCGGTCATCGCGACGGCCACGGCGCGGTTCAGCTCGACGACCGGTGAGCCGGTCTCGCGCGCGAGCAGCGCGTACAGCTCCGCGATCCGGCGCCAGTCGGTGTCGGCGAACGACGGCGCCGACGCGTGACAGGCGGCGATCGCCGCCTGGAGCGCGTAGGGACCCGACGCGCACGCGCGCTCCGCGCGCCGCCGCGCGCGCTCGATGCCGACGCGGTCCCAGCGCGAGCGGTCCTGATCCTCGAGCAGCACGAGGTCGCCGTGCACGTCGGCGCGCGTCGCCTGGCGCGCGGAGTGCAGCTCCATCAGCGCGAGCAGGCCCTGCACCTCGGAGTCGTCTCCCGCCCACGATTCCAGCAGGCGC
>DATKND010000092.1:0-4793 GCA_035541475.1 Myxococcota bacterium | reverse complement strand
AGAAGCGCGCGCAGCTCGAGAATCTGCGCGCGTTCCAGCGGCGCCACGCCGGCGCCGCGCCGGGCTCGCTGCGGCGCCTCCAGGACGTCGCGCGCGCGGGCGGCAACGTCTTCGAGGCGCTGCTCGAGACCGTGAAGGTCGCGAGCCTCGGGCAGATCACCGAGGCGCTCTTCGCCGTCGGCGGGCGCTACCGCCGGTCGATGTGAGGCGCGCAATGCTGCGGCGCGAGGGCAGGGGTATGGTCTCGCGTTTCCGGAGGACCCGATGAGCGGCCAGTCGAAAGCGGATCTCGAGAAGTGGCGCGCGCTCGCGCGCGAGGATCTGCGCGGCCGCGACCCGGAGACGCTCGAACGCGTCACGCCGGACGGCTTGCACATCAAGCCGCTCTACACCGCCGCGGATCTGGAGCGGCTGCGCGACGCCGACACCTTGCCCGGCCTGTTCCCGTTCCTGCGCGGACCGCGCGCGACGATGTACACGAACCGCCCGTGGACGATCCGCCAGTACGCGGGCTTCTCGACCGCCGAGGAGTCGAACGCCTTCTACCGCGCCAATCTGGCGGCCGGCCAGCAGGGCCTCTCCGTCGCCTTCGATCTCGCGACGCACCGCGGCTACGACTCCGACCACCCGCGCGTGCGCGGCGACGTCGGCAAGGCCGGCGTCGCGATCGACTCCGTCGAGGACATGAAGATCCTCTTCGACGACATCCCCCTCGATCAGGTCAGCGTGTCGATGACCATGAACGGCGCCGTCCTGCCCGTGCTCGCCTGCTTCATCGTGGCCGGCGAGGAGCAGGGCGTGCCGCGCGAGAAGCTCGCCGGGACGATCCAGAACGACATCCTCAAGGAGTTCATGGTCCGCAACACCTACATCTACCCGCCCGAGCCCTCGATGCGGATCGTGGCCGACATCATCGAGTACACGGCGAAGCACATGCCGAGGTTCAACTCGATCTCGATCAGCGGCTACCACATGCAGGAGGCCGGCGCGACGACGGTGCAGGAGCTGGCGTTCACGATCGCGGACGGGCTCGAGTACGTGCGCGCCGCGCTCTCGAAGGGACTCGACGTCGACGATTTCGCCGGGCGGCTCTCGTTCTTCTGGTGCATCGGCATGGACTTCTACCTCGAGATCGCGAAGATGCGCGCCGCGCGGCGGATCTGGGCCGAGCGCATGCGCAAGGAGTTCGCACCGAAGAAGGCCTCCTCACTGATGTTGCGGACGCACTGCCAGACCTCGGGGGCGAGCCTCACCGAGCAGGATCCGATGAACAACGTGATCCGCACGACCGTCGAGGCGATGGCCGCGGTCTTCGGCGGCACGCAGTCGCTCCACACGAACGGCTACGACGAGGCGGTGTCGCTGCCGACCGACGCGGCGGCGCGCGTGGCGCGCAACACGCAGCTGATCCTGCAGGAGGAGACGGGCATCCCGGCGACCGTCGATCCCTGGGGCGGCTCCTACTTCATGGAGAGCCTGACGCAGCAGGTCTACGACGCGGCGAACGCGCTGATCGACGAGGTCGAGACCTATGGCGGCATGACCAAGGCGATCCTCGCAGGCATGCCGAAGCTCCGCATCGAGGAGTCGGCCACGCGGCGCCAGGCGCGCATCGACAGCGGCGAGGACGTGATCGTCGGCGTGAACAAGTACAAGGCGCCCGAGGAGCCGGAGCTCGAGGTGCGCGACATCGACAACAGCGCCGTGCGCGAGGCGCAGATCCGCCGGCTCGAGAAGATCCGAGGCGCGCGCGATCGCGCGGCGGTCGAGCGCGCGCTCGCGAAGCTGCGAGAGCTCGCGGCGTCGGGGCAGGGCAACCTGCTCGAGGCGTCGATCGACGCGGCGCGCGTGCGCGCGACGGTGGGCGAGATCTCCGATGCGCTCGAGCAGGTCTACACGCGTTACCGCGCCGACGTGCGCGCGGTCTCGGGAGTGTACGCCGCGAGCTACCACGGCGACGCGAGCTTCGAGTCGCTGCTCGAGGAGGTCGCGAGCTTCGCGAAGCGCGAAGGGCGCCGGCCGCGCATGCTGGTGGTGAAGCTCGGCCAGGACGGCCACGACCGCGGCATGAAGGTGATCGCGACCTCCTTCGCCGATCTCGGCTTCGACGTGGACGTGGGTCCGCTCTTCCAGACGCCCGAGGAGGCCGCGCGCCAGGCGATCGAGAACGACGTGCACGTGGTCGGCGTGTCGAGCCAGGCCGCGGGCCACCGCACGCTCGTGCCGGAGCTCGTGAAGGCGCTGCGCGCGCAGGGCGCGGACAACATCGCGGTCGTGGTCGGCGGCATCATTCCGCCGCGCGACTACGCCTTCCTGCGCGAGTCCGGGGTCGCGGCGGTCTTCGGGCCGGGCACCGCAATCCCTTCGGCGGCGCGTCAGGTGCTCGACGTGATCCGGGCCCGCGCTGCATGAGCGAGCCGGCTTCGCGCATCGCCGCGACCTGCGAGGCGATCCGCGACGGCGATCGGCGCGCACTCGCGCGCACGATCACCCTGCTCGAGAGCTCGCGCGAGGATCTCGCGGCGAAGGGGCAGTCGCTGCTCGATGCGCTCGTTCCCTACACCGGCGGCGCGGTGCGGATCGGCATCACCGGGCCGCCCGGCGTCGGCAAGAGCAGCTTCATCGAGGCGCTCGGCCTCCACTTGATCGACTCGGGAGAGCGCGTGGCCGTACTCGCGATCGACCCGTCGAGCCCCGTGACCGGCGGCAGCATCCTCGGCGACAAGACGCGCATGGAGCGGCTCGCGCGCTCGCCGAAAGCCTTCATCCGCCCGTCGCCGTCCGGTGGGACGCTCGGCGGTGTCGCGCAGCGGACGCGCGAGGCGATGCTCATCTGCGAGGCCGCTGGCTACGGCGTCGTGATCGTGGAGACGGTCGGCATCGGCCAGTCCGAGGTCGCCGTCGCCGGCATGGTCGACTTCTTCCTCGTGCTGCTGCAACCGGGCTCGGGTGACGAGCTCCAGGGCATCAAGAAGGGCGTGCTCGAGCTCGCGGACGGGCTCGTCGTGCACAAGGCCGACGGCGACCTGCTCGCGGTCGCGGAGCGTTCGCGCGCGCAGTTCGCGGGCGCGCTCTCGCTCTTGCGCCCGCTCTCGCCGTCGTGGTCGCCGCGCGTGCTCTGCGCGAGCTCGCGCACCGGTGCTGGCATCGCCGAGGTGTGGGAGATGATCCGCGAGCAGCGCGCCGCGCTCGAAGCGTCCGGCGAAGCGGCCGCGCGGCGGCGCGATCAGACGCGCGCCTGGATGTGGAGCCTCGTCGACGAGGGATTGCGCCGCGCCTTCCACCAGCATCCGAAAGTTGCCGGACAGATCGAAGCGCTCGAGCGCGAGGTCGAGGCGCTCCGCACGACGCCCGCGCACGCCGCGCGCACTCTGCTCGCGACCTTCCTCGAGCGCTGACCGCGCACTCGGGTCCCGCGGGGCCCGTCGCAGTGACGGTCGCCCTTCATCCGCGGCGTCCACTCGCCGATAGGCTGGTGGCCGGTTCCTGGCTGGAGACGCGGCCGATGGTCCAGATCAACATGGCGGAGCGGGAGATCACCGTGAAGGTGGTCTATTACGGCCCGGCGCTCTCCGGCAAGACGACCAATCTCCAGAAGCTCCACGAGCTGATGGACGCGGGCAGCCGCAGCAAGATGGTCACGCTCGATACCACGGGCGATCGCACCCTCTACTTCGACTTCCTGCCGATCGAGTTCGGCACCAGCAACGGCTTCTCGGTGAAGATCAAGCTCTTCACGGTGCCGGGGCAGGTGATGCACAAGTCGACCCGGAAGGTCGTGCTGGCGGGCGCGGACGCGGTGGCCTTCGTCGCCGACTCGCAGCGCTCGAGCGCGTCGGCCAACGCGTATTCGTGGCGCGACATGGAGGCGAACCTCGCGTCGAATGGAATCGACTTCGCGCAGATCCCGAAGGTCGTGCAGTTCAACAAGCGCGATCTCCCGGACGTGAAGCCGTTGCAGGAGATCAAGGACGCCTGGGGCGACGCCTCGACCTTCCCGGCGGTCGCGATCCGCGGCGAGGGCGTGCGCGAGACCTTCCGCGAGCTGATGCGTCAGCTGTACCGCTCGATGGACTCGCGCCACGGCTTCGGCTCGAAGTTCGGCGTGTCGGAAGAGGACTTCCTCAAGGGAGTCTTCAAGAATTTCACATAGCGAGCCGGGTCATCTTTCTCTGAGCTTCGCTCGCCGTACGGCTCGCTGCGCGCCGCCTTCGGCGGCTTGCGGCGCGGTTTGACACCCGTATCCCTCGCTGATAGGGTCGCGCCACCCGTCGCGAATTCGGCCGCGCCCGCCGGAACCCCACGCGGTCCGTACGGGAGTGGATCCCCAACTCGATGACCAAAGCCCCCAAGCTCCGGCTCTCGCAGCCCCCGGAAGAGATCCGGGCGGCGCTCGCGTCGGTCGAGGCTGCGATCGCCGACATCCGCGCCGGCAAGCTCGTGATCCTGGTCGACGACGCCGACCGCGAGAACGAAGGCGATCTCTGCATCGCGGCCGAGAAGGTCACGCCCGAGGCGATCAACTTCATGGCGCGCTTCGGGCGCGGGCTGATCTGCCTGTCGCTGACCGAGGCGCAGCTCGATCGGCTGAATCTCGGCATGATGGTCCCGGACTGGGAGAACACTGCCGGCTTCGGCACCGCGTTCACGATCTCGATCGAGGCGCGACACGGCGTCACGACGGGCATCTCGGCCGCCGATCGCGCCCACACGGTGAAGACCGCGATCGCCGATGACGCGAAACCGTCCGACCTCGCGCGACCCGGCCACGTGTTCCCGCTGCGCGCGCGCGA
>DATKND010000091.1:0-2799 GCA_035541475.1 Myxococcota bacterium | reverse complement strand
GCGTGACTACCAACCGTATCATGCGGCGCGCGCGGAGCTGCTCGCGCGCGGCGGCGACGCGGCCGCGGCCGACCTCGCCTACGAGCGGGCGATCGGCCTCGAATCCGATCCCGCCGTGCGCCGCTTCCTGGCGCAGCGACGCGCGGCGCTCGCCGCCCGCTGACGACACGAGAAGGAGTTCCGCGATGCTCACGCTCTTTCACGCGCCTCGCACTCGCTCGACTCGCATCCTCTGGCTGCTCGAGGAGATCGGCGAGCCCTACGCGATCGAGGTCGTGACGATCCGCCGCGCCGACGGCTCGGGCGCGCCGGATCCGCGCAACCCGAACCCGGAGAAGAAGGTGCCGGCGCTGCTCCACGACGGCCGCCTCGTGACCGAGTCGGCGGCGATCTGCCTGTATCTGACGGACACGTTCCCCGGCGCGAAGCTCGGCCCCGGAGCTGGCGACGCGTCGCGGGCCGAGTACCTCACCTGGCTCTTCTACTACGCCGGCGTCGTCGAGCCGACCTTGATGCTGAAGCTGCGAGGGCAGACCGAGAGCGATGCCGAGTGGAAGCGCGCCTACGAGGGGATGTGCGCGCGCGTGGGCGGCGCGCTGCGAGAGCGCTCGTATCTCGTCGGCGACCGGTTCAGCGCGGCCGATATCTTGATGGAGAGCGCCTTCCAGTGGGGCCGCGCATCGATGCCGAAGGGCCCGGGAATCGACGCCTACATCGAGCGGATGTCGTCGCGCCCGGCGCGGCTGCGCTCGTTCGCGAAGGATGGCGCTCCCGCCGCCTGAACCGCCAGCGTGTCGGAGGTCGGATCGGGCGGGGCGGCGGCCTCGCGCCGCCACTCCCAGCTCTCCCAGTCGGCGGGATCGCCCTTCGCGACGAAGCCGGCGAGCGAGATGCCATCGGCGTCGGGATCGAAGGTGCGGTCGAGGAGCATCAGCTCGCGCATGCGATCGGGGCGGAAGCTGCGGTAGTCGGCGCGCAGCTCGCACCATGCGGCCAGGGTCCACTTGCGGCCCCAGAAGTAGAGGCCGAGAGGACGCGCGTCTCGCTCGCTCTCCACTCCGTCCTCGCGGCCGTACTTGAAGTGCACCAGGCGGCGCTCGCTGATCGCGCGGCGGAGCATCGCGACCTCGCCCGCCATCGCGGCCGACCACGGGCGGCCCGGCGCGAAGAGCGGCGTCTCGAGCACGACCCGCCGGAGGCCCTCGGGCAGCACCGCCTCCACCTTCGTCATCGCGCTCGCGACCGCCGCGGCGAGATCGGGGTCGCCGAACGACGCGACGATGCGCGCGCCGAGCACGAGCCCTGCGAGCTCGTCGCTCGTGAAGATCAGCGGCGCGAGCTCGTAGCCGCGCTCGAGCCGATAGCCGACGCCCGCCTCGCCGCGGATCGGCACGCCCGAGCCCTGCAGATCCGCGACGTCGCGGTACACGGTGCGCTTCGAGACGCCGAGCTCGCTAGCGATCTGCTCGCCCGTCGCGAAGCGGCGCGCGCGCAAGAGCTGCACGAGGCGGAAGAGGCGGTCAGCGCGGCGCATGCGACGCCCGCGTCACGAGCAGAGCCCGACGGGATGTCCGTCCGGATCCGATACGACCGCGATGAGCGAGTCGCCGTGCCGAGTCGGCGGCACCAGCACGCGCGAGCCGAGCGAGCGCGCCTTGCGGATCGCGTCCTCGAGGTCGGGGACCGCGGTGTAGAAGGTCACCCACCAGGGCGGCGTGCTCGGCGCGTGCGCACTTCTCCGGAAGAAGCTGCGTGGCCGAGCCGGCGGCCTTCGCTCGCGCGCCGCGGCCGTCTTTCGGGGATCGGACTGCCAACCGAGGATCTCCTCGTAGAAGTGCCTCGAGTTGTCACTATGCTGCCCCGTCAGCTCGAACCAGATCAAGGGTTTCCGCATCCCGGCTCTCCTGAAGATCTCTCAAATGAATCGAATGGTTGAGTCTGTGGATTCGCTCGTCGTACGCCCGGATTATCGAGCATCCAGGCTGCCAGCTACCTGTCAGCAGGACGTCAGTCGAACGGGGTTCGTGAGGCGTCTGCTGCCAGGAGGTGGCAGGAGCGGGGTAGAGTCGGCCGGCTTCGCAACGGCATTGGACGAGGACGCGCGTGGACCTCGAAACGTTCGCCCAGCTCGGCGAGTTCGTGGGCGGCGTCGGGGTGTTCGTCTCGCTGATCTACCTCGGCATCCAGATCCGACAGGGCAACCGCCAGGTCGAGCACAACACGCGCTCGCTCGAGGTCTCGACCTACCGCGCGATCACCTCGGACCTGAACCAGTTCCGCGCGCTGCTGATCCAGGACTCCGAGCTCGGCCGCATCTACCTCGAGGGCTTGAAGGATCCCGCGAAGCTGAAGCCCGAGGAGCAGTTCCGCTTCCGCGGCCTGATGCAGACCCTCTTCTCGAACCTCGAGCTGATGCACCGCGTGCGACAGGCGCGGCTGCTCGAGCTCGACTCGCACGATGCCACGCTTCTCGGTGTCGCGGTCATGCCGGGCGCGCGCGCCTGGTGGCAGCAGGCGCGCTACCTCTACGGCCAGGACTTCCAGCGCTACGTCGACGGGCTGGTCGAAGGGCACGACGCGCAGTCCGACGAGACCTAGTTCCGCCGGGCCTTCGCGCTCGCTATCCGCTCGCGCTCGAGCTACCGGCCTTCGCTCGCCTGCGGCTCGCTGCGCGTCGGCCGCCTGTTGGCGGCCGACTTGCGGTAGGCCGCGGCCTGGATGCCGTAGAGCTCCGCGTATTGCCCGCCGCGCGCCATCAGCTCGTCGTGCGGGCCGGTCTCGCCCACGCGCGCGCCGTCG
>DATKND010000090.1:0-20291 GCA_035541475.1 Myxococcota bacterium | reverse complement strand
ATCACCGTCTGCATCAAGGGAGGGATTCGCCGCTATCTCATCGGCGTCTGGGATGCCATTCCCGTTGCAGTCGCCAAGAGGGGTTTGCTTTAGCTGGATGATCTCGTCGATGGTGATTTCACTTGTGGACTCTTGAGACTCAGGGCCCGCTCCCCAGCCGCTTACCCCGGTCCCATTGCCAAAGCTTATGGCTCCCCAATCATTGTAGGAAGCGAGCAATGCGGGCTCCCAGCCTGCGACGACCTTAGGGTCGGGGTCGAACACGTGAAGTGGCAAGCCGGATGAACTCGCACCGGGGTAGGTGAAATTCACGCCCGCATTGGTGAGGAGAGGTCCGGGAAGCCAATAGACAGACCCTGCTTCCGGGACGAGTTTTGCTGGAGGCGGACCTGACGGGACTTGGCATCTCGGGCGGCCTCCAATGCCTCGCGTCTCGTCAACACTTGTCTCGTCGAGCACATAGAGTGGGGTGACGCCGTCATTGTTAGATTCGCTGATGTAGATCGAGTCGAGGCGAGAGTAGTCGAGCTCCCAGCAACCAGCGTAAGACCCATATCCCAGTTTCGTTGACAAGTCTTGCCGGTAGCCGCGCGTCATCCATTCATAGTTCATCACGCTCCGATAATTCGGCTTGTAGAGATTGTTGTCTGGGTGACCGCTCTTGTCTCTTCCTCCGTGCCCGAGACCCAGGGTATGCCCAAGTTCGTGCATGAAGACCCCATCTTGATCGTCCTGGGTCGCGCCATTTGGCCAAGTGCCGAGAGCCACGATGGCGTCACCGGAGGGGATGCCTCTTGCAAGGCCAGCCAGCTCTTTCCCATTCAGGTTCTGCAGGCTTTGCGCAAAGAGGACGTACCGAAACAGCATGGTGGCAATCGCTTTGGTCTTGCCGACAACCTTGGCGGCCGGAATCCCAGGGGCCCCTCCCTGAGGAAAAAATCCGGCTGCTCCAAAATTTGCACTCTTGATGGCGTCGAAATCGATTGGCCACCCGGCAGGCGAAAAGGGTGTCGACCCCGTCCCGGGCGTGTCCGTGGGGTACAAGGCTGCGAACGAAGCAGGTTTAATATTCTGGTTGCCGTACATGACGTGCAGGGCTATCCCGGGTTGTTTATCGGGATTTGGTACGGCAAAGAGATTGTTGGGAACTATGGCAAACTTTTGAACCACGTCCTGAAGGTTTGCCGTGTAGCCGCTAGCGTTGTCGACCTCCACGTAGAGGTCTTTGTGGTCGGGATTGGCACCAAGCGCAGGCAGGTTGAGGTCAGGTGGATTGGACGAAGTAGGGTTGTGTGCGACTAACGTTCCAAAGCTGCCTGAAATTTGAAGATCGACCCCGAATCTCTCCCAGTTGTCACACAGATCATCACCGTCTTTGTCTCCGCCGCAAGAATCTGGATCAGCCAAGTTGTCTGCGCGAACCATCGTGATAGATCCAGTGGACTCTACGTTGTCAACTCCGGCGTTGTCGTAGAAGCCCTTTGCCGTGCGGCCATCTGGTTGGAGAACCATGTCGAAATTCCCATATTCCTCCGGACATGGCCCGCTAGAAAACCCGGAGGTTGCTGGGTTGACTGCTTCCACCTGGAACTCCTGCCGGTCCGGGTTCGTGAAGAGAAAGTACTGGCCACTCGTATACTCCGGCGGCCAGGATTGCTGATAACAAAACGCCGGGGGCGGCGGCCCCCCTGGCCCACCCGGCCCACCTGGCCCACCTGGCCCACCCGGCCCACCCGGCCCACCCGGCCCACCCCCAACCTGGGGTGGAACCACATAGGTAGGGTCACGGAGCACGAAGTTGTCCACTGTGAAGTAGCAAACCGGCACGAGCGGCTGCCCAACCCCGGGGTACGCCCAAACGCAAGTCGGCGGCTTGTTGATGAACCACAGATTGCCAGGGACGTATGGCTGTTGGGTCAGGGGGAACTTCGTGTCAATCCAGACGCCTGAGATATCTGGAGGAACTGGCGGACTCTGCGCAAGGGCGGTCTCGCTAAGACCAAGCAGAGCTAGAAGAAGGAACGGCCAGAGCAAGCGTCTCGTCATGCGATCTTGTTCCTCACGTGAGTCTGATAGGGCAGCCATAGGACGACCGAGGGCGCTGTTATTCGATCGAGGTTCCTCGCAAAACGCTGAGCTTCGACGCGACCGCCCGCCGATACGATCAGAGCTGTCGACGCTCGGGCACCCGCACCGCGGCGATGCCGCGAAGAGGGGTTCGACCCGGTAAGTCAGAGACTCGAACCCGGGGCGGTGTAGTCGCCGATTGTGGTCGGGCGGCTTGCGATGAACAGCGACTATTACTCTCGGAAGCGGTGCACCGCGGGATTGCTGCTGCGCTTCCCGGTTTAACAGCGGCCAGATCAGCAGCCGGATGAGCAACACCCGTCGCGTCCCCTTCGGCTAGGGCTCCTATCACGGTCTTCAGACGAAAGGCAACAGAAATTTGAGACGACACACGAGGTCCGCACCTGTAGCCCTTCCCGGAGGCGGCTCCCGAGCTTCGGGCCGAGCCGCTCACTGGTACGTGGAACACGAGACCAGGTCGCCCGCTCCGGGTCTCCCAACTTCATGCATACACGTGAGATCCCGTTGGGTATTGACGAAGTGGAGGCGCACGGCCCAAACATCCAAGCGCGCGTAGTTTGCGCGCCGCGACTAGTCGTCGGGCCAGGCACGACACCGGAGAGTCAAGAGGTTCGTTCTGCTGAGGAATCTCTTGCGGCTGAAAGGTCGCACTCTCGCGAAAGCCACCCCTGTGGGAGGGTTGGGTAGGGGCCTCTCCCGCGTGTCGATCGCGAGGTTTCGCGCACGGAAGGCCTCACGCCATCTGGCCGGTTTCGAGGGGCCGTCAGGGGCCGTCGCAGCTCTCGGGGGCCGTGCTCCACGCCGCTCGGTGCCTCCCCGCGCCGGGTTCTGCCGCGTCCGCGGCGCAACCTAGCGTCGTTTCTGCGGTCTTCTCGCGACTGAAAATGCGGGTGTCGCCAGTTCGACTCTGGCCTGGGCCACCATCTCGCATGTTAGGCGCGGCGCGTGAGCCGCGACGCGATTACGCGGTATACGATCAGCCCGCCGAAGAAGAGCGCGATCAGCAGCGCCGCGCGCCAGAAGATGCGGTCGATCTCGCGGTCGAGCGCCGCAGTGAGCGCCTGCGACAGCTTGATGTCGCTCGCGTCGCCGGCGAGGCCGCGCAATTCGACCGCCGCGTTGCCGATCGAGTTCGCGGTGTCGCCCCACTCGCGAATGTCGAAGGGGCGCCCCGGCGTCGGCACCGAGTTGCGCTGCTCCCACGATCCGATCACCTCACGCCACGCGACGCTCCCCTCGCGCAGGTTCTTCGCGGTGTCGTCGAGCGGCCCCATCAGCCCGCGCAGCTTCTCGACCGTGTCGGAGAGCTTCGCCACCGCGCTCTTCGAGTCCTCGAGCGAGAGCTTCAGCGTGTCGCGCAGATCGTCCGGCAGCCCCGCGATCGTGTGGGACGCGCGATCCGCGCTCGCCGACAGCGACTGGAACGCCGCCAGCCCCTTCTCCACCGTTTCGCGGTCCTCGAAGTCGTACATGAAGAGCTCGAGCTCGCCGCGGACCTGCTCCGGGAGCTGCGCGGCGACGTCGGTGAAGCGGCGCGCGGTCACGTTGAACTCGCGGATCGCCTGCGCTCCGGAGTCGACTCCCTCGAGCGCGCGGAAGGGCGCGAGCGGGATCGAGAGCACGGAGCTGATCAGATCGCTCTCCTGGAGCTGCAACGTGCCGCTGATCGCGCGCTCCAAGGAGAATTCGCGGCCCTGGATCGGGAACTTCTCCGCGTTGGAGTTCACCTCGGCGACCACGCGCTCGAGCTCGGCCTTCTTGAGGAAGCGCCTGCCGATGTCGGTCGCCTGCTGCTCGAGGCGCTTGGCCACGTCGATCGCGATCGGTTGCTGCGGGCCGAAGAGATCGCGACCGTCGCCCGTCTCGAAGTAACGGCGTTGCAGCACGGCGACCTGCAGCGAGCGGATGTAGCCGACGCGCGGGTCGTCCGCGTAGGCCGCGCGCTGCGCGACAGGAATCATGCGCAGCCTCCACAGCAGCGCGTTCCTGCGGATGCGGCGGTTCTCGGTCGCGTCCTGGACCTCGTCGGCGGCCGTCGCGACCCACGCCGCGAAGCTCGTCGCCTGGTAGGCGAGCTCCTGGCCGAGGCCCTCGAGCGTCATGCTGCCGCGCATGCCGCTGTCCCCGCTCACGTAGGGAATGCGGAGCGCCCGCATCGACCGGCAGCCGGTCGCGAGCAGCAGCGCCACGCAGAGCAGCAGAACGAGACGGCGCATTCGGAGACCTCCGCCTCGCAGCTTGGGCCGCCGCTCCACGAGTGCGCAAGTCGCTGGACGGTCGCCGCTACAGCCTTCGCTGCGGCGGCTCGGCGGCGAGCAGCAGCACGACGTAGCGCCCCCAGGGCTCGCCCTCGGGCTTGCGCGCGGGCACCGCGATCGCGACGTCGAGATCGTCGCGGTCGATGAAGTCGTCGGGGAACGCGAGCGTGTCGAGGTCCTGCGTCTCCGCCATCCAGCCGACGACCGAGCGATGCAGCCGCTCGGCGCCCTCGGAGATCAGGTCGGCGAGCACGTAGCGCGGCTCCTCGCCGCCCTGCACGCGAGCCGCGGCCCGGCTCGTGAGCGGCTCGGCGGCATCGAGCGATCCGGGCGGCTTGCGCGAGCGCGCGGCGCGCGCGCGGGTCAGCACGGCGCGCACCGTCTCGACATCGCGATGGTGTGTCGCCTCCGAGAAGAGCGAGTAGGTCGCAGCGATCACCGCGATGGAGTCGACGCCCGGCTTCGCCCCTGCGTCGGCGCCCGCGTCGGAGAAGCGCGCGCCGAGCGCGATGCGTTCCGCGTCGCGCGCGAGCAGGCTCTTGCGCGCGCCCGGATCCTGGAGCGCGTCGGAGAGCAGCCGCCCGAGGTCGCGGCTCTGGACCAGCCAGGCCCACGCGAAGGTGCCCTGCTGGACGATGCCGTCGACCTCCCAGCCCGCCATCATGCCGAGCGCGACCAGATCCGCGACCGAATGCGGCGCCTGGCCGACCAGTCCCGAGAAGTAGTAGGGCGCCAGACGCGCAGCGACCTCGCTCTGCGCCGCGTCGAGCGCGAGCGGAGCGAGCCCGGCGTCGCGGCGCACGTCGTTCAGGAGCTCGAGCAGCGCGGCCGTCAGCTCGGCCGGGTCGTCGATGTTACGCGTCTCGGTGTAGTGCGCGCGCTCGAAGCGGCGCAGCTCGCCGCCCTGCGGGCGCACGAGCACGTGTAACGCGACCTGCCCGAGCAACCGCTCCGGCGGCCGGTACTCGACGGCGATCCACGCCGTCGCGTCGTCGGCGGCGACCGGGCAGCGCAGCCGGAAGCGCGGGAGCATGACGCCTGCGTCCGACTCGCATTCGGCCCATTCGAAGCGGCCGCGCGTGACGGATCCGCCGAGAGACGTCGCCGGCAGGAGCAGCTCGCCCTCGATCTCGATCCGGCCGTCGGCGCCCGGCGACGTCGCGATCGGCTCGACGCGCGCGCGGCGCTCGCCCGTCGCGATGATCATGTCGACGCGCGCGTCGCCGATCGCGAGCCACACGCCGAGCTCGAGCGGCCCGCCGACGACACGCTCCGCCAATCGCTTCGCGATCGCGTCGCCGAGCTGCGCGACCGCCTCTTCCGCGTCGCGAGCCTGTGTCGGCCCCCAGCCGAGCGTCTCGAAGCTCGGCGGCGGCGTCGCGACGCCGCAGCGGCCCGCGATGAAGCGCTGGAGCACGACACCCGGAGCACCGTGCTCCGCCTGGAGGAAGCGACCTACCTCGCGCGCGAAGCAGTCCATGCTCTCGGTCGCGACCACCAGCCCGGCGCGGTGCGCGACGAACTCGTCGACCAGCGCGTCCCACGGTCGCCGGCCGCTGCGCGGGGCCGAGCTCACCGCGTCCGGAAAAGGGCCGGCGAGCTCCCAGCGGTCGACGTCGCGATAGCCCTTCCCGAGATCCGCGGCCTTCGGCAGCGGCTCCTTCGTCAGCGCGTCGAGCGCGTCCGAACTCGGGAAGCCTCCCGCGACCCGGCCGACCGACGCCGAGTTCTCGCCGCCGCCCGATTCCTTCGCCGGCGGCGGACCTCCGCCCGCGCAGGCCAGCGACAGGAGCAGGCACGACACCACCAGGTAGCGCACGACGCATTCCCTCGGAGCGCCGCGCCATCGTACTCGAGCCCGTGACCGCGCGAACCCAAGGGCTGGAAGGCGGCCGGGCCTCGGTCCCGACCGCCTTCACACCGACGCGAGGGAAGCCGCACGTCTCTCGCGCGCGGCGCACGTCGGTGTCAGCGCGGGACCGCTCGCGGCCGCGAGCGCGGCACCATCCGTGAGACGCGAGTTCCTTCGGTCCTCGGCCGGATCCGGTCTCCAGGAGAGATACGGGCGAGCGGTCGGGGTCGGCCGTCTCGGCGTCTGCGAGCCGCGGAGTCGGCTTGCCCCCTCACCCGCCCGAATGAGAAGATCCGGAAATGAGCGACGAGACTGGGGCGCGCGCGGCGTCGGCGGACGAGGAGGCCCGCTGGGTCGCCGAGATGGCGGCGGGGCGCGCCGAGGCGCTGGCCGGACTCTACGACCGCCATGCGGCCGCGATGCTCGGGCTCGCGGCGCGCGTCCTCGGAGACCCGCGTGACGCCGAAGACCTGGTCCACGACGTATTCCTGGAGGCGTGGCGCAAGGCCGCGAGCTATGACCGCCGCCGGGGACCCGTGCGCGGTTGGCTGCTCGTCATGGTCCGCAGCCGCGCGCTGGATCGATTGCGGGGGCTGGAGGTCATGCGCCGATACGCGAAGCGAATCGAGGCGGCCGATCCGATCGCGGTGACCCAGGTCGAGCACGGGGGGCTGCACGGCGTGGCGCGGGCACGCGCGCTCGAGGCGATCTCCGCGCTCCCCGAGGCGCAGCGACACATCGTCCGGATGAGCTGTCTCGAGGGCTTCAGCTGCAGCGAGATCGCGCGCCAGTGTGGCCTGCCGGTCGGTACGGTGAAGTCGCGTCTGGCGCGGGCGATCGCAGCGCTGCGCGATCGGCTCGGCGGCGAGGAAGCGTTCTGATGGCGGGCCCGAACGATCTCCAACAGGACGAGCAAGACGTGCTGCCGGACTTCGAGCCGAGGCAGCCGAGCGAGGGTTTGCGCGCTCGCGTGCTCGCCTCGATCGAGCCGGCGTCGCGCTTCGAGGGCTTCGTGGCGCGCATGGCCCGACTCTTCGATCTGTCCGAGCCGCGCGCGAGGGAGATCCTCGCGGTGGCCGCGACGGTCCCGGGACCGGGCTGGGTGGACACGCCGCTGCCGGGCCTGCACCTCCATCACTTCTCGGGCGGACCGAGGGTGGCGAGCGCCGACTGCGGCCTCGTCCATCTCGCGCCCGGCACGGCCTTCCCCACGCACCGGCACCTCGGCCGCGAGTGGAACCTCGTGCTGGCGGGCAGCGCCGACGAGAGCAGCGGCGTCGTCTGGCTCCCGGGCGATCTCGTGGTGTACGAGACCGACACCGTTCACAGGTTCCGCGCCCACGAGCGCGAGCCGCTGCTGCTCGCCGCTGTCCTCGAGAACGGTCTCGAGATCCTGCGAACCCCGCGACGCTAGTTGACCGCCACGGTCACGTACGGCGAGAGCTACTGGAGCGCGCGCAGGAAGAGCTGGAGCAGGGCGGGCTGCAGCTTCAGCAAGTCCTCGCGCCGGCCCTCGCTGTAGTAGCGGAACGAGAGCCCCTCGATGCCCGTCAGCACCAGCTCCACTTCGGAGCGTTGCGGCACGCGCGACACGGTGCCGCGTGCGAAAGCGCGTTCGTACTGGCGCAGCACCAGATCGGTCAACGCCATCACGTACTTCTGGCGCAGCTCGCGCACGCGTTGACCCGCCTCGCCGCCGAGTCGCTCGAGGTCGACCGTGCCGACCGGGAAGAGCTCGAGGTAGGCGTGCATCGCGCGCGACACCCGCTCGCGATCCCCCTTCGTCTCGCGGAAGATCTGATCGAGCATCGCGAGCAGCCGCCGGCCCTGGTCGTTCACGATCTCCGCGACCAGATCCTCCTTCGAGTCGAAGTGATCGTAGAAGGAGCGGGACGACATACCGGCCTCGCGCACGATCAGCGCGACGCTCACCTTCTCGAATTGCGTCTTCTGGATCGCGCGCAGCGCGGCGTCTACGAGCCGCTGGCGCTGCACTTCCTTCGGGATCGCGGGTCGGCCCCGCGGTCGCTTGGCGGTCACCACCACGCGGACCACGTTACCCCGACGGACGAGCGGCTGAGAAGGCCACTGGCGCGAGGCGTCGCCACAGCCAGCGCGGCAACAGCAGCGCGACGCTGACCCCGCCCGCGCAGAGCGCGAGCCGGATTGGCTGCGCGGACTTCATGCATTCGCGCGCGTCGCCGCCGCGGACCGCGTCTCCGGGGCGCCGAGCCGGCGCGCCGACGCGAACTCGATCGGCATCGCCGAGAATCCGCGCACGTTGGTGGAGTGCACGCGCACGAGCCCGGCCTCGTCGATCGCGTACGCCGGCAGGCGCGCCCACACCTCCTCGAGCGAGACCTGCGCCTCGAGGCGCGCCAGCGACGCGCCGAGGCAGAAGTGCGTGCCGCGCCCGAACGAGAGACTCTGCGAGGTGTCGCGGTCGATGTCGTAGACGTCGGCGCGGGGGAACACCTCTTCATCGCGATTGGCCGAGCCGACGAGTAGCACGACCTTGTCGCCCTCTCGCATGCGCACGCCGCGCACCTCGTGATCGCGGGTCACGGTGCGCGCGAGCAGCTGCGAGGAGTTGTCGTAACGGAGCGTCTCATCGATCCAGGCGGGAATGCGCGCCGCATTGCGACGCACCTTCTCGCGCTCCGACGGATTGCGCGCGAGCCAGTAGAGCGCGTTGCCGAGCAGCTTCGTGGTGGTCTCGTTGCCCGCCACGATCATCAGGAAGAGGAAGCCGATCACGTCGCGGTCCTCGAGGCGCCCGCCCTCGATCTCGGCCGCGAGCAGGGCGGAGACGAGGTCGCTGCCCGGTTGGCGACGTCGCTCCGCGACCAGGCGCGCATAGTAGGCGGCGAGCTTCGCGGCGGCCGCGATCGCGCCGGGCGGCAAGCCCTCGATGCCCTCCTCGCGGTGCAGCACGGTATCGGACCAGAGCCGCAGCTCGTCGCGATCCGACGGCGGCACGCCGAGCATCTCGCTCACGATGTCCATCGGCAGCTTGCCCGCGAACTCGGCGATGAAGTCGCAGCGGCCGCGCTCGATGAAGCCGTCGACGTAGTGGCGCGCCAGCTCGCGGATGCGCGGCTCCTGCTCCTGCACGCGGCGCGGCGTGAAACCCTTCGAAACCAGCGCTCGCAGGTTGTCGTGGTCGGGCGGATCCATTCCCAGCATCGAGAGGTAGGGCCGGACGTCGCCGCGCGGATCGGCGAGCTGCTCGAGCGAGACGCCGCCGCGGTTGCTGTAGGTGCGCCAGTCCTTGAAGGCAGCGAGCACGTCGGCGTGGCGAGAGAGGGCGAAGAAGCCCTGCGACTCGTTGTGGTAGACGGGCGCTTCGGCGCGGAGCCGCGCGTAGATCGGATACGGATCCTCGTGGAAGGCGTACGAGAAGGGATTGAAGAGGGTCACGCGCGGCAGCATACCCGGCTGTGTGCGCGCGCGCGCCGTCGTAAGCTGCAGGCCGTCTGCAACGGGGAGCGGCGCATGGCGACGATCGGGTTCATCGGCACCGGCAGCATGGGCGGCGCGATGGCGCGCCGCCTGCAGGGCGCGGGCCACGCGCTCTGCGTATGCGACCTCCGTCCCGAGGCCACGCGCGCGCTCGCGGACGTGGGCGCCGAGGTCGTCGCGACGCCGCGCGAGGTCGCGAAGCGCTGCCGTATCGTGATGACGTCGCTGCCCGGGCCGCCGCAGATCGAGGCGGTGGTCGCCGGCGCCGACGGACTCCTCGCCGAGGCGCGCGCCGGCGACGTCCACCTCGATCTCTCGACGAGCTCGTGGGAGATGGTGCAGCGCATCGCCGCGCAGGAGGCCCGCGCGGGTGTCCACTACCTCGACGCGCCGGTCTCCGGCGGCACGATCGGCGCGGCGCAGGGCACACTCACCGTGATGGCGAGCGGCGACGCCGACGCGCTCGCGCGCGTCGAGCCGCTGCTTCGCGCCTTCGCGCGGCACGTCTTCGCGCTCGGCGCGCCCGGCACCGGCACGCTCGTCAAGCTGATCAACAACGCGATCTTCCTGTGCGCGGGACTGCTGGCGCAGGAGGGCTTCGTGCTCGGCGCGCGCGCCGGCCTCGACCCGCGCCGGCTGCTCGAGATCCTGAAGCTCTCGTCGGGCGGCATGTACGCGGGGCTCGTCGAGACGACGCTCGCGCGCGACTTCGAGCGCGCCTTCTTCAGCCTCGCGCTCGCCGAGAAGGACGTGTCGCTCGCGCTCGAGTCCGCGCGCGATCTCGGCGTGCCGATGCCGGTGACCCGCGCCGCCCACGACACCTACCGCCGCGCCGTCGAGCAGGGGCTCGGCGCGCAGGTCTTCTTCGCGACCCTCCAGGCGATCGAGCGCGCCGCGGGCGTCGAGGTGCCGAAGCTCGGGCCGGCCGCCTAGCGAGCCGCCGAAGAGCGCTCGCGCGGGTCGCCGAGGGTGGAGGCAGAGGCCCCTGCGGCGGCCATCTGTTCCTCCTCGGGGACCTCTGCCTCGCCCCCGCAGCCCTCTAGCTCTCGCGCCCGACGCCGCCCATGAAGTCGCCGCCCGCTCCGCCCGGCGCGGCCACCTCGACGATGCGCTCGGGGACGTCGTCGTACTCGAGGCGCAACGCACGGCAGATCAGCGCGTGCATCTCGTAGAGCGCGGTGATGTAGGTGAGCTCGAGGATCTCCTCGTCGGAGAGGTGCTCGCGCAGCCGCTCGAAGCTCGCGTCCTGCACGCGGCCGTTCTGGAGCACCAGCTCGTCGGTGTAGGCCAGCACCGCGCGTTCGACCGCGCTGAAGGCATCCGAGCCGGACCACGACGGAATCGCGCGGATCTTCTCCTCCGGCAGCCCGACGTCGCGCGCCGCCTTGCAGTGCTGGCTGAACACGAACTGGCTCTCGCGCAGAAAGCCCGCGCGCGCCTGACCGAGCTCGCGCAGGCGCGGGTCGAGGCGCCGCGACTTCGAGCGGTAGAAGGCGAAGCCCGCGACCGCGTGCCGGAAGCAGTCCGGAACCAGAGCGAAAACCGTCCACCAGTTCCCGGGCGTGCCCGTCGCGGTGCCCGGCTCGGCGACCGGATCGCGTCCGCCGAAGAGCATGTCATAGACGCGCTTCACGTCGTCCGGCGCCTCGGCGCGCGGAACCTGTCGCAGTCTCGGCATCGGGAGAACCTCCGGCGCGCGATGGTAGTCTGAGGGGAAGGCGAGAGGAGCGTGATCGATGTCGGATTCGCCGGAAGCCGAGGCGCTGCAGCGCGTCCGCGACGGTCGCAGCTGGTCGGCATTCTGCCGCGCGCTCGAGCAGGCCGGGCAGTCGATCCTCCAGGCAGGCACGCCGTCGGATGCCTTCGACCGCGCGGAGGGCTTCCGCTACCTGACGCGCCTGCTGCGCGCCGGGCTCGAGAGCCAGCTCGAGTACGTCGATCCGCGTCAGCCGGGCTTCTACCAGCTCTCGAACGAGACGATCAAGATCGGCAACGACAACCCCGACAACGTCTACTGGAACGCGCGCATCAGCGGGCGCCACGAGTACCGCATCACGGGCACGCGCGGCGCCGCGCGCCTCCTCTGCTTCGCGACCAAAGGCGGCGGTTACGAGAAGGACGGGACGCTCACGCCGACCGGCGAGCTGCACGAGCGACAGCTCGCCGTGTCGCCGGACGGGCGCTTCGAGGTGCACGTCTCCTGCGCGCAGCAGCCCGGGAACTGGCTGCCGATGCGACCCGACACCACCTCGCTCGTCGTGCGCCAGACCTTCGACGACCGCCGGCGCGAGGAGCCGGCGCGCCTCGCGATCGAGTGCCTCGATCCCGGGCCCGCGCCCGCGCTCGACGCGGGCGAGCTGGAATCGCACCTGCTGCGCGCGACGGCGTTCGTGCGCGGCACGGCGGATCTCTTCGTCGGCTGGATGGCGAACTTTGCCGCGCACGAGAACGCGCTGCCGCCCGACGATCAGCTCCGGTGCCAGCGCGCCGGCGGCGACTCGAACATCTTCTACTTCAACTCGCGCTGGCGGCTCGCGCCGGACGAGGCGCTGGTCGTGGTGCCGCGCAGGATCCCGCGCTGCGACGCCTGGAACTTCCAGCTCAGCAACTTCTGGATGGAGTCGCTCGACTACCGCGCGCACCGCATCCACCTGAACCAGCACAGCGCGGTGGCGGAGCCGGACGGCCGGGTGCGCATCGTGGTCGCGCACCGCGACCCCGGCCCGCGCTTCCCGAACTGGCTCACCACCGCCGGCCACACGCACGGCGGCATGCTCTTCCGCTGGATCGGCGCCGAAGAGCACCCCGAGATCGACACGCGGGTGGTGCGGCTCGAAGATCTCCCCGCGCTCGCCTAGTCCGCGAGGTGCCGCGCGCGGTACTCCGCGAAGTCGCCCCGTAGCGCCTCCTCGCTCATGCCGAACTCGGCCAGCGTGTAGCGATGCACCGGACGCCGGTCGCGCGCGTTCTCCACCGCCCACTCCTTCATCGCGCCCAGGGCGTCCTGCGTGAGCTCGAGGTCGGCGAACTCGTAGATGCGCGCGACACACGCGAGCGGCTCGTCGACGAGCTCCTCGTAGTCGAGGTCGAGGAAGTGGGCGTCGCGGCCCGCGCGCGCCGCGAGCGAGCGCCGCGTCGCGCGCGCCAGCTTGCGCTGCCAGTGCGCGCCGATCGCGAGCGGATCCACCGCGTCGCTGTTGAGGCGGTGCAGCGTGTGCACGAAGCTCGCGAGCGACGGAACCGTCTCGACGGGATCGCGGTGGGTCAGCACGACCTTCGCGTCGGGAAAGACACCGAAGAGTGTGTCCAGGAAGGCGAGGTGATAGGGAGCCTTCAGCACCCAGCGCCGGCCGGCCTCGCCGCGGCGCCGCTTCTGCCAGGTCAGGAAGCGCAGCATCCGATCGAGGTGTCGGTACCCGGGCGAGACGTCCTGCTCCTCGAGCCATGCGGCGTAGGAGGGCACGTGGCAGAAGGCCTCCGGATTCCACGAGGTGAACGCATGCTCGACCAGCATGATCTCCTCGTCCGGTGCGAAGGCGTCCATCGGGTGCGCGGCGAGCAGATCCGGCACGGCCTCGAGCATCGCGGCCACCTCGCGCTCGGCGTCGTCGATGCGCGGGTCGCGCGGCGCGCCCTCGCTGTCCGGGAAGGGAGCCGGGTTTCGCGACTCGTACCAGCGCAGCGAGAGCATGCGCGGGTCGGCGGCGATCGTGCGGTGCAGCATCGTCGTGCCGGTGCGCGGGAGACCCACGATCACGAGCGGTCGCTCGATGCGCGCCTCGAGGATCTCCGGGTGCCGCGCGATCCAGCCCTCGCTGCGCAGGCGATTCACCAGGATCCCGACGATGCGCTCGAACCAGGTGACGCGGCCGATCGCGTGGAGCTGCGCCTCGTCCTCGAGCGAGCGCAGCAGCCGGCGCAGCGGCTCGCGAAAGGCGGGATCGCCGAATGCGGCGAGCCCCGTGCGCTCGCGCGCCGCGCCCAGCACCGCGGACTCCTCGAACCGGGGAACAGCGGCTTCACTCATGTTAGTTCGCTCCGCAAAGATCCATGGCTCGCCGCCTCTCGATACAGTGCGAGCAGCGCGTCGACGTGGGCGTCCCACGGGTAGGCCAGCGCCGTGCGGCGCGCCATCTCGCGAAGAGGACCCAACTCGTCTCGCAGGAGCAGCGTACGCAGCGCACGAGCGAGGCACGCCGGCTCCTGGCGCGTCACCACGAAGCCGTTCTCGCCGTTGCAGACCCATTCCGCGCTGCCGCACGACGCTGACGCCACCACCGGCGCGCCGCAGGCCAACGCCTCGGCCACGACGTTGCCGAAGGCGTCGAACCAGCTCGGCAGCACCAGCCCGTCCGAGCCGGCGAGCAGCGACGGCACGTCGTCGCGGTATCCGAGGAAGCGCAGGCGCGCACCGATGCCGCGCCGCGCGGCGCGCTCACGCCACCGCTCCTCGCGGTGGTCGCGGCCGACGACCGCCACGGCGTAGCGGCGCTTCGCGAGCTCTGCTTCGCCCTCGAGCTCGGCGAGCGCGTCGATCAGCAGGTCGAGGCCCTTGCGCCCGAAGTCGCTGCCGACGAAGACGAGCGCGCGCGGCGCGGGGCCGCCGTGGCCTCGCGCCGCGTCGCCGAAGAGCGCCGACAGGAGCTCGCCGCGACCCGCTTTCGCGAGCCGCGGATGGTGGCGCTCGAGATCGATCCCGTTGTAGAGCACGCGCACGCGCTCGGGCGGCATGCGATAGCGGCGCAGGATCTGCTCGCGCACCAGCCGGCTGATCGCGACCACGACGCGCGGCGGGCGCGCGACGTAGCGCCAGCGCTCGATCGCCTGCACGGCGCGGTCCGTCGGGAACAGGCGGTAGTGCGTGCGCCGCCAGCCGCGGCGCTTCACGCGGTCGAGGTACGCCTCCTTGTAGTCGGCGTGGCAGCCGGAGCCGTCGCGATACACTGTCTGGTACCACGTGCGTCCGAAGCCTTGCACGACATCGTAGGGCGCTTCGCGCGAGGACCGGGCGATCGCGCGTGCGCTGCGCCGGGCGAAGAGCGCGACGCGCAGCGAGGTCGGGCGGCGGGGCTGCGGCACGGCGAAGGCGCGGAAGGCCGGGTGCTCGATAGGCCGGTCGACCCGCGCGCAGAAGTAGTCGACCGCGTGACCGCGCGCGAGCAGCGCGTGGACCAGCCGGAAGATGTAGGCCTCGACGCCGCCCGAGTCGGCGAGGCGCGTGTGGTTCATCGCGATGCGCAGCGGCAAATCGCTCGCGCCCGTCGCCGGATGCATGGTGCGGCTCGCTGCGCGTGCTCAGCGCTTCGCGCGCTTGCCGAACAGGATCCCCGCGATGCGCCGCAGCTGGATCTCGTCCGAGCCCTCGGTGATGCGGTAGCGGCGGTGGTGCCGGTAGATGTGCTCGAAGGGCTTGTGGCGCGTGTAGCCGATGCCGCCGTGGACCTGGATCGCGCGGTCGGCTGCGTCGCACACCAGCCGGTTCGCGCGCACGTTGCACATCGACACCTTGTCCGACACGTCCATGTGATGCCCGTGGTCCATCGCGTCGGCCGTCTTGTAGACCAGCGTCCGCACCATCTCGCACTCGGTGTGGAGCTCGGCGAGCGGGAACTGGATCGCCTGGTTGTGCCATAGCGGCTGCCCGAAGACCTTTCGCTGCTTCGCGTACTCGACGCTCTGATCGATGCAGTACTGCGCCGCGCCGACGCCCGAGGCCGCCTGCCGGATGCGGTTCTCGTGCACGAAGGTCTGCGCCAGCGCGAGCCCGCGGCCGACTTCGCCGAAGACCGCGCTCTGCGGGACGCGCACGGAGCGCAAGGTCACCTCCGCGTGGTCGCTCGGCATGTTGAACGTCCACCACATGAAATCGACCGAGAAGCCTTGCGCATCCGTCGGCACCAGGAAGCAGGTGATGCCCTCGGCGTCGCCGGGCTTCCCGCTCGTGCGCGCGAAGATCATGTCCCAGTTCGCGTGGTGCAGGCCGGAGTTGAAGCGCTTGCGCCCGTCGATCACCCAGTCGGAGCCGTCGCGACGCGCGGTCGTATCGAGCCAGGTCGCGTCGCTGCCGTGGTCGGGCTCGGTCAGGCCGAAGCCGACGCGATGCGTGCCCGTGATCATGCCGGGCAGGAACTCGACCTTCTGCGCCGGGGTGCCGAAGCGCAGCATCATGATCACGCCGGGGAAGTTGCCGACGATCGACGACTCGTTCTGGAGATCGTTGTGCAGGCCGAGCCCCTTGGCGGCGAGGTGCTCGCGGATGATCGCCATCGCGAGATTCGAGCCGTCCTGCCCGCCGACCTCCTTCGGCAGCCCGTAGCGCAGGTGGCCCGCGGTGTCGGCGCGGCGGCGCATCTCGCCGAGGAGCTGCTCCCACTCGCGGCGCGGCTTGCCGCCGTTGTCCCAGTCGGTGCGCGCGTGCTCGCGGCGGTGATCGAAGTACTGCGGGTGCTCGCGCTCGAGCGGCGCGATCTCGCGCTCGATGAAGGCATCGAGCTCGGCGAGCTTGCGGCGGATCTCGTCGGGGATCGCGAAGTCCACGGGGGTGCTCCTCGGTGAGCCCCCTGGATACGCGGCGCGCGGCCATGCCGTCAAGCGCACGTCGGCCGACTCCCAAGAGGTCGGCCGACGCGAAGGGCCGGTAGCCCCGAGCGCGAGCGATCAGCGAGCGCGAAGGCCTGGCCCGGACGGGCGCAGGCGCGAGGCGACGAGCGCGAGGCCCGCGGCGAAGCAGAGCGCCGCACCCGGCTCAGGAACGGGCGCGCCGTCGCCGGACGCGAAGCGCACCTGCTCCTTGTCGAGCGCGAAGGTCTGCCAGCTCGACGACGTCGCGAACAGCGGGCTCGTGTTGGTGAGGTTCAGGCTGTAGACCGTCGCCGTCGTCGGCAACGAGCCGAGCACGACCTGGAAGCTCGCCTGGGAGGGCGCACCGAAGTCGATCAGCACGCCCGCGACCGTGCCGCTGTTCGGCAGCACCAGCCCGGTGAGGAGGTGGTCCGGATCCGACAGCTCCGACGCCGAGAGGATCGGCGTGCCGTCGAACACGATCGCGCCGACGCCGAGCGCCGGCGGGTGGCCCACCAGCTGGAACACGAGCGTGTCGGCCGCCGTGTCGCCGCTCGTCAGCGTGAGGTCGAAGGATCCGACCACGGCGTCGAGCTGGACGAGGCCGTCGCCGTCGGCCGACACCATCGAGATCGGCGCGGCGGACGCGGAGCCGGCGAGGCCGGCCGCCGCCACGAGCGCCGCAATCGCGGCGCGAGACACGTTCTGGAGCTTCATCGATTCCACCTCGAAATGGGAGCGTCTGCTTTTCGATCAGCCAGGACGCGCGTTGTGCCCGCTTTGGAAGTGCCCTCGTCACTGCGCGAAGTGACACCCGGAACGGCGCGCAACCTAACACCGCGCCCGGACGGACTGCAAGGAATTTTACATTACAAAACGAATAGTTGCGGCAACGGGGTCGATCAAACGAGCGCAACCCACCGGCAACTGCGTCCGGCGCACGCGCCGGCGCGCGACGCCGAACCCGCCGTCGCATCGCCGATCCTCCGCGAGTTCTGCGCACGCGCTGCGCATGCTCCGAGCGCGCGCGCCGCGAGCCGATCCGACCGCGTCGAAACACCCGCTCGCGCCCTCGCTCCGCTGATAGGATGCGCATCCGACCCACAGCCGAACGCTCGACGCACCCGCGACCCCGGAGGCTTCCCATGGAGACGCCGCGCAAGCTCATCCTCGCACTCGCCGCGACCCTGCTCGGATCGCTCTCGCTCGGCGCACAGTCGTGTAGCGAGTTCGGCTTCGGCTCTCCGCTGCTCTTCTTCCACGCGCCGCTCTACCGCCAGCTCTCGCTGCCCGACGGCGTCGCGCTCGAGCTGCGGCTCGGTCGCTTCGTCGACCGCGACAGCCTGGCCGTGGAGCTCGATCACCAGCCGCTCGACGTCGCCTCGTTCCACCCGCTCGGCGCCGGCGCGATCGGCACCACGCTCGACGGCCTCGCCGACGGATCGCACGTGCTCGCGGCGCGCGGCGAGCTCCGCGTCCTCTTCATGCGCATCCCGGTGTATGCCGCGACGTCGTTCGACACAGAGAATCTCGAGCGCCCGGACGAGTGCGAGATCCTCAACAACGTCCACTGCTACCTGCCCTACCCGTCGTCGCGATTCCTCGATGCGGTCGGCAGCGCGACCGCGAGCGGCTATCGAATGCACTTCCCGTCCCTCACCATTCCCGGTCTGATCGGCCCGCCGCTCGACCCGGCGCCGCTCAACGTCTTCGACGGCTTCGCGCCGACGGTGCAGGTGCTGGTGCACCTGCAAGGCGCCGATCCCGAGAGGTCGGGGGCGTCGCGGCTGCTGCCGGGGGCGGTGCAGTCGCCGCCCTACCGCGATCTGCGCACCCACACCACGCGATCGCTCGACCCCGACAGCCCGACGGTGCTCGTCGACGCCGACACCGGCGAGCACGTGCTCCACTGGGTCGAGCTCGACGCCAACGCGGCCGGCCATCCGGAGCGGCAGATCCTGTTCCTGCGGCCGGCGCAGAGCCTGGTGCCCGGTCACCACTACGTCGTCGCGTTCCGGCACATGGTCGATGCGAGCGGCGATCCGGTGCCGGTCGAGGCCGCGTTCCGCGCGCTGCGCGACCGCCTGCCCTCGACCATCCCGGCGCTCGAGGCGCGCCGCGATCAGTTCGAGCAGATCTTCGACATCCTGCGACACGCGAGTGTGCCGCGCACCGGGCTGCAGCTCGCCTTCGACTTCCGGGTGCGCAGCGATCAGCAGCTGACCGAGCGCATGCTCTTCATGCGCGACGACGCGCTCGCCTGGCTCGCGGCACTGCCTCCGACGGACACGTCGGGGTTCTCGCCGCTCACGATCACCGACTTCGGTAACTGCATCGACCCGACGCAGCGCATCTGGCGGCGCGTCAGCGGCACGTTCAACGGTCCGAACTACATGAACGGGAACATCAACGACCCAACGAAGCTCGTGTTCCTGAACGTCGACGCGAAGGGCATGCCGGTGCGGAACGGCACCTTCCCGTTCAACTTCGACGTGGCGGTGCCCTGCGACGTCTTCCGCGGTCAGCGCGTCGGTCATCCGCTGATGCTCGGCCACGGATTCCTCGGCCGCGGCTCGGACATGGTGTCCGGCTTCGTAAGCGGCGCGGTGCTCGGAGACGGCTCGGACGTCTCCTACATCGCGGGCGCGACCGACTGGCGCGGTCTCGCGCTCGGGGTGACGGGGCCCGACGCGCTCTCGCTCGTGGTCAACGTGATCGGGCTGCCCTCCAGCGGACACAAGTTCAACAACTTCAACGCGCTGCCGGACCGGCTGCAGCAGGGCATGGTGAACACGCTCGTGCTGTCGCGCATGCTCGCGAGCGGCTTCTTCAATCGGCTGACGCCCTTCCAGCGCGCGCCGGGAAATCCCGCGAGCGGCGTCTTCTCGCCGGGCACGGAGGCCTTCTACTTCGGCGTCAGCCTCGGCGGCATCTACGGGACGATGTTCGCGGCGCTGAACCAGGACATCATCCGGCACAACATCGACGTGCCCGGGATGAACTTCTCCCTGCTCGAGCAGCGCTCGACGCAGTTCCCGCTCTTCCTCCAGCTGATCCAGAACGTCGGGCTGACGGATCCGATGCAGCTCGCGATCGTGCTGCAGATCCAGCACGAGATGTGGGTCTCGGCGGAGCCTGCGGGATACGTGCGCCACATCACGGGCAGCGTCGCGCCGCCTCTGCGCGACACGCCGCCGAAGCAGCTGCTCATGACGGTCGCGTTCCTCGACAAGCAGGTGTCGAACCAGGCGGCCGAGATCCTCGCCCGCTCGCTCGGCATCCCGAACCTGGTCGGATCGATCCAGGAAGGGCTCGCCGGGATTCCCGACGTCGACGCGGGCTCGTCCGGCCTGCCGTCGGCATTCGAGATCTACGACCTCGGCTACTTCGACATCTTCGATCCGGCGCAGGCTCCTTTCCTGCCGCCGCTCGCGAACCTGATCCCGAGCTCGAAGTGCGATCCGCACGGGGCGCCCCGGCTCTCGATCCCGGCGTCCATGCAGCAGCTGAACGCCTTCCTCCAGCCGGGCGGGCGCGTGTTCAACTTCTGCGACGGCATCTGCGACGCCGGTACCCCGTCGGAGCGCCCCGCGGCGAGCTGCAATCCGCTGCTCTAGCCGGCGCGACCTCAGGGTCGCGCGCACCCCCTCCACGCCCGCCACCGGCGGGCGGCGGCCGGACGTTCGCCCGCCCCAGGACCTGAAATGGGCGCCTTCCCTGCACGTCTGCCGAATCCCTTCACGGGGATGACACAACGGCCTGCCTGCAACCACTCATTCCCGAGCACGGAAGTCCTGCCGTGGGACTTCGAAGAGTCGGGCGGCTCCGACGAGGAGGGTGGGCATGCGACGGCGGCTATTGTGGATCGTACTTGCGCTCGGACTGTTCTCGACGGCCGCGAGCGCGCTGCCTACGGCACCGATCACGTCGGGGAACGGGCTGCTCCAGTTCTCCAACTTCCAGTTCTTCTCGCCCTTCAACACGGTGAATTCGTCGGACGTCACGGTGTCGTCCATCACCGACGGCCTTCAGTTCTCGGGCAACGTCAGCACCTCGAGCAGCGTCAAGAG
>DATKND010000089.1:0-77418 GCA_035541475.1 Myxococcota bacterium | reverse complement strand
CCCGGAGGTCGAACATGACGGCACGCGCCGACCGCGCCGTGGTGATCGAAGCGGCCCTGAACGGCGAGACCCGACCCGAGAAGAATCCGCACGTGCCGCGCACGCCGGAGGCGATCGCGCGCGACGCGCTTGCGTGCCTGCGCGCCGGCGCGTCGGTGCTGCACGCGCACAATCGCGACATCCGGCTGTGGGGCCGCGAGGCCGCGGACGACTACCTCGCGGCCTGGCGCGTCGTGATGCGCGAGCGACCGGACGCGCTCTGGTACCCGACGCTCACGGTGGCGCCCGACCACGCGTCCTCGCTGCTGCACATGGATCTGCTCGCCCAGGAGGGCGGGCTCCGCATCGGCGTCGTCGATCCCGGCTCGACCAACATCGGCGGTCCAGACGCCGAGGGGCTGCCGGTCGGGATGGTGTACGCGAACGGCTACCCGGAGATCCGCGCCGGCTTCGAGCTCTGCCACAAGCGCGGCCTCGGGCCGTCGCTCGCGATCTACGAGCCGGGCTTCCTGCGCACCACCCTGGCCTGGTACCGCGCCGGACGCCTGCCGCAGGGTGCGATGGTGAAGCTCTACTTCGGCGGCGACTACGGTCTCTTCTCGATGCAGCCGGGTGTCACGTTCGGGCTCGCGCCGACCCTCTCGGCGCTCGACGCCTACCTCGACCTGCTCGACGGCGTGGATCTCCCGTGGTCGGTGTCGGTGTGGGGCGGCGATCTCTTCGACACGCCGATCGCGCGGCGCGCGCTCGAGCGCGGCGGTCACCTTCACGTCGGCCTCGAGGAGCACTTCCACGAGACGCGCAAGCCGACCAACGAAGAGCTGGTGCGGCAGGCCGTGTCGCTCTGTAACGAAGTGGGTCGCCCTGTAGCGAGCTGCGCCGAGGCCACGCGCATCCTCGCCCTGCCGTAGACTGCGCCGCCCTCGAGGAGGAACGCCGTGGCCGACTTCAGCCAGCCCGAAGGACGCATGTACATCGACGGGAAGTTCGTGGAGGCCCGCTCCGGCGCGCGCTTCGCGAACGTGAACCCCGCCACCGAAGCGGTGATCGGCCAGGTGGCCGACGGCGGGCCCGAGGACATGCACGCCGCGATTGCCGCCGCGCGCCGCGCCTTCGACACGACCTCCTGGTCGACGGACACAGCGCTGCGCAAGCGCTGCCTCGAGCAGCTCCAGCAGGGCCTCGAGAAGGAGAAGGAGCACCTGCGCAAGCAGACGGTCGCCGAGGTCGGCGCGCCGATCATGCTGACCTACGGCCCGCAGGGCGACTCGGTGATCCGCGATCTCGCGTGGGTCGCGAACCTGCTCGGCCGTTACGACTTCGAGCGCGACCTCGGTGTCCACGAGTTCTTCGGCATGAAGAGCCGCCGCGTCGTGCGCAAGGAGGCGACCGGCGTGGTCGGCTGCATCACGCCGTGGAACTTCCCGCTCCAGGTGAACCTCGCGAAGGTCGGCCCTGCGCTCGCGGCGGGCAACACGATCGTGCTGAAGCCAGCGCCCGACACGCCGTGGAACGCGACCTTCATCGCGAAGGTCGTGGCCGAGCACACGGACATCCCGCCCGGCGTCTTCAACGTGGTGACGTCGCTGGATCCGGCGCGCGTCGGCGAGCTGCTGTGCTCGGACCCGCGCGTCGACATGCTGTCGTTCACCGGCTCGACCGCGGTCGGGCGCCGCATCATGGCGGCCGGCGCGGACACGGTGAAGAAGGTCTTCCTCGAGCTCGGCGGGAAGTCGGCGAACATCGTGCTCGACGACGCGAAGCTCGAGGCGGTGCTGCCCGGCGCCAGCATGGTCTGCATGCACGGCGGTCAGGGCTGCGCGATCACCACGCGCCTGCTGATCCCGCGCGCTCGTTATTCCGAGGGCATCGCGATCCTCGAGCAGGCCTTCCGCGCCGTGAACTACGGCGATCCCACCGATCCGAAGAACATCCAGGGGCCGCAGATCAACCGGCGCCAGCAGGACCGCGTGCTCGGCTACATCGAGAAGGGCGTGCAGGAAGGCGCGCGCCTGGTGGTCGGCGGCAAGCGCCCCGCGCAGATGCCGAAGGGCTTCTTCGTCGAGCCGACTCTGCTCGCCGACGTGCGTAACGACATGACGGTCGCGCAGGAGGAGATCTTCGGCCCCGTGCTCGTCGTAATCCCGCACGACGGCGACGACGACGCGGTCCGCATCGCGAACGACTCGCTCTACGGGCTCTCGGGTCAGGTCAGTTCGGGCTCCGAGGAGCGCGCGCTCGCGGTCGCGCGTCGCCTGCGCACCGGCACCGTCGGCGTGAACGGGGGCATGTGGTTCGCGCCCGATTCGCCCTTCGGCGGCTACAAGCAGAGCGGCGTCGGGCGCGAGATGGGCGTCGAGGGCTTCGAGGAGTACCTCGAGACGAAGACCATCGGGCTGCCCGCGCGCTAGCGGCCTGGGGCCGAGGTGCGGGGCCCCTGCCGTGTTGAAGTTCAGAACTAGATCGTGGGCAACGATCGCGGGCGGCGGCCGAGCGGGAAGGCCTGCTCGATCCGCGCGATCTCTTCGGGCGTGAGCCGCAGCTCACCTGCGCCGGCGTTGTCCTCGACGTGCCGCGGGTCCGACGCCTTCGGGATCGCGAAGAGTGGCGGCCGGCGCACCAGGAAAGCGAGCGCCACCTGTCGCGGCGTCGCGCCGTGCGCGTCGGCCACCTCCTGCAGCACGCGGCCGCCGCGGCCGCGCGCCGACGGAAAGCTGCCGGTGCCGAACGGGCTGTAGCCGACCAGCGCGACGCCGCGCCGCTCGCACCACGGCAGCACGGCGTGCTCGATCGCGCGCTCCTCGAGGTGGTACAACACCTGGTTGCAGGCGACCCTCTCGATCGGCGCCAGCTTCGCGAGCTCGTCGAGGTCCTCCACGTCGCAGTTGCTGACGCCCCAGGCGCGGATCTTCCCGTCCGCGCGGAGCTGTTCGAACGCCGAGACGGTCTCCTCGAGCGGCACCGCCCCGCGCCAGTGGAGGAGATAGAGATCGAGATGATCGGTCGCGAGCCGCTCGAGCGAGCGCTCGCACGCGCGCAAGGTCCCGGCGCGCGACGAATTCTCGGGCAGCACCTTCGAGACCAGAAAGACCTCGTGGCGCCGTCCCTCGATCGCTTTCGCAATGAGCCGCTCCGCCGCCCCGCGCCCGTACATCTCGGCGGTGTCGATGTGGGTCAGGCCGAGGTCGAGCCCGCGGCGGAGCGCCGCGACGGCCGACTTCTCGTCATCGCGTTCGAGGTTCCACGTGCCCTGCCCGATCACGGGAACCTGTCGCCCGGTCGCTCCAAATGCGCGCGCCTGCATCGCCCGCCTCCTCCCGTCAGGTAGCACGCGGAGCGAGCAGCTAGAGGCCGAAGTCCCACGACTCCCCTCGGTGGTACGCGGCCAGCACGTTCTTCGCGATCAGGATGCGATGCACCTCGTCGGGGCCGTCGGCGAGTCGCAGCGTGCGTGCGCCGCGATACATCGCCTCGAGCGGCAGGTCGGCGGACACTCCGAGCGCGCCGTGGACCTGGATCGCGCGGTCGGCCACGCGCGAGAGCGCCGCCGGCACGAACACCTTGATCGCGGAGATGTCGGTGCGCGCGTCGGCTCCGCGCTCGATCTGCTCGGCGCATCGGATCGTCAGCAGGCGCGCCGCCTGGATGTCCATGTAGGAGTCGGCGATGAAGCCCTGCACGAACTGCTTCGTCTCGAGCAGCCCTCCGTGCACCTCGCGCTCCATCGCGCGCCGCACCATCAGATCGAAGGCGCGCCACATCTGGCCCACGCAGTTCATGCAGTGGTAGACGCGACCGGCGCCGAGCCGGTCCTGGGCGGCGCGGTGGCCCGAGCCGCGCGCGCCGAGCTGGTTCTCGAGCGGCACGCGCACGTGGTCGAGGATGATCTCGCCGTGGTGGCCGCTTGCCTCCCCCCACACCGGCACATCGCCCACGACCCGGAAGCCCGGCATGCGCGTAGGGACAATGATCTGCGTCATGCGCGCGTTGTCGTCGCCGTCGCCCTCCTCGGTACGGCACATCACGATCGCGAAGTCGGCGCGGCTCACGTTCGAGACCATCCACTTGTGCCCGGTGATCACCCACGATTCGTCATCTCGTACCGCCCGGGTGCGGAGCGAGCGCGGATCCGATCCCGCGCGATCGGGCTCGGTCATCGCGAAGCACGACTGCAGGCGCCCCGCCACGAGCGGCTCGAGCCACTCCTTCTTCTGCGCGTCGCTGCCGTACTGCACCAGGATGCGCGCATTCCCCGAGTTCGGCGCCATGATCCCGAAGAGCGCGCTCGAGTACGGACTCCACGCGAGGATCTCGTACATGTAGGCGAGCTGGAGGAAACCGAGCCCCATGCCGCCGTACTCGGCGGGCAGGTGCGGCGCCCACAGCCCCGCCTGCTTGACCCGCGCCTGGATGCGCGCGAAGTGCTCCGCCGCGTCGGCGCCGCGGCGCAGGAAGTGCTCGTTCGGGATCACCTCCTGCGTGACGAGCTGCGCGGTCAGCAACCGGATCTGGTTCGTCTCGTCGTCGAGCGTCGGGATCGGCGAGATCTGCATGGTCGACACCTCGCCCGAGGCGTGTGCAACGCACGTGCCTCGCTGCGGCGGAACGTCGTGTCCGGCCATGCAACGCGAGCGAGGCTGCACGCCTCGTCACTGGAGCGCGACGCCCCGCTCAGAAGCGCGCGGTCAGCGCGGCGCGCACCGAGATCGGATAGACGTTCGAGAGCCGTCGTAATCGTCAGCCCCATGTGGCGGCCGGTGGAAAAGGACGCTCGAACCCGGTATCTCGACGCGCGTGGATCGGATCGCCCGCATCGTCACGCGCCACCCGCGCTGGGTGGTCGGGGCGGTGCTGGTGCTCACGGTCGCGCTTGGCGCAGCACTCCGCGATCTCCGGCTCGAGGTGCTGCTCTCCGACGAGGTGCCCGCGGGCCATCCCTACACGCGGATCGACGACCGGCTCGCCGAGCGGCTCGCGCAGGGTCAGACCGCGATCGTGGCGATCGGCGTGCGCGACGGCGACGTCGTCGATCCGGTGACGCTCGGGAAGATCCGCCGCATCACCGACGGCGTCGCGCAGCTCCCGGGCGTGAAGCCCTCGGGCGTGCTGTCGATCACGGCGCCGCGCGTGAAGGCGATCGACGCGGACGGCGAGACCGTGCGCGTCGACGCGCTCGTGCCGGCCGAGCCGCCGTCCGATCCCGCGGCGCTCGCCGCGCTGCGCGCGCGGATCCTCTCGTACCCGATGTACGTCGGCACGCTCGTCACGCCGGACGCGCGCGGCGCGATGATCCTCGCCGACTTCGCCGACGACGCGCCGACCGAGCGCATCACTGCGGGCATCGAGGCGCTCGCTGCCCGCGAGCGCGACGCGCGCACCGAGATCTGGGTCGGCGGCCAGCCGTCCGCGCTCGCGGCGCTGAACGACGCCACGCACCGCATCGTGCCCCTCGTGCTGCTCGCGCTCGCGGTGATCGCGGTCGTGCACTTCGAGGCATTCCGCACGCTGCAGGCGGTGGTGCTGCCGCTCGTGACGGCGGGCCTCTCGGTCGTCTGGGCGATGGGCATCACGGCGGCGCTCGGCTTCAGATTGACGCCGTGGACGGCGATCACGGCGGTGCTCGTGCTCTCGGTCGCGGCGGGCCACGCCGTGCAGATCCTGAAGCGCTACTACGAGTCGTATCGCGAGCTCGGCGAGAACCGCGCCGCGGTCACGGCGTCGCTGCTGCGGATCGGGCCCGTGATGGCAATCGCATGCGGGATCGCCGCGACGGGCTTCGCGTCGCTCGCCACCTTCGGCATTCCGGCCGTGCGCGACTTCGGGCTGATGGCGGCCTTCGGGATCCTCTCGACGCTCGTGCTCGAGCTCACCTTCATCCCGGCGTGTCGGTCGCTGCTGCGCGCGCCGCGCTCGGCGGAGGCGCTCGCGGAGCGGAGCCACCGCTTCCTCGATCGCGCGCTCGAGGCCATCGCGCAGCTCGTGCTCGGATGGCCGCGCGCCGTCCTCGTTGTGGCCGTCGTCGCGGTCGGCGCGGCGGCGGCGGGCATCGCGCGCATCGAAGTGAACAGCGCCTTCCGTTCGTGGTTCGATCGCGACGCGCCCGTGATCGCCGCGGACAACGCGATCCGCGCTCACTTCACGGGCACCTCGACGATCCGCGTGCTCATCGAGGGCGACGCGCCCGACGCGCTGCTCGATCCCGCGGTGCTGCGGGGCATGCTCGCGCTCGAGCGCGCCTTCCGCGAGGAGGACGCGATCACCGGGACGCTCTCGCTCGCCGACTACGTCGCGGTGATGAACCGCGCGCTCGAGGGCGGACGCGACGGGGCGCTCGAGATCCCCGACTCGCGCGAGGCGGTCGAGCAGATGATGCTGCTCTTCCAGCCCGACGACCTCGCGCGCGTGGCGAGCGCCGACCGCGCCACCGGAGCGATCCACGCGCTCTCGCGCGTGGACCGCGTCGCGTGGGTGGAGCGGCTCTTCGCGAAGCTGCGCGCGGTCGCGGCGCGCGAGTTCCCGCCCGGCGTGCGCGTCCTCGTCGGCGGCGGCGAGCTCGGCCAGGCGGCGGCCACCAACTCGACCGTGGTGCTGCACAAGCTCGAGAACATGGCCCAGATCGCGGCGGTGATCTTCGTGCTCTCGGCGCTCGTCTTCCGCTCGCTCGCAGCGGGGCTCCTCGTGCTCGCGCCGCTCGTGTGCTCCGCGCTCGTGAACCTCGGCACGATGGGCTGGATCGGCAGCTGGCTCTCCTTTGCGACGGCGAGCTACATCGCGATGGGCGTCTCGATCGGCGCGGACTTCGCGATCTACCTGCTCTTCCGGCTGCGCGAGGAGGTGCACACCGGGCACTCGCTCGAGGCGGCGATCGCATCGACGCTGCGCACGAGCGGCCGCGCGATCTTCTTCGTGGCGTCGGCGATCGCGGCCGGGAACCTGACGCTGTGCGCCAGCGACTTCGCGCTCTGGCGCCAGCTCGGCGGTTACGTGGCGTTGATGATGACGACGAGCTGCCTCGCGACGCTCACCGTCGTGCCGGCGCTCGCGCTGTGCACTCGGCCGCGCTTCCTCGCCGCCAAGACCATCCCGGCGAGCGGCGTCGCGCCAGGCTGACGGAGGCTACTCGAGGATCCGGCCCGCGAGCGCGCAGAACGCGAAGACGATCCCGAGCGCGATCCCGCCGAACACGATCGGCGCGAGTGACGCCTCCGGGAAGATGATCCGCGCGAGCACGGGGACCCGAGCACGCAGAACATCGCGATCACCGAGTAGACGAGCGGATAGGACAATCGCGGCTTAGGACATTCGAGCGGGGAACCGAATGTCCGAGAGCCGTCGTTATGTCAGCCTTGCCAACCCCATGTGCGGAAGACTCTGGGGGCTGAACCCCAGGGTCCTCCGTTTTCGCTCGGACTGTCGGCGCTCCGTCGACGGAGTCGTGCGCCGGAACGTCGTGTCCGGCCATGCAACGCGAGAGAGGCTGCACGCCCCGTCACTGGAGTGCGACGCCCCGCTCAGAAGCGCGCGGTCAGCGCGGCGCGCACCGAGATCGGGTAGACCGGGTGGAACTCGATGTCGTCGATGCCGCTGGCCGAGGGGTTGATGCTGCTCGGCGCGCGGCAGGTGCCCGTCGGCGGTGTCTCGTTCTTGAGACAGGAGGCGTAGTAGTAGTCGATCTCCGAGTCGTTGCGGTCGAGCAGGTTGAAGATCTCGGCCGACACGCGCCAGGTCGAGTCGATGTCGTAGGCGAGCAGCGCGCCGAGCAGGATCGTCTCGTGCGAGCGCTCGCTGTCGTCCTCGATCAGCGGTCGCGGGCCGAAATAGCGCAGCCGCAGCGACGCGAGGATGCCGTGGAAATCGTGCACGGTCACCCCGGCGGCGATCACCTGCTCGATCGAGCCCGGCACGTAGTCGCCCTCCGGCTGCGGCGGGCCGATGTGGTCGGTGAAGCGCGTGTGCGACCACGACCAGTCGAAGTCGAGCGTCAGCCAGTCGAGCGGGCTGTAGTAGTTCGCGAACTCCACTCCGTAGCGTCGGCTCGGACGCGTCGCCTCCGTGGTGCCGGCGTCCCCTGCGAAGACGAGCTCCGAGTCGGAGTCGAGCCACCAGAAGGCCGCCGTGCTCTGGAGGTGTGGAATCGCGGCGGTGCGGACGCCGACCTCCGCGCCGTAGGTGCGGACGAGCGGATCCGCGGAGTCGATCTTGGCGGTGACGCCGCGCGCGTCGTTGCTGTGGAAGCCCATGCCGGCCGAGAGATAGAGCTCCGAGTCCCACCACGGGCCGAAGACCAGGTTGCCCTTCGGGCTCGCGATCACGTCGTCGTGTTTGCCGGAGTCCGCGTGCGAGACGCCGTTCACGTCGAAGTGGAAGTAGTCGAGACGCGCTCCGACGACGCTGCGCACCTTCTCGAGCCACTGGATCCGGCTCTCGACGTAGGGCGCGAGGCTCGCCTCCCAGATGTCGTCGTTGCGAGTCGTGGAGGGAATCGGATTTCCATCCCAGTCGACCTTGGCGGTGCGGTTGCGGTCGACCGTCTGGAAGAGCCCGTTGTCGATCGAGTCGCTGCGGACCTGGAAGCCGAGGGTGCTCTGCATCTCGCGCCCGAATAGCGAGTGGAAGAACGTCTGGCTGGCCGTGCCGCCGCCGACCCAGCGGCGATCGGTCTGCTCGATCTGATCGCCCTGCGGACTCGTGAGGTAGTAGGTGAAGTCGGAGTAGAGCTCGAGGTTCTGGTAGAAGCCGTAGAGCAACGCGCGCGTGGCGGAGTTCTCGTCGGCGCGGTGCCACTCGCCGTAGAGCATGTATTTCTGCGAGCGGCCGCCGTCGCTCTTGTCGAGCGAGTCGAAGCGGCCGAAGTCGGGGAGATTCAGCGCGCGCCGCGCGATCTGGTCGGTCGCGTCCCAGTCGCCCGAGTAGGCTGACGCCGTGACGCTGTAGCCGCTCTGCGCGGCGCCGGCGCTGAACTTCGCCACAGCGTTGCCCTTCCAGAAGTCGTCCTCGTGCTCCCAGGGTCCGTCGTCGTGGTAGATCTCGAGCGCGAGCAGCGCATTCCCCGGTCCGATCGGCTGCGATCCCGCGACGAGACCGCGCCCGTAGCCGTACATGCCGGCCTCGGCCTGCACGATCTTCGTCGGCAAGGTGTCGACGTACTCGATGTTCGCGGCGCCGGCGGAGGAGAAGTCGCCGAGGTCCGGGTAGTAGACGCCCTTGCGGTAGTCGACGCGGTCGATCAGCTCCGGAATCATGAAGTTCAGATCGGTGTAGCCCTGGCCATGCCCGTGCGACGGCAGATTGATGGGCACGCCATCGATGAAGGTCGCGAAGTCGGTGCCGTGATCGAGGTTGAAGCCGCGCAGGAAGTACTGGTTGGCCTTGCCGCCGCCACTGTGTTGCGTCGCGATCAGGCCGGGCACCGTCTCGAGCACCTCACCCGGTCGCGCGAGCGGGCGCTCCTCGATCTCCTCGGCGCCGATCGTGCCCTCGGAGGCCGAGTCCGCGACGCCGACCTGGCTGTCTGCGCGCCCGCGGATCACCATCACGTCGGCCTTCGGCGGCTGATCGCTCGGCGCCTCCGTCTGCACTTCGTCCACCTGCGCGTCGGGCACCGCATCATCCGGCGCGTCCTGGGCCGCGGACGGCGGGGCGTTCGCGAGCAGGAGCGCGAACACGAGGCGGACGAGCAGTCCGCGCGGCGTCGCGAGAGAATCGCGCCAGTCGCGACACCGGATGGACACGGGCGCGCACTCTATGCGTAGCGCCCGAGACCGACCATGGATCGGTTTTCGTCAGAGCACGCTGAGAAGCCAGCCGAGCCAGCGCTCCGTCAGGTGGTGCAGCGGGTGCGCGAGCCACATAGCGCCGATCGCGAGCGCCGACCCCAGCCACCAGTGGAGTGCGGACGCAGGCTCGGCGGGCGCCGGCTCGAGCAGGCTGCGCACCCGCTCCGCCACGCCGCCATCGCCGAAGCCGACGAGACTCGGATGAGGCGTGGCCTGCGCGATCAGGCGCTCCACCGCGAGCACGGTCTCCGCGACGGCCAGTCGGTCCCCGAGGCGCGCGGCCGACTCGTCGCACGCCTCTTCACAGGCCAGTGCGAGCTCCGCCAGCACGCGACGCCGGACGATCGGCAGATGCGGCCGGGAGAGCACCGCGGCGACGAGGCGTCGCAGCGAATCCCTGCGACGCACGTGCGCCCGCTCGTGCTCGACGACGATCTCGAGCTGCGCGCTCGGCAGCGCCTCGACGAGCGCGCTCGACACCCAGATCTCGGGACGCCACAGGCCGAGCGTCACCGAGAAGGGACGCGGCGAGTCGATCCGCCGCGCGCCCGAGGCGAGCGAGACGCCTCCGGCCAGACCCAATCCGCTGAGCTCGTCGTGCCAGCGCGCGAGTCGCCGCGCCCCGCGCACGCCGCCCGCGACGAGCACGGCGATCGCGGCCGAGAGCACGATCCCGAGCGGAAGCGAGAGCGCCAGCCTCGGATGGGCGAAGCAGAGATGCGCGCGGTCCGACTGGCGCAGGCAGTGATCCTGACTCACGCCGATCAGGGCCAGGAAGCCCGGCGCGAGACACAGGCACAGCAGCAGCAGCGGCAGCCAGGTCGCGGCTGTCGCGAAGGCGAAGAGCCAGCGCGCCCGCTGCGCTGGGTGGCTGCCGCGCAGACTCCGCTCCAGCGCGGGCCACGCGAGCGCCGAGCCGAGCGACGTGAGCACCCCGAAGCCCAGCAGCGCGAGGAGCGAGAGGGCGAGCGTGCCGAGCTCGGCGCTCATGTCGGATCTCCTCGCTCGCGACGCCGTGCGCGCACCAGCGCCTCGAGCGCCTCGAGGTTCGCCTCGCCGGTTCGCTCGGCGAGATCGACGAACGCCGAGAGCACCAGCGCCGAATCGGTTCCGGGCGTCGCGTCGAGCAGCCGCGAGAGCGACTGCGTCAGCCACTCGCCGCGCGTGAGACGCGCTCGGTACTCGTAGGCGCGACCGCACTTGTACCGATCGGCGAGGCCCTTGCGGTACAGCCGCTCGAGCGTCGACTGGATCGTGTTGCGGGAGAGCTCGCGCGGCGCGCCCGCGCGGGCGTGCATGGTCGCCACGTCGGCCGCGCCGTGGGCCCAGAGCTGATCGAGCACCACGGTCTCGAGCCACCCGAGAGCGATCCCGCGGCGCTGCGTCACTGCCGGCTCTCCTCCGCGTCGTGATCCGCGCATTCTACGCGATGCGGTCGTCCTCGCGGGCTAGGATGCCGGCCGTGGCCCGAGACCTCTCCCGCTTCCCGCTCGCGGAAGTCCGCAGGCTGCTCTCGGACGGACCGCTGACCGCGCAGCTGGTGGAGGGCCTGAAGCGCGACCCGCGCAGCGGCGTGCGCGCGCTCTACGAGCCCGCGCGGCGGCGCTTCGAGCGCGAGCGCAGCGAGCGGCTGCGCCTCGACGCGATGCTGAACTTCGAGCGCGTGCTCTGGCGTCAGGGCGTCGCGCGCATCGCGGGCGTGGACGAGGCCGGCACGGGCCCGCTCGCGGGGCCGGTGGTGGCGGCGGCCGTCTGCTTCCCGCCGCACCGCGAGCTCGCGGGCATCGACGACTCGAAGCGGCTCGACGCGCCGACGCGCGAGCGGCTCGCCGAGGAGATCCGGAAGCACGCGTCGGTCGGCGTCGGCGTCGCGAGCGTCGCGGAGATCGACCTGCACAACATCTACCGCGCCGCGCTGCTCGCGATGCGGCGCGCGGTGGAGGCGTTGCCCGAGCGGCCCGAGCACCTGCTCGTCGACGCGCGCACGGTTCCCGGCGTCGAGCTGCCGCAGAACACTTTCCAGAAGGGCGACGGCATCAACTACTCGATCGCGGCGGCCTCGATCATCGCGAAGACGCACCGCGACGCGCTGATGGACGCGCTCGACCGCGAGCACCCGGGCTACGGTCTCGCGCGCCACAAGGGCTACGCGACGCCCGAGCACCAGGCGGCGATCAAGCGCCTCGGCCCATCGCCGATCCACCGCAGCTCGTTCCACTTCATCCGCGAGCTCTGCGGCGAGTACTCGGCGCTCTTCTACGAGCTCCAGGCTCGCCTCGCCGCGGCGCGTTCGGGCCCCGAACTCGAGCGCTTCGGCGCGGACCTCGAGGAGCGCGCCGCCGCGCTGCACGAGGTCGAGCAGCGCAAGCTGCGACTCTCGCTCTCGCGCCGCTGGAAAGCCCTCTAACAAGGCCGCCCGAGTCAGGGGGCGAGGCAGAGGTCCCCGAGGAGGAACAGATGGCCGCCGCAGGGGACCTCTGCCTCGCCCCCTCGGCGACGTGGGAGGCACCCTCCGGCATCAGCCGCCGCGCAGCACCTCGCCGGGCAGCGCGCCCGTGTGGACGCCGTCCTCGAGCAGAACCACGCCGTTCACCGCGCAGAGCGCGTAGCCCCGCGCGTCGGTGATGTAGCGCTCCGTGCCGCCGGGGAAGTCGCGCGCGAGCCGCGCGTCGCCGGCCGCGAGCGTCGCGGGGTCGAAGAGCACGAGGTCCGCCTTCGCGCCGACCCGCAGGAAGCCACGGTCGACGAGCCCGTGGACGGTGGCCGGCATGCCGCACAGGCGCCAGATCGCCTGCTCGAGGCTCAGCGCCTCGGGCACCCACTCCGCCAGCAGGCGCGTGCTGTAGTCGGCGCCGGTGAAGGACGCGAGGTGCGCGCCGCCGTCGCTCGAGCCGGCCATCACGAGCGGGTCGCGCACGCCCGTCTCGACCACGTGTCGCATGAACTTCACTCCGATCTCCGGCGTGCGCGTGCGGAAGCCGGTCTCGAGGCCCTCCGCGAGCGCGAGCTCGAAGAACGTGTCGAAGGAGTCGCGGCCGCGCTCCTGCGCGAGCTCGCGCACGCCGCGTCCGACCCAGCCCGCGTGCTCCGCGTCGCGCACGCTCTCGATCTCGAGGTCGCCGAGGTCGAACGCCACCGCGCGCTCGGCCGGATCGTCCCAGGCCGCGCGCAGCCGCGCGCGCACCGCCGGGTCGCGCAGGCGCTGCGAGCGCGCGGGCTCGGGCTGCGTCAGCACCTCGCGCCACACCGGCATCTCGTCGAACACGAACGTGTCGGCGAGCTTCAGGTGCAGCTCGAGCCGGTTGGTCGTGAACTGCGGGTGCAGGCGCACGCCCTGCCGCCACGACTCGCGCACGAAGTCGAGGATCTGCTGCCAGCCCATCGGGTGCGCGGGAGTCGGCGTCAGCACGTTCAGCTCGATCGGGCGGCCCGACACGCGGTACATCTCGAGGATCAGCGCGCGGTCGGCGTCGTCGTAGCCCTGCGCGAGCGAGCGCGGGATGAACTCGATCGCACCGCGGTCGAACTCCGCGAGCACCGCGCACAGCGCGACGATCTCCTCGGGCGACGCGTGATTGCATGGCACGCCGCGCCCCTGATCGTCGGCGTGGATCTCGAGCTGCGAGGTCGAGAAGCCGAGCGCGCCCTCGCGCATCGCCGCGCGCACGAGCTCCTGCATCGCCGCGATCTCGACCGCCGTCGCGGCGCGCTCCGACGCGGCTTCTCCCATCACGTAGCGCCGCACCGCGCAGTGCCCGACGTACGAGCCCGCATTCACGCCGAGCGCGCCCTCGTGTCGCTTCCAGAAGTCGCCGAAGCCGCCGCCGGCGAAGCGGAAGCCCTCGGCGAGCGCGGCCGCCGGCATGCCCTCGACGCGCGAGAGCATGGCCGCGAGCCACGGCACGTCCTCGGGCTTCGCGGGCGCTAGCGTAAAGCCGCAGTTGCCCGTGACGACGGTCGTCACGCCGTGCCAGCACGACGGTGTCGCGAGCGGATCCCAGTCGAGCTGCACGTCGTAGTGTGTGTGCACGTCGATGAAGCCCGGCGCGAGCACGCGCCCGCCCGCGTCGACCACGCGCCGCGCGCGCTCGCGGATGCGGCCGATGCGCGCGATGCGCGAGCCCGACACCGCGACGTCCGCGGCGAAGGCGGGCATGCCGGTGCCGTCGACCACGCGCGCATCCCGGATCAAGAGATCGAAGGCCATCTCGCGTCCTCCTCCGCTCGTTGCGCAGCTCAGTATCGTTACAGCCGGCTTTACCCGTCAAGCCACCTGTAGTAGTTTGCGCCTCCCATTCTTCTTGAGGCGATCGGAGGCGCCGTGCAGTTCGCGCTCTTCTACGAGATCCCGGTCCCTAGGCCCTGGTCGCCGTCCGCCGAGTACGAGGCCTACCAGCACACGATCGAGCAGGCGGTCCTCGGCGAGAAGATGGGCTTCCGCGCGTTCTGGACCGTCGAGCACCACTTCCTCGAGGAGTTCTCGCACTGCTCGAATCCCGAGGTGCTCTACGGCGCGATCGCCGCGCGCACGAAGACGATGCGCATCGGCTACGGCGTGCGCCTGCTGCCGAAGCCGTACAACCATCCCGTGCGCACGGCCGAGTCGGTCGCGGTGCTCGACCTCGTCTCCGGAGGCCGCGTCGACTTCGGCACCGGCCGCTCGACCACGCGCACCGAGCTCGAGGGCTTCGGCATCCGGCCCGACGACACGCGCGGCATGTGGCGCGAGGCGCTCGAGCACGTGGTCGGCTGCTGGACGCACGACGAGTACGAATTCCAGGGGAAGCACTGGTCGATGCCGAGGCGCCGCGTGCTGCCGAAGCCGCTCCAGCAGCCACACCCGCCGGTGTGGGCGGCGACCGGCAGCGAGGAGGGCCACGCGATCATGGGCCGCCTCGGGCTCGGCCTGCTCTCCTTCACGGTCGGCACGCCGCCGGAGGAGCTGGCCAAGCGGATCGCGATCTACCGCGCCGGCATCGCGGAGTGCAAGCAGCCGCTCGCCGGCTTCGTGAACGACCGCGCCGCCGCCTTCACCTTGGTCAACTGCGCGCCGACCGCGCGCGAGAGCTACGCGATCGCGCGCGAGTCGTTCGAGTGGTACCCGAAGCGCAGCGCCGAGCTGGTGTCGTCGGTCGCGCGCTGGCTCCAGGAGGAGAAGCGCGAGCTCGGCAGCTACGAGTACCTGACGGGCGCGCAGCAGATCGTCGAGGGCGGGCTCCACGAGAAGCTCACCTTCGACATCCTGCGCGAGATGAACGCCTGCGTCTGCGGCGACCCCGACGAGGTGCTGCGGCGCTGCCGCGCGTACGAGGCCACCGGCGCCGATCTGCTGCTCTGCCTCGTGAACCCGTACCGCATCTCGCACGAGCACGTGATGCAGACGATCGAGCTGATGGGGAAGCACGTGATTCCTCACTTCGATCCCCGATGAGCGCAATGGTCCAGCACGGGAACGGCGAGACGCGGCGCGAGCGCCGCAAGCGCGAGGTGCACGACCGCATCGCGCGCGCCGCGACCGCGCTCTTCGAGCGCCAGGGGTTCTCCGACACCACCGCGCTCGAGATCGCCGACGCCGCGGACGTCGCGGAGAAGACCTTCTACAACCACTTCCCGACCAAGCAGCACCTGATCGAGGAGCTCGCGCGCGACTCGCTCGCGCGCCTGATGCAGATCCTCGGCGAGGCGCGCGGCGCGGGAGCCACGCCGCGCGAGCGGCTCGCGCGCTTCTTCGAGAGCGCGGCGGCCGAGGCGGAGGCCGGCTCGCGACCGCTCGCGCGCGAGCTGATCCTCGAGTGGATCCGGGTCTCGCAGGTCGACAACGCCGAGGACCGCCGCCTGCACGAGGCCTTCGCCGCGCTCTTCGCCGGCAGCGGCGACCGCAGCGAGCGCGACTTCCTCGCCGACATGGCCGTCGCCACCTACACCGGCATCCTGATCAACTGGGTCTCGCGCAGCGACTACCCGCTGCGAGAGCGCCTGCTCGCGGCCGCACGGCTCCTTTCCGGCGCCGCTGCACGGAAGGAGTCCCGATGAAGGTCGCCCTGTTCTACGAGATCCCCGTGGCGCGCCCGTGGCTGCGCGACAGCGAACACCGCGCGTACAAGGAGGTGGTGGAGCAGGCGGTGCTCGGCGAACAGGCGGGCTTCCACAGCTTCTGGACCGTCGAGCACCACTTCCTCGAGGAGTACTCGCACTGCTCGAACCCCGAGGTGCTCTACGGACACATCGCGGCGAAGACCTCGACGATGCGCATCGGCTACGGCGTGCGTCTGCTGCCGCGCCCCTACAACCACCCGGTGCGGACCGCCGAGTCGGTCGCCGTGCTCGACCTGCTCTCCGACGGCCGCGTCGAGTTCGGCACCGGCCGCTCGGCCACGCGCCTCGAGCTCGAGGGCTTCGGCATCGACCCGAGGGAGACGCGGCCGATGTGGCGCGAGGCGCTCGGGCACGTCGTCGACTGCTGGACGAACGACGAGGTGGAACTGAAGGGCAAATACTGGTCGATCCCGCGACGGCGCGTGCTGCCGAAGCCGCTCCAGCAGCCGCACCCGCCGATCTGGGGAGCCACGACGTCGCTCGAGGGCCACACCGAAATGGGTCGTCTCGGCATCGGGCTCTGCTCGTTCGCGGTGGGCCTGCCGCCCGAATCGTTCAAGGAGAAGGTCGACGCCTACCGCGCCGGCATCGCGCAGTGCAAGCAGCCGGTCGGCAAGTTCATGAACGACCAGGCCGCCACCTTCACCATGGTCCACTGCGCCGACACGAACGAGCGAGCATTCTCCGAGGCCGCCGAGTCGATGGTCTGGTACCCGATCGTCGGCGCGAAGCAGATCGCCGCGGTCGCGGACTGGCAGGCCGGCAAGGACCTCGGCAACTACGCCTACGCCGGCGACATGAAGACCGCTCGCGACAGCGGCGGCCTCGACCAGATGAACTTCGACTACATCCGCGACTCGGGCGCGGCGATGGTCGGCGACCCCGCGCGCTGCATCGAGATCGGCCAGCGCTACGCGGCGTCCGGCTGCGACATGCTCTTGTGCCTGGTGAACCCCTACAAGATCCCGCACCGCGCGGTGATGCGGTCGATCGAGCTGCTCGGCGAGAAGGTGATCCCGGCGCTCTCGTAGACCGGCCTACAGCACGCCCTTCGCGTGCGCCTCGTCGAGCGTCGCCCGCGAGAGATCGCGCATCAGCCGTTTCGCTTCCGTCGAGAAGCCCATTTTGCTGGCGAGCGCGCCGTTCACGTCGTAATGAAAGAACGGCATATTGGGCTGGAAGGGCACGGCGAAGACGAGGAAGGCCTGAACCCAGGTCACCACCGTCTCGGATCTCTCGATCGAGAGCAGGACGTCGCCTTCCGCGTTCTTCAGCTCGGTCCGCATCGTGTAGCGATCGACGCCTCTCACCGGCACGAGCGCGCCCGTGAAGCTGCAGAGCGCGAAGAGCGGTTTGCTGAACTCGCTGATCTGCGACAGGTGCACCTCGGAACGCAGGTCTGCGAGCTCGTCTTCGTCGAGAAGCGCGGTGAAGAGGCCCGAGTCCGCATAGGTCTTGCGAATGCGCTCGCCGGCGGACGAGACCCAGGCGATCGGAACGTCGACCGGTACTCCGTTGGTCGTCATCGAGTCGGGGGCTACGACCACGCTGACCGAATGCTTCGCCGGCGCCGCCGCGACGGGCCACGCGGTGTGGGGCAGCTCGCCGCGACGAAACGTGACGCAGCCGCAGAGCCCGACCGCTGTCGCGATTCCGAGGCAGGCGACTCCTTTCGGTCTCACGCTCCGGACCCGGGCGTTGGCGCACCTGTCGCACCCGTGCGCGCGAGCTGGCCCACCGCATCGTCGAGCAGCGCGCGCACCAGGTCCGTGCGCGCCTTCATGGAATTACCAAACTCGTGGTCCATGGAGTAAACCGACACGTCGTGCGTATCCTCGAAGTGGCCGCGAGAATCCGCGAGCGCGTTTCCCGCGGAGTCCTCGATGCGAAGCCCACCCGAGAGCATCGCGACGTCGCGGTCGACCGGTCCCCCGAAGGCCCAGTAGGGCCCGTAGAGCCCGAAGAGAAAGAAAGGCAAAGCAGCCGGATGCGGCTGGCGCTGGAGCTGATACTGGTCGAACTCGAAGTGCAGCACGACGTCGCCGTCGGCCGGGTGCCCGGGGAGGAGGTTCACGCGCGGGAAATACTTCGCGTCCTGGGTGTAGGTTGCGATCAACGGGGCCAAGGTGCGCTCGAGATCGTTCCGATCGGCGATCTGCGCATCCGTGACCTGCACGGGAGCCAGCCACGCGACGCGCGACACCGAGACGGGCGCGGCCCGCGGCGGCTCGAAAGACGCCCCGAGCAGCGCGACGGAGCATCCGCTCGAGGTCGACAGCAGCGCGCATGCGAGCGCCAGACGAAGTCGTCCCATCCCGGCGGGACTGTGTCGCATCGGGTGGGTGCCGTCGAGCGCCGCGCACTCGCCGTCCCGGCGATCACAGCTCCCGGCGGAACGCCCGCGCGACCCAGTCGACGCCCTTCTGATACCAGGAGAGCTGCTTCCAGTCCTCGTAGCGGAAGCGCTGCGAGCGGCGCAGTTCCTGCTCGAAGATCCGCGTCTGCTCCGCCGATCTCCCCCTTCCAGTAGATGTACGACTCGAGGTCGATCGAGCGCCGGGCGCCGCGGATCGCGGCCAGCATCGACGGGAAGATCTGGTCGCCGTTCACGAGCGTCTCGACGCGGTTGCCGGGCTCGATCTGCGGTCCGAGCAGATTGCCCACCGCGCGCCGGAACTGCGGGCTGCGGACCGGGGAGACGTGCTCGATCTCGAAGTGGGATGGCCCGGCCGCAGCATCGGAATGTCGCGGATCAGCGGCCCGGAGCAGCCGAGCGCGAGCCCCGCGCCGGCAGACCACGCCACAGTACGCGCACCACCCATCATCTCCTGCTTACGTAGCGAAGTGGCGTCGCGGGGCTCAGCCGGGCCGGCCGTCGACGCGCGGCGCGCACAGGATCGGCGCGTAGAGCGCGGCGTAGAGCGCGAAGGCTCCCGCCCACGAGACTCCCGCGGCGACGAGCAGGGCCGGCGGAGAGGCGGGCATCGCGGTGGCCGTGACGCGCAGCAGCGCCCCGAGGTGGACGAGCACATAACAAATGACCGCGCCGCGCGGCAGCACGAGCGCGCGACCGGTGTGGCCGAGCGCCACCGCGTCATGACCGCGAGCAGCATCGCTCCCATCGCGCCCGCGGAGAGCGCGTGAAGCCCGGCCTGCGAGGGCGGCGCACCCGCGAGGTCGGAGACGGCGACCAGCGCGAAGCCGGCCACGACCCACGCGAGCCCCGCATGCAGCGACCAGAGCAGCGGATCGCGGACCGTGCGGAGCGTCTGCCAGCCGCAGCATGCGACCCGCGAGCGCGACGGCGGCGATACCCGCGACCACTCCGCTCACACGCGTGCGCGGAGCGAGAAGGTCGGCGACGGCGAGCGCCACTGCGGCGGCGATCGCCGCGCGGTCGAGCCAGGGGCGAGATCGCACCGGCGCGTCGACCCCTTCGCGCGCGAGCGCATTGCGCGTGAAGGCCGGCGTGATGCGCCCACCGATCACGACGATCAGCACGACCACGAGATCGACCGCGAGGCGGAGCGCCTGCGACGCGGGCCAGGCGAAGCCGAGGGCCTGCGCGTGCACGGCTGCGTTGCAGAGCCAGAGCGCGGCGAGCACGGGCAGGAACCCGAGGTTCCGCGGCTGGCGCGCGGGCACCAGCGCGCGCGCCAGCACGAGCGCGAGAGCCGGCAGGAAGGCCAGATCGATCGCCGCGACGAACCCGGCGCTCACGCGTCCTGCGAAGACCATCGCGACACGGCCGGCGAGCCAGATCGCGAAGAGCGCGGCGAGCGGAGCCCCCGCGAGCGCACGCGTGCTCGTCCACACGGGCACCGACGTCGTCAGGAAGCCCGCGATCGCGGCGGCGACGACCCCGAAGAGCATCTCGTGCGCGTGCCACGCCGAGGGCCAGAGCCACGCGGGAGCCGGCACGACCGCCAGCCAGATCGCGACCCATCCGGGCACGAGCACGCTCGCGTAGAGCGCGGCCGCGAGGAAGAACGGGCGGAACCCGCCGCCCCAGAGCGCGAGGCCAGACTTCGGAGACGCCTCAGCCCGCATCGCCGTAGAGCGCGAGCGTCGCCTCGAGGCGCGCGACGCTGTCGGCGAGGCCGCCCTCGCGGCTCCGGAGCCGCCAGCAGGCGCGCTGCTCTTCGATCGCTTCCTCGAGGTCGCGCCGCAGCGACGCCTCGGACGGCGCGGCGCCTCCCGCCTCGCGCAGCATGCGCCTGGCGCCGTGGCGCGCGAGCCGGATCGCCTGCGCGAGCTCGCGCACGACGGTGTCGCCGTCGGCGCAGCGCGGGCGCGCGTCGGCGAGGCGCTCGCGCGCGGCCTCGAGGCTCGACACCACGCGCGCGATCTGCGCCGGTTCGCCGCGCCCGAAGGCGCTCACGTTGGCGGACGGCACGAGCGCGGCGAAGAGCGGGCTCGCGTTCAGCGCGCGGACGCCAGTTGCGTCGCCCGCCGCGCCGATCGCCTCGCAGAGCGCGCCGAGGACGCGCGCCTCGTCCTCGAAGACGAGCGCGTCGAGCGCGGCCGCGACGTCGAGGTCGCGGTGCGCCGCCGGATTCCACGCGACGGCCGCGCCGTAGACGAGCGGCGCGAACGAGATGGACGGCGGCTGGAGGTGGCCGTGGTCGCCCCAGTCCGTCAGCAGGAAGCCCTGCGCGCCGTGCGCGGCGCCCTGCTCCGCCGCGTCGAGAGCGTTCGCGCGCGCGTTCGGCCAGCGTCCGACGAGCGAGTTCCAGCTCGACGTGCCGGGGCACACCCAGAAGGGTCGGCCCGCCTCGGCGAAGGGCCGCACCACGCCGGAGAAGCCGCGCAGCACCTCGTCCGTCATGCCGAAGCGCGCCGCGATCTCGCGCACCGGGTCCGGCAGCGAGGCGGGCTCGAGTGGCGCCTCGTAGTGCCACGCCAGCGCGACGAGACCCTCGCGCGGCAGCTCGGGCACGAGCTCCGCGTGCGCGCGCACGATGTCGCCCCAGAAGAGCACCTCGCAGCCCTCGGCGCGCAGCGGCAAGAGGAGACGCATCAGGTGATCGAGGTAGACGCGACCGCGGCCGCGCGCCTCCACGTCCGCACGGCTCTTCCCGCGCCCGAGCTCGAAGGTCTCGTCGCACCCGATGTGGACGCGGCGGCTCTTCAAGTTCTGCATCAGCTCGCGCACGAGACTCAGCGCGAACGCGGCGTTCTCTGCGGTTGGCGCTAGGACCGCGGGTGGCCTGCGTCCGAGGCCAGACAGCTCGAATCCCTCCGGCGCCTCGGCGCGCTCGCGGTAGCGCGCGTGGCGGAGCCAGCGCTCCATGTGGCCGAAGCAGTTCTGGTTGGCCGCGAGCTCGATGCCGCGCTCGGCGCATCGGGAGTCGAGCCAGCGCAGGTCGTCGGGCGTGAGCGGCGACGCGTCGCGCCAGACGTCCTCGTGACCCCGGTACGCGAACGCGTGCTCGACGTAGAGCTCGAGATGGTTCATGCGAAGGCGCGCGAGGAGATCCACGAGGCGCTCGAGCGTCGCGCGCGTCGGCACGCGGTCGCGGCTGACGTCGAGCATGTAGCCGCGCACCGCGAGCGCGGGCCAGTCGCGGATCTCGAGCGCGGGCAGCGGCCCCCGCGTCTGCGCGCGGAGATCGTCGAGCGTTGCCTCGCCGTAGCGACGCCCCGCCGCGTCGCTCGCCGCGAGACGGACGCGGCCGTCGCCGATCGCGAGCGCGTAGCCCTGCGGAGGCAAGGAGATGTCGCGCTCGTGGAGGATCGGCGCGTCGGCGGGCGCGCCCTCGCCGCCGCGTTCGCGCAGCACGCGCGGCAGCGGGAAGAGGCGCGGCGGCATGGCGCCGCAGCTTACAATCGCGCTTGCTCGTGGCCAGCCTCGTCATCGACGCGCATCACCACTTCCTCGACCCCGCGCGCATCGACTACCCGTTCCTGCGCTTCCTGCCGCAGCTCGCGCGGCGCCTCGGCGCCGACGACCTCGCGCCGCTCGCGCGCGCGGCAGGCGTCGCGTGCACCGTCGCGGTGCAGGCGTCGGACTGCGAGGCCGAGACCGCGTTCCTCCTCGACGAGGCCGCGCGCTCGGGCTTCGTGGCGGGCGTCGTCGGCTGGGTGCCGCTCGCGGATCCGGCTGCCGCCGCGCGGGCGCTCGATCGCTTCGCCTCGCATCCGGGTCGCCTCGTGGGCATCCGCCATCTGATCCACGACGAGCCGGATCCCGACTGGGTCGTGCGGGAGCCGGTGCTCGAGTCGCTCGCGCTGCTGGCGGAGCGAGGCCTCGCGTTCGACCTCTCCGCCTTCCAGCTGCGTCACCTCGAGCACGTCGAGACCTTCGCGAAGCGACTGCCCGACCTCCGCGTCGTGATCTGTCACTACGGCATGCCGCGCGTCGATCAGCAGCAGTGGGAGCCATGGGCCGGCGCCTTCGCGCGCGCGGCGGAGAACCCGAACGCCTGCGTGAAGATCTCGGGGCTCGACCTCTTCCTCGGCGGCCCCGACCCGGCGCGCACGCGGCGCTACTTCGAGCACGCGATCCAGTGTTATGGCGCCGAGCGTCTCATCTGGGCGTCGAACTGGCCGGTCTCGCTCCAGCTGCGCGGCTACGCGGAGCTCCTCGACGCCGCGCGTGTGCAGATCGCGGACCTCGACGTGGATTCGCGCGACGCGATCCTCGGCGGCAACGCGCGCCGCGTCTACCGGCTGGCGGCTAGCTGACCGACGCGCGGCGCAGCGCGAGGCTGCGGGCGCGGCGCATCGCTTCTACGTTTTCGCGCATGCGCGGGTGGGGGGTGCTCGGGGTCGTCGTCGCGACGCTCGCGGCGGGCTGCACTCTTCCCGTTCAGCGTCACGACTGGAGCACCTACGACGGACCCGGCGCGCGCTACTTCCAGATGGAGGAGCTGCGCCCGCCGAATCCGCCCGATCCGCTCGAGCCCGCAAACCGCTCCATCTCGTTCGCGAACCACGTGCTCGTCGAGGGCGTCGCGGAGCCGGTCGGACAGGTCTACCGGCTGATCATTCCATTCTTCGTGCGCGAGCGGCTCCGCGACTTCGCCGCGAATCTCCTCTGGCCGCGCAACCTCGTGACCAACCTGCTCGAGGCGCACTTCCGCCACGCCGGCACCGAGACCGCGCGCTTCGCGATCAACACGACGGTCGGGGTCGGCGGGCTCTGGGATCCGGCGCAGCGCCTCTGGTCGATCGACCCGCACCCGGAGGACTTCGGCCAGGTCTTCGGCGTGTGGGGCTGGCGTCCGTCGACCTTCCTGATGCTGCCGCTCGCCGGTCCGAGCAGCGTGCGCGACACGGTCGGCCTCGTGCCCGACACCTTGCTCGACCCGACCACCTATCTCCCCGTCCCGGGCGTCGGCCTGGCGCTCGCCTACAACGACCTCGTCGACTCGATCGAGCCCTATCGCCGCTTCGTGCGCAGCAGCTTCGATCCCTACGACGACGCGCGCATCGTCTGGACCATCCGCCGCGACGAGCAGATCTCCGAGCCACCGCCACCGCGCCCCGAAGGCGACAACACCCCCGCGGTTCAGACGCTCGAGTCGGCCTTCCTGGCGCCGCGCAGCGCGAAGTTCTGGGAGCGGCTATCGACGGGACACGCCGCGATCGCCTCGACCGGTCGCGAGCTGCCGTACTCCTACCGGCTCCGGCCCGGCGCGGCCCCGATCGTCTATGTGGTGCCGGGGCTCGGTACGCACCGCCTCGGCAACTCGACCCTGGCGCTGGCCGAGATGGCCTGGCAGCGCGGCTTCTCCGTGGTGCTCGTCAGCAACGCGATGTGCTTCGAGTTCATGGAGGACGCGGCCTCGGTCAGCGTGCCCGGTCACGCGCCGATGGACGCGCGCGACGTCCATGCCGCGCTCGACGCGATCTCGCGTGACCTCGAGGCCCGCTTTCCGGGGCGCATGAGGGGCCGCGTCTACATGGGCTACTCACTCGGTGCCTTCCACGGCTTCTTCGTGGCGGCGGCCGAGACCGATCCGGCGAACCAGCGCGTCGCCTTCGACCGCTACGTGTTGCTCGATCCGCCGGTGCGTCTCGTCGAAGGCCTCGGCAAGCTCGACCGCTTCTACAACGCGCCGCTCGTCTATCCGCCGGAGGAGCGCGCCACCGAGGTGCGTCGCATCCTGCGGAAGGCGATGCAGATCGCGAGTCGGGGGCTCGAGGAAGGCGCCCCCGGCTACACGCGCCTCGACACGACCGAGCTCGGCAGCGAAGGGCTCGAGCCGGCCGCCGAGCTGCCCTTCACCAATCTCGAGGCCGAGTACCTGATCGGGCTCTCCTTCCGGCGCACCTTGCTCTCCGTCCTGTGGGTGAGCCAGGAGCGCGATGACCTCGGCGTGCTTCGCACGAAGCGCAGCAACCTGCGTCGCTGGGCCGCGTACGAGGAGATGTCGGACTACTCCTACACCGAGTACCTCTACGCCTTCGTGCTGCCCTACTATCGCGACCGCCTGGGCCTCGTCTTCACCGCGAAGCAGCTCGTGCAGGAGAACGACCTGCACATGCTGTCGCTCCCGTTGCGCGGCAATCCGAAGCTGCGCGTCTTCGCCAACACCAACGACTTCCTCACCACGAGCGAGGACGTGCAGTGGTTCACCGATGTGGTCGGTTCGGACCACGTCTCGCTCTTTCCGACCGGCGGACACCTCGGCAACCTGAACCGCCCCTCGGTGCAGCGCGCGATCATGGACTCGATCGAGGATCTGCGTCAGCCGTGATCTTGCGCGGCCGGCGCGTCGGCCTCCCACGGCGGCACGGGCTGGAAGCGCGCAAGCACGAAGTCGACGAAGGCGCGCAGCTTCGGCGCGAGATTCCGACCGCGCGGGTACACCAGGAAGATGCGCTGCGACGACTGCGCGAACTCGTCGAGCGCGCTCGCGAGGCGGCCGGCGGCGAGGTCCTCGCCGACGATGAAGCGCGGCATGTAGGCGATCCCCGCGCCGCCGAGCACCGCAGCGCGCAAGGTCTCGCCGTGATTCACCGAGAGTCGACCCTGCACGCGGATGCTGCGGCCGCGCCGGAATCGCCACAGCGACGGCGTCGGCAGGCTGCTGTAGAGCAGGCACGCGTGCGCGCGCAGGTCTTCGGGCTGCTTCGGGACGCCGCGGCGCCGGAAGTACTCTGGCGACGCGACCACCACGAGCGGGCTCGGCGCGAGCGCGTGCGCGACGTAGCCGGCGTCGGCGTTCGCCGCGATGCGGACCGCGACGTCCACGCGGTCGGCGCTCCAGTCGGGCGCCGCGTCGGAGAGTACGAGATCGAGGCGGATCTCCGGCTGCTCCGCGAGGAAGGGCGCGACGAGCGGCGCGAGGTGGCGCATGCCGAAGGTCACCGGTGCGACCACGCGCAGGAGTCCGCGCGGCGCGCCCTGCAGGCTCGCGATCGCGCGCTCGGCCTCGGCTGCCTCCTCCGCGATGCGCGCGCAGCGCGCGTAGAGCTCCGCGCCGATCTCGGTCAGCTGCATGCTGCGCGTGGTCCGCTGGAGGAGCTGCGCGCCGACGCGCTCCTCGAGCACGGCGATCTGCTTCGCGACGGCGGCGCGCGTCTGTCCGAGCTGCTTCGCGGCGGCGGCGAAGCTCCCGGCCTCGACCACCTTCGCGAAGAGCACCATCTGAGCGACGGGCAGCACGGGCCCTCCGATCGTCAACCGAAGACGCCAAGGTCGGGGCTCGAACGCTCGATTGTCAATCGCGCCGCGACATCTCGCGCAGTGCCCGAACTCGGCCTCGACTCGCAAGAGCAGCGGGTATGATGCCCGCGCGAAAGGAGGATCCATGCCTCGCCGGTCGCGTGCCCTGCTGTCGGCCTCGCTTGTTCCCCTCTTCCTGGCTGTGCTCGGCGCCTTCGGCTGCGCGAGCGGCCGCGACGCCGAGGCGACGTCCGCGCGCGCGGCCGCCCCGCCGCCCGCACCCCCGACGCGAGAGGAGCGGATCCGCGCCGCGACGCTCGCGGTGGACGACGCGAAGCTCCGCAACGCGGACGCCGACCCCGCCGACTGGCTCACGCACGGACGCACCTACGCCGAGCAGCGTTACAGCCCGCTCGCGGAGATCGGCGCGGACAACGTCTCGCGGCTCGGCCTCGCCTGGAGCCTCGACCTCGGCACCAGTCGGGGCGTGGAAGCGACACCGATCGCCGTCGACGGCACCCTCTTCGCGACCGGGCCGTGGAGCCTCGTCTACGCGATCGACGCGCGCACCGGGAAATTCGTCTGGAGCTACGACCCGCAGGTGCCGAAGAGCGTCGGCCCGCGCGCCTGCTGCGACGTCGTGAACCGCGGCGTCGCGGTCTACAAGGGGCGCGTCTACAGCGGCACGCTCGACGGGCGGCTGCTGGCGCTCGACGCCGCGACCGGCGAACTCGTCTGGCAGGTGCAGACGACCGACACCGCGCGGCCCTACACGATCACGGGCGCGCCGCGAGTCGTCGCGGGCAACGTGATCCTCGGCAACGGCGGCGCGGAGCTCGGCGTGCGCGGCTACGTCTCCGCCTACGACGCCGAGACGGGTCACCTGGTCTGGCGCTTCTACACCGTCCCCGGCGATCCGTCGCAGCCGTTCGAGAGCAAGCCGCTCGAGATGGCGGCTGCGACCTGGACCGGCGAGTGGTGGAAGATCGGCGGCGGCGGCACCGCCTGGGACTCGTTCGCCTACGACCCGGACCTCGACCTCCTCTACATCGGCACGGGCAACGGCTCGCCCTGGAGTCGTTATGCGCGGAGCCCGGGCGGCGGCGACAACCTCTTCGTCAGCTCGATCCTGGCGGTGCGCCCGAAGACCGGCGACCTCGTCTGGTACTTCCAGACGACGCCCGGCGACAACTGGGACTACACCTCGACCCAGCACATGGTGCTGGCGGACGTCGTGATCGATGGAGCGCCGCGCAAGGTGCTGATGCAGGCGCCGAAGAACGGCTTCTTCTACGTGCTCGACCGCGCGACCGGCGAGTTCCTCTCCGGCAAGTCCTACGTCGAGGTGAGCTGGGCGAAGGGGCTCGACGCGAAGGGACGCCCGATCGAGGGGGACGACAACGACTACCGCAAGGGCACGAAGACCGTGCGCCCGTCGCCCTTCGGCGGCCACAACTGGCAGCCGATGTCGTACCACCCGGGAACCGGGCTCGTGTACCTGCCGGCGCAGGAGGTGCCCTTCTTCTTCAAGTTCGACCCGAAGTGGAAGTACGACCCGGGCACGTGGAACACCTTCACCGACATGACGGTGATCCAGGACGTGCCGCCGAAGCTCGTGTCGGGACACCTGCTCGCGTGGGACCCGCGCGCGCAGAAGGAGGTGTGGCGCGCGCAGTACGCGCTGCCGTGGAACGGCGGCACCTTGGCGACAGGCGGCAACCTCGTGTTCCAGGGCACGGCGGACGGACACTTCGTCGCGTATCGCGCGACCGACGGCGCGAAGCTGTGGCAGGCGCCGGCCGGCAGCGGCGTGATCGCGGCGCCGATCACGTACCAGGTCGACGGCGTGCAGTACGTGACCGTGATGGCGGGCTGGGGCGGCGTCTTCGCTCTGGCCGGCGGCGAGGCCGCGCGCTCGGCCGGCGTCCGCAGCGTCGGGCGCGTGCTGACGTATCGGCTCGACGGCAATGCGCCCTCGCCGCCGGCCCCGGCCCTGCCGCCGCCGCCGCGGCCCGCGATCTCGCTCCACAGCACGAAGGCGGACATCAAGATGGGCGGCGACACCTACGCGCGCTGGTGCGCGACCTGCCACGGCATCGGTGCGGTCGGTGGCGGCGTACTGCCCGATCTTCGCTACGCGACGCCCGAGACACACGACAAGCTCGAGGCGATCGTGCTCGGCGGCATCTACCAGGACCGCGGCATGCCGAGCTTCGCGAAGTGGCTGAAGGAGGCGGACGTCGAGCGCATCCGCGCCTACATCGTCTCGCGCGCGGAGGCTGCGGCCGTCGCGGCGGAAGGTCGTTAGGCCGCGCGGCGCGCGCGAGGCTCCGCGTAGCGCCGCGCGTGCGCGAGAAGCGCGGCGAGCGCGAGCGCCGCGAAGAGCGCGCCGCAGGCGAAGGTCCACGCCGGGCCGAGGCGCTCCCACAGCACGCCGGCCGCGAGGCTCGCGAGGAAGAGCGCCGCGCCCGAAACCAGGTTGAAGAGGCCGAAGGCGGTGCCGCGCAGCCGCGCGGGCGCCGTATCGGCGACGAGTGCCGCGAGCAGTCCCTGCGAGAGCCCCATGTGGAGACCCCATAGCCCCGCGCCGATCAAGGTTCCGACGACGCTCGCGACACTAGCGAGCACGCAATCCGCGACGACCAGCACCGCGAGACCCGCCGCCAGCACGAGGCGCCGGTCGAGGCGGTCGGAGAGTCGACCGGCGGGCGTCGAGGCGAGCGCGTAGACGGCGTTCATCGCGATCATCACGACCGGTACGAGGGCGAGCGGCAGGCCGACGTCGCGCGCACGCAGCACGAGGAAGGCCTCGCTGAAGCGGGCCAGGGTGAAGACCGCGCCGATCGCCACCACCAGCCAGAAGGCTGCCGGGAGCGAGCGGAGCTCGCTCCCGCGGAAGCGCGTCGCCTCGCGCGCACCGCGTCCGGCGCGCGGCGGCTCGCGCACCCCGAGCGCGAGCACGGCGACCGACAGCACCGCGGGCGCGATCGCGACCGCGAACACGCGCCGCACGTCGTCGTGGTAGGCCGCGAGCAGCGCGATCGCGAGCAGCGGACCGAGGAACGCACCGACCGTGTCGAGCGCCTGGCGGAGGCCATAAGCCGCGCCGCGCGAAGCGGCGGGCGTAACGTCCGCCACCAGCGCGTCGCGCGGCGCGCCGCGGATGCCTTTGCCGACGCGGTCCACGCAGCGCGCCGCGAAGACCTCCAGCGGCGTCGTCGCGAGCGCGAACACCGGCTTGGTCAGCGCGGCGAGCCCGTAGCCGAGGAGCGCGAGCCCCTTCCGGCTGCCCGTCCGATCGCTCCACGCGCCCGAGACCACCTTCGTGACCGACGCGAGCCCCTCGGCCACGCCCTCGATCACGCCGAGCAGTGTCGCGCTCGCGCCGAGCGCGCTCACCAGGAAGACCGGCAGCAGCGCGTGGATCATCTCGGACGAGACGTCCATGCAGAGCGAGACGAGTCCCAGCGCGAAGACGGTACGGGGGACGGCGCCGGGACGCGGGCGCTCGCTCAGCCCTTCTGCTCCCACGCCTCGAGCTTGGGCGCCGCCATCTCGGCGCGGAAGCGGTCGAAGGTCCAGGGCCAGCTCATCGGCACGCCGCGGTCGTCGAGGTACCAGCTCCGGCAGCCGCTGCCCCAGATCGTGTGTTTCGCGGCCTCGGTGCGGTCGGCCTCGAGCTGCACCGTCGCCTCCTCGCTGGGGCAGATCTCGCGGCAGCCGCTGCGCAGCCGCGCGACCAGCTGGAGCACGTACCCGAGCTGGAGCTCGGCCACCTCGATCAGCGAGAAGTTCCCGACCGGTCCGTTCGGGCCGTTCAGCATGAAGAGATTCGGGAAGCCGGGGATCGAGATCGAGAGATACGCGGTCGGACGCTTCTCCCACACGTGCTCGAGCTCGACGCCGTCGCGGCCGACCACGCGGATGGGGCGCAGGAAGCGGTCGACACGGAATCCGGTCGCGAGCACGAGCACGTCGAGCTCGTGGAGGCGTCCGTCGCGCGTGCGCACGCCCTTCGCCTCGACGCGCTCGATGCCCTCGATCACGACCTCCGCCTGCGGCTGCTGGACCGCGCGGTAGAAGTTGTCGGACATGACGAGGCGCTTGCACGCGGCCTTGTAGTTCGGGCGCAGCTTCTCGCGCAGCACCGGGTCGCGCACGTTCTGCTCGAGGTTCGCGAGGCAGGCGTCCTCGATCGCCTTCATCTGAGGCGAGTTCGCGTCGACGAGCCCGTTCGAGAAGGCGGAGAAGAGCACCGCCATGTCCTCGTGCAGCTTCTCCACGAGCTCCGGGTGGCGCCGGAACTCCGCGCGCTCCGCGTCGGTGTAGCGCGGGTTCTCCTGCGGCATGATCCACTGCGCCGTGCGCTGGAAGAGCGAGAGCTTCGCCACGCGGTCGACGATCGCGCCGACGATCTGCACGGCCGAGGAGCCGGTGCCGACCACGCCGACGCGCGCGCCGTCGAGCTTCACCCGGTGATCCCAGCGCGCGCTGTGGAAGAGCGCGCCCTCGAAGTCGTCCTGGCCCGCGAGGTCCGGGAACTTCGGGTGGTGGAGCACGCCGGTCGCGGCGATCACGACATCCACCTCGTCGCGAAGGCCGCTCTTCGTCTCGAGCCGCCAGCGCCCGTTCGCGAACTCGAGGCGCGTCACCTCGTCGCCGAAGCGAATGCGCGGCGTCACCCCGTGGCGTCGGGCCACGCCCTCGAAGTAGGCCTGGATCTCGTCGCCCGGAGAGAAGCGCCGCGTCCAGTCGGGGTTCGGCTCGAACGAATAGCTGTAGAGATGGGACGGGACGTCGCACGAGATGCCGGGGTAGGTGTTCTCGCGCCAGGTGCCGCCGAGGCGGTCGGCTTTCTCGTAGACGGTGAAGTCTTCGTAGCCGGCCTCGCGCAGCTTGATCGCAGAGAGGATCCCGGACATGCCGGCGCCGATCACGGCGAAGCGCAGGTTTCGTGCAGCGGGGGATCGTTCCATCGACTCACCTCGGCCGGCGTCGGCTTGACGGGATCCCTAGGGAACCGGAAATTGCGGCGATGAACAAGCCGGAGGTGCAGGTCGCGATCCTCGGTGCGGGCTTCGCCGGCATCGGCACGGCGATCCGCCTGAAGATGGCCGGGATCGAGTCCTTCACGATCTTCGAGCGCGCCGGCGAGATCGGCGGGACCTGGCGCGACAATACCTACCCGGGCGCCGCCTGCGACGTGCCGTCGCACGTCTACTCGCTCTCCTTCGAGCCGAACCCCGGCTGGACGCGCCGCTTCTCGCCGTCCGAGGAAATCCAGGCCTACCTGCTGCGCCTGGTCGAGAAGTGGCAGCTCCGGCGGCAGCTGCGCCTCGGAACCGAGATCGCGGAGGCGCGCTTCGACGAGGCGCGCGGCCTCTGGACCTTGACGACGCGGGGCGGGGAGACCCACGAGGCACGCGTCGTGGTGTCGTGCGTCGGCGGGCTGGTCGACCCCTCGATCCCCGACATCAAGGGCATCCACAGCTTCGGCGGGGAGATGTTCCACACCGCGCGCTGGAACCACGACTACGACCTCACCGGGCGAAACGTCGCGGTGATCGGCACGGGCGCCTCCGCGGTGCAGGTGGTGCCACAGGTCGCGCCGCAGGTGGCGAAGCTCTCCGTCTTCCAGCGGACGCCGGCGTGGGTCGTGCCGAAGCAGGACGCTCGCTACTCGGAGCGCGCGCGCCGGATGTTCGCACGCTTCCCGCTCGCGCTGCGGGCGAGCCGCTTCGCGAAGTACGCCCTCTCCGAGATCCTCGGTCCGATGGTCTTCCTCGACAGCCCCCGCCTCTCGGCGATCGGCGAGGGCATGTCGCTGCGGCATCTCGAGGCGCAGGTGCAGGACCCGGAGCTGCGGCGCAAGCTGTGCCCGCACTTCCAGTTCGGCTGCAAACGCATCCTGGTGTCGGACGACTACTGGGCGAGCTTCGAGCGCGAGAATGTCGAGCTCGTGACCGAGCCGATCGCCGAGATCCGGCGCGAGGGCGTCGAGACGGCCGACGGAAGGCTCCACGAGGTCGACGCGATCGTGCTCGCGACGGGCTTCGCCGTGAGCCTCGCGCGCGCGCCCTTCGCGATCGGCGGCCGCGGCGGTCGCACGCTCGACGACGCCTGGGCAGGCGGCGCGGTCGCCTACAAGGGGCTCGCGGTCTCGGGCTTCCCCAACTGGTTCATCCTGATGGGGCCGAACACGGGACCCGGACACACCTCGGTGCTGGTCTTCACCGAGGCGCAGATCGCGCACGTGGTGCAGGCGATCCGCAAGATCCGCGACGAGAACCTCCGCTCCGTGGAGGTGCGCCAGGACGTGCAGGATCGCTACAACGCCGGCATCCAGGCCCGCATGCCGCGCATGGTCTGGCACACCTGCCAGAGCTGGTACCTCTCGCCGGACGGCAGCAACCACGCGCTCTACCCGGGCTTCGCCGCCGAGTACGCGCTGCGCACGCGGCGCTTCCGCGCGCGCGACTACGAGATCGCGCGCTTCTAGTCGGACTCGTCCGAATCGAGCTCGCCGGACTCGTCGTCCGCGGCCCCGAGCACGAGCGTCTCGAGCTCGCGCTCGATCCGCAGGAACCGGACCGCGAAGCCGGACTCGGTGTGCCGCACCACCTGGCCGACCGCGTGGAGCTTGCGCCCCGTCTCCGGCTGCAGGAAGAAGAGATCGGCGACGGCGCCCTTCGCGAGGTCCTTGGTCGGGCGGTAGACGTGCGCGCCCGTCGCCGAGATGTCGAAGATCGTGCCACTGCCCTGGATCGCGCCGGCGACGAAGCTCACCGTTCCGGGCACGCGCGGATGCTCTGCCGAGACGCGGACGGCGCGGCTGCGCTCGCGACGCCGCGTCTTCGCTCCGGGCTTCTCCTTCTCCTCGCTCATCGCCCGCTCACGCCGCGAGCAGCCACGCGTAGCCGTCGCGCAGGGCCTCGCGCCCGCCGCGCTCGAGCACGTCGCCGTGCGCGACCACCACGCGATCGAAGTCCCAGCCGAGGATGCGCTCGAGGCTCTTGCGCGCCAGCCGGCGGTCGCGGATCAGCAGCGGATCGAGCTTCGAGGGCCCGAAGCGGTCGTAGCTCCGGATCAGCTGCATCAGGAGACGCGTCACGGGATGCGTGCCCGCGCGGAAGTTGAAGGCGAGGTCGCAGAGGATCAAGGTGCCGCTCTTGCGGTGGAAGAACACGACCTCGTTCTCGTACGGCCGTCCGCGGAAGAAGGTCTGGTCGATCTGGCCGCGCCACTCTTCGGGCGCCTCGTCGTCGAGGATCGCCTCGTGGACGAGATCCTGCCGCTTGCGCTCGAGCCCCGGCGCGATCCAGAGGCGCGCGCCCGGGTACGACCGCGCCACGTCCCCCGCATACAGATGGTGGACGCGGTTCGGCGCGACCGCGTAGCGAACGGGCCCGAGCGCATCGAGCTCCTGCTGGAGTCCCGCGTCGAGCGACACCGGGGAGTGCAGGAGCAGGCTGCCGTCGTCCAGCCGGATGACCGTCATACGCGTGCCGACCACGAGCCCGTAGAAGCTCTGCGGCCGCTCCGCGACCCAGAGATCCGGACCGAGCGCGCGCAGCGGACGCGGCATCAGGCTCCCGTGAAGCGCGCGGCGCGCTTCTCGAGGAAGGCGCGGATTCCCTCCTGGCCGTCGTGCGTGCCGGCCATCGCGGCGATGCCGCGCGCCTCGTGCTCGAGCTGCGCCTCGTAGGCGGTGGAGAAGGTCTCGGCCAGCAACGACTTGACCACGCCGTAGGCGCGCGTCGGGCCGTCCGCGAGCCGTCGCGCGAGCGCGGCCGCCTCGGACCCGAGCGACGCGTCCGGCACCACGCGCGTGACGAGCCCCCAGGCCGCCGCCTCGGACGCGGAGAGCGTGCGGTTGGTCAGCATCAGCTCCTGCGTGCGCCGCGCGCCGATCAGTCGCGGCAAGAGCCACGAGGAGCTGCCGTCCGGCGAGAGACCCGCGGCCGTGTAGGCCATGGTGAAGCTCGCCGACTCGGCCGCCAGCACGAGATCGCCCGAGACCGCGAGGCTCATGCCCGCGCCGGCGGCCTTGCCGTTCACCGCGACGACGAGCGGCGCGCGCATGCGCGCGAAGCGCGAGGTCGCGGCGTGGAGATAGGTCGTCAGCTCGAGCAGCGCGGCGGGGAGATCCTTGCCGAAGGACGCGAAGCTCTTGAGATCGCCGCCCGCGCAGAACATCGGGCCCGCGCCCGTCAGCACGACCGCTCGGATCTCCGCATCCTCGTGGCAGCGGATCGCCGCGTGCATCAGCGCGCGACCCATCTCGAGGTCGATGCCGTTGGCCTTCGGGCGATCGAGCGTCAAGGTCGCGACGCCGTCCTTCTGCTCGAAGCGAAGTCTCTGCTCGGTCACGACCTCTCCTTCTACGCCTGATCGAAGATGATCACGCTGCGCGCAATCTCGCCGCCTTCCAGCCGAGCGAGACCGGTGTTCACGTCCTCGAGCGGGAGCCGCAGCGAGATCATCTCGTCGAGGCGCAGCCGCCCGTCGAGGTAGAAGTCCACGTAGCGCGGCATGTCGATGCGGAAGCGGTTCCCGCCCATCATCGAGCCGAGGATCTTCTTCTCGTTGATGACCACGTCGAGCATGGGCAGCGGCACCTGCGCGCCGAGCGGGACCACGCCGACCAGCACCGCGCTGCCGCCCCGGCGCACCATCGCGACGGTCTGCTGCACGGTCTCGGGCGTGCCGATGCACTCGAAGGCGGTGTCGACGCCGCCGCCGCCGAGCGCCTGCACCGCCGCGACCGGATCGCCCGCGCTCGCGTCGACCGTCTCGGTCGCGCCGAGCTTGCGCGCGAGCTCGAGCTTCCAGGGAATGCGGTCGACCGCGACGATGCGCCCGGCGCCCGCGATGCGCGAGCCCTGCAGCGCGGCGAGCCCGATGCCGCCGCAGCCGACCACCGCGACGCTGCTTCCCGGCTCGATGCGCGCGGTCCGCAGCGCGGCGCCCATGCCGGTCGTGACACCGCAGCCGATCAGCGCCGCGCGGTCGAGCGGCATGTCGTCGCGGATCTTCACGACCGCGTGCTCGTGCAGCAGCAGCTCCTCCGCGAAGCCCGCGAGGTGCGCGAACTGCACGAGCGGCTCGCCCTTTGCCGAGAGGCGCGACGGCTCGCCCGGTCGGCGCGCCGTCGCCTCGCCGCCGCAGAGATTCGGCCGGCCCGAGAGGCAGTACTCGCAGTGACCGCAGAACGCGGAGACGCAGCCGATCACGCGATCGCCGGGGCGCACGTGCGTGACCTCGGCGCCCACCTCTTCGACGATGCCCGCGACCTCGTGGCCGAGCACGGTCGGCAGCGGCGCCGGCAACGTGCCGCGCTGCACGTGCAGATCGCTGTGGCAGATGCCGCACGCGACCGTGCGGACGCGCAGCTCGCGCGGTCCCGGTCGCGCGAGCTGGACTTCCTCGATCGCGAGCGGCTTTCCATAGGCGCGCAGCACGGCGGCTCGCATGGTGTCTCCAGGGCGGCGAGGCGGCCGAGTATAGTGGCAGCCCTTCCGCGCCGCGTGCGCGAAGCGAGGTTCGCATGCGCTACGGCGTGACGATTCCGTTCGACGGCATTCCGCTCGGACAGCAGCGCGCCGCCTTCGAGGAGCTCGAGGCGCGCGGCTACACGGACCTCTGGACCGCGGAGGCCGGCGGCAGCGACGGCTTCACGCCGCTCGTGCTCGCCTCGCAGTGGGCGCCGTCGCTGCGGCTCGGCTGCGCGATCTTCCCGGTCTTCACGCGCGGACCCGCGCTGCTCGCCATGAGCGTGGCGTCGCTCTGCCAGGCCGCGCCCGGTCGCGTCGTGGTCGGCCTCGGCTCGTCGTCGAACGTGATCGTCGAGCAGTGGAACGGCATCCCGTTCGAGAAGCCCTATCCGCGCACGCGCGACACGGCGCTCTTCCTGCGCGAGGCGCTGCGCGGCGAGAAGGTCACGCACGACTACGAGACCTTCCGCGTGAAGAACTTCCGGCTCGGCGTCGCGGTGCCCGAGCAACCGAAGATCCTGATCGCGGCGCTCCGCAGCGGCATGCTCGGCCTCGCCGGCAAGGTCGGCGACGGCGCGATCCTCAACTGGCTCTCCGCGGAGGACGTGCGGCGCGTCGTGCCGATCGTGAAGAGGCACGGCGCCGACAAGGAGATCGTCGCGCGCCTCTTCGTCTGCCCGAATCCGGACGCCGAGAAGGTCCGCGCGATGGGCCGCATGGCGGTGAACGCCTACCTCAACGTTCCGGTGTATCGCGCCTTCCACGAGTGGCTCGGACGCGAGGCGCTGCTCTCCGGCATGTGGGAGCGCTGGGGCGCGGGCGACCGCAAGGGCGCCGCGGCCGCGATCCCCGATCGCGTCGTCGACGACCTCATCATCCACGGCTCGCCCGAGCAGTGTCGCGAGCACATCGCTCGTTATGTGGAGGCCGGCGTCGATACGCCGGTGCTGGCGCTGCTGCCTCTCGGGATCGATCCGCTGCGCGCCGCGCGCGAGCTCGCGCCGCGATAGGACGTCTCCCAGCCGTCACCGTGGGAACGGCTGCCCCGAACCGGACATCCGGAGCGTTCGACCGAGGGAGGCGATCTCCGCGGCCGCGGCACGCTTGCCCGCGCCGGCCTCGCCTGCGATCGTTCGCCGCCGAGGAGGACGCGATGCGTCGCTTCGAAGGCAAGGTGGTGTGGGTGACGGGCGCGGCGTCGGGCATCGGGCGCGCGACGGCCGAGCGAGTCGCCAGTGAAGGCGCGAAGGTCTTCGTGACGGACGTGCAGGCCGACGCGCTCCAGGAGACGGTGAAGCGCGCGGTCGAGCTCGGGGGCGAGGCCGAGGCGCGCGTCTGCGACGTCTCGAGCGAGTCCGACGTCGAGGCCACCGCCGCGGCTTGCATCGCGCGCTTCGGCCGCCTCGACTCGCTCTGCCACGTCGCCGGCATCCTGCGCTTCGCCCACACGCACGAGATGCCCTTCGCGGAGTGGCGGAAGATCCAGTCGGTCAACCTCGACGGCACCTTCCTCGTCTGCCGCGCGGCCCTGCCCCACCTGCTGGCCACGCAGGGCAACATCGTCACGACGTCGTCGGTCGCGGCGCTCGCCGGCCTCGCGTACGGCGCGGCCTACGGCGCGTCGAAGGGCGGCGTGCTCGCCTTCACGCGCGCGCTCGCGGTCGAGTACGGCAAGCAGGGCGTGCGCGTGAACACGGTCTGCCCCGGCTCGATCAAGACGCCGATGACCGCCGGCGGCGCGGGCCTCCCGAAGGACGCGGACCTGAAGCTCGTGATGCGCCAGATGGCGCTCGACAAGGCGCGCGGTCCCGAGACCGTCGCGAGCCTGATCGCCTTCCTCGCCTCGGACGACGCCGCGCACGTGAACGGCACGGAGATCCGGGTCGAGGGCGGCACGCTCGCCTGACCCGAGATCGTGTCGGACCGGTCGCCGCGCTCGTGGCTGTCGGCGCTCGCGCTGGCGCTCTTCTCGCTGGTCGGCACGCTCGTCGCGGCCGAGGGAGTGCTGCGCGTGCGCAAGCACGCGGGCCTCGCCGATCCCGATCCGACCCACGCGGTGCGCCTGATCGGCGCGGCCTATCCCGCGAGCTACGACGCGCAGCTCGGCTACGTGCCCACTCCCGACGCGCGCGTCGAGCTGGCCGGGGCGCCGGTCGCGATCGACGCGCGCGGACTCCGCGCGAACGGCAACGAGCCGGCGCCGCCCGAGCAGCCCTCGGTCCTCGCGGTCGGCGATTCCTTCACCTTCGGCGACGAGGTCGACGACCGCTCGACCTGGCCGTCGGCGCTCGAGCGGCGCCTCGGCCAGCGCGTCTGGAACGGCGGCGTCTTCGGCTACGGGCTCGATCAGATCACGCTGCGCGCCGAGCAGCTCGTCCCCGCGCTCACGCCGTCGGTGCTCGTCGTGAGCATGATCCCGGACGACGTGTCGCGCTGCGAGGACTCGTATCGCTTCGCGCACAAGCCGTGGTTCGCGCTGGAGGGATCCGCACTCGCGCTGCGCAACGTGCCGGTGCCGCGACCCGAAGCCCCGCCGCCGGGCGACTCCGCCCTGCGCCGATTGCTCTCGCACAGCTTCCTCGTGGATCTCGTGCTGCGCCGCATCGATCCGCTCGGCTGGCCGCTGCGCGGTTCGGTGCGCGTGCAGCGCGACGGCGGCGCCGTCGCCGCCGCGCTCGTCGACCGCCTCGCCGACACCGCCTCGCGGCGCGGCATGCGCCTCCTGCTGGTCGCGGGCTGGCATCCCGCCGCGCGTAGCGAGCTGCTCGATCCGGTGCGCGAGCGCGCACGCGCGCGCAGCATCGAGCTGCTCGAACTCCAACCGGTATTCCTTCACGAGATCGAGACGCACAGCGGTGACTGGTCGCCGCTCTTTCACGTCGCGGCGAGCTATGGCGGGCGCGCGGGCCACATGACGCCGCAGGGCAACGCCATGGTGGCCGCCGCGATCGCGGAGCGGCTGCGCATTCCCGCGACCGCCGGAAATCCGTAGTCCCGCGGCGCTCCCTCTACGCGCGCCGCGCGAACGACGCGAGCAGCACGTCGAGCGCGTGCAGCAGCTCGTCGCGTCGGCGCTTCCCGGTCGACGCGAGCACGTGTCCCTGCGCAGCGAGCAGCGCTGCGAACGACCGCTCGGCCAGCGCGCGCCCACGCGCGGAGAGGATCACGTCGCGGCGGCGGCCGTCGCCGCGGCCCGCCGCTCGCCGCACCAGGCCCTCGCCCTCGAGCTTCGCGAGGATGCGGGTCATGCCGGCGGACGACTGCCCGACGAGCCGGCGCAGCTCCGTCGGCGAGCGCCGGAAGGCCGGCGGCGACGTGCGGAGCATCCCGATCGTCGTGAACTCCGCGTAGTTCAGGTGATAGGGAGCGAGCGCGCGGCGCTGCAGCAACGCCTGGAAGCGCGCGAGCGCCTCCAATCGGCCGAAGATCGCGAGCACGCGCGGGTCGACAGCGCCGCGGATCGCCTTCCAGGCCGTGGCGTTCTCGGCGAGGTGCCGCGCGAGCTGCTCGGGGTCCGACAGTCCTCGCATGCGGCGCCTAGAGCGGCGGGATCGGGAAGGCGAGCGGCACGGATCCCGCGCCGACGCCGCCGTCGACCGAGAAGCTGTGCCCGGTGACCCAGCCGGACGCCGGCGACGCGAGGTAGAGCGCGCAGGCTGCGACGTCGTCGGGGGCGCCGATCCGCTTCATCGGGATGTTGGACGCGACCTGCCGCTTCATCTCCGGCGAGAGCGCCGACGACGCGCCCGGCGTGTCGATCTGCCCGACCACGATCGCGTTGACGCGCACCTTCGGCGCAAACTCGGCCGCGAGGATGCGCGTCAGCTGGTTGAGCCCGGCCTTGGCGCTGCCGTAGGCCGCCATGCCGCCGACCGCGAGCGTCGACGCGCCGGACGAGATGTTCACGACCGCGCCGCCGCCCGCGCTCTCGACCATGCGCGGCACCGCCAGACGCGTCAGCAGGAAGGGGCTCGTCAGGTTGAAGCGCACGATCTTCTCGAAGGCGCGCTCGGAGAGCGCGAGCGCTGGGCGCGGCAGCGCGCCGCCGGCGTTGTTGCAGAGCACGTCGAGGCGGCCGAAGCGCTCGAGCGTCGCAGCCAGCAGCGCTTCGAGCTGCTCCGTGTGGAGGACGTCGCATGGCACCGCCAGCGCCTCGCGACCGCGCGCTCGCACCAGCTCGACGGTCTCGTCGATCTCCGCCTGCGTGCGGGCGGCGCAGACGACGTTCGCGCCGGCGTCCGCGTAGGCGAGCGCGATCGCGCGGCCGATCCCATGTCCCGAGCCTGTTACCAGCACGACCCGCTCCGTCAGTCGGAAGGCATCGAGGATCATCGCTTTCTCCTTGCAGGCGCCCCAGTCTCCCATACAGAATAGGTAGCCAGCTACTCATTCCGGGAGGAGTCGTGTCGAGCTACCGCGTGGTGCAGTGGTCGACGGGAGGCGTGGGCGCGCTCGCGCTGCGCGCCATCGCCACGCGGCCCGATCTCGCCCTCGTCGGTGTGTATGTGCACGGCGAGGGCAAGCGCGGCCGCGACGCCGGAGAGCTCGCGGGCATCGCACGGCAGGGCGTCAGCGCGACCTCCGACGTGGACGCGCTGCTCGCGTTGGCTCCCGACTGCGTCTGCTACACGGCGGTCGGCGAGTCGCGGCCGAAGCAATGCGTCGATGACTTCTGCCGCATGCTCGCGGCCGGCATCAACGTGGTGACGACGTCGGTGCCGGGCCTCGTGCACCCCGCCGGCTTCGATCCGAAGCAGGTGGCGCGACTCGAGTCGGCCTGCCGCGAAGGCGGCGCGACGCTCTACGCGTCGGGCGTCGAGCCGGGCTTCGCGGGCGACCAGCTCGTGCTGACGCTCGCGACCTTGACGCACCGCATCCGCACTGTCCGCACGCAGGAGATCTTCGACTACGCCGCCTATCCGGTCCCCTTCACGATCTTCGAGGTGTTCGGCTTCGGCAAGGCGCCCGAGCACCGCTGCATCATGCAGCTGCCGGGCGTGCAGACGATGTCGTGGGGGCCGGCGGTGCGCATGGTGGCCGACCGGCTCGGCGCGAAGCTCGATCGCATCCGCGAGACCTACGAGAAGTGCGTGACCCCGCGGCGCCTCGAGGTCGCGGCCGGCGTGATCGAGCCGGGCACCGTCGGCGCCGTGCGTTTCGAGACGATCGGCGTGGTGGAGGGCCGCGACGCGATCGCCATCGAGCACGTGAACCGCATGGCGCCGGACCTCGCGCCCGATTGGCCGACGGCGTCGCGCGACGGCACCTACCGCATCGTCTTCGAAGCAGAGCCCGCGCTCTCGTGCGAGCTCCAGCTCGGCGGCCCGCGCGACGCCTCCGCGCAGGGCATGATCGCGACCGCGATGCGCGTCGTGAACGCGATCCCGTATGTGTGCGAGGCGCCGCCCGGCCTCACCTCGTCGGCCGAGCTGCCGCTCACCTTGCCGCGCCACGCATTCGAGGTCGCATAGCATGTCCGGTGCGCTCGACGGGAAGATCGCGATCGTCACGGGTACGAGCCGCGGCGTCGGCGTCGGGATCGCGCGCTCGCTGCTGCTCGCGGGCGCGACGGTCGTCGGCTGCTCGCGGCGCGAGCTCGCGTCGCTGCCCGCGGCCGAGGGCATCCCCGGTGCGGCGGAGCGCTCGGCGCAGTGGGTGTGCGATCAGGGCGACTGGCGCCAGATCGACGCCTTCGTCGCGCGCGTCGCGAAGGCGCTCGGCCGCATCGACATCCTCGTCAACAACGCGGGCGGCACCGTCCCGACGCCGCACGCGGAGGACGTGCCCGCGCTCGTCGCGAAGATCCAGGGCGCGCCGCGCGCCGACGACCCCTTCGAGCGCACCGCCCTCTTCCACGCGTTCGCGATCCAGATGAATCTCGTGTCGCCGCTCTGGTTCGCGCTGCGCGTGGCGCGCCAGATGCTGACTCAGGAAGGAACCGGCTCGATCGTCAACATCTCCAGCGGCGCGTCGCACTCGGCGGGCGCTCCGACCCTCGTCTCCTACGGCGCCGCCAAGTCCGGCATGAACCACATGACGAAGTCGCTGGCGCAGGAGTGGGGGCCGCGGATCCGGGTCAACTGCCTCGCGCTCGGACCGACCACCACCGAGAACTTCCAGCGGCTCGTGCTCGGACCCGACGACCCGGACGGCAGCCGCTACTTCCAGAATCTGCCGCTGCGCCGCGCCGGCGAGCCCGAGGAGGTCGGCAACGCCGTCGTCTTCCTCTGCTCCGGAGCGGCGGACGTGATCAACGGCGCCACGATCCTGATGGACGGTGGCATGCTGCCCGGCGTGCTCTACGAGCCGGGCATCGCGCCGATCCGCCAGATGCTGGCGGCGGCCGAGCGGAAAGGACGCGCCTCATGACGACGACGAGCGAGAAGCGACGGCCGTTGCGCGTGATCCAGTGGTCGACCGGCAACGCCGGCAAGAAGGCGCTGCGCGGCATCCTGCGGCATCCCGAGCTTCTGCTCGTCGGCGTGCACGCGCACACGCCGGACAAGGTCGGAAAGGACGCGGCCGAGCTCTGCGGGCTCGACCGCCCGACGGGCATCCTCGCGACGAGCGACACCGACGCGCTGCTCGCGCAGGATGCCGACTGCGTCTGCTACACCGCGCAGGGTGAGACGCGCATTCGCGAGACGATCGACGACCTGTGTCGCATCCTGGCGTCGGGCAAGAACGTCGTCAACACCGCGATCGTATCGCTCGTGTATCCGCCCTTCGCGAGCCCGAAGCTGCGCACGCGCCTCGAGGAGGCCTGCCGTGCGGGGCAGAGCACCTTCCTCACCACCGGCTTCGACCCGGGCTGGTCCGGCGACTGGATCCCGCTCTCGCTGGCGTCGTGCTGCGAGCGCGTCGACCAGATCCGCGTGTCGGAGCTGATGGACTACTCCACCTACGAGGACCCGGGCTTCACCGGCGTGTACTTCGGCTACGGCCGTCCGCTCGACTTCGCCGCGCCGCTGCTCCAGCCCGGCATGATCAAGGGCGGATGGGGCGGCATGGTGCTGATGCTGGCCGACGCGCTCGGCATCGCGCTCGACGAGATCCGCGAGGAGCACGAGCGCCTGCCCGCGCCCGAGAGCTTCGAGACGAAGATGGGCAAGATCGAGAAGGGCACCTGCGCGGCGGTGCGCTTCGAGGTGCAGGGCATGGTGGGCGGCAAGCCGATGGTGGTCGCCGCCCACGTGAACCGCCTGCGCGACGACGTGGGTCCGCAGTGGGACCGCCTCAGCGGCAGCAAGACGAGCGGCTACAAGATCGAGGTGAAGGGCTCCCCCTCGTTCACCTGCGAGATCGAGCCGATCGGCGAGGACGGCGACCACAACACCGCCGGCATCACGGGCACGGCGATGCGCGTGGTGAACGCGATCCCCGTGGTCTGCGACGCCGCACCGGGCGTGGTGTCGGTGCTCGACCTGCCGATCTTCACGGCGCGGGTGCCGAAGCGGTAACGTCGGGCGCGGAGGAGCACCTCGCTGCTCGGCGCGCTCGGCGAACACCTGCGGCACCACGCCCGCTTCTACATCGCGGGCGTCTTCGGCGCGCTCGTCTACGCCGTGGTGCGCTCGGTCGAGCCGTCGCTGCGGCTGATCGTGGCCGGCGACGGCTTCTTCGCGTCCTACCTCACCTCCACCGCGCTGCTCGCATTCCGCATGACGCCCGAACAGCTGCGGCGGCATGCGAGCTACGAGGACGAAGGCGTGGCCGTGATCCTCGTGCTGACGACCTCGGCCGTCTCGCTATGCCTGGCGGCCATCTTCGCCCTGCTCGACCAGCTGGGTCACCCGCTCCCGCTCGCCCTCGCGGTGGCCAGCGTGCTGCTCGGCTGGGGCACGCTCCACACCGTCACCGCCTTTCGTTATGCGCACCTCTATTACACGGCATCGGACGAGGGCGACGCGGGCGGCCTCCAGTTTCCCGGCACGGAGGAGCCGCACATGTCGGACTTCCTCTACTACTCGCTCGTCATCGGCATGACCTCACAGGTCTCCGACGTGCAGACGCTCTCGCCGCCCATGCGGCGCACCACGATGGCGCACGGCGTGATCTCGTTCTTCTTCAACACGGTGATCCTGGCGCTCGCCGTGAACATCGCGGCGGGCTTCGCGAAGTGAGCCGCCGACGCGGCTAGCTTCGCGACAGCGCCTCGACGAACACGACGAAGCGTTCGACGAAGCCCGCGAGGAACTTGCGCGTGCCCTCGTTCGGGATCGAGCCGTCGTCGGCGAAGAGCTCGTCGGTGTAGCGGATGTAGCACTCGGGCTGACCGAGGACGGCGCGCGTCAGGGTCAGCAGGATGCTCTTCAGGTGCACCTGCGCGATCGCCGCGCTGATGGGGCCCTGTGCCGTGCCGGCCACCGCCGACGGCTTGCCCGTGAGCACGCTCGTGCCGTACGGACGCGTCGCCCAGTCGATCGCGTTCTTCAGCGCCGCGGGGATCGAGCGGTTGTGCTCCGGCGTGACGAAGAGCAGGCCGTCGGCCGACCGGATCTCCTCCTTCATGCGCGTGACGGCCGGCGTCGGCTTGTGCTCGTCGTCCTGGCTGAAGAGCGGCAGGTCGTCGATGCGCACCCAGATCGGATCGAAGCGTCCCTCGCCGAGCTTGACGAGCGCCTGCGCGAGCTTGCGGTTGATGGAGTCGCGCCGCGTGCTGCCGACCAGGACGGCGATCTTCACCATGAATCCACCCGGGCTGGAGGTCGGGGGAATCTGTGCCGGACGCGCGCGCGATGCAATGCCGTCGCGGCCGGCAGCGCGCGTTTGACCCCGCGCCGACGCCGCGGATATCGTGGCCTGCCGAGATGGCTCGCCTGCTCTTCTACTTCGACTTCGCGACCTGGCGGCGCATGCTTCGCCTGGCCTGGCAGGAGCAGAACCCGCGCAACCGCCGCGCGCTGCTGCGGACCCTGCTCGTCACGGTGCCGATCGTCTCGAGCTTCCACGCGCTCTGCTTCCTGCTCGACGGACTCTTCCCGTCGCTCTGGCAGACGCGCGTGGAGAAGCCCGTCTTCATCATCGGCCACGCGCGCAGCGGCACGACGTTGCTCCACCGCCTGATGAGCCGCGACGAGGAGCGCTTCAGCGCGTTCCTGCTCTACGAGCTGTTCTTTCCGTCGCTCCTGCAGAAGAAGCTGATCCGCGCGGGCGCGCGCTTCGATCGCCGCTTCCTCGGCGGCGTGCTCGAGCGACGCGTGCGCGCGTGGGAGGAGCGCCGCTTCGGACCGACGCAGCACATCCACCCGCAGAGCCTGACGGAGCCCGAGGAGGACGACGGCGTCCTCACCTTCTCGTGCGCGTCGGGCTCGTGGATCGTGCGTCTTCCCTACATGGGTCTGTTGGACTTCTACTACGTCGACCGCTGGCCCGAGAGGAAGCGCCGCCGCATGCTCGGCTTCTACAAGGAGTGCGTGCGCCGCCAGCTTGCGCTGAACGGACCCGCGAAGCAGCACCTCTCGAAGAACCCGACCTTCGCGGGCCGCGTCGAGGGAATCCTCGAGACGTTCCCGGATGCGCGCATCGTCGTGCCCTACCGCAACCCGTACGAGACGGTGCCGAGCCTGCTGAAGCTGATGCAGGTCTCGTGGCGCATGCGCAAGTGGAGCGACGCCGAGATGGCGCGCTCGCTCCACATCCTCGCGGAGCAGTCGTACGACACGTATCAGTACCCGCTCGAGGTGCTCGCGCGTCACCCGGAGACGCCGCGCGCGATCGTCGACTACGCGGAGCTCGTCGCGGAGCCCCAGAAGGTGATCGAGCGCGTCTACGCCGAGCTCGGGATGTCGGTCACGCCGGAATACCACGAGGTGCTCGCCGCCGCGCAGCGCCGCGCGGAGAAGGCGCACGAGACGACGCACCGCTACAGCCTCGAGGAGTTCGGCCTGCGCGGCGACGAGATGCGTGCGCGGCTCGCCGAGCTTTTCGCGCGCTTCCACTGGGACGAGTCCGCGCCGGGCGCGGGCGAAGGAGTGAGCGATGGCCGGTGACGACGCGAAGAAGAGCCTGCGCGCGGCGTGGAACGAGCTGATCGCGCGGCTCGAGTCGGCGCGCGACGCGATCGACGACCCGAAGCTCTATCCGCCGCCGCCGACGGATCGGAACCTCGCCGAGGGCTACCGCTATCTGATCGGCTTCCTCTACGGGGGGATCGGCCGCGCGCTCGACGATCCGTCCTTCCCGACCTTCCGGCGCGCGATCGAGCCGATGGACAAGGCCACGATCGACAACGCGGACGCGGTCTACCTCTACGCGCCGATCGACGGCAACGAGAGCTACGTCGTGCGCGCGCGCGCGGGCGACACGCGCCACTGGCGCGGCGAGGCGCCCGCGAAATCCGGCCGCAAGGCGCCGCAGTACATCATCTTCGAGACACCGTCGGGCTTCGCCGGCGACTCCGGCAGCATCGCCGAGCTGCGCCCCGGCTCGCGCGCCAACGGCGGCGTGCTCGACTCGACACAGATCGAGGTCGCACCGGACGGGAGCTTCGAGGTGCTGCTCGCGCCGGCGCGTCCCGAAGGTCACCGCGGCAACTTCATCGCGACGAAGACCACGCGCATGGTGCGTCGGCCCGACGGCACGTCCGAGCAGGTGGAGTACGTCTCGCGCTGGGTCGTGCTGCGCGAGCTCTTCCACGACTGGGCGCGCGAGGACGTGCTCGATCTCGAGATCGTGCGGGTCGGATCGGAAGGAGAACACCCGGCCCCGCTCGATCCGGCGCGGGCGGCCGCGCAGCTCCGCCGCGTCGGCGAAATCGTCGACCACCAGATGCGCTTCTGGAACGAGTTCTATGCGGTGACGCTCGAGACCTACGAGGACCGCAACGGGGACGGCAAGCAGTTCATGCCGCGCAACGACATGAACGCGGCCAACGCGGCGTCGCTCGCCACCGGCGGAGGTCAGGCGACGAACGTCTACTCCGGTGGCGTCTTCGACCTCGGGCCCGACGAGGCGCTGATCATCGAGAACGCGGTGCCGGTCGCGCCGCAGTACTCGGGCTTCCACCTCTCGAATCTGTGGGGCGAGTCGCTCGACTTCGCGAACCACCAGAGCAGCCTCAACATCTTCCAGGCCGAGGCCGACGCCGACGGCGTGCGCCGCTACGTGATCGCGCACCGCGACCCGGGCGTGCCGAACTGGGTCGACACGACCGGCCTGCCGCAGGGCTTCCTCACCTTCCGCTGGGCCTACTCGCAGCTCCCGTCGCAGCTCCCGACCGTGAAGGTGACGAAGGTGCGCGAGGGCGAGATCCGGAAGCACCTGCCGTCTGGCACGCGCACGGTGTCGGCGGCCGAGCGCCGCGAGGCTATCCGGGTCCGGCAGACACACGTGCAGCGGCGATATCGCCAATATTAGGCGGAGGCACACGAGCCATGTCGATGCGGGAGTGCGAGGGCAAGGTCGCGTTCGTGACAGGCGCGTCGCGCGGCATCGGCGCGGCGATCGCGGAGCGGCTGGCCGCCGCAGGCGCGCACGTTGCGTGCGCGGCCCGAAGCGTCGAGAGCCCGCACGCGAAGATCGCGGGCACCGTGCGCGAGACCGTCGCGCGCATCGAGTCGCGCGGTGGGCGCGCGGTCGCGATCGAGTGCGACGTGCTGGACGCGATCTCGCGACGCGCGGCGATCGCGGCCTGCCGCGATCGGCTCGGGCCGATCGACATCCTCGTCAACAACGCGGCGCAGGGTCCCTATCGCCCCTTCGAGAAGTTCAGCGACAACGACTTCCGCATCACGTTCCACGCGAACGTGCTGGCACCGCTCGAGCTGGCGCAGCTCGCCGTCCCCGACATGCGCGCGAAGCGCCGCGGCTGGATCCTGAACATCTCGTCGGCGACCGCCGAGCCGCCGCAGGGTCCGCCCTACATCGCGTGGGAGCAGAAGGGCGGCCACCACCTCTACGCGGCGAGCAAGGCGGGGCTCAACCGGCTGACGCAGGGCCTCGCGGCCGAGCTCTCGACCGCCGGCATCGCGGTCAACACGCTCGCGCCCGTGCAGGCGGTGATCACGCCCGGCGTAGCCGCCGTCGGCGCCGACAAGTGGATCGAGCCCTCGATGATCGAGCCGATCGAGGCGATGGCCGAGGCCGCCCTCGCGCTCTGCTGCTGCGACCCCGAGAAGCTCACCGGCCGCGTCACCTACAGCCTGCGCCTGCTCGAAGAGTTCGGCCGCGAGATCCGCACGCTCGACGGGGGCGCGGCCTACCGGGCGTAAGCGGTGACACGCAGCCCCGGGATCTTCCTCTCCGCGCCCCTGCGCATCGATTCGGAACTACCGGTCGCTACCGCGATCCGACGACTCGAGCACGCTTCGAAAGTTCTCGAGCGGACGCCCTGGTACACCGCCTATCTCACCGCGCGGGTCTCGTACGCTCGCGTCCTCGCCACTATCGAAGGGCGCAACCGGCGCCATTTCGAGTTCGTGGGATCTCTCACACCCTCCCCGGTCGGATCCTCTCTGGTTGGTGTGCTGCGCCTCTCTCGATTCCCTCGCTTCTTCTTGTCCGCGTGGTGTGCCTGCTTGATGATCCTGGGAGGAATCCGCTTCCTCTACGGCGTCCTCACGCAACCTCCGGGTCCTGCCGCGGCACAGACGCCCGTCGCGATGGTGCTCGCACTCGCGTTCATCTGGATCGGGTTCGGTCTCTTCGCGTGGTTCTTGATCCAGCGGGCGATCGCCCGCTCCGCAAACACGATCACGCAAGCGATTCGGAAGGAGCTGTCGGAACCGGCCACCTGAAACGCTGCCGCTCTCGCGCGAGCGAGAGCGACGCATTTGTGCAGTCTCAGTGCGGCGTCAGTCCGCCGTCCGCGATCACGACCTGCCCCGTGACGAAGCTCGCGGCGTCGGACGCGAGGAAGAGTGCCGGGCCGACCATCTCGTCGGGGTGCGCGGCGCGCTTCTGGAAGCTCGCGTTGGCCATCATCTGCTGCACGGCCGGCGGGTTGTTGCGAACCATGTCGGTGTCGACGGTGCCGGGCGCGAGCGCGTTGACGCGGATGCCGCGCGAAGCGAGGTCGGCCGCCATCGAGCGCGTGAACGCCATCAGCGCGGCCTTGGCGGCGGCGTACATCGACTGATTGACCGCGAACAGGAACGCGCCCGCCGAGATCACGTTGACGACCGCCGCGCACGGGCTCTTCTCGAGGTGCGGCAGCGCCGCCTGGATCAGGAAGACGGGACCGCGGAGATCCACCTCGAAGACCTTGTCCCAGGCCGGTTGCGTGAAGCGCCCGATCGGCTCCGTCAACGCCGTCGCGGCGTTGTTGACGACGATGTCGAGACGACCGAAGCGGTCGACGGTCTTCTCCACGAGCGGCCCGAGCGCGTCGAGTGAGCCGAGGTGCGTCGGCACGCCGAGCGCCTCGTAGCCCTTCGCGCGGAGCGCCGCCTCGGTCTCGGCGCAGGCCTCGGCCTTGCGGCTCGCGACGACGACCTTCGCCCCGGCCGCCGCGAAGCCCTCCGCGATCGCGCGACCGATGCCGCGCGTCCCGCCCGTCACGATGGCGACGCGCCCGGAGAGATCGAAGAGGTTGCGCACGCCGTCGCGATCCACGAGGGCCGCATGATGTCGCGCTGGCGTAGACTGCGCCACCGCATATGCGGGTCTTCGCCAGCATGGATCAGCGCATGGGGCTCGCCTACGTCGAGTCGCACGCGCGCCGCGTCGAGTCACTCGGCTACGACGGCCTCTGCATCCCCGACGCGCTCCACGACGGCTTGCTGCTCTCGCAGGCGGCGCTCCGCGCGACGACGAAGCTCGTGGCGCGCACGAGCGTGCTCGTGTCCTTCCCGCGGAGCCCCATGCTCGTCGCGATCGCGGCGTGGGATCTCCAGTCGGTGTCGGGCGGGCGCTTCGAGCTCGGGCTCGGCACGCAGGTGCGCGGCAACATCGTCGGCCGCTATTCGACTCCGTGGACGGCGCCGGTTCCGCGCATGCGCGAGTACGTGCTCTCGCTGCGCGCGATCTTCGCGGCCTTTCAGCATGGCGGCGCGCTCGACTTCCGCGGCGAGCACTACCGCTTCACCAGGCTCCAGCCCTTCTTCAACCCCGGCCCGATCGAGCACCCCGACATCCCGCTGCTCCTCGGCGCGGTCGGGCCGCGCATGAGCGAGCTCGCGGGCGAGGTCGCGGACGGCATGCTCACGCATCCGACCGGCAGCGCGCCGCGCACCTTGCGCGAATTGACGCGACCCTCGCTCGCGCGCGGCGCCGCGCGCGCCGGCCGCGACGCCTCGAGCCTCGAGCTGATGGCGGGCGGACTCGTGATCACGGGCGCGACCGCGTCGGAGATCGCGGCCGAGCGCGAGCACGTGCGCGAGCTGCTGACCTTCCTCTACTCGACTCCCGCCTACTGGCCGACGCTCGAGCTCCACGGCTGGCGCGAGGTCGGCGAGAAGCTCCACGCGCTGACGCGCGAAGGACGCTGGGCCGATATGAAGGGCGCGATCACGGACGCGATGCTCGACGCGCTCGTGCCGCAGGGCTCCTACGACGAGATCGCGGGCGTACTGCGCGAGTGGTACGGCGGCCTCGCGACCAGCCTGACCTTCCCGTTGCCGGACGACCCGACGCACGACGCGAAGGTCGCCCGCGCGATCGCCGCCCTGCGCGAGGGGCGATAAGCTGGCCCGCAGTCAATCGAGGACTCTCCGTGACGACCTTGCCCTTCCGCCCCTTCGATGCCGACAACCACTACTACGAGGCGCTCGACGCCTTCACGCGTCACCTCGACCCGAAGCGCGGCCCGCGCACCGTGCAGTGGGCCACGATCGAGGGGCGCAAGTACCACGTGGTCGGCGGCAAGGTCAGCCGCGCGGTCGTGAACCCGACCTTCGATCCGGTCGCGAAGGCGGGCGCGATGCACGCCTACTTCCGCGGCAACCCGGAGGGCAAGAACCCGCTCGAGTTCCTGCGCGAGCGCGAGCCGATCCCCGCGGAGTACCGCGACCGCGACGCGCGCATCCGCGCGCTCGACGCGCAGGGGCTCGAGGCCTGCTGGCTCTTTCCGACCCTCGGCATGCTCTACGAGGAGCTCTTGAAGCACGACGTCGAGGCGGTCTGCTGGACCTTCCGCGCCTTCAACCAGTGGCTCGACGAGGACTGGGGCTTCGCGTACCAGAACCGCATATTCGCGGCGCCCTACCTCGCGCTCGGCGACGTCGACTGGGCGGTGCGCGAGCTCGACTGGGCGCTCTCGCGCGGAGCGCGCGTGGTCTGCATGCGTCCGGCGCCCGTGTGGACGCCGACCGGACCGCGCAGCCCCGCCGATCCGCGCTTCGATCCCTTCTGGGCGCGCGTCGCCGAGTCCGGCATCGCCGTGGTCGTGCACGCCGGCGACTCCGGCTACACCACGAACGGTTACACGCAGGACGGCTTCGGAGCGAAATTCGACGAGGGCTGGAAGCCATCCATCAAGGCGCTCAACATCGAGCGCGCCGCCTACGACTGGCTGATCACGGTCGCCTTCGAGAAGCTCTTCGAGCGCTTCCCGAACCTCCGCATCGCATCGATCGAGAACGGCTCGGAGTTCCTGCCGGACCTCTTCCGCAAGCTCCAGCAGTCGGCGGCGCGCACACCCGGCTACTACAAACAGCACCCGGCGGACCTCTTTCGCCGCAACGTCTGGATCAATCCCTTCTGGGAGGACGACGTCCACGAGGTCGTCTCCTTGATGGGCGCCTCACGTGTGATCTTCGGCTCCGACTGGCCGCACATCGAGGGCATGCCGCAGCCGCTCGACTACGTCTCCGAGCTCGCGAAGTTCGACGACGACTCGAAGCGCCGGATCCTGCGCGACAACACCCGCGAGCTCAACGCGCTCCGGCCGGCTTGACCGTGGCTGCCGAGCTACCGCGACTCCGCACGATCGACGGCGCCGACACCGTCGTCGCGGCGCTGCTCGAGCACGGCGGCGTGATCGTCGAGGACCTGCTCGACGCGTCCGCGCTCTCGCGCATCAACGCGGAGGTGGATCCTCACCTCGCGCAGGCCGACCCCGCGCGCGCGCATCTGAATCCCGCGATCGCGTGGTTCTTCGGAAAGCGCACACGCCACCTCACCTCGCTCGCGGCGAAGTCGCCGTCGTTCGCGACCGACGTGCTCTGTCATCCGCTGCTGCTCGCGGCCTGCGACGCCGTCCTCGGTCCTTCCTGCGCGCGCTACCAGGTGAACGTCGCGCATCTGCTCGACCGCGGTCCGGGCTCCGAGGCGCAGCTCCTGCACCGCGACGAGCTCGTGTGGATCCACGTGCCGCGGCCGCACCCGGAGCTCCAGGTCGCCTCGATCACCGCGCTCGTCGAATTCCGCCGCGAGAACGGCGCGACGCGCGTGGTGCCGGGCAGCCACCGCTGGCCGCTCGACCGCAAGCCCGATGAGCACGAGATCGCCGACGCCGAGATGCCGGCCGGCGCGTCCGTCCTCTATCTCGGCTCGACGATCCACGGCGGCGGCGCCAACTCGACGCGCGACGCGTGGCGGCGCGGCGTCCACCTCTCCTACGTGGTCGGATGGCTTCGCACCGAGGAGAACCACTACCTGGGGACGCCGCCGGAGGTCGCGCGGCGGCTTCCGCGCCAGGCTCAGGAGCTGCTGGGCTACGCCGTGCACGACGCGATCGCATCGGGCGGCGGCTACCTCGGGGCCGTCGATCTGCGCGACCCGGCCGACATGCTGGCCGACGGCACTCTCTAGGCCACACCTCCCGACCACGGGCGCCGATACACTCCGCCGCCATGAAAGAGCGGATCGCCGCCGCGCTGGGCCCTGTCGTCGGGCTGACGCTCTTCGGGCTCGCGGCGTGGATCCTCGATCGCGAGCTGCGCGAGTTCCACGCCGGCGACGTGATCGCGCACCTGGCCGCGATCCCGTGGAGCCACCTGGGACTCGCGCTCGTGTTCTGCCTCGCGAGCTACGGCTGCCTCACCGGCTACGACACGCTCGCGCTGCGCTTCACCGGCGTGCGCCTTCCGTACAGCCGCATCGGCCTCGCGTCCTTCGTCGCCTACGTCTTCAGCCACAACCTCGGGTTCTCGTTCCTCGGCGGCACCGCGGTTCGCTACCGCATGTACACGACGTGGGGTGTCTCGGCTGCCGACCTCGCGCGCGTGATCAGCTTCAACGCCGTGACCTTCTGGCTCGGCTTCCTCACGGTGGGCGGCGTGACGCTCGCGCTCGAGGCGATCGCGCTGCCGGCGTCGTGGCACTCCTGGGTCGCGACCACGAGACCGCTCGGTGTCGTCCTGGTCCTGCTGCTGGTGCTCTGGGCGCTGACCGGGCTCCGCCGTCCGGTGCTGCGCCTGCGCGAGTTCGAGCTCCCGCACCCCGGCCCCGGCACGACCTTCCTCCAGATCGGGCTCTCGAGCTGCGACTGGCTGCTGGCGGGCTCCATCCTCTACGTGCTGCTGCCGCATCCGCCCGGGGTCACGTTCGCGCTGGTTCTCGGCATCTACCTGCTGGCGCAGGTGGTCGGGCTCGTGAGCCACGTGCCCGCCGGCCTCGGCGTGTTCGAGACGGTGCTCGTCGTGCTGCTCGGACCGTATCTGCCGGGTGACGTAGTGCTCGGCTCGGCGCTCGCCTATCGCATCGTCTACTACCTGATCCCGCTCGGCGCCGCGATCTCGCTCTTCACCGGCTTCGAGCTGCTGCAGCGGCGCCACGTGCTGCTCGCGGCGCGCAGCCTGCTCGCGCAGTGGGCTCCCGAGTTCGTGCCGCGCGCTCTGGCCGTCGCGACGTTCGCAGCCGGCGCGCTGCTGCTCGTCTCGGGCGCGACGCCCGCGGCGCCCGGCCGCATGGAAGCGATCGACCGCGTCCTGCCGCTGCCGCTGGTCGAGATCTCGCACTTCACGGCGAGCCTCCTCGGCGTCGTGCTCGTGCTGCTCGCGCGCGCGATCCAGCAGCGGGTCGATGCGGCCTACAGCCTGACGCTCACCGTGTTCCTGGTCGGCGCGGTGCTCGAGCTCGCGAAGGGGCTCGACTGGGAGGAGGCGAGCGTGCTGGTCGCGATGGCGATCGCGCTCGCGCCCTGCCATCGCTTCTTCTACCGGCGGAGCTCGCTGCTCACCCAGCCCTTCTCGCCAGGCTGGACGACGGCGATCGCGATCCTGCTGCTCGGCACCGGCTTCATCGTGCTGCTCGCGTACCGACAGGTCGAGTACCAGCACGAGCTGTGGTGGCAGTTCGAGCTCGAGGGCCATGCGCCGCGCTCGCTGCGCGCGCTCGCCGGCGCGGCAGTGCTGCTCGGCGCGTACGCGGTGGCGCGCCTGCTCCGACCCGCCTCGGCGCCACCCAGCCTGCCGACTCCCGAGGAGATCGAGCGCGTAACGCCGCTGGTCATCGGCGCGCCGAACGCGGAGGCCCACCTCGCGCTCGTCGGCGACAAGCCGCTGCTCTTCCACCCCTCCGGCACCGGCTTCCTGATGTACGGGGTCCGCCGCCGCAGCTGGATCGCGATGAGCGACCCGGTCGGACCGCCCGAGGTGCGACGCGAGCTGGCCTGGCAGTTCCGCGAGCTCGCCGACCAGCACGGCGGGCAATGCGCGTTCTACGAGGTGCAGACCGCCGACCTCCCCGTCTACCTCGATCTCGGCCTGGTGCTGCGCCGGATCGGCGAGGAGGCGCGCGTGCCGCTCGACGGCTTCACGATGGAAGGCGGCGGACGCAAGAGCATTCGCAATACGCTCCGGCGTGTCGAGCGCGAGGGCTGTCGCTTCGAGGTCGTGCCGCGCGACCGGGTCCCCGAGCTGATGCCGAAGCTCCGGCCCGTCAGCGATGCATGGCTCGCGAGCAAGCAGACGCGCGAGAAGCGCTTCTCGCTCGGATTCTTCGATCCCGCGTATCTCTCGCGCACGCCGATGGCGCTCGTCTGGCGCGGCGAGGAACTGATCGCCTTCTCGAACATCTGGGCCAGCGACGCCAAGGAGGAGGTCTCGATCGACCTGATGCGCCACTCGCGCGAGGCGCCGAGCGGCGTGATGGAATACCTCTTCACGCAGCTTCTCCTGTGGGGTCAGGATCAGGGCTACCGCTGGTTCAGCCTCGGCATGGCGCCGCTCTCGGGCTTCGAGCGACACCGATTGGCGCCGCTCTGGAACCGGCTCGGCGCGCTGCTCTTCCGCCACGGCGAGAACTTCTACAACTTCCAGGGCTTGCGTGCCTTCAAGGAGAAATTCGATCCGACCTGGGAGCCCCGCTACCTGGCGGCGCCGGGCGGCTTCGCCGCGGCCTTCGTGCTCGCGGACGTGGCCGCGTTGATCGCCGGCGGCGTGAGCGGAGTCGTCGTGCGCTGAGCCTGATAGCGGCGCATCGCGCCCTCGAGGATGCGCTGCGCGAGCTTCGGGTAGTTGCCGTCGAAGTGGTGGGAGCCGGTCGTGTGGATCAGCTCGGCGTCCGCGAGCTCGGGCTTGTCGCAGAGCCGGTCGTCCTCCTGCTCGCCGTAGAAGCACTGCAGCTTCGAGAGGTCCATGCGCACGATCTCCGGCAGCACGGGAAGCGCCGACTGATCGGTCTTCTCCAGCCAGCCGGTCAAGTGGAACTCGAAGGGCGCGTGCGATCCGAGGCCGAGCAGCGAGATCTGCACCACGCGCTCGCGCCACTTGTCGGGCAGGCGGTTGTACGTGAAGGGCAGGATGTCGGCGCCGAACGAGTACCCGATCAGGATGGCCTTGCGCGCCGGACCGCCGCGTGCGCTCTCGACCTCGAGGATCGAGACCAGGTCGCGCGCGACCTCCTCGGGTGACTTGCGCCGCCAGAAGTAGCGAAGACAGTCGACGCCGACGGTCGGAACGCCGTGGCCCGCGAGGTACTCGCCGATCGTCTTGTCGAGGTCGCGCCAGCCACCGTCGCCCGAATAGATCACCGCGAAGAGCGGCCCCGGCTTCTCGGCCGGCAGGTTGACGAGCGGGAGGCCGTTCAGCGACGGCGCCGGCAAGGCGTTGCGGCGCTCCTCGAGCAGTTGCTTGATCGCCGCGACGAGTCCCTTGCCGGGATCCGCAGCGACGCGGTAGGTGCCGGGCAGCGACTTCGACGGCGCATAGCGAAAGCCGCCCGCCGGATCGGCGCTGGCCTTCGCGCCTTCGCAGAGCGCGACCCGGGTCGCGAGGCTCTCGGCGGGATCGACGACCACCGCGCCCGCCACGGTCGCCGCCGGCGACTGCGCGAGCGCCGCGTACGCGAGCGTGCCGCCCTGCCCCACGCCTGCGAGCACCGGCGAGTGGTAGCCGGAGGCGCCGAGATCGTGCTGCTCGCGCTTCGAGAGCTCCTCGATCTCGGAGATCAGGTAGTGGCAGCCGTCGTTGCTCGCGGCGAGCCCCTTCAGATATGCGTCGAGGTCGACGAGCACCGTGGCCGCTCCGGCGCGCGCGAGATCGCGCGCGGTGCGCCGCAGCTCCGGGGTCGGGCCGCCGCGATCCGAGAAGAGAAAGACGAAGCCGCGCGGCGGCGCCTTCGGCGCGTAGAGGTCCACCGTGCCGAGCCGCCCGGCATCGAGCGACTTCGGACCCCTGTCCCGCGCGCAGCCCGCCGGCACGAGGCCCGCGGCCAGCAGGATGGCCGCCGCAACGATCCGCTTCAGGTGGCTCTCGCGATCGGCTCCCCCGCGAAGAATCGCCGCGGGTTGTCGACGAGCAGCGCCTCGACGTCGGCCTCGGAGGCGCCCCCGTCTCTCAGCTTCGGCACGATGCGCTTCAGGAAGTGCGTCGGGGTCCAGACCTTCTCCATCTGCGACAGGATCTCGGCCGAGGGGATCGGCTCGCCGCGCCAGCACCAGACGGTGTCGTGGGAGACGACGATCTGCCGGCCGCGGCCCGCGCGCACCAGCCGCAGCAGCGCCGCCACGCGCTCGGTGTCGGGCTGGAGCATGTCGAGCCCGAAGCGGTCGAAGCCGAGGTAGGAGCCGCGCTCGGCGATGCGAAGATGGTAGGTGTGGTCGGCCGTGCCGCAGGAGTGGCCGATCACGATGCGGTGCGCGGGCACGCCGCGCTCGACCAGGAACGCCTGCTGGTCGTCGCCATACTTGCCGCCGTCCGTGTGCGTGGTGATCGGCGCGCCCGTCTCGACCGCCGCGCGCGCCGCGCCGGCGAAGACGGCCTGCTCGTACTTCGTGAGCGTCTGGTGGCCCGTGCCGACCTTGATGATGCCGGCGCGGATGCCGGTGCCGGCGATGCCGTCCGTCAGCTCGCGCGCGAAGAGCTCGCCGAGCGCCGCCGAGATGTCGCCGAAGTTGGCGCGGAACTTCCAGTAGGCGTTCGAGCCCTCCTCCTCCTTGTAGAGGCCGGTGGCGCAGATGATCGTGAAGCGCGTGCGCTGCGCGACCTTCGCCATGAGCTCGACGTCGCGGCCGAGGTCGGCGGGGCACGGGTCGAGCAGCGCGTCGACGCCGTGGCCCTTCAGCTCCTCGATGCGGTCGATGCAGCGCGCGAACATCTCGTCGCGCTTCGGGCCGGGGCGCACCCAATCCTGCTCGAAGCCGGGGTAGCCGATCACGAGGTGCTCGTGCATCAACGTGCGGCCGAGCCGCTCGGGCGTCGTGGTACCGGTGACGGTCTGGATCGCGGGCATGGGCGCGTCCTCCGGCCGCAGTCTATCAGCGAAAGGCGGACGCGCTGCGCGTGATAGCCTGACCCGCCCGAGCGAGGACCCATGCCGACCATCGCCGACCTGTTGCTGGCGCGCGCCGAAGACGATCGACCCGGCCTCGCCTTCGAGGACTCGAGCTGGTCGTGGCGCGAGGTCGTGGCGGCGTGCGCCCGGCGCGCGCAGGCCCTGCGCGCGCTGCGCCGCGACGGACCCTTCCACGTGGGCGTGCTGCTCGACAACGTGCCGGAGTACGTCTTCCTGCTCGGCGGCGCCGCACTCTGCGGCGCGACCGTCGTCGGCATCAACTCGACGCGCCGCGGCGGCGAGCTGGTGCGCGACATCCGCCACGCCGACTGCCAGATGCTGTTCTCCGAGCCGCGGCACGCGCCGCTGCTCGAGGGCCTCGAGCTTTCCGTCGCGGCGGACCGCCGCCTCGACATCGAGTCCGCGGCGTGGCAGGCGCAGGTCGCCGCGCAGCCGGCGACGCTGCCTCGCGCGGCGATCGACCCGGCCGCGCCCTATCTGCTGCTCTTCACCTCCGGCACCACCGGCGATCCGAAGGCCGCGATCTGCAGCCAGGGTCGCCTCGCGACCATCTCGCAGATCCTGACGCAGATGCGCGGCATCCGCGCCGACGACGTCGCCTACCTCGTGATGCCGCTCTTCCACTCGAACGCGCTGATGGCGGGCCTCGGGCCGGCGCTCGCGGCCGGCGCCCGCATCGTGCTCCGCCGTCGCTTCTCGGCGTCGGGCTTCCTGCCCGACGTGCGGCGCTATGGCGTCACCTACATGAACTACGTCGGCAAGCCGCTCAGCTACATCCTCGCGACGCCCGAGCGACCCGACGACGCCGACAATCCGCTGCGTGTCGCCTTCGGCAACGAGGGCGCCGAGCACGACCTCGAGCGCTTCGCGAAGCGCTTCGGCTGCCAGGTGGTCGACGCCTACGGCTCGACCGAGGGCGGCATCGCCGTGCAGCGCTCGCCGGACATGCCGCGCGGCGCGCTCGGCATGGGGCTCCCCGGCACGGTGGTCCTCGATCCGGACACGGGCGCCGAGTGCCCGCGCGCGCGCTTCGACGCGCAGGGCCGCCTCGCCAACGCCGACCTTGCGGTCGGCGAGCTCGCCAACACGCAGACCGCCGCGAGCTTCGAGGGCTACTGGAACAACGACGAGGCGAACCGCGAGCGCACCCACGGCGGGATCTACTGGAGCGGCGACCTCGCCTATCGCGACGAGCAGGGCTTCCTCTACTTCGCCGGGCGCCGCGACGACTGGATGCGCGTCGACGGCGAGAACTTCGCGGCGGCGCCGGTCGAGCGGATCCTCGCGCGACACCCGGACGTGGCGCTGGCCGCGGTCTACGCGGTGCCCTGCGAGGTGGTCGGCGACGACGCGATGGCGGCGCTGGTGCTGCGCCCGGGCGCGCGTTTCGATCCGGAGGAGTTCGCGCGCTTCCTCGCCGCGCAGCGCGATCTCGGCACCAAGTGCGCACCGCGCTACGTGCGGATCAGTGACGCGCTGCCGATGACGCCGACCAACAAGATCCTGAAGCGCTCGCTCCGCAGGGAGCGCTGGGAGTGCGCCGATCCCGTCTGGCTGCGCGGCGCCCACGGCCGCTACCTGCGGCTCGACGACGCGGGACGCGATCGGCTTCGCGCGGCTTTCGCGGCGCGCGGACGCGAGTCGGCGCTCGCCTGATTCACAGGAACTCCGGCGGCAGCGGGTCCACGAGGTGCGAGCAGGCGCGGCGCGACGCGAAGCGCCAGCCCTCGGCCGTCCGCACGAAGACGTCGTGGTAGTCGCCGTAGCCGACGAAGCTCGCGCTTTTTGGTTCCCCCGCGCGGTGGCTGCCGAAGACGACGTTCGTGAGGCCGTGGATGCGGTCGTCGGCGACCTGCACGAGCAAGGTGTTCGTCTGCGCGTGGATCGAGTCGCGGCCCGCGTCGACGCCCTCGCGCGGCGCGCAGCACGCCGCCTCGAGCGCCGCGCGCCCCTGCACGTCGAAGTAACGGCCGTCTTCGGTGAAGAGAGCGGCCCAGGCGCGACACGCGCGGAACTCCCAGTAGGTCGCGTAGCGGGCGAGGAGATCCTCGATGTCCGCGCGGTCCTGGTACGCGATCTCCCCGCCGCGACGCACACGCTCCATGGACTCTTCTCTGAACTCCGCTCGCCTGCGGCTCGCTGCGCGCCGGGCTTCGCCGGCTTGCCTATGTGTAGCTGCCCGGCGTCTTGATCTCGCCCGGCGGCGGCAGGTCGAGCAGCTTCGCGGTCAGACGCGTGACGGTGTTGTCGCGCTCGAAGTTGCGCCCGGCCTCGGCGTCCATCAGCCCGTAGTGCACGAACTGCTGCGCGAGCCGCAGCATGATGATCCCGAAGCGGTAGCCCGCGTAGACCTGGTAGTAGTGCGCGTGGCGCACCGTGTGGCCCGAGCGCTCGCCGTACCAGGCGAGCGTGTCCTCGTAGCTCGGGAAGCCCTCGAGCCGCGGCACGCCGAGCCCCTCGCTGTGGTGCTTGTCGAGGAAGATCGCCCAGCCGACGTCCTTCTCCGGGCTGCCGGTGCAGACCATCTCCCAATCGAGCACGGCCACCGGCTTCGTGCCGTCGAAGATCATGTTGCCGATGCGCGCGTCGCCCCAGACGAGCCCTTCGGGCTCGCCCGTCGGCTTGTTCGCGACGAGCCAGTCGTGCGCGATCTCGATCACCGGATTGCGTCGCCCCTGGTGCGCCCACTCCCAGTACTTCTCGTAGTAGGCGAGCTCCTGGTCGAGGCCTGTCGCGCCGAGCTGCGGACGCCGCAGCGAGCCGAAGCCCGCGGCGTCGAGGTCGAGGCGGTGGATGCGCGCCATGCAGTCGAATCCGCCGAGCCAGATCGCCTCGCGCTCGGCCGGCGTGATCTCCTGCATCCAGCCGCCCGAGTGGTACGGCGGGTTGTCGGTCGGGACGCGGCCGCGCACCTGTCCCATCACATAGAAGGGCGCGCCGAAGATCGAAGTGTCCTCGCTCTCGAGCCACCACATCTTCGGCACCGGCACGTCGGTCAGCGCGAGCTTTCGCATCGTGTGGAACTGGAGCCCGAGGTCGTACTCGGGGAAGACCTGGTACCCGATCGGCTGGATGCGCACGACGAGCGCCTCGCGGCGCGCGCGGCCCGACTCGCTCCACTCGAGCTCGAAGAGCAGGGTCTCGTTCGAGAAGCCGGACGACTGCGGCTGAACCAGCGGCGACATGCGGAGGCCCTGCGCCTGCGGGAGCTGTCGGCGCAGCCAGGCCTCGAACTTCGGCCCGTCGGTCGCGAGATCGCGCTGCCACGCGGTGGGCATCGGGGGACTCCTCGTTCACGCGCGCCGACGGCGTCGCGAGGGGCCATACCTTACCCGAAGCGCGCTCCGCGGTACGCTGGCGCACACCGGGGGGACGTCATGCGCCGCCTGCTCGTCTGGGTCTTCGTTCTCGCGCTGGCGGCCGTCGCGCTGCCGCCGCTCTACTTCCACTTCGCGCCGGTCGAGGCGCCGCGCCTCCCGCCGATCGGCCTGCGCATCGCGGTCGGCTCCGACCGCGCGGTCAATGCGGTGGTGAAGGGCGAGGGTCCGACCCTGGTGCTGGTCCACGGGCTGCCGGGCTGCAGCTACGACTGGTCGCCCCTCGCCGAGTCACTCGCCGCGCGCGGCTTCCGCACCCTGGCCTACGACCGCATCGGCTACGGCTACTCCGACGGCCGCTCCGACGACGACTTCACGATCGCCGCCAACGCGCGCGAGCTCGTCGCGCTGCTCGCGAGCCAGGGTCTGCGCGACGTGACCTTGATCGGGTGGTCGTACGGCGCTCCGGTCGCGATCGAGGCCGCCGGTCGCGACGGATCGCGCATCGCGCGCCTCGTGCTGGTGGGCGGCGCGGGTCCGCTGGAGTCGATGGGCGAGCGGCCGCCCGCCGCGCTCTCGAAGCTGATGTTCTCAGGGCCGGTGCTCGCCTGGCTGCACGCGGTGCCGCCCGTCGGCCGCGCCGTGCAGGAGGCGATGAGCCGCGAGGCCTTCAGTGGAGAGCCGCCCGCGTGGTGGCTGCCGCAGCTCGCCGCCAACCTGGGCGCGCCGCACTCGCTCGAGAGCTTCGCCGGCGAGAACGCCCGCTTCGAGGACGGCGACGCCGCGATCGACCCGGTCGCGCTGGCGCAGCCGATCCTCCTCATCCACGGCGACGACGACCACCTGGTGCCGCTCTCCGCGGCCCGCTGGATCGAGAGCCACGCGCGCCACGCCGAGCTGGTCGTGGTGAAGGGCGGCAGCCACATGCTGCCGATCACGCACGCCGAGCTGCTCGCGGATCGCATCGCGAGCTTCGCGCGCGGCGACGCGAGCGCGCGCGACTAGCCCTGGAGCCCCGCGAGGCAGCCCGCGCGGCGCAACACCGCGTCGAGCTTGGAGCGCGAGTCGGCCGACACCGCCGCGTAGCGCGCGCACAGCGCGGCGAGCGAGCGCGCGTGGTACTTCTGCGGCTTCTGCGTCCAGGCGCGGCCCGCGAGCTGCACCGTGAACTCCTCCTGTCCGCCCGCGATCGCGCGCGCGTTGGCGTCCGACCAGGGCAGGAAGAGTGCGCCGACCTGCGTCTCGAGCAGCGGGAAGAGCGTCGGCTCGAGCGCGCTCCAGGTCTCGAAGTCGCCTTCGCCCTTCGGCTCCTGCATGCGCGCAACCCACGCCTGCACCGACGGCGCGCGTTCGCGCATCAGGCGGCCGGTGGTTGGATCGATCGAGCATTCGTAGAGCTGTCCCCAGAGGCCGAAGTCCGCGAAGGCCGGACGCCGTCCGAAGAGATACGGTCGCGACGCGAGGTGGCGCTCGAGGATCGCGAGCGTCGCCTGGTAGGACTCCTCGATCTGCGCCGCGGTCTGGTCGCTCGATCCGACGAACCACACGCGCCCGACCATGCGCTCGCGGATGCCGGCCGCGACGCCCTTCAGCTGCTCGGCCGTGGCGCCGGGCGGCGCCATGGTCTCGGCCAGCCGCGCGGCGCCGGCGATCTGGTCCTCGTCGCGGCGCCAGCGGTAGTGGAACATCCACTTGTTGCCCCACTCGTCGCCGAACTCCTCGAGCAGCGCCGAGAGGAAGGCCGCGACGGGCTCGCGCGGATGGATCGACGGCTCGGGGAAGAGCGCCTCGAAGTGCTCGAGGATCGGCGTCGAGTCCTGGATGCCTTCGCCTTCCGGCGTCACGACGAGCGGTACGAGCGGCAGCTTCGCGTGCTTCTGGAACTCCGCCTGCGTCGCCGGCCCGCGCACGATCCACTCGTGGGGGATGCCCTTGTAGCGGAAGTAGGAGCGGACCTTGACCGAGTAGGGAGACAGCTCGACGCCGAAGATGCGGTAGCTCGCCATGAGGACTCCGAATGATGAGCTCGCATTCTCCCGCCCGCCGCGCGGCGAATCAAGCGCGCGCCGCGAGCACCTGCTGCAGCGAGCGCGCGATGAGGCGCGCCATGCGCGCGCGCCCGGACGCCATCGCGAGCAGCGCCTGCGACATCTCGAGCTCGAGCCCGAGGTAGCGCGCGGCCGGCAGCTCGCGCCGCAGCGCCGTCGGCAGGCAGTTGCTGACGCCGCGATAGGGCGCGTTGCGGCGCACGCGAAGCGACGGCCCGGCCGCGCGCAGCGCGCGGGCCCAGGCGTCGCAAAAGCCCGTCTCGGCCGGGCGCGCCGAGTCGTAGAGGAGCCCCACATCGATCTCGCGCGGCGCGCCGTTCCAGACCGGCGTGAAGCTGTGGACGCCGACGTGCACGACGCGCGCCTCGCCGTCGCGAGCGTCGACCGCTTCTCGCACGCGCCGCCAGTGCGGCGCGTGGTAGCGCGCGAGCAGCGCGTCGCGCTCACGCTCGGGCAGCGCGCGCGAGCGCTCGGAGAAGAGCGCGAAGTGGCCCCGCGTGCGGTTCGCGTCGACGAGCAGCCGCGTGACGGACGTCGCGAAGAGCGGCGCGCGCAGCGCACGCGAGAGAGCGCGCGCCACGCCGAGCGCGCCGAGGTCGTAGCCGCGGTGAGACGCGAGAACCTGTCTCCACCCGCGAAACAGATGCGCATACGCAGGCGGCACCGCGTTCGACGCGTGCTCGCAGGAGAAGACCAGTCGAAACGGCCTAGTCCTCATAGAGCCGGTTCTCGCGCAGGCAGTCGCAGAGCGCCTCGTAGACGGCGCGGAGCGCGTCGCGCGACGGCGCCTCGCCGGCGGCGCGCGCGATGCGCGCGGCGAGGCAGCCGCGCTCGAGGATGTGCGACAGCCCGGCACGCTCCTTCGCCGCGAGCGCGTCGGCCGCGACGTCGCGCGCAACGAGCCGCCGCCAGAGCTCCGCGGCCGTGCAGGCTGCGCGTCCCATCCCGAGCGCCGCGAGATAGCCCGCGTCCTCGATGCGAGCGTCGCCGCCCTCGCGCGCGACGTCGCAGAGCAGCGCCGCCAGGCGCGCGGTCTCGAGCTCGCGCAGCGCGCCTTGGCGCTCCGACGCGCAGAGCGCGCGCAGCACGCCGGCCACCGCGGCGGCGATCGCGAGGTCGGCGCGGGGACACTCCTGCGCGTCGAGCACGCGGATCTCGATCGCGTCGCGGTCGAAGCGCGCGATACAGCCGCGCGCGTTCACCCACTCGTGGCGCAAGGTGCCTTCCGGATCGAGCGGCGCGAGGTCGGCGTAGATGCCTTCGAGCAGCGCCTCGTAGCTCGTGCGCGTGAAGATCGGCTCCGGCACCACGGCGCCCGAGACCGACGGCACGCGCGCCGCGTTGTCGCGATAGACGGCGAGGCGCGCGTCGAGCCAATGCGCGCGGCGGCCGTCGACGAAGGGCGAGCTCGCCGAGAGCGCGGGCAGGAGCGGCAGCAGCGCGCGACAGGCCGCGTGCAGCCGCCCGAACTCCTCGTCTCCGCGAAACGGCAGGTTGAGGTGCGCGCTCTGGAGATTCGCCCAGCCGTGGCCGCGGCAGTCGAAGATGCGGTCGAAGGCCGCGTAGACCGCGCGCTCGCCGTGGGGCCAGATCGAGAACTCGCGCGACGAGTCCATCCACGGGTGCATGCCGGTCGGCATGAGCCGCGCGCCGAGCGGCGCGAGCAGATCCTCGATCCGCGCGACCTCGCCCGCGAAGAGCGCCGCCATCCCCGCGAGCCGCGGCTCGGGCGCGCTCGTCTTCAGCTCGATCACGTGGCGCGCGAGCTCGTTCGACCACGCCATGCGGCCGCGCTCCGCGTCGCCGCAGATCTCGCCGCACTCCGCCGCGAGCAGCGCGTCGGCGAGCGGGCGCACGTCGAGCGTCTTCGCGTCGACGATCGCGTACTCGATCTCGATGCCGTAGGCCTCGAAGAGGCCTAGCGGCGGCGGCTCCGCGTCGGCCTCACTCACGCGAGGCTTCGCGTCCGCGCGCGTCGAGCCGCCGGCGGAACCACTCCATCACCGCGACGTAGAGCTTCTCGCCGATCACGGCGTCCTCGCAGCCCGCGTCGACGTTCGGGTTGTCGTTCACCTCCATCACCAGGAAGCGACGCCCGACCTCCTTCACGTCCACGCCGTAGAGGCCGTCGCCGATCAGGCGCGCCGCTCGCACGGCGACCTGCACGGCGCGCGAGGGCACGCTCTCGAGCGGCACCGCCTCGACCCGCCCGTAGCGGCGCCGTCCGGCGGGTCCGTTCGCGACGATCTGCCAGTGGCCGCGCGCCATGTGGTAGCGACAGGCCCAGAGCGGATCGCCGCCCAGCACGCCGATCCGCCAGTCGAAGCTCGAAGGTGTGTAGGCCTGCGCGATCACGAGGTCCGAATCGCGCAGGAATTCCGCGATGCGCGCGCGCAACTCGACCTCGTCGGCGACGCGCACGACGCCCTGCGAGAACGCCGAGTCGGGTCGCTTCAGCACGCACGGCAGCCCCACCGTCGCGGCCACCGCGTCGACCGAGTCCTCGTGCACGACCATCGTCTTCGGGTGCGGGATCTCGTAGCGGTCGAAGAGCTCCGCCTGGTAGACCTTGTTCGTCGCGCGCAGGATCGAGGTCGGGTCGTCGATCACCACCAGGCCCTCGGCCGCGGCGCGCCGCGACAGGCGGAAGGTCGGGTGGTCGACGTAGGTCGTCTCGCGCAGGAAGAGCGCGTCGAACTCGGCGATGTCGCCGGCGTCCTCGCGCCCGATGAAGTGCGGGTCGAGGCCCTGCTCGCGCGCGGCGCGCGCGAAGCGGCGCAGCGCGCCCGCGTTCGACGGCGCGTCCTCGGCCTCCGGCGAGACCAGGATCGCGAGGTCGTAGCGATAGGTGCGGCGCCGGCCGGTCCGCGGCGGCCGCCCGAAGTGCGCCTCGAACTGCGCGACCACCAAGTCGTGGTGCGCGTCGGGGATCTCGCTGGTCGCCAGCGGCCGCACCGAGACCAGGCGCCAGTGCTCGTCGCGCTCGAAGGTCGCGCGCACGAGCGGCGCCGGGAACTGGTCGTAGAGCGCGCGCGCCAGCGCCTCGTAGCGCTTGGTGAGACTGCGCCCGAAATAGACGGAGAGCTCGAAGCGATCGCCCTTCAAGCGGCCGAGGCTCCGCTCGATCAGTCGCTCGAGCTGCTCGGAGGCCAGGCGCACCATCGGCGAGAGCCGCAGGTCGTGCAAGGTCTCGACGGTCGGGATCGGCCGGTGGCCGCGCGCGGCCGCGAGCAGCGAGACGTAGTAGCCGACCTTCTGGTAGCCGAAGGTGCGGCAGAAGTTGTAGACGCGCAGACCGCGGCGCTCGTCCCAGCCGCCGCCCGAGAGGTAGTCGCGCGCCGACACCACCTCCGCGCCGCGCAGCCGCAGCCTCCAGGCGCGCGTGTTCTCGACGACGACGAGCGCCTTCACGAGCGGCTCCTCGCGGGCGGCTCGAGCACCAGCAGGTTGCCGTCGTAGGTGAGGACACCGAGGAGGATCGCCGTGATCACCCGCTCGACCGGCAGCCAGTAGATGTGGTCCTGGAAGTGCGGGCTGTCCTCGAGCGGATCGGCCACGCACACCTTCCGCTCCTCCGCGTCCCAGCCGCACAGCACGACGAAGTGTCCGGTCGGGTAGCCGCGGATCGCATCGCCGACGAGCTTCGTATCGCCGATCTCGCGCGCGCAGCGGTAGAGGAAGGTCGCCGAGAGGCCGCAGAGGATCGGGCGGTCCTGCGCGAGCCAGCGGCCGAGCAGTCCCGGCGTCAGGTCCTCCATCTCGAGCTCGCCGCCGAGCTCGAGGAACTCGAGATACGAGCGCGTCGCGTCGGAGAGGCGCTGGTCCTGCTTCGCGTCGGACTGCGCGCGCAGTCGGTGCGAGAGGTCGACCGGTCGCCCCTCGAACCAGGTCGGGTCGAAGACGGCGAGGTTGTAGGTGTAGAGCAGCGCCTCGTAGCCGCGCCGCAGCGCGTGGTTGGCGAGGTTCACGCCGAGCGTGCCGCCACCGGGCAGCGTCCGCACGTCGCGGATCAGCTCGTCGAGCGACACCTCTTCGCCGAAGTAGCGGTACACCGCCTGGAGACAGGTCGGGCCGCAGCTCGCGTCGTCGGGCTGCGTGAGGATCTGGAGATCGAGCGCGTGGACGGGTGGGCGGCGTTGCATGCGCGACGTCGCTAGCGAGCGCGCAGCGCCTTCGCCATGCGCTCGAGCGCCTCGCCGAGGATCGCGCGCGACGTGGCGAAGTTGAGCCGCACGAAGCCCTCGCCCGGCGCGCCGAAGTGCGGTCCGTGCGAGAGCGCGACCTTCGCGCGTGTCAGGAAGAACTCGAAGGGCGAGGGCTCGAGCCCGAGCGCGTTGCAGTCGAGCCACGCGAGGTAGGTGCCCTCGGGCGGGTGCAGGCGCACGCCCGGCAGCTCCTGCGCGACGAAGCGCGCGACGTGGTCCCGGTTGCGCTGGAGGTAGGGCACCACCTCGTCGAGCCACGGCTGCGCATGGAGCCAGGCCATGCGGACCGCCTCGAAGCCCGGCAGGCTGATGCCGCCGCGCACGTGACGCGGCAGCCCGTTGAAGCGCTGCTGGCGCGCCTCGGAGCCGAAGATCGCGAGTCCACAGCGAAGCCCCGCGACGTTGAAGGCCTTCGAGACGCCGGTCAGGGTGACGGTGCGCTCCGACACCTCGGGCGAGAGGCTCGCGAAGGGAACGTGCTCCGCGCCGGGATACACGAGGTCGGCGTGGATCTCGTCCGACACCACCACCAGATCGTGTCGCAGCGCCAGCTCCGCGATGCCCTCGAGCTCGTCCCGCCGGAACACGCGGCCGGTCGGGTTGTGCGGATTGCAGAGCAGGATCAGGCGCGTCGTCGGATCGATCGCGGCGCGCAGGTGATCGAGGTCGACGCGGAAGCCGCTCGCGTCGCGCGCGAGCGGGTTCTCGACCATGCGCCGCCCCGTGTTGCGCACGTTGGTGCGGAACGGCGCATAGATCGGCGTCTGCACCACGGCGCCCTCGCCCGGCGCCGCGTACTGGAGCAGCGAAACCGCCAGCCCCTGCACGACGTCGCAGAGCACCTCGACGCGCGCCGGATCGATCGTCCAGCCGAAGCGCTCGCGCATGCGCGCCGCGGTGATCTCGCCGATGTCGGTCGGCGCAGGGTGGATCGGGTAGCCGAGATCCGAGCGCTCGACCGCGGAGCGCAGCATGCGCCGGATCGGGTCCGCGATCGGGAAGTCCATGTCGGCCACCCAGAGCGGCAGCACATCGTCCGGGTAGAGCGTCCACTTCTCGCCCCGGCTCGGGCGCCGCGACTCCGGGCGCACGGCGTCGAGATCCAGCGGGGGGTTGCGGAGCTCGCGCTCGACCCGGTCGAGCGCCGCCGCGAGCGCATCCGGCGTCACGCGCGCGGCGGGAAGGTTCGCGCGCGCGGAGAGCGCGGCGATGTCGCGGCGCAGCAGGTCGACGGTCCAGCCGATCGACTCGAGCCCGGGATCGAAGAGCGTCACCACGTCGGCGCCGGACGGATCGAGGTGCCAGTGACCCTTCTCGAGGAAGCAGTCGAAGCGCAGCCGCTCGTGTCCGCCGTGCTCGGCGTCGTAGACGCGCAAGGTCGGACCGCCGCCCGGACCCGGGTTGCGGTGCTCGACCTCGAAGCGGATGCCGCCGAGTGCGAGCGACGCCATGGCGGGCAATCTTAGCTACGCCCCGGTTCCGGGCATCTGCCGCGCGAGGCGCTCGAGCGCGACGAGCAGGTCCGGCGACTCGCGCAGCACCGGCGCGAGCGGATCGCCGCCCAGTCGCCGCATGCGCGCCGGCGCGTTGCGGAGGTGGAACTGTGCGGGGTCGAGTCGCGCGGTCACGTCGCGCCAGCGCAGCGGCATCGAGACGCGCGCGCCCGGCACCGGTCGCGCGCTGAACGGCGCGACGAGCAACTTGCCGTGACCGTTCTGGAGCGCGTCGACGTAGACCTTGCCGTCGCGGCGGCGGAGCGAGCGCGCGACCGTCGCGATCTCCGGCACGCGCGCCACGACGGCCTGCGCCAGCAGCTCGGCCAGCGCGCGGCTCTGCGCGTGCGTCAGCTGCGCCCCGAGCGGCACGAGCACGTGGAGTCCCGTCGAGCCGCTCGTCTTGACGAAGCTCGGCAGCGCGAGCTCCTCGCAGAGCGCGTGCAGCGCGCGCGCGACCTCGACCACGTGCGCGAAGGGCGCGCCCTTCGGATCGAGGTCGAGAATGCACCAATCGGGGTGCTGGAGCTTCGAGATCCGGCTCGACCAGACGTGAAGCGGGATCGTGCCGAGGTTGATCACGTAGAGCAGCGACTCCACGTCCTCGCACACGAAGTAGCGGAGCTCGCGCTCGCCCTCCTCGCTCCACATGCGCTCGGTGCGGACCCACGGCGGCGCCCAGGCGGGCGCGTCCTTCTGGAAGAACGACTTGCCGGCAATGCCGTCCGGGAAGCGCGTCATCACGAGCGGGCGGTCCGCGAGATAGGCGAGCAGCCATGGCGCGATGTCGCGGTAGTAGTCGAGCAGATCGCCCTTGGTGAGGCCGTCGTCCGGCCAGAAGACCTTCTCGCGGTTCGTGAAGGGAACTTCCTTGCGCGAGGCGGGCGCCGCCACCTGCGCCGCGGGCGCCGTCTCCGGCTCGGCCTCCGCCTCGGCGCGCGGCTCCGCCTCCTCGAGCCGGCACTCGTCGGGCGTCTTGTCGTCGCGCAGGCGCAGGAAGACCGGCTGACGCAACAGACCGTCGCCGGTGACCTCGGTGTACCGGACCTCGCACACGAGGCGCGGCTCGACCCAGCGGTCCGCGCGCGTGGCGGGCGGCGCGCCGCGACAGGCCGGCGTGTCGCACGTGAGCGCGTCGAGATCGGCGCGCAAGGTCAGCAGGTCGTGGTCGGAGAAGCCCGAGCCGACCCGGCCCGTGTAGACGAGCCCGCCCGCCTCGGCGCGCGCGAGGTGCAGCGCGCCGAAGCCGGTGCGCGAGCCGGCCGGCACCGTGAAGCCGACCACCACGAGGTCCGCCGTCGCGAGGCTGCGGACCTTCTTCCAGAGCGGCGTGCGGCCGCTGCGGTAGGGCGAGTCCGCGCGCTTCGCGACGATGCCCTCGAGCCCGAGCGCCTGGACCTGCGCGTACACTTCCTCGCCGCGCTCCTCGAAGTGCGGCGCGGCGAGCAGCACGCCAACCGGCGGCACCAGCCTCGAGAGGAACTCCTTGCGGCGCGCGAGCGGCAGGTCGCGCAGGTCGCGCTCGCCGAAGCCGAGCAGATCGAAGACCTGGAAGCCGACGGCGATCTCGACCTGCGCGCGCGCGATCTCCTCCGGGCGCGCGAGCTGCGCCCGCTGCTGGAGGCGCTGGAAGCTCGGCCGCCCTTCGGCATCGAACGCGACGAGCTCGCCGTCGAGCACCGCGTGCGGGACCGGCAAAGCCGCGAGCGCCTGCACGACCTCGGGAAAGCGCGCGGCCGCCGCGCGACCGCTCCGCGTGTAGAGTGCCGCGCCGGCGCCCGCCGATGCGATCATGCGGTAGCCGTCGTACTTGACCTCGAAGAGCCAGCCCGGCGCCGAGAACGCGGCCGCCGCTCGCTCCGCGAGCATCGGCCGCAGCGCCGCAGCGTCGACACGCCCGGCGCGCGCGCCCGACCGCTCGATCTCGCGCGCGAGCTCCGAGAGCCGCGGCGCGCCGTCCCGGAGCTCGGCCAGAGTGCGCCCGGAGAGCACCGACATGTCTCCGTGCGGTGTCGGATCGCGCGAAGCATGCGCGTCCTCCTTCTTGATCAGCAGCCACTCGCGCCCTTGCGCGCCGCCGCGGGCCGTTCGCACCAAGGTGAAGCGGCCGCGCAGCTTGAATCCCTCGAGGTCGAAGAGCAGCTTCCCGGACGCGAGCCCCGCGTCCGGATCCTCGCGCGGGATCCAGCGGCCGCGATCCCACAGGATCACTTCGCCGGCGCCGTAGTTGCCTTCCGGGATCACGCCCTCGAAGTCCGCGTACTCGACCGGGTGGTCCTCCACCTGCACCGCCATCCGCTTCTCGGACGGATCGAGCGACGGGCCCTTCGGCACCGCCCACGAGAGCAGCGCGCCACGCCACTCGAGCCGCAGGTCGTAGTGCATGCGGCGCGCGGCGTGCTGCTGGACGACGAAGAGCCCCGGCCGCACGCCGCCCGCGCCGAAGGGCTCCGGCGTCGCGCCCGCGTGCCGCATGTGCCGATAGCGGCTTAGGCCGCGGTCGTTCCGGCGGTCGTTCAGGCGTGTACCTCGGTCCACCGATGCGCTCGCATCCGGCCACATTGACTCCCCTGCGGGGATTCAGTAAGGAATTCGAACATGGCTGCCCGTGCCCTCTCGACCGCGACTGTCTCGTTCGGGCTCGTGTCCATTCCGGTCAAGCTGTACACGACGGGAGAGAGTCGCGGGGCCATCTCCTTCAACATGCTCCATACGTGCGGCACGCGGCTGAAGCAGCAGTACTGGTGCCCGAAGGACGAGCGCGTGGTCCCGCGCGACGAGACCGTGAAGGGCTACGAGTTCGCGAAGGGCCAGTACGTGCTCTTCACCGACGAGGAGCTGAAGGCGCTCGAGGCCGAGGCGTCGCACCTGATCGAGATCCGCGAGTTCATCCCCGCGCCGCTCGTCGACCCGGTGTACTTCGAAAAGGCCTACTACCTCGGGCCGGACAAGGGCGGCGACAAGCCGTACCGGCTCCTCGCCGAAGCGATGCGCGAGACGGACCGCGTCGCCCTCGCGAGCTACGCGGCGCGAGGCAAGCAGTATCTCGTGCTGCTGCGTCCGTTCGAGGACGGCCTGCTGATGCAGCAGCTCCGCTATCCCGACGAGGTCCGCTCGTTCGGCGAGGTCGAACGCGGGGAGGCGAAGCCGTCGCAGAAGGAGCTCGAGCTCGCGCGCAAGCTGATCGAGCAGATCTCGAGCGACGAGTTCCACCCGGAGCAGTACGAGGACGAGGTCAAGAAGCGCGTCGAAGAGGTGATCGCGCGCAAGGTCGAGGGCGAGGAGGTGACCTACGTGGAGGTGCCCGAGCCCCAGGCCAAGATCATCGACCTGATGGAGGCGCTGAAGGCGAGCCTCGACGCGAAGGGTTCGAGCGAGCGGGTCGGACCGAAGCGGGCGGCGGCGGCGAAGAAGCCGCGCCGCGCGAAGGCGGGCTCGTAGTCGCGATCTGGAGCCGGCGGGGGGCCGGCGAGCGAGAGGTGGATGCCGCACGAAGAGGGGCAGGCGGCGGCGGGGAGCTTCGGGATCTCGCAGGCCGCGGCGCTCGTCGGCTGGAGCGTCGGGCGCGTGCGCCGGCTCGTGCGCGAAGGGGTGCTCGCCGCGACGCGCGGACCGCGCGGCGCGCTGCGCCTCTCCTTCCGCGACCTCGCGCTGCTGCGCCGCCTGCGCGATCTCGGCGGCGAGCGGATCTTGCGCGAGGGCGCGCGCATGTGGAGCGCGGAGTCGGGCCAGTACCTGTTCGACTTCTCACCGGCCTGCGAGCGCAATGTGGTGGATTTCGCGCCGCGCGCTTCGGCACCCGATCCGCTCGCGACGCTCGATGCCGACGCCTGGGTCGAGCGCGGCTGCGAGCTCGACGCCACCGACCGGGACGCGGCGCGCGAGGCGTATCGCGCCGCGCTCGCGCTCGACCCCGCGCACGTCGAGGCACACGTGAACCTCGGCTGTCTCGAGCACGAGGCCCAGAACCTCGAAGACGCGGAGGCGCACTACCGCGCCGCGCTCTCCGCGCATCCGGAGCACGCGATCGCCCGCTTCGATCTCGCCGTGGTGCTCGAGGATCTCGGCCGCGAGCGCGATGCGCGCGCGGCCTACGAGGCCGTGCTCGCCGCCGATCCGGCCTGCGCCGAGGCCCACCACAACCTCGCGCGCCTCTGCGATCGGATCGGCGACCGCACGGAAGCGCTTCGACACTTCGTCGCGTATCGCCAGCTCGCGCGCGAAGACGACTAGCCGCGCTCCCCGTCGGCCGGCGGCGTGGTCTCCGGACCGCGCGCGGCCCGCAGCACGCCGAGCAGCCAGCGCCGCGTCCACGGGATCGCGAGCGGCAGCGCGATCGCGAGCGCGAGCGGCAGGCTGGCCTCGACCAACCCGCGCATGCCGCCCTCGACGAGGCGGCTGCCGAAGTAGGTGTAGAGCGCGGCGCGCCCGAGCGCGCCGACGAAGACCGCGACGACGAACGCGGCGAGCGTCATGCCGGTCACGCCGGCGAGCAGGCAGAACAGCGTGACGGGTCCGAAGGGATAGGCCGTCACCGCGGACACGAAGACGGCTCCGAAGCGCGTGCCCGCGAGATCGAGCACGGGCTTCATGCGTTCGGGCAGCCGCGCCTCGATCGACGCGCGTCCGGTGAAGCGCGCGGCCAGGAAGTAGACGATCGCCGAGAGCGTCAGCCCGATGGCGCCGCAGATCGTGGCCGTGAGCGTCCCGAAGGCGAGACCGCCTCCGACGAGCACGAGCCCGGACGGCAGGCCGAGCGGCACGCGGAACGCGACGATGCCCACGTAGACGAGCGGTCCCCAGATGCCGAGATCGGAGACCGCGTCCTGGAGCGATGCGGGATCGAGCTCGAGTCCGAGCGCGCGCCGCACGGCGGCGAAGCCCGCCAGCACGAGTGCGCCGAGCAGCAGCAGGCGCAGTGCGCGATACCGCGTCATCGCGTCCGCTCCGCCGACAGATCGATGCGTCGCTTCGTCGGGTCGGGCGCGGGCCGGTAGAGGATCGCGATCTTCCCGACCATCCCGGCGAGCGCGCTGCGCGTGCGCTCGGCGACCGCGTCCGCGAGCTCCGCTCGCTCTCGGCGCTCGCGCGCGATCTCGAGCTTCACCAGCTCGTGGTCGTGCAGCGCGGCGTCGACCGCCGCGATCAGTCCGTCGGACAGCCCCGCGCCGCCGACCTGCACCACGGGCCGGAGATCGTGCGCGAGTCGGCGTAGCGCGCGGCGCTCGCGACCGCCGAGCTCGGGCGCGGGGGAGGCGTCGGACATCGCGCCAAGCGTACCGACGCGACCCTTCGCGGGCCGCGTCGCATCGCGATTTCGAGCCCGGAAAGGCTGAGGCCCATCCGACCTGTGAATCGGATGGGCCTCTGGTGCAATCGTTGCTCGGAAGGGATGCGGACCTTGCTGTGGGTTGGATCGATCGCACCGCCTCGGTAGAGGTGAAAGGTTGGGATGCCTTCCGCCTCGTCGGGCCGGAGTGTGCCGGTACCCGGAGGTACCCGCGCCATCCATCAGGATGAATTCGTCACCGTCTCGATCTCCCCTGAATGAGGGAGCCCGGACGATTCGAGGTGCATTTCGGGGCGTTTCGAACACGGAAATGCGCCTCGGAGCACGAGAGATACCATCGCCCGCTTCTCGAACGAGGAGGTGCGGGACATGGCCACCTTGGTCCTCACCGTGATCAGCCCCGATCGTCCGGGGCTCGTCGACGCCCTCTCGAGCGCCGTTGCCGGTCACGGCGCGAACTGGCTCGAAAGCCGCATGGCGCACCTCGGCGGACACTTCGCGGGTCTGCTCCGGGTCAGCGTGCCCGACGCTCGGGCGCAGGAGCTGCGTCGCGCGCTCGCCGCCCTCGAGCGAGAGGGCCTGCGCGTGCTCGTCGAGTCAGGTGACACGCCCGAGCCCGACCCCCACGACCGCGCGCTCGCCCTCGAGCTCGTCGGACTCGACCGACCCGGCATCATCCGCGAAGTGTCACGCGCGCTGGCGCAGCGCGGCGTCAACGTCGAAGAGCTCGACACCTGCTGCGAGAGCGCGCCGATGTCGGGCGAGACGCTGTTTCGCGCGCGCGCGCGACTGCGAGCCCCCGCCGGCACGCAGGTCGAGGAGCTGCGCGTGACACTCGAGAAGATCGCGGGCGAGCTGATGGTGGATCTGAGCCTGGACGAGTTCTGAGCTCCGCTCGCCCCTTCGGTTCGCTACACCGTGCTGCTGTGTCCGCTATTCGTGGATGCTGCCGACGCCGGTGATGACCAGCCGCACCAGCTCGCCCTGGCGGCTCGTCCCCGTCTTCGCGAACGCATGCTTCAGGTGGCTGCGCGCGGTGCTGAGGCTGACGCCGCGCTTGATCGCCGCCTCCTCGAGCGAGTGCCCGAGCGCGAGCAGGCGCACCAGCTCGGCCTCCGAGTGCGTCAGCGCATAGAGCTTCGCGAGCGCCTCCGCCTCGGAGACGCGGCCCGCATCGGGATCCGACACGAAGAGCGCGACGACGGCGTCGGAGACGACGCCGCCCGCCGGCGCCGCGAGCAGCGGCGCGACCATCACCGCGAACGGACGCCGCCCCGACGTGCGTGAGATCGACAGGAAGCCGGTGCCAGCGAGCACGCCGTTGCGCTGCGCGTCCATCGCGTCCGCGATCAGCTTCTGGAGCGCGGCATTCTCGCGCGCGTCGGTCGCGCACGGTCCGTTGCGATCGAGGCGGAATCCATCGTCCTGCGAGACGATCCGGTCGGCGCCGCTGTTGCGGAGCACGACCTCGCGTCGCTTGTTCAAGAGCAGCACGCCCATCGGCAGCCGATTCAGCGCTTCGGCGACGGCGTGCTGCACGGTACGCGCACCGTGCAGCGCGAGATGCAGGTGCAGCGCGCGGCGGAAGTGCGGGATGAATCGATGGATCGACGCGACGTCGTCCGGATCGAACGGCCCCTGCCCTTCGATGCGGTAGATCGCGAAGCCCCCGACGGGCTCGCCCGACTCGTCCACCAGCGTGTGTCCGATCGGCCAGATCGGCGCGAAGCCTTGCGGCTTCAGCCACTCGTTGTAGAGCGTGGTCTTCTCGAGCTCGACGGGTGGGAACATCTCGGAGATCGGCCCGATCCGGTCCACCATCATGCGCATGGAGCGCGCCGACCACGGGAGATTCAGCAGGTGCTCCAGATAGGTGTCGGCAAACTCGTCGCGGATGCCGACCGCGAAGCGCGGCCCGAAGAAGCTCTCGCCGGGCCGGAAGAAGCCGAGCAGCACCGCGGAGCCACCGAAGTGCTCCGACAGGCGCAACACGACGCCCTGCCAGGCCTCGGGCCGGAGGGCCGCGTCGTAGATGCGCTCGATCAGCTGGTGTTCGCGATCGTCCATCTCCTCGGTCCGCCGTCTCGGATTATGCCCGGCGCATCGAGCCGATTTCCAGTTGTAATGCCTTCACTATGCTGCTCCCCCCCGGCGAAGGAGCCCTATGGGTCCGCTATCTGGCATCCGGTTGATCGAGATCTCGGGCATCGGACCGGGCCCGTACTGCGCGATGGTGCTCGCGGACATGGGCGCCGAGGTGATCCAGGTCGTCCGGCCGGGTCCCGCGGGTCTCGGGCTCGGCGGCTCGCGGCCCGAGCTCGATCTGCTCGCGCGCGGTCGCCGCAGTGTCGGGATCGACCTGAAGCGCCCCCAGGGTGTCGAGACGGTGCTCCGACTCGCCGAGCGCGCGGACGGTCTCTTCGAGGGCTTCCGGCCCGGCGTGATGGAGCGGCTCGGGCTCGGTCCCGACGTGTGTCTGGGCCGGAACCCGCGCCTCGTCTACGGCCGCATGACGGGCTTCGGACAGGAGGGCCCGCTCGCGCAGGCGGCGGGACACGACATCAACTACATCGCGCTCGCGGGTGCGCTCGCGCACATGGGACGCGCGGGGCAGCCGCCGACGCCGCCGCTGAACCTCGTCGGCGATTTCGGCGGCGGCGGCCTGCTGCTCGCGTTCGGGATCGTCTGCGCCCTGCTCGAGCGCGTGCGCTCCGGGCGCGGCCAGGTGGTCGATGCGGCCATGGTCGACGGGGCGGCCGCATTGATGACGGTCTTCCACGCGGCACAACAGTCGGGATTCTGGAGCGACGTCACCGGCACGAACCTGCTCGACAGCGGTGCGCCCTTCTACGACGCCTACGAGACCTCCGACGGGAAGTACGTCGCGATCGGCGCGATCGAGCCGCAGTTCTACACGAAGCTCCTCGAGCGGATCGGGCTCGCGTCGGAGGACCTCCCCGGGCAGCTCGATCGCGCGCAGTGGCCGCGCCTGCGCGAGCGACTCGCGTCGGTGTTGCGCACGCGCACGCGCGACGAATGGTGCGCGCTGCTCGAGGGCAGCGACGCCTGCTTCGCGCCGGTGCTGACCATGGCGGAGGCGCGCGCCCACCCGGCCAACCGCGCGCGCGGCGTCTTCGTCGAGGTCGCGGGCGTCGCGCAGCCGGCTCCGGCGCCGCGCTTCAGCCGGACTCCGGCCGCGATCCAGCGGCCCGCCTCGGCGCCGGGAGCCGACACCGACGCGGTGCTCGGCGAATGGGGCTTCTCGGCGGCCGAGATCGCGGCGCTGCGCGACGAGAAGGCGATCTTCTAGCCGATTCTTTGCCGGGCCGTCGCGCTCGCTGATCGCTCGCGCTCGGGCTGCCGGCCTTCGCTCGGCTGCGCCTCGCTGCGCGTCGGCCGACTGGCCTCGGCCTCCTTGCGGTCCAGCGCGAGTGGCGCTCGAGCTGCTCGTTCACCGTGCGCCTCCGGAGAGGCGACGCGTGAGCCGGCGCTAGGCGAAGCCGAGGCGCTCGAGCGCGCCGCGCTCGGCCTCCTGCGGCGCGTCGCGCACGCCGCAGCGGGCGCCGAGCTCGAAGGTCGCGCGGCGCGAGCGCTCGTAGGCGGGCCAGCTGCCAGCGCCGTCGTGCGAGGGATCGCCGTCGCGCGCGAAGGCGCACCAGGCGTCCATCATGCGGTTCGCGAGGCGCAGGGCCGCCTCGCCGCCGCCCGCGAACTCCGCCATGCCCGGCGCGTCGAGGTTCCCGAACGTGAACGGGAGATCCAGGGCATGGCAGGCGCCGTGGAGTCCGCCGCGGAGCGGAGAAGCCCAGGTGAACTGGTACATCCAGGTGTTGTGCGACGCCTCGCGGGCCTCCGCGATCCGGATGGCGGGGTGCCGCAGCGAGAGCTCCGTCTGGATCGCGAGGTAGACGTCGCTCGGGGCGCACGGCTCGCCGCGCGCGCTGCGCGCCGCGCGGTGCGCCTCGTAGAGCTCGCGGCACGCCGCCTTTCGCTCCGACTCGCCGAGCCAGTCGAGCTGCGGCGCGACGATGCGCGCGACGATGGCCTCGGAGTCGGGCTGGCCCGACGCATAGAGGCGCATCTCGTCGCGCGTGGTCCCGATCAGCAGCGGCAGCTCCACCGCGAAGCCGATCGCGAACGCCTCGGCGGGCGAGTTGCGGAGCGTGCGCCGGTCGTGCACGGGCGCGTAGAACATGCCGGTGCGATGAGGGCCCGCGGCCGCGCACGCGGACTGCGCTTCGAGCAGCACCTCGAGCTGCGCGCCGCGGAGCGCTTCGACGCCGCCTTCTTGCGCTCCGAGCTTCGCGAGCACCGCGCGCGTGCGGGCCGACGCCTCGCGCGGCTCGAGCACGCCGCGCGGCGCGCCGCTCTGCACGATCGCGCGGTGGAAGAGCCCCCGCGCGTCCGGCATGCCCGCGAGCGAGAGGATGCTGCCCGCACCGGCCGACTCGCCGAAGACGGTGAC
>DATKND010000088.1:0-42685 GCA_035541475.1 Myxococcota bacterium | reverse complement strand
CGCGGCGGTGCGGGAGCGCTCGCTCACGCGGCGGCAGCGGGCGTCGCGGTGCTGCCGCTCTTGCTCTTTCCGTTCTTCTCGATGTTCTACTACACGCCGCTCGCGACGAGCCTCGCCTTGTGGGCCTCCTACGCGACCTTGCGTGGACTCGATTCGCCGCGCTTCGCCTTCGCCGCGGGCGTGTGCGTGGCGGGCGTCGCGCTCTGCAAGCAGACGCTCGGCGTCGTGCTCGCGGCGGGGCTGCTCGCGTCGCTCGTCGCGTGCGCCCCGCGCGCGACCCGCGTCGCGAGCGCGCGCGCGTGGCTCGCGGGCGGCGCCGCGGCCGCGGCGATCACGCTCGCCTTCTACGGGCTCCGCGGCGATCTCGGCGCGCTGTGGCGCTGCCTCGTCACCGTGCCGCTCTCGCTCGGACAGGAGTTCTCGTCCCGCTACATGAATCTGTGGCCCCCCGGCCAGCTCGCGCCCGCGCTCGAGCCGCACAAGGTGATGTATTTCCCGAACCTCTACTTCCTGAAGTACGGGATCTACGTCCCGATGACGTTCGGCATCGTGCTCTCCACGCAGCTGCTCTACGCACTGCCCTTCGCGACGCTCGGCGTCACCTTGCTCGCGCGGCTCGCGGGCCCGCTGCCCGCCGCGGCGTGGATCAATGCGGCGCAGCTCGCCGCGATGGCGAGCAACGTCTTCCCTCGCGCGGACTGGGGGCACGTCGTCTTCGCGTTGCCCGCGGCGGTGCTCCAGCTCCTGCTGCTCGTTGGGAAGCCGCTCGAGCGCGCGCCGCGAGTCCGCGCGCTCGCGGCGGCGGCGCTCGTCGCGGTGTTCGTCGGCTACGGCGTCCACAACCATCGCTGGCTGCACGAGGAATCCGGACCGCCGGTCTGGGGACCGCGCGTGCCGCTGCGACCGGTGAGCATGATCTACAAGCTCGTGACCGTCCCGCGCGTGATCCGCTACATCCGCGACCGCGTGCGCCCCGGCGATCCGATCTTCGTCGCGCGCGCCGAGCCGCTGCTCTACTTCGCGACCGACACCACGAATCCGACACCGTACGGCGGCGTGCTCCAGGCGGTCCAGAGCGAGCAGGAGGACCGGATCCTGGCGGCGCTGCCGAAGGTCCGCTTCGTCGTGATGAGCGACATCGACCAGCCGATGTGGACCTACTATGGAGAGGAGCTGCCGCGCGTCCAGAAGTACCTCGAGCGCAACTTCCGCATCCCGCGCTCCTTCCCGCGCGACGACGCGAGCTGGATCCTGGTGCTCGAGCGCGGCGAGGACACGGGCGAGAGCTGGCTCGACCTGATCGACTCGGCGCCCGACGCGCACGCCTGGACGCTCGACGACGACCACGCGATGCACGACGTGGTCGATCCGCCGCCGCGGCTGGTCTCCCGCCACAACCGCCGCGCGTTGCCGATGCGGCTCGGCGCCTGGGGCGGCGGCATCGACTACCGCTTCCGCGTTCCCGCGCACGCGCGCTTCGAGGCGGGGGTCGGCTATCGCGGAATGGTGTCGCTCGAGGATCTGCACGAGCACCCGAAGCGCACGCACATGCGCGTCGAGGTCGGCGTCGACGGCAGCTTCGAGACCGTGGCCGATCAGAAGGTCAGCGACGCCATGATGGAGGGCCGCCGCTGGACCGACGTCGCGGTGGATCTCTCTCGCTTCGAGGGTCGGGAGATCACGCTGCGCCTCTCTGCGGTGCCCGAGATCCCGACGGGGAAGCGAAACCTCTCGTGGTGGGCGAGCCCGCGCATCGTGGTCGCCGCCGCGACGACCGCGTCGCAGGCGGAGCCCGGCGAGCCCGGACCGGAGCCTGCGCCGCCGCTCGAGACGCCGCCCGGCGAGGAGCCCGTGCCCGAGATCTGCCCGGACCTCTACGCGCCCGTGTGTGGAGCCGACGGCGGCACGTACTCGAATGCCTGCGAGGCGAGGCGCGCCCGCACGCGCGTCGAGCGCGAAGGGCCGTGCGAGCCGGCGCCTACCGCGCCGCCGGCGCCGAAGCTGCCGGCCGGCCCGCGCACCTGACCTGCTGCCTCGCCCGCGTTGGCACCGACCGACGCTACGCTGCCGGCTTTGCGCCCGGGAGGATCCGCGTGGGAAAGATCTTCGAGGCGATCGACGGCGAGCTGCGACGCTTCGTCGAGTCGCAGCAGATGTTCTTCGTCGCGACCGCGCCGCTCGCGGCCGACGGCCTGGTGAACCTCTCGCCGAAGGGCCTCGACACCTTCCGCGTGCTCGGCCCGCGCGAGGTCGCCTACTCCGACCTCACGGGCAGCGGCATCGAGACGCTCTCGCACCTCCGCGAGAACGGCCGCGTCTGCTTCATGTTCTGCGCCTTCGAGGGGCGGCCGCGCATCGTGCGCCTGCACGGGCGCGGCGAGGCGATCGAGCCGGGCGAGCCGCGCTGGGACGAGCTCGCGTCGCTCTTCCCGAAGATCGCGGGTCAGCGCGCGATCATCCGCGCCGACGTGACGCGCATCGCCGACTCCTGCGGCTGGGGCGTGCCGCTCTACCGCTACGAGGGTCAGCGCGCTCAGCTCGTCCGCTTCGCCGAGCAGCTCGGGCCCGAGAGAATCGCGGCCGCGCAGATGCAGGGGAACGTGAAGAGCCTCGACGGCCTGCCGGGCCTGCGAGTGCGACGCTAGTCAGGGCGGGCAGGCGCGGCCGAGTCGCGCCAGCACGTCGCAGAGCGGGGCCATCGAGGTGACCGGCTGTCCCTCGCTGGCCGCGGCCGACTGGCGGAAGAGCGCCGCGCGCGCGGCGACCGGCTCGGCGCCGGCGCCGAGCAGCACGCCGAGCGCGCCGGAGACGTAGGCGGCGGCAAAGCTCGTGCCGCTGCCGAAGGCGAAGGAGTCGCCGGGCACGCTCGACAGGATCTCGACGCCCGGTGCGAAGATCTCCGCCGAGAGCCCGCGGTTGCTGCGCGCGTAGACCCGGCGCTCGCGATCCGAGGCGCCGACACCGATCACAGACGCATAGGCCGCCGGGTAGCGCGGCTCGTCCGTGCCCTCGTTCCCGGCGGCCGCCACCACCAGCACGCCGAGCGCGTCGAGGCGCGCCATCGAACGCTCGAGCAGCGGATTCGCGGGGCCGACCAGCGACAGGTTCAGCACGCGGGCGGCGGCCGCGTAGGCGGCGTCCACGCCACGCAGCATGTCGTAGAGGAGACACCGATCGGAGGCGGAGTCGCCCTCCGGCGTGCAGACGGGGACCGCGAGCAGCGAGACGCCCGGCGCCACGCCCTCGATGCCGAAGGCGTTGTGCGGGATCGCGGAGACGACGCCCGCGATCAAGGTGCCGTGGGCCCCGCGGCCCGCCACCGCTCCCTCGACCGCGACGAGCTCGATCGGCGGCAGATCGCGGTGCGCGGCGGGCGCGGAATCGAGCATCGCGACGCGCACGCCCGCGCCGTTCGACACGCCGCGCGCGCGGTCGACGCCGAGCTGGTCGAGCGCGTACTGCAGCGGCCGGTACGGATCCGGTCCCGAAGCGGGCGGAGGCGGTGCCGGCTCGAGCACGGCTTGTGCGGTCGCATAGACGGAATTCGGCACGACCGCCGCGGTCGCCGGCAGACCCGGCACGAGCGCCGCGGGCTCGAGGTCGGGCGGCCCGACGACGCGGGCCACCGTCGCGCACAGCACCGGGCTCCAGTACGACGCCGCGATGCGCGCGCCCGGCGCGAGGCCGACGTCGCGGGGAATCGCGCCCGACGCATCCTTCGGTAGCGCGAGCAGCGCCTCGCCGCGCGGCGGCGCGAGATCCTGCGCCGACGGCGCCGGCAAGGTCGTGATCGCGCCTCCGGCCTGCGCCGGCGCGAGACCCGTGTCGACGCCGGCGAGCACGACCGGCGCGGCCGCGGGCCCGGATGCGAGCGGCTCGAAGGGTCCGCACGGCGCCTCGGCATGGCCTCGAGCCGCGAATGCGAGGCCCGCCACGAGCGCCGCGCCGAGCGCGACGCACCATTGCGTCGCGCCCGTCACCTCATCCCGCCGGAGGCGGCGCCGGCTCCGCGAAGCTCGCGACACCCCGGCCTTCTCCTCGCAGCACCTGCGCCGCCGCGCCCGCGTCCGCCGACGCCGAGAGCCGTACGTGGTAGACGCCGAGCTGCGTCGGCCCCGAGACGACCTCGCCTCCGATCGCGCGCAGCGCGGCCTGGATGCGCTCGGCCGTCGCGTCGGGCCGGAAGACCACGTCGAGCGCGAGCCCCGGCTGCGCCGACGCCACCTCCGTCGGCGCGCGGGCCGAGTGGTAGACCGGCTCGTGCAAGAGCGCGCGCGAGCCGAGCCACGTCGCCAGCGCGCCGATGCCGGCCGCCGCGAGCACCGCCGCGGCCGCGCGCGTAGGGATCCAGCGCGACGCGCGGAGAGCGTGCGGCGCGGTCTGCTCCACCGCGCGCGCGCGACTCTCGTAGGCCTCGATCCGCTCGAGCACGCGCGCGTAGACGCGGTCGGCCTCCGCGAGCGGAGCCAGCGGCGGGGACTCGCCGCGCAGGAAGGAGATCTCCTCGCGGCAGGCGGAGCAGTCGGCCGCGTGCGCTTCGACCGCGCCGCGCCGCTCGGCGTCGAGCCCGTCGGGGTACCAGGCGATCGCCGCCAGCACGTCTTCGGGACATCCGCTCTCGTGCGTCAGAGTCATGTGTCGCCCCTCCTGCGCGCCATCAGGGCGCGCAGCCGCGCGCGCGCCCGGTTGACGCGTGTCTTCACGTTCGCCTCGCTGATGCCGAGGGCGCTCGCGACCTCCTGGTAGCTGCGGTCCTCCAGGAAGGCGAGCTTCAGCACGTCGCGTTGCCCTGCCGGCAGCGCCTGGAGCGCGCGCAGCAGGCTCCGCACCTCGTCGCGAGCCGCCAGCGAGTCCTCGCTGCGCTCGCCGTCGGGCGCGCGCTCGATCCACTCGTCGGCGACGGGCACGACCGCGGCGCGCTTGCCCTGCGACAGGCCGCGGCGGGCCGAGAGCGCCTTGAAGTGCGCGATGCCGAAGATCCACGAGGCGACGCTCGACTCGCCGCGCCAGGCGGACGCGCTGCGCCAGACCTCGAAGAACACGTCCGACACGACCTCCTCGCGCAGACCCGCGTCCGCGACGCGGCGCCGCAGGAAGGCCGTCACGCGCGCGTGATAGCGGTCGAAGATCAGCCGATGCGCCGCGTTGTCGCCGCGGGCGACACGGGCGAGCAGCGCCTCGTCGCTCTCCGCGGCTCGCGCCGTCGACGCGGGCGAGCGCGCGGCGCGCGGCGCGCCTTCGGGAAACAGGGGGTGGACGTTTCCGCTCATCTCCTCACTTCCCGCCGGGAGACGGACCCGTGCCGACCGGCGGCTCGTCGATCGAGATCGACGGGCGGTCGAGGATCGTGCGACAGCCCGCGTTCGGCGCGTCACAGGGGCCGCGCGTGAAGGTCGGCGCGTCCGGCGGCGTGAACGCGCCGCCCGGGCCGAGCGCGACGTCGCCCGGCGTGAAATGGTGTCGCGGCGAGCCCGCGATCTCGAAGTCGTCGACGCGCTGCTGTGCGCCTTGCTGCGCGCGGGGCTGCGCGCAGTCGCCCGGCGCCGCGAGCGGAACGCCGGCCGGATCGGCGCCCGCCGCCGTGGCGAGCGCGAGCAGTCCGAGGGCCAGCGCGCTCGCGCGCGTGGAACTCGAGGTGCGGCGGATCGCGTGTCTCATAGCTCCCTCTGGAAGGTCCAGGTGACCGTCATGCCGACGACGTACTGGTCGTAGTCGAAGACTTGCACCGTGGACTCGTTGTCGAGATAGCGGAAGTGCGCGCCAATCGTCAGCGAGGGCGCGAAGCTGCGCGAGAGCCCCACCTCGACGTGCGTCGTCTCCTCGCGCTTGCGAGAATTCGAGAGCGCGTACTGCTCGCCGTCCACGACGTCGCTCGGATCGGGGTACGTGGACGAGTGGCGGTAGGGCCGGAAGGTGAAGCCGGCGAGCACGTCGAGCGCGAGCGCCGCGGGCACGATCGTGGCGAAGCCGCCGTGGAAGTCGAGGGCGTCGAAGTCGTACTCGCGGCCCGCGGACTCGAAGCCGGCGTAGCGGAACCCGGCGACGAGCGACGTGTCGCGTAGCGGCAGCGACTCGGTCGCGACCGGCAGCGTGTGGTCGAAGCCCGCTGCCCAGCCGACTCCATCCCGCTCGCGCGCGTTTCGCTCGTTCAGGTTCGAGGGTCCACAGGGCCGTGTCGAGTCGGCGCAAGCGCTTCCCGGCGCGCCCGGGCCGTTGGGGACGTTCTGGCTGTTGAAGAAATAGGCGTCGTAGAAGCCCTGGACATAGGCGGCCGTCGTGCCGTAGCGAGGCCACGGGTGCTCGAGCGACGCCTGCACGGCGTTCGTCGCGAAGAACGGATCTCCGCCCTCCCACGCGTAGCCGAAGTCGTAGCGGAGACGTCCTCGCGACGACTCGCCGACCGGACCTTCGAGCCAGATCGTCGCGCCCGGGAAGTGCACGTCGAAGTCGGTGAGGTCGACGTACGTCGTGCCGCGGTAGCTCCCCATCAGACCCAAAGTGGTGTCGTCGTGCTTCCAGAGCTCGAGGCCGGCGGTCGCGTTCCAGAGTCCAGCCCAGTCGCTCTTCCCGCTGATGTCGGAGGGCAACGGCACGCCGCGACCGCGCAGCACCGCGTTGTCGTCGTACTCGAAACCCGCGCCGAGCGACCCGAAGGCGGATCGGGTCTCCCCGCGCTCGAGTCGCGCGAGCGCGCGCGCCGCCTCGTCGCCCCAGACGGTGCCGGCCCAGGCATCGCGGACACTGGAAAGCGTCTGCCTCGCGCGATCCTCTTCGCGGATGCGGGCCTCCGCGAGGCCCAGGTAGTAGGAGGCGACCGGCTCCACGCGCTTCGCGTCGAGCTCGCGCGCGCGAGCGAGCGCCGTGGCGGCCCCCACGAAGTCACGACGCTCGAGCCTCAGCATGCCGAGGTAGAGCTGGTACTCGGCATCCGACTCGAGCGCGCCGGCGCCGGCGAGCGCCTGCTCGGCGCCGTCGAGGTCGCCGGCGTGGAAGCGCGCCATCGCGAGCGCGAGCGAGAGATCGGCGCGCTGCGGCGCGACGCGCAAGGCCGCCTCGAGCGCGCTCGCGGCCTCGCTGTAGCGGTGCAGGCGCAGCTCACAGAGTCCGGTGAGCTCGAGCAGCGCGACGTCGTCCGGCGCGGCCGCGCGCGCGGTGTCGAGATCGGCGAGCGCGGCGTCGCAGCGACCTTCCCGCGCGAGCTGCATGCCGCGCTCGCGCGCTCCCTCGTCGGCGAGCGACGGCGACGCCGACAACGCCAGCGCGAGCGGAGCGATGCGGAACAGCGCGACGCGCCGGCCCGGTTCGGACATCGAGACCTCGTGAGGACCGCAGGGTCCTCCCCTGGAGAGTCGCCCCGAGGCGCGAAGAGGTAGCGCCGAGCGAGCTGGATCCGCGGGGGCCCGCCGGTCGACCGGGCGGGAACCCCCGCGAAATCCACCGGTTGCTCGAGGAGATGCGCTGGACCGGGACGCGCGCCCCGAGGGATTTGCCACGGGTACCGCTTCTGGCAGGGCACGCGCCCCGGTCGTACGCACTGCCTTCGTCGCGGCTCCGAGCCAAAGGGTTTCGGAAATCCTCGAGTCGGTGATCCTGCGCGGGCCATGTTCCTCTTCCGACTCCGCGCCGCGCTCGCGCTGTGTGCCGCTTCCCTCGCGTTTGCGGGCGATGCTCGCGCCGAGGGCGCGATCCACGAGCGCATCCCGTACGCGGGCGACGCCGAGGACGCGCCGACGCTCGATCTCTATCTGCCCGCGCCGTCGGACACGCGCCCGCCGCTGCTCGCCTTCGTGCAGAGCCGCTTCTGGCAGGACGATCGCCGCGTCGACGAGCTCGTGCACGGGCTCGCGCGCCCGCTGCAGCACGAGGGCGCGGCCGTCGCGCTGATCCGGCACCGCGCCGCGCCGCAGTACGCGCACCCGCGCCAGGCCGAGGACGTCGCGGCGGCGCTCGCGTACCTGTTCGAGCACGCGGACGAGTACGGCTACGACCCCGCGCGCATCGCGCTCGCCGGACGCGGATCGGGCGCGCAGCTCGCGGCGCTCGTCGCGCTCGATCCCCACTATCTGGCCGAGCATCATCTCTCGCCCGACGCACTGATCGGTGTCGGCGCGCACAGCGGCGTCTACGACCTCGATCCCGAAGGCGGCTTCGAGAACGAGGAGGAGCGCGAGACGGTCGCGGAAGCCTTCCCGAAGCCGGCCGACCGCAAGAGCGGATCGCCGATCTCGCACCTGCGCGCGGATGCGCCGCTCTTCCTGGTCACGTTCGCGGAGGCCGATGTGCCGGACGCGGAGCCGCGCGGCCTTGCCTTCGCGAAGGCATTACGGGACGCGGGGCATCCCGCTGCCGAGGCCTTCGGCATTCCGGGGCGCGACTACCGCAGCCAGCTCGATCTCAACGCCGACGCGAATCCGCTCCGGCAGCACCTGCTCGCGTTGCTCGGGCTCGGCCCTGCGTACACGAGCCTCTCCGAGACCTTCGCGATGCGCCGCTTCTGGCGCGATCCGAGCTTCCACAGCGCCGACTTCTGGAAGGACTCGAAGCAGGTGAAGACACACGACGCGACGCCGGAGTTCAGCGAGGACCTGAACCTGCCGTTCATCGCGACCGGCGGTACGCCGCGGCTGCACCCGCAGCACTACCAGGCGCTCGATCTGATCCCGTGGCTCGAGCGACACGCCGATCGAGTCGGCCGCGGGCGCTATCTGGTGCTGACGAATGCGCGCGGCGAGAAGGCCTTCTTCTCGCTGGCCGCGCTGCGCGAGGTCGAGCCACAGATCGTGATCGGGATCGACGCGGAGCGCGAGCTCTTCCGCATCGTCGACTTCTATCACACCGATCGCCGCACGACGTGGCAGCAGCCCGAGGTCGACACCTGGATCCTGGCGCGTCCCGTCGGCGCGTTCCTCTACTTCGCGAAGCCCGCGCCGCCGTCGATCGACGCGCGCGCGATCGGGCGCTTCTCGCTGACACCCGAGAGCTTCGCCGTCGTCGATGCGGATCCCCTCGCGCCGCTCGGCGACCTGGCTCCCGCCGACCGCGAGCTCGTCACCGACGAGTTGCACTGCATCGGCTGCCACGCCTTCCGCGGCGTCGGCGGACGTGCGTCGCACCTGCGCGCGCGCGACGGTGAGCGCGTCGGCGGCTACGGGCTCCCGCTCGAGGAGTACCCGCCGCCCGTGTGGCGCCGCTACTGCTTCGAGCAGGCGGAGGTCGCGGGGCTGATCGGCGCGAACCCTGTGCCGCTCGGCGAGCACGCGCAGGCCCTCTTCGAGCTCGTCGAGCGCGAGCGCGCGCGCACCGCGACGCCGCCGCCGTAGCGGTCGCGCGGGCGCGCACGCGAGCGTTGGGAATGCGGCGCGATGTGATAAGGTGGCGCGCCTTCCGCGAGGGCTGTGATGAAGTCCGATCGAGCCGCCGGATCCGGCACGGTCGCGGCGCGCGCGCACGAGATGCTCGACGAGGCCGCGGTCGGCATCGCGCGTCTCGATCCCGACGGATGCTGCGCGGACGCGAACTCGCGCATGGTCGCGATCCTCGGGCGCAGCGCAGCCGCGCTCGCGGAGCTGCGCTGGGAGGCGATCACGCACCCGCAGGATCTGCGCCGCGTCGAGGCGCTGCTCTCCGAGCTCCGCAGCGGCGAGCGAGGGGAGCTGTCGATCGAGCAGCGCGTGTTGCGGCCCGACGGCACCTGGGTGTGGGTCAGCCTCGCCGCGTCCCCCTTGCGCGGCGCCGGCGGGATCGTCCCGGCGCTCGTGGTCTGCGTGCAGGACATCACCACGCGGCGTCTCGAAGACGAGGCGATCCGGCGCAGCGAGCTGCGCTTCCGGCGCCTGATCGAGAAGCTCCCGGCGGCGGCCTACACGATCGACCGCGAGGGGCTCATCACCTACCACAACGACCGCGCGGTGCTGCTGTGGGGCCGTGCGCCGCAGCTCAACCATCCGGACGATCGCTATTGCGGCTCCTTCCGGCTCTTCCAGAGCGATGGCTCACCGCTCGCGCACGAGCACTGCTGGATGGTGCGCGCGCTGCAGGACGGGAAGGACTACCACGGCAAGGAGGTGCTGATCGAGCGCCCCGACGGCAGCCGCGTGACCGTGCTGGCGCACGCGAGCCCGATCCGCAACGACGCCGGGGAGATCGTCGGCGCGATGAACGTCCTCGTCGACATCAGCGACCGCAAGCGCGCCGAGCTGATGCTGATCGGCAGCGAGCTGCGCTTCGCGCAGTTCATGCAGCACCTGCACGGGCTCGCGTGGATCAAGGACTTCGACGGTCGTTATCTCTACATCAACCACGCGGCCGAGCGACTCTACGTGCGGCCGCCGGATCAATTCATCGGCCGGACCGACGAGGAGATCTTCCCCGCCGCAGCCGCCGCGCAGTTCCGCGAGAACGACCGCAAGGTGCTCTCCACCGGCGAGGTGTGCGAGACGATCGAGCTGCTCGAGCAGGAGGATGGACTGCACCACTGGATGGTGAGCAAGTTCCCGATCCCCGGTCCCGACGGCAGCTCCACGCGCGTCGGCGGCATCGCGATCGACGTGACGGAGAGAGTGCGCGTGCGCGAGGTCCTGCAGGAGTCCGACCGGCGGCAGGACGCGCTGCTCGAGAGGCTGACCTGCGAGCTGCGCGCGCCGCTCGCGCCGATCCGCCGCGCGCTCGAGCAGCTGCGCGATCCGCACGAGGCCTCGCCGGAGCTCGTCGCCGAGCTCGACCGGCGCGTCGCCGAGCTGGTGCGCCTCGTCGACGAGCTGCGCGAGTCCTCCGCTCCGACGGCGTGACCGCGGTCACGCGTGAAGCCGGTGCGGATCGAGATACTCGAGGCGCTGCTGGCCCTTCCCACGCCGCGACCGAAGGCGCACTCTTAGCCGCCTTTCCCATCCCATCCGCACCGCGGCGCGCGCCGCCTCGGTGCGCGGAGGCCCGCATGCCCGCGCTGCTCGCCGAGAAGGACGGACACATCCTCACCGTCACGATCAACCGGCCCGAGAAGAAGAACGCGGTCAATGCGGAGGTTCTCTGCGGTCTCTCGGACGCGTGGCACCGGCTCGACGCCGACGACGAGCTGCGCGTCGCGATCCTGACCGGCACGGGTCCCGTCTTCTGCGCCGGCATGGACCTCTCGGTGATCCCGAAGCTCCGCGCCGGGCGCGCCGACGACGAGTACGAGAAGCGCCTGCTGACCGAAGGCTCCGTGATCTTCGACGGCTGGCTCAAGACCTATCGTCCGAAGAAGCCCGTGATCGCGGCGGTCGAGGGCTTCGCGCTCGCCGGCGGCACCGAGATCCTGCAGGGCACCGACATCCGCGTCGCGGGCGAGAGCTCGCAGTTCGGTGTCACCGAGGTGCAGCGTGGGCTCTTCCCGATGGCGGGCTCCACGGTGAGGCTGCCGCGCCAGATCCCCTACACGGTCGCGATCGAGATGCTGGTGACCGGCGAGCCGATCGGCGCGCGCCGCGCCGCCGAGCTCGGCCTCGTCGGACGCGTCGTCCCCGACGGCCAGGCGCTCGCGGAGGCGCGCAAGATCGCCGAGCGCATCGCCGCCAACGGTCCGCTCGCCGTGCGCGCGATCCTCGCCACGATCCGCGAGACCGCCAATCTGCCGGAGGCGGAGGCCTTCGGCATCGAGATGACGCACGGCATGAAGGCGATGGCGTCCGAGGACGCGGCCGAGGGTCCGCGCGCATTCCTCGAGAAGCGCCCGCCGGTGTTCAAGGGTCGTTAGTTGGCGGCCCGCGTCATCGCGCTCTGGCGCTTCCCGGTGAAGTCGCTCGGCGGCGAGCGCGTCGCGCGCGCGAGCATCCTCGGCGGCATCGGCATCCCCGGCGATCGCGGCTACGCGCTGCGCGACGGCCTCGGCGAGATCCGCGGCGCGAAACAGATCCCGAGCCTGCTGCGCTGCGAGGCCCGCTACCTCGAGGAGCCGGAAGGCGACGCGACGCCGCCTGTCGAGATCCGTTTCCCCGACGGATCGCGTCTCCGCAGCGACGACCCGGACGTGTCGCGCCGGATCTCCGACGTCGCGGGCAAGCCGCTGACCCTCGTCGCGCGAAGGCCGGCGAAGGACGCCGCCTTCTACGCGCGGCGCGAGCCGCTCGACCTCGCCGCGATGCGCGCGATCTTCGGCCTGGAGCCGGACGAGCCATTGCCGGATCTCTCGGATCTCGGCCCGGAGATCCTGCGCGAGCTGGCGACGTACATGTCGCCGCGCGGCACTTTCTTCGACACGGTCGAGATCCACCTGGTCTCGACGCAGACGTTGGTGTCGCTCCAGCGACGCCTGCCCGACTCGCGGATCGACGAGCGGCGCTTCCGCCCGAACCTCCTCGTCGACTTCGAGTCCGGGGAGCGGCCCGAGCAGGAGCTCCGCGGCCGCAAGCTGAGCGTCGGCACGGCGCTGCTCGAAGTCGTCGCGCCGATGGTCCGCTGCGGCATGATCACGCAGCCGCAGGCCGAGCTCCCGAAGGACCCTCGGATCCTGCGGACGCTCGTGCGTGAGCAGAAGCAGCAGCTCGGCGCCGCGCTGCGAGTGATCGAGCCAGGTTTCGTCGCGGAGGGCGACCGGCTCGAGGTGCTCTAGAGCCAGTCCGGAGTCGGAAGTCCCTTGGACTTCAGGAACGCCGGGTTGAAGAGCTTGCTCTGGTAGCGCGTGCCGTAGTCCGCGAGCACCGTCACGATCGTGTGACCGGGCCCGAGCTCCTTCGCCATGCGGATCGCGCCGGCCACGTTGATGCCGGACGACCCTCCGACGCAGAGGCCCTCTTCGCGCAGCAGCGAGAACACGATCGGCAGCATCTCGGCGTCGGGGATCTGGTAGGCGTCGTCGATCGGCGCTCCGGCGATGTTGCCCGTGACGCGGCCCTGGCCGATCCCCTCCGTGATGGAGGAGCCGCTGCTCTCGAGCACGCCCTTCTTGATGTAGCTGTACATCGCCGCGCCGACCGGATCGGCCGCGGCGATGCGGATGTCGCGACGCCTCTCCTTCAGGAACACGCCGACACCGGAGAGCGTCCCGCCCGTGCCGATCGCGCAGGTGAAGCCGTCGACGCGCCCGCCGGTCTGCTCCCAGATCTCGGGTCCGGTCGAGCGCACGTGGCCGTTGCGGTTCGAGAGGTTATCCCACTGGTTCGCGTAGAGGACGCCGCGGGGCTCCGTCTTCGCGAGCTCCCGCGCATAGCGATCGGCCTGGTGCACGTAGTTGTCGGGGTTCTTGTACGGGACGGCCGGCACCTCGCGCAGCTCGGCCCCGCACAGGCGCAGCATGTCCTTCTTCTCCTGGCTCTGCGTGTCGGGGATGAAGATCACGGTGCGGTAGCCGCGCGAGTTGCCGACGAGCGCGAGACCGATTCCGGTGTTGCCGGCGGTGCCCTCCACCACGACGCCGCCCGGCTCGAGCCGCTTCTCCTCCTCCGCGTCGAGGATGATGTACTTGGCGGCGCGGTCCTTGACCGAGCCGCCGGGATTCAGGAACTCGGCCTTGCCGAGGATCGTGCAGCCGGTCTCCTCGGAGGCGCGGCGCAGGCGGATCAGCGGCGTGCGGCCGATCGCGTCGGTGAAGTCGGCGCGTGTGTCCACGAGCAGTGTCTCCTGTCGATGCGCGCGCGAAGTGCGCCCATGTGGCGCGCGCGAGGCGCTCATTCTAGGAGATCGGAGCCGGCGCGCTCCCGGACGCGGCCGCGATCTCGGCAAGGAGCGCGCGTTCGCGCTCGCCGAGCGGCAGCGACGTCGCGTGCGCGCGCGCGGCCGGGCTCATCTTGCGTAGCGTCTTCCGCACGACGTCCGCGAGCTTCGGCTCATGCATGCGCCGCGCGATCTCGGCGAGCTGCGTCTCGAGGAAGACCAGGCAGAGAGCGTCCTCCAGCACCTGCACCTCGGGATCGCGTCCGAGTCCGCGCTTGCGCACGAGGTCCTGCACGCGCACGACGGTGGCGGCGTCGTAGCCGGCGTCGCGCAGCAGGCGTTCCGCGATCTCCGCGTGGTGCTCGTGCAGCGCCTTCCGCCAGCGGTGATAGCCGGCGCGATCGGGCGGCTGCGTCTCGCGCGCGATCTCCCAGCGGCGCACGTGGTGCGCGCGCGCGGCGAGTCGCAGCGCCTCGGAGGCGTCGGGCGCGAGCCGCGCGACCCACTCCGAAACGAGCTCCGCGTGCGCGAGCTCCTTCTTGCGCCGCGCGCCGCGCACGACGATCTCGTGCGGGTCGTCGGCGTTGGCGGCGTCGATCGCGGCGATCGCCTTCCGGAAGCGCTCCGCGTCACTCACAGGCGTCGACGGCCGTGATGATCGCGCGGGAGACCTCTCCGGCGTTGCCTACGGGGACCAGCTTGCCGCCCGACGGCGCCAGCAACTGCTCCATGTGTTCACTCTGCAGAAGGTTCTCCTCGCCCAGTGCCACGAGCGTGAAGTGGAGGCCGGAGGACTCTGCGAGCGCAGTGGCGACCTCTCGCTGGTTCGCGGCCACGCGATCTTCGAACTCGCGCTGGTTCCCGGCGAGCATGGGGTGGTACGGCCGGTTCGGGTCGGTGTCTCCCACCAGGACGATCGCCGGGCAACGTCCCGCGGCGCGGGAGTGGGACAGCACCGATTGCGCAAACCGAACCGCGCATGCATGACAGCTCAGGCCGCTCGGACCCCGATTGCGCATGCGTTCCATCCCTGACTCGATGGCGGAGTAGTCGTCGGTCAGCGGCGCCTCGAGCCAGCTCGCGGTCTCGGGGCGGTTCTCGTCGTCGAAGCGGCCAGCGAAGCCCACGAGCGCGACGCCGACGCGCGCGGCGTCCAGCTCCTTCAGCGCGGACTCGACACCGTCGAGCCCGATCCACAGTCTGCTGTCGGGCTCATTGGCAAAATCCATGTGGAACAGACCGCGAAGCAGGTTCCTGGAGAACGCCGGAGCTTCGCCCGGGGCATCCGATGAGGAGCCCGATGTTTCGACTACCACGACCAGGTCCACGCAACGCGCCTGCGCCGTGCAGCTCCGCCGATCTCTCGCCTGCACGGGATCGACGCTCGGCCGCTCCCAGTGGTACGCACATCCAGCGAGCAGACACAGCACAGCGCTCCAGCGCGCCGCGGCCCGCTTGCTCCCCGCGGCCACGCCTAATATCGCGTGAGGCTCGGATCGATGCGGTCGATCCACGCGAGGATCCCGCCCTCGAGATTCCAGGCGTTCTCGAAGCCCGAAGCGCGCATCAGCTCGACGGCCTTCGCGCTGCGGGCACCGCTGCGGCAGTGCACCACGAGGTATGCCTCGCGGTCGAGCTCGCCGAGGCGGCCCGGCAGCGACTTCAGCGGGATCAGCACGCCGTCGAGATTGCAGATCTCGTACTCGTGCGGCTCGCGCACGTCGACGAGCACGAACTCGGCGCCCTCTTCGCGAAGACGCGCGAGCTCCTCGACCGGGATGTCGTACGGACTCTGGCGATCGGCCACCTCAACCCTCCTGACGAAGGCGCGCCGCGAGCGACTCGAGCGGCAACGCCGCCTGCAACTCGACGCGGAGCGCGAGCGGCTTGCGAAGGTCGGAGTCGCTCGCGCGAGAGGCCTTCCACGCGCCCGCGCCGTAGAGCTGGTCGAGCGCGGGCGCGATCGCGTCGCGCGCCGCGGCGAAGCCAGCCTCGTCGTTCGGCGCGGCGAGCCGGTCGAGCAGATCGAGGTGGAAGAACTGCGTCGCGAAGCGGAGCTTCGACTCGGGCTCGGCCGCGAGCGCCGCGAGCGCCGCGAGCGAACGCCGCAACGTGTCGATGAGTGAAACGCCGACCGGTGTCGACTCGAGCCGCTTGCGCGTGGTCAGCAGACCGGTCCTTCCGCCGGCGAGGTCGATGCCGTAGTCGACGTCGTGCCCGATCAGGATCACGCCGGGACCTTCGGGGACGTGCGCGTAGTCGGCGACGTCGAGCAGGAGTCCCGGCAGCACGCCCTTCTGGATGAAGCGGTGGAAGATGCCGAGGAAGGGGTGGAGATCGACCGCGGCGGCGGGATCCGGCGCGGCGAAGAACTTGACGGCGATGCGCTTCGGCTGCATGGCGTGGGTCGTCTCGCGTCAAGCTTCCGCCGGCGAGGGCGGCGGGATCTCGACCGGACCCGGCAGCGGCGCGCGCTGCGCCTCTGCGCGCGCCTCGCACGCGTGAGCCGCCTCGATGAAGAGCTGCGCCTCCTCGACGCGGCGCGCCGCCTCGGAACGCCCGACGCGCGGCGACTTCTCGGCGTAGCGGTCGAGCAGGTACTGGCCCGCGCGCCCGCCCGAGTACTTGTCGAAGAAGCGCTCGGTGTCGAAGAAGCGCGCGCGCCACTCCTTCACGATGTCGTCGGCAGATTCCGTCACGTCGATGTACTCGGTGCGAACCAGCGCGCGCGCCGCGGACAGCATCGCCTTGTAGGCGAGCTCCTCGGCCTCCTCGTAGTCGCCCTCTTCGAGCGCGATCTGCGCGTCGAAGGCCTGCGACTCCGCCTTCACCACCTCGATCCCGAAGAGCGACACCACCTCGCCGGCGCACTCGCCGACGCCGAGGTCGCCGATCGTGAACTCGCGCACGTCGTGCCAGTCGGAATAGAACTCGGGCCCATCCGCGTGGAGCGGCACCTCCATGAACGGCTTGATGATCTCGCGCACGTTGCGCTTGCCCATGCGCGCAATCCAGGCCTGGAAGCGCTCGTCGCCCCGACGCCCGTGCGCGTAGGCGTCGGTCAGTGCCTCGATCGTCTGGGGGATCGCCTTGCTCGGCACCGAGCCGACGGCGAGGCCGTACGCTCCCGCGTTCTCCGTCCACTGCCCGCCGAGGATCACCTGGAAGTGCGGCACGGTGCGGCCGTCGACCTTGCGGCTGTTGCCGTAGAAGCCGATGTCCGCGACGTGATGCTGCCCGCAGCTGTTGAAGCAGCCCGAGATCTTGATCTTCAGATCCTTCACGGCCGCCGGCAGCGACGCCTGCTTCTCGCCGAGGCGGCGCCGCAGCTCCGCCGCGAGACCGCGCGACGCGGCGATGCCGAGCTTGCAGGTGTCGGTGCCGGGGCAGGACGTCACGTCGACGATGGTGCCGGCGCCGGGTGCGGCGAGTCCGACCGCGAGAAGCTCCTCGTAGAGCGCGGGCAGGTCGGACTCGGCCACGAAGCGCAAGCAGATGTTCTGCTCGACGGTGGTGCGCAGGTTGTCGCCCGCGTACTTGCGCGCGAGGTCGGCGAGCGCGCGCGTCTGGTCGGAGGTGATGTCGCCGAGCGGCAGATTGAGCATCACGACGACGTAGCCCGGCTGTCGCTGCGGCGTGACGTTGGTCTCGCGCCAGGCGTCGAAGCCCGCCGGCCGCGCGCTCGTCGCGAGCGGCCGACCCGCGCGCGCGGGCACGCCCTGCGTGACCGGCATGTCGGAGAGGAAGGCGGTCCAGCGCGGGTCGTAGGGCAGCTTCGCGCGCTCCTCGGCGACCAGCCGGCGGAACTCCTCGATCCCGAGCTTCGCCACCAGGAACTTGATGCGCGCGCGGCCGCGGTTGCGCTTCTCGCCGAGTCGCGCGAACACGCGAGCGACCGCCTGCATCTGCGGCAGCAGCTCCTCCTCGGGTGTGAACTCCGAGAGCACCTCGGCCTGGTACGGCACGGGTCCGAGCCCTCCGCCGACCACGACCTGGAAGCCGCGCTTCCCGTTCTCGACCTTCGCGACGTAGCCGGCGTCGTGCAGTTTGACGAGTCCGCACGCCTCGTGCGCGCAGCCGGAGAACGCCGGCTTGAACTTGCGGCCGAAGTCCTGCACGTCCGGGTGGCCGAGCAGGAAGCGCATCAGCGCCTTCGCGTAGGGCGAGACGTCGAAGGCCTCGGTGCGGCACACGCCCGCGAGCGGACAGGCGGTCACGTTGCGCACCGAGTTCCCGCAAGCCTCGCGCGTCGTGATGCCGACGGCCGCGAGGCGCCGCATCAGGTCCGGCGTGTCCTCGATGTGGACGAAGTGGAGCTGGATGTCCTGGCGCGTGGTCACGTGAAGGATCGCGTCGGAGTACTCCTCCGCGAGCTCCGCGAGCACCTCGAGCTGCTCCGGCGACACCCCGCCGTACGGGATCTTGATGCGCTGCATGCCCGGCGCATCCCAGACCGTGTCCGAGCCCTTGGTCGGGCGCGACGCGAACGCGAGCTGCCGCTCGGCGATCCCATCGTGACGCTTTCCGTTGTCGTAGCGCTGCCCGTACACCCCGCGCCGCAGCCGCGTCTCGGCGAAGACCTTCTCCTCGAGCTTTCCCTGCTTGCGGAGCTGCACCTGGCCGTCGAAGAGATCGATCTCGTCTTCCCAGCCGGGCTCCATGCGTCCGCGCAGGATCTGCTTCCACGTGGTGCCCGTCATGGTTGATCTCCTCGCAACGCGAGCCGCTCAAGGATGAGGGGTGGGAATACAGCGGCCCGGGACGCGCTTCGCCCGTCAGGGCGGCCGGCCTCGCGGACGGGTTGGCGAGTCTACCGGCGTCTCGCTGCCTCTCTCAAGCAATCCCGATATCAAGGAACGGGAATAGTATGGTCTCGTAATTCATGGAATCCAGCTACTTCGGGGTGTCGACCCCTGGCCCGATCGAATCATTCCGATCAGCTCAGTCGGGAATCGATCAGCGGTCGGACGCAGGCGCCGGCCCGGGCAGGCCCGCATGGCGAAGGCGGTCGAGCACCGAGAGCACGGTGGTCGCGACGAGGATCCAGCCGATCCCTCGCACCCATCCCGCCGGAGGCCACGCGAGCCCGAGCGCATCGCGCACGACCGGGATGCCCACCGCGACGAAGTACGCGATGCCGTTCCAGCGGCCGAGCCACGAGCCCCGAAGCGCCGGTCCCGGTCGCGAATCGACGACGTACTGCGTGAATGCGAACAGGATCGCAACGGGCAGCCAGCCCGGGAGCTCGCCGCGAACCGCGAGTGCCGCGCTGCCCGTGATCACGAAGAGCGCGTCGGCGCCATGGTCGATCAACGATCCGAGAGGGCTCGCCTCGCGAAAGCGGCGCGCGACCCAGCCGTCCGCGAAGTCGGTCGCGACGGCGAGCACGAAGAGCAGCCCCGCCCACTCGACGTTCCCGCGCCACACCGCCGTGCAGAGCGCCGGGGCGGTCAGCACGCGCAGCGAGGTCAGCGCGTTCGCGCGCGTGGTCCAGCTCGAGGAGGCGGACATCGCGACCACTCTACAACCGGAAGGAGCGCGGCGAGGACTCGTGCGGCCCGGGCTACGCTCCGCCCTCCCGATGACCTGCCGCACCCGCTCGACCTTGCTCCTCGCCGTGCTCGCCTGCGTCAGCACCGCCTGCTCCAGCTCCGCCGAGCTCTCTCCGCTCGCGCAGCAGGGGCAGCGCGTCTACCAGAACGTCTGCATTGCGTGTCACAACGGAGATCCGACGCAGGACGGCTCGGCCGGCCCCGCGATCGCGGGATCGTCGCGCGAGCTGATCGAGGCGCGCGTGCTGCACGGCGCGTATCCGCCTGGCTACACGCCGAAGCGTCAGAGCAACGCGATGCCGCGGTTCGAATACCTGTCGGACCAGATCGACGCCCTCGCCGCCTACCTCGCGGAGGTGCCTCGCGCGAAGACGGCGGGCGCCCCTACAGGATGATCTCCATCAGCGCGTAGAGGACGATCGTGACGAGCACGCCGGCGTGGATCGTCCCCCCCACCGTCGAGAGCGGCTTCTGCGAGGCCGGCGTCCCGAAGAAGACATTGGCCTCGATCGCAGCCATCACGATCAGCGCGCAGAGCCAGTAGGCGGCGACCCCGGTGCCGTTGCCGAGCGCCGAGAAGTGCGACGCCGCGCCCATGAAGAAGAGCATCGGGATCGAGAAGAGCGTGTTGGTGCGCGACGCCGTGCCGGATCGCGCGCCTCGTGCGGCGGCCGTCGGGTCGGCGGTGCCGCCCGCGGCGACGTTGGTCGCGTTGGCGATCACGACCTGCTGCGCCGGCCAGATCACGAACCAGACGTTGGCCCACATGATCGTGCCCATCAGGCCGCCGCTCAGGATTCGCGTCATGTAGCCACTGTCGAGCGGGACGTGATCGTGGCCGAGCTTGGTCAGGATGATCGTCCAGCCGGTCAGGAACGTGAACATCGCGCCCCATCGGAACCACCAGAGCGCGTTCGGCACCAGGCCTCGAACCATCGCGCTGCGCGCCGTGCCGCCGAGCTCGGTCGCGAAGAAGGGCGTCTGCACGAAGTTGAAGTAGTAGAGCATGCCGATCCACGTGATCCCGGCGAGGAAGTGGAACCAGCGCAGCAGGAAGTACCAACCCTCGATGCTGAAGATGTCCATGGTGCATCCCTTCTTCTGGTCGATGGGCGGCCTATTGTACCGGCGTGTTCAGCGGCGGGGCAGAGCTTCGGCGCTCGAAGACACCGAGATGCTCCGCATGCCGAGCAGCAACGCGAGCAGTACGAGCGCGGTGAAGAGCAGCAGGGACTGGAGGGGATTCCACACCGTTCCCGAGAGACGGCCGAGCGCGTCCCAGTAGTTGCTCGCGAGCCCGGCGCACAGCGCGAGCGCCGGCCACGTCGCAGCGCCCCATGCGCGCCGCGAGATCGCCTCGGCGAGCGCGATCACGACGATCGGGAGCAGCACGCCGTAGTGGTGCTCCCAGGCGATCGGCGAGGCCACGGTCAGCGCGACGGCGAAGCCCGCGAGGTCGAGCGCGCCGCCCCGATCCGGGAAGCGGAGCGGCGCGAAGAGCCCCGCGGCGAGCAGCGCGACGCTGCTCGCCAGCGTGCCCGCGTAGACGACCCCGTTGAACGGCGGATACTGCGCGGGGTCCCAGACCGCGCTCTGCCCGTTGCCGAGCAGGCGCTGGAGGAAGCCGTTCACGGTCTGGTTCGGCCAGTACGCCTCGCCGTGGCGGCCGACGTGCGCGAGCACGCGCAGGTAGTCGACGTGATCGTCGAGCCCGAAGGACACGACCGAGAGCGCGAGCAGCACGCCGCCGGCGACGGCGGTCGACGCGACGAAGCGCCGCTCGCCGCGCAGCAGCCCCCACAGAGCGAACAGTCCGTACTGCGGCTTGACCGCGGCCATCCCCGCGACGAGCACGCCGGCCGCGACGGGGCGGCCCGTGAGCCAGCACCAGAGCATGGCGGCGAAGGCCGCGTTCACGACCACCTGCATCTGCCCGAGCGTGTAGGCCTTGATCAGCGGGTAGAAGCAGAGACCGAACGCCGCGACGAGCGTGATGCGCGCGAGGCGATCCGCGCGCGACGCGGGAGGCAACGCGCGCGCGAGTGCGCGGTCGAGCAGCGCGGCGCTGAATCCGATCGCGAGCGCGACGCACAGCCACGAGAGCCGATTCAGCGCAACTCGCCACGCTTCGATCGGCAAGCAGAGATCGAGCGCGCGGAAGAGCAGCAGCGCGGTCGGCGGATAGATGAACTTCACGTGCCGCTCGAAGAAGAGCCGCTGGTAGAGGGGATGCACGGCGCCCGCCGGCGCGATCGCGTAGGCCTGCGCCATCGGCCGCCACGAGTCGACGCCCTGGACGCCTCGAAGGAACAAGGCGGTGTCGCGCAGGGTGGTGTGCTGACCGAGTCCGGCGAGCAACACGTTCACCCCGAGCGCGCTCGCGAGCACGAAGAGCGCGAGCCGGCGCGTGAGCGGACCGAAGCGGCTCACGCCTGCGGCGCCCGCGCGGCGTCGAGCGACACTCGCTCGAGCAGGAAGGCCGCGATCGCGTCGGACGCGATCGCATGGCCCGACGCCGAAAGGTGTGATGCGTCGAGGAAGAGCCGCTGCGCGCGCGCGGCCGAGAGCACGGGCAGGAGATCCAGCACGGGCACGGCCTGTTCCCGCGCGAACGCCGCGAGCCGGCGCTGCGGTCCCGCGGTCGCGTCGGGCGCGTCGAGCTGGAAGGCGTACGGGAAGATCACCAGTGCAGCCGACACGCCGCGCTGACGCGCCGACGCGAAGATGCGCGCGAGATTTCCCTCGGCGATCCGCCAGCTCTGCTGCCAGAGCGGATCCTGCGGCTGCGCGATCATTCGCTGCACATCGTGCGACTCGAGCGCCTGCGCGCCGCGCCGCACGTCGCGGCCGAAGCGCAAGGTTGCGAATCCGTCGCGCAGCGAGACGGCGAGCGCGCTCTGCGAGAGCCAGCGATCGAGCGCGCCTCGCGCGCTGCGCGCGAGCTGCCAGCCCTCGCCCTTGCCGCCGTAGCGCACGAGCGAGAGCGGCTCGGTCAGGTCGTTCAGCACGAAGCCGACGACCACCACGTCCGGCGCGTAGCGCCAGCCGTCGCGCTCGAGCCACGCCTGCTCCTGCCACGGCGAGTAGCCGCCGACTCCCGCGTCGACGCTCTCCACCGGCCTCGCGAGCCGCTCGGCGAGCAGCGCCGCGACGCGAAACGGAAAGATCGCGTCGGTCGCCTCGACGCCGTAGCCGAAGGTGACCGAGTCGCCGAGCCAGAGGATGCGGATCGCGCCTCCCGCTCGTTCGTACGCGACCTCCGGACCCCGCAGACCCTTCGCGTTGATGCGGACGCGCGCGCCGCCGTCCTCGTCCTCGGCGCCGGGCACGAGCTTCCAGCCGAGCTCGTGGTCCGCGGTGTAGAGGGTCGACTTCGGCTCGACGAAGGGGCGAAGGCCGCAGTCGAGCAGGGTCAGCGGGAGCACGAGACCCACCGCGGCCAGAAGGACCGATGCCACGCGATCGCGCGCGAGCCAGCGCGACAGCGAGGGTATGCGCGCGACGACGAAGGACAGCGCGAGGAGCGCCGCGGCTGTCGCGGCGAAGTCGATCCGCACGGCGCGCAGCTTCTCGAGCGTCAGCGGGGCGAGCTCGCCCGGGGTGAAGAGCGCGATCAGCCGGGCGTCGTAGACGAGCGCCGCGGCCAGGTAGACGAGGCCCGCGCCGGACAGCAGCGCCCGACCGACGTTCGAGCCCGAGGAACCCACCTCGTGTCGGCGCCTCCGCGGCGGGTCGCGTCGTTGCCCTCGCGACGCGCAGCGGGAAGACTCATAACGCGCCGGCGTGACCGGCGCTCCAGGGCGAGCGCAGACCGATCACGATGTCGCGGGGACCGAACCAGCTCCTGCGCGATGCGCTGCGCATCGCGCTCGCGAGCGCCGTCCTGATCGCGGCGCTCGAGCTCGCGTGTCGGGTGCTCGGGCTCGGCGCGCCGCCCCGCGTGGAGCTGCCGCCGAAGGCGCCCGGCAGCTTCCGCATCCTCGCGTTCGGCGAGTCGACCGTACAGGGCGTGCCGGAGGGCGCCTATGGCTTCACCACGTTCCTGACCCACGAGCTGCGACGCCTCGCGCCCGATCGGAGCGTCGACCTCCGAAACCTCGCGCACTCGGGCATCGGGTCGGACGACGTGCGCGAGTCCTTCGCGCAGAGCCTCGACGCCGGCGCGGATCTCGCGATCGTGCTGATGGGGCACAACGAGTTCCTCGTGGCCGAGCGCGAGCGCGGCTGGCGCGGCGCGCTCTACCGGCTGCGCGAGCGCTCGCGGCTCGTGCGCGCGCTCGCGCACGCGCTCGGTCGCGACACGGCGGTCGAGCCGCCGCTGCCCGACGCGATCTTGCCGGTCTGGCCCGACAGCGAGTTCGCGCGCTCCGTGCTCGAGCGCTTCGGCGAGAACCTCGACGCGATCGTCGCGATGGCGCGCGAACGCGGCATCCCGCTCATGCTCTGCACGGCGCCCTCGAATCTGGCCGAGTGGCCGCCCGCCTTGCTGCGCGTCGAGCGTCCCGACGCCGCGGGGCACGCCGAGGTCGTCGCCAACGTGCGCGCGCTGCTCGCGGGGGGCGACACCGCGAAGGCGCAGGACGAGCTGCGGCTGGCGAAGGCGCGCTTCGGCGACGACGCGATGCTCCTCTACCTCGAGGCCCGCGCTCTCCGCGCGCAAGGCGACACCCACTCGGCGCGCGCCCTCTTCGCCCGCGCGCGCGACCGCGATCTCGTCCCGCGCCGCGCATTCGACTCGCAGAACGAGCGCGTGCGCCGCGCCGCAGAGCAGCCGGGTGTCGTGCTCGTCGACGTGGCGCGCTCGTTCGAGGAAGCGTCGGCGAACGGCCTCGTCGGCTTCGAGCTCGTCTGCGACAACTGCCACCCGACACCGCGCGGGCATGCGCTCATCGGCCGCGCGATCGCGAGCGCGATGGCGGAGCACTCGCTGCTGCTCTCACCCGGCGCGCCGATCGGCACGGAGGCCGAGTGGCTCGCGCGCCTCGATTCGCGCCTCGGCAGCCCCGAGGACCGGCTGCGGGTGCGGGCGCGCTGGCTGCTCTCGAACGCGATCTACGCGATGAAGACGCCCTTCTTCAACTTCGAGGCCTCGCGCCGCTATCTCGATCGGGTGCAGCGCCTCGCGCCCGGCGACTGGCGCGTGTGGGCGAACCTCGCGACGCTGGCGCTCCTCGACGGCGACCTGGCCGCCGGCCGGCGCGACCTTTTGCTCGCGACACGGCTGCACGGCAGCGCGCTCGATCCGGAGGACCGCGCCTCCGTGCCCTATCTCAAGGAAGCGCTGGCTCGCTCGGGAGTGTCGCTGCCGCGTCCCGCGTCAGATACACCGTGAAGCGTCCAATGCGCACGACCGGCATGTAGCCATCGGAAAGGAACTCGTTCAGCCGCGGGAAGTGCTCGAGCTCGGTGGCGCTGTCGACGTCGCTGCCGGCGGTGCCGGGGTGCAGATCGCCGTGCTCCACCAGGACTGCCGCCGGCGGCGCGCCGCGCAGCTCCTGCATGAGCTCGCCGCGCGCCTTCGCGCGCGACCAGGGCGCGCGCTGCGCCGCGTTGTAGATGTAGTGGCTGGCTGGCAGTCGACCCGCCAGGTCGTAGACCAGCGGCTCGAATCCCCACACGTAGATGCGGTCGCCCTCACGCGTGTGCGCCGCGACCCAGCTCGCGACCCTGCGCACCGCCTCGTTGCGCGCGTGGCCGTCGTCGAAGGTCCGCACGCGCGTGAGGAAGCCGCCCGGCAGCGGGTTGCCGCGGTCGTTCGCGTTGGCGAGCAGCAGGATCAGCAGCGCGATGCCGGCCGTGCCGAGCGCGTAGGAGCGTCCGATGCGTGTCAGCTTCCACAGGCCCCAGCCGGCGAGCAGCGCGACGAGCGGCAGCGCGCCCGCGTAGTGGTAGACGAAGAAGCGCCCCTGGAGTCCGACGCCGATGACCCCGAAGGCGATCACACCGAGCAGGTGGGCGCGGCCCTCGCGCTCGCGCGGCGCGAGCGGCGGCAGGGCGAAGAGCAGCGCGAGCCCGACCGGATGCAGCAGCGAGAAGCGGAAGAGCAAGAACTCGAAGGCGCGGAACGGGAAGATCCGCAGGCTTCCGGGTTGATAGTTGAGGCTCGTGTACGCGGGCGCGAAGACGAAGAGCGCGTCGGCGAGCGCGGGCAGCGCGCCCTTTGCCGCGAAGTAGCCGAGCACGAGGAGCACGGGCACGGCGCCGCCGACCGCGAAGGCCGCGAGCACGCGCAGAGCCGCGCGACGCCGCGCTTCGCGCGGCGCGCCCTGCCAGGCGGCGTGCACCGCGAAGCCCGCCGACACCAGGATCCCGCCGCCGAGCGGCGGCTTCATCAGCGCCGCCAGCGCGTAGAGCGCGCCCGAGCCGGCGAAGGCGAGGTCTCGCTCGCGCGCGCGGCGTGGCGAGCCGGTCGCGAGGAGCAGCGCGTAGACGAGCAGCACGCCGCCGAAGCTCTCCGGCTGCGCGGTGTGCCAGGAGCCGAGCCAGACGTGACCGCTGACCGCGAGCGCGAAGCCGAGTAGCCCGGGCAGCGCGCCGCCGGCGAAGCGCCGCGACAGCGCGACGAAGGCCGGTAGCAGCGAGATCAGGCTCGCGGCTTCGAGGATGCGCACGGAGGCCATCTGGTGGCCGAACAGACCGCGCGCGAGCGCGAAGACGAAGTAGACGCCCGGCGGCTTGAAGTCCCACGCGTCGCGATAGGGCGCGCCGCCGCGCAGCATCGCGTCGGCGACGACGCCGTAGATGCCTTGATCGAGTCCGAACTCGAAGCGAGTCAGCTCGAACAGCAGCCAGGCGCTGCCGCAGAGCAGCGGCGCGAGCAGCGCCACTTCCGCGATGCGCGCTCGCACGTCGCGAGCGTGCGTCGCGGAGAGCTCGGAGGCCCCGGTCACGGCGCGGGATGATAGGCTTCGTGCCACACGGCGCCGCTGATGCACGAAGTCCTGGCCCACGCAGCCGCACTCGGGTGCCTCGTCGCGGCGCTGGCGCTGCCGGGCTACGCGCTCGAGCGCGCCGCGCTTCGCGACGCGGACCTCGATGGCCTGCGCGTGCTCGCGCGCCTGGTGCTCGGCAGCGCGTGCTGGATGCTCGCCCTGTTCGCTCTGGCGGTCACCGGCGCGCTGCGACCGCTCCCGGTCGCGGCGATCGCGCTCGGCTTCGCGCTCGCCGCCGCGTGGGCGAGGCGTCGCGTCGGCGGATCGCGGGGCGAGCCCCTCGACGCGAGCTTTCTCGCGGCGGCGGCGATCGCGACCGCGCCCTTCTGGCTCGCGGCGCTCGCATATCGGGTCGGCGGCGACGCCGCGACGTACCACCTGAGCCTGCCGAAGCGCTACCTCGCGGCGGGCGGGTTCACGCCGATTCCGATCAGCGTCTACGCGATCTGGCCTCACGCGACCGAGCTGCTGTTCGCGTTGGCGATGCTGCTCCGCGACTACGCGCTCGCCGTGGCGCTGCACACGGCCTTCGGCGCGCTCTCGCTCTACGCCGCGTTCGCGGCCTGCCGCGCGGAGGGGCGTCCCGTCGCGGGCTGGATCGCCGCTCCCCTCGCGCTCGCCAATCCGGTCTTCCTGTTCGAGCTCGGTGTCGCCTACGTCGATCTCGCCTACGCCTTCTTCTTCACCGCCGGTGTCGTCTTCGTCGCGCGCGCGCTGCGGAGCCGACCCGCGGACACCGGCGCGCTCGCGCTGGCGGGCGTCTGCGGCGGCGCGCTCGCCGGCATCAAGCTGAACGGCATCCTCGGCGCGGCGGCGATCGCGGCGCCGGCCGTGCCGCGCGCGATCGCGCTCGCGCGCGCGGGAGAGCCGCGGCGCACCGGCGCGCTGGCGCTCTGCTTCGCGGCGCCGGCGGCCGCGCTCGCGCTGCCCTGGCTCGTCCGCAGCGCGGCCCTCACCGGCGATCCCGTGCACCCGTTCCTCTTCGGTGTCTTCGGCGGCCCGGACTGGAGCGATGCGGTCGGCTCGCAGTTCGCGCGCTGGCAGCGCAGCATCGGCATGGGCCGCGCGCCGCTCGACTACGCGCTGCTGCCCCTGCGCGTGCTGCTGCGCGGCGGTCCGGACTACGCGCACTTCGGCGGACGCCTCGGGGCGCACTGGCTCTTGCTCGTGCCGCTCGCGGGCGGGCTCGGCTGGCGCGAGCCGCTCGTGCGCGCCGCGCTCGGCGCCTCGGCCGTCTACTTCGCGGCGTGGTCGCTCGGCTCGCAGCAGATGCGCTTCCTGATCCCGCTGCTGCCGGTGCTCGCGCTAGCGTGCGCCTTCGCGCTCGACGCCGCGATCGACCGCTTCGCGTCGAGCGCGGCAGCGCGCCGCGGGCTGCGGCTCGCGCTCGCCGGCGTCGCCGTCTCGTTCGCCGCCTGGAGCGCGCGCCCACACTATGCGCAGGCGCTGGGTGTGCTTCCGACGCTCCACAGTGACGCCACCGCGCGCCGCGCCGCCGCGGTCGATCCGGTCTTCCGCTGGATCGATGCGGAGCTGCCGCGCGACGCGCGCGTGCTGATGCTCGACACGAACGAGACCTTCTTCCTCGAGCGCGACGCGCTGGCCGACAGCTTCTTCGAGGCCTCGCAGCTCGCCGACTGGCTGCGCGACGCGCGCAGCCCCGACGAGGTCCGCGCGCGCCTGGCCGCGCGCGGAGTCACCCACGTGCTCCGCGATCGCCGCCGCGACTGGGGCATCGCCTGGCCGCCCGCGCTGCAGGCGCTCCTGGCCGACGGGTCGCGCGCGATGCCCCGCTACCGCTCGCCCGACGGGCAGGTCGAGGTCTTCGAGCTGCGATGAGCGCGCCCACGCCGACACGCGACGCGCGCGCCACTCGGGTTGCCGGGGCGCTGCTCCTGCTGCTCCTCGTCGGCGGCCTCGCGCGCGCACACGCGCTGACCTGGACCTGCGACGACGCCTTCATCTCCTTCCGCTACGCGCAGAACCTCGCGCACGGCGACGGGCTCGTCTACAACGCGGGCGAGCGCGTCGAGGGCTACACGAATCTGCTCTGGACGCTCGCGCTCGCCGCCGGCGCGGCCGCGGGCCTCGACCCGATCCACCTCGCCGCCCGGCTCGGCCTCGCTTGCTATGCGGGTCTCGCGCTGACCCTGGCCGGCGCCTCGTGGCAACGCCACCGCCGGCGCGGCCTGCCCTTCCTGCCGCTCGCCGCCGCGGTCGCGCTGGTCTCGCCGGATTTCCACGACTGGGCGACCGGCGGCCTCGAGACGGCGCTCTTCGGCTGGCTCGCCACCGCGTCGGCGCTCGCGGCCCGTGGGGCGGCGCGCTCTTCCCGCCGGGCACTCGGCGCCGGCCTGCTGCTCTCGCTGCTGCTGCTGACGCGCCCGGACGGCCTCCTCTTCGCCGTCACGACGGCCGCCACGCTCGTGCTCTGGCCGCCGCGCGACGCGAGCGCGCGCGCCGCGCGACGCGGCGCCGCCGCACTGCTCGCGCTGCCCGCACTCTGCACGGCGGCGCTCGTCGCGTGGAAGCTCGCCTACTACGGCGAGCTGCTGCCGACCGCCTTCCACTCGAAGTCGGTGCTGCGGCCGTGGTACTCGCAGGGCCTCGTCTACGTCGGTCTCTATCTCGCGAAGAACTGGCTCCTCGCGCCGGCGCTCGCCGCGGCCGTCGCGGCTCGCTGGCTGCGCCCCGGCGCGTGGAGCGACGTCGATCGCGACGGCGCAGCCTTCGCGGCGAGCGCGCTCTGCTTCTGGCTCTACGTCGCGCACGTGGGCGGCGACTTCATGTTCGCGCGACGCCTGCTGCCGGCGGTGCCGCTGCTGCTCCTCGCCGTCGAAGGGGAGCTCGTGCAGCTGCCGCTGCGCGCGGCCCGCGCGGCGACCTTGACCTGTGTCGTCGCGGCCGCGCTCCCCTACCCCGTGCTCGGCGACCGCGCGCTCTGGCGCGGCGTCGCCGACGAGCGGCGCTTCTATCCGCCGCGCGCACTCGCGGCGCGCGAGCTCCAGGGACGCGCGCTCCACGACGCGCTCGCGGGCACCGGCGCGCGGGTGGCCTACGAGGGCGGCATGTGCGCCTTCGGCTACTTCAGCGAACTGCCCTGGCTCGCCGAGATGACGGGGCTGACGCAGTACTCGCTCGCGAAGCTGCCGCTCACCTCGCGCGGACGTCCCGGCCACGAGAAGAGGCCGACCGAGGACTGGCTCCGCGAGCAGGACGTGCTCTTCGTCGTGAGCCAGCGCTTCCCGCCGATCGCGCGCGGCCCCTCCGAGCCCTACGACCTGATCCACTTCGGCGACATCGCGGTCGCGCGCATCGTCCGCTACGACGACGCGATCATGGAGCGCTTGCGCGAGCGCGAGGGCGTCCACTTCACGCCGATCGAGGACGTGATCGAGCAGAGCCGCCGCGAGATCGAACGCGCGGACCGCGTGGGCGCCGAGCGCGTCTACGAGCGGCTTTCCCGCTACTACCTCGACGGCGCGGGCCCGCGCGGCGCCGCGATCGCGGCCTCGCTGCGGGCGCAGATCGACTCGAAGCCCGATGCGAAATCGGATCCGTGACACCCGAGAGCAGTGGCTAGCCCCGGTTTGTCTTGCATCGCCGCGCGGGCCCGATGCAGACTGGCGCCCCCGAATCGGAGGATCCTCGATGCGACGCTTCGCCTGCGCTGCCCTTGCCGTCCTGGCGCTGATGCCGGCCTGGCCCGTCTTCGCGCAGAACGACGACAAGGACGACGCGGGCACCGACGTGGAGCAGCAGGATCACGGGAAGGCGAAGGATCAGGACAAGGACGAGGACAAAGAGGAAGCGAAGGGCGGCCTCACCGGCGACACCAACGAGGACGCGAACCGGCCGGGCTTCTACCTCGGCCTCGCGGGAACCTGGGCCCACCAGAAGTTCGAGGACTCGAACAACATCAAGTTCGACGATTCGATCGGGTTCAACGCGCGCGCCGGCTACCGCGCGCTCTCGTGGCTCTCGGCCGAGGTGCAGGGCGAGTGGCTCGCCAACTTCAACGTCGACCTCGGCCCGGAGGACGGCTGGATCGAGATCCACGACCTCGGCGCGAATCTGCGCCTCAATCTGCCGACCGGGCTGATCCAGCCGTATGCCCTGCTCGGCGGTGGCTGGATGCACGCGGATCTCCGGGGCGTCCACCAGGGAAACATCCAGAAGTCCTTCACCGACGGTGCGAATGGCGACGGCGGCTTCGGGCGCTTCGGCGGCGGCATGGAGCTCTATCCGAAGCCCTGGCTCGCAGTCGACCTCGGCGTCGCCTACGTGCTGCCGACCGGTGACGTCCGGAACCTCGAGTACCTGTCGATCACCTGGGGCTTCTTGTACCGCTTCTAGCCGCGCGGTAGCGCGCGAGCGCCTGCTCTCGTCGCGCGGCGTGATCGACGATGCGCGGCGGATACGCGGGCGCGCGCTCGGGCGAGAGCCACGGCTCGTGCGCGGCGGCGCCCTCGAGGCGCGAGAGTTCCGGCACGAAGCGCCGCACGTACGTGCCCTGCGGATCGAAGCGCGCTCCCTGCGCGACCGGATCGAAGATGCGAAAGAAGGGCTGCGCGTCGGTGCCGGTCCCGGCGGCCCACTGCCAGCCGCCGTCGTTGCTGGCGGGGTCGCCGTCGACGAGGTGCTGCATGAAGAAGCGCTCGCCGCGCCGCCAGTCGATGCCGAGGTCCTTCGCCAGGAAGCTCGCGACCACCATGCGCGCGCGGTTGTGCATCCAGCCGGTCGTGCGCAGCTGACGCATTGCGGCGTCGATGAACGGATAGCCGGTGCGGCCGTCGCACCAGGCGCGGAAGCCGCGCTCGTCCTGCTCCCAGCGAAGGCCGTCGTACTCGCGACGGAAGGCCCCGCGCAGCACGCGCGGAAAGCTCTCGAGAATCGCCGCGTAGAACTCGCGCCAGACCAGCTCGTCGAGCCACTTCGCGATGCCGCGCGCCGCGCGCGCGTCGGCAGCGGCCGCCTCGCGCGCTTCGAGGAAGCACGCGCGAATGGAGATCGCTCCGAAGCGGAGATACGGGGAGAGACGCGAGGTCGCGTCGGCCGCGGGGAAGTCGCGGCGCTCCGCGTAGTGCGCGGCGTCGCGCGCGAGGAAGCGGCGAAGCCTGCGGCGCGCCACCTCTTCGCCGGCGGACGGGAGCGCGCAGTCCTCGTCGCGGACGCCGAGCGCGAACAGCGACGGGATCGAGCCCGCCGCGAGCCGCGGAGGCGGACCCGGCATGCGCCGCGACGGCGCGGGCCGCGGCGGGTCCTCCTCGAAGTGACGCCACCACGCGCGCCGATACGGCGTGTACACCGTATACGGTCGCCCTTCGCGCGTGCGCACGGCGTCGGCGGCGAAGACGACCCGATCCTGGCGCGCGAGCACGCGAATGCCCGCCGACTCGAGCGACGCGCGCACCGCGGCGTCGCGGCGGCGCGCGTAGGGCGTGGTGTCGGCGTTCCAGGCGACGAGGTCGGCGCGCAGCTCGCGCGCGAGCGCCGGGATCAGCAGGCATGGATCTCCCCGACGCACGAAGAGTCGGCTGCCTCGCGCCTCGACTCGGCGCGCGAGCGCCGCGACCGAGTCGCGCAGGAAGCGCAGTCGCGGTGCGCCCTGACTCTTCGCGGCGAGCAGCCGGTCGTCGAAGACGAAGATCGGCGCGAGCACATCGGCCGCGCAGGCTTCCGAGAACGCCGGATTGTCGGCGAGGCGGAGATCGTTGCGGAACCAGTGGATGGCGCGCACGAGACCACCGGCGTCACCGGCTTCCTGTTAGCATGGCCTCACTCGTAGCATGCGCGCGCGCACGCAGGAGCCCTGATGTCGCTCGTCATGAGTCGGAAGGAGCGCGAGGCCTTCCTCGCGCAGGTCCACGTCGGTGTGATCAGCATCGCGGAGCCGGGACGCGCGCCGCTCGCGGTCCCGATCTGGTACGGCTACACGCCCGGCGGCGAGGTCTGGGTGGTGACCGAGCGCGGCTCGCGCAAAGGCAGACTGCTCGAGCAGGCGCGCCGCTTCTCGCTGTGCGCGCAGAGCGAGACGCCGCCCTACCGCTACGTCAGCGTCGAAGGCCCGATCGTCTCGATCGAGCGCTCGCAGCTCGAGCACGACGAGCGTCCGCTCGCGCACCGGTATCTCGGCCGCGAGCGCGGCGACGGCTACATCGCCGCGACCGGCGGCGCCGATGCGCGCGGCGACAACGTCGTGGTGCGGATGCGCCCGGAGCGCTGGCTCAGCACCGATTACGGCAAGCAGTTCGGCAGCTCGTAGGCGCGGCCGTGCTCTGGCTGCGCGCGCTCCTCTTCGTGCTGCTGCTGCCCGGCGTGGTCGGATACGCGGTGCCGATCTCGATCGGACTGCGCACGGGCCGCGAGATCGGCGCGCTCCACGGGCTCGGCCTTCCACTCCAGCTCGCCGGAACCGCGGTGCTGCTGTGGTGCGTGCGCGACTTCGCGGTGCGCGGCCGCGGCACGCTCGCGCCGGTCGACCCGCCGAAGGAGCTCGTTGCAGAAGGTCTGTATCGATGGGTGCGCAACCCGATGTACGTGGGCGTCCTGACGGTGCTGCTCGGCCACGCGCTCTGGTTCGGGAGCCGCGCGCTGCTCGTCTACGCCGCGTGCGTCTTCACCGCGTTCCATCTCTTCGTGCTGCTCTACGAGGAGCCGACCTTGGAGGCGCAGTTCGGCGACTCGTACCGTCGCTACCGCGCATCCGTGCCGCGTTGGATTCCGCAAGCGCCGCGCAGCGGGGCGAAGCCGAGCGAAGAGCAGAGAAGTTAGAATGCGCGCTCTACTCCAGGAGATCCGCATGAGCGCGCGCGACGGAGTCCACACCCGAACCTGCTCGCTGTGCGAGGCCATGTGCGGACTGCACGTCCACGTCGAGCAGGGCCGCGTGACCCGGATCCGCGCCAACGCCGACGACGTCTGGAGCCACGGCTACATCTGTCCGAAGGGCACGACTCTGGGGCACCTGCACGAGGATCCGGACCGCCTGCGCCGCCCGCTCGTGCGCGACGGCAGCACCTGGCGCGAGGTCGGCTGGCCCGAGGCCTTCGACGAGATCGAGCGGCGCCTGCGGCCGATCCTCGCGCGCGAGGGTCGCGAGGCGGTCACCTGCTACATCGGCAATCCGACCGCGCACAACTTCTCGCTCTCGCGCTACGTGCCGGCCTTCGTCGCGATGTCGCAGCTGCCGCGCCTCTACTCGGCCGGCACCGTCGACCAGTGGCCGAAGAATCTCGCGGTCGCGCTCATGTACGGCGGCATGTGGACGATCCCGCTGCCGGACCTCGACCGCACCGAGCACCTGCTCGTGCTCGGCGCGAATCCGCACGCCTCGCAGGGGAGCCTGCTCGCCGCGGCAGACGTGCTCGGGCGCTTCGACTCGATCCGGCGGCGAGGCGGCAAGGTGGTGGTGGTCGATCCGCGCCGCACCGGCACGGTGCGACACGCCGACGAGTGGATCCCGATCCGGCCCGGCACCGACGCCGCGCTGCTGCTCGCGATGGCGCAGGTGCTCTTCGCCGAGGACCGCGTCGAGCTCGGCGCGCTCGCCGGGCGCGTCCGCGGCCTCGACGACGTGGAAGAGCTGTGCGCGCCCTTCACGCCGGAGGCCGTCGCTCGGACGTGTCGCGTTCCGGCGGACACGATCCGCCGGCTCGCGCGAGAGCTCGCGTCGGCGAACCGCGCCGCCGTCTACGGCCGCATCGGCACCTGCAACCAGGAGTTCGGGACGCTCGCCTCCTGGCTCGTCGAGGTGCTGAACATCCTGACCGGCAACCTCGACCGCGAGGGCGGCTCGATGTTCTCGAACCCGATCGCGTGGTCGCTCGCATCACTGACCCCGCCCGAGTTCGCGAACGGCTTCGAATTCGGGCGCTGGAAGAGCCGCGTGCGCGGCGCGCCCGAGGTGCTCGGCCAGGTGCCCGTCTCGTGTCTGGCGGAGGAGATCGCGACGCCGGGACCGGGGCAGGTGAAGGCGCTGATCACGATCGCGGGCAATCCCGTGCTCTCGTCGCCCGACGCCGGTCGCCTCGACGCGGCGCTGCCGCAGCTCGAGTGCATGGTGAGCCTCGACAACTGGCGCAACGAGACGACCAGGCACGCGCACGTGATCCTGCCCGGGCTCTCCGTGCTCGAGCAGCCGCACTACGACGAGCTGATCTGGTCGTGGGCGGTGCGCAACGCGGGCAAGTACTCGCCGCCGGTCTTCGAGCCCGAGCCGGGACGCCCGCACGAGTGGCAGATCCTGCTGACGCTCTCCGCGATGCTGAACGGCATGCCCGCGCGCGACGTGAACGTGGGCGGGCTCGACGATCTCTTCTTCGCCGGTCTCGTCGCCGCCGCGGCCGCGCGGCGCGGTTCGCCGATCGCGGGCCGCGACCCGGGCGAGATCCTGAAGCTCCATCCGGAGCGCGGTCCGCGCCGCATCCTCGACCTCCAGATCCGCACGGGACCCTGGGGCGAGGGCTACGGCGCGAATCCGCGGGGCCTCACGCTCGCCTCGTTCGAGCGCGAGCCGAACGGGATCGACCGCGGCGCGCTGACGCCGCGCCTCGACGAGGTGCTCGCGACCCCGTCGGGCCGGGTCGAGCTCGCGCCCGCGTACATCACGCGCGATCTCGCGCGGCTCGCGCAGCGGCTCGACCGCCAGGACCCGCCGCTCGTGCTGGTCTCGCGCCGACATCTCCGCTCCAACAACTCGTGGATGCACAACGTCGCGCCGCTCGTCAGCGGAAAGGACCGCTGCACCCTGCTCGTCCACCCGGACGACGCCGCGCGCCACGGGCTCCGCAACGGCTCGCGCGCGCAGGTGACGAGCCAGGCGGGCCGCATCGAGGTGCCGGTCGAGGTGAGCGACGAGATGATGCCGGGCGTCGTCTGCCTGCCGCACGGCTGGGGCCACGACAAGCCGGGTACGCAGCTCGGCGTCGCCGCGCGCCACGCCGGCGCCTGCAACAACGTGCTCGCGCCGGGCGAGCTCGTGGACGTGCCGTCGGGCAACGCGATCGTGAACGGCATTCCCGTGGAGATCGCAACCCTGTGACGTCCGCGAGTCCGACCACCACCGCCTTCTGGCGCCGCTGCTCGAGCTGCAAGAGCTCGATCGGCTTCGAGCGCGTCTACTGGGTCTGCAACGTCACGACCTGCAACCGCAAGCGCACGGGGCTCGTCTTCTGCACGGTGTCGTGCTGGGACGCGCACCTCTCGGTGATGCGGCACCGCGATTCGTGGTCCGAGGAGCGCCGCTCGCCGACGCGCACCGACTGGGAGCGCGAGCAGGCGGAGGAGCGCGCGAAGGCGGCGACGGCACAGGGTTCCGCGTCCGGCGCGGGCGACGCGGCTCCCGCGCGCGAACCGCAGCGGCGCATCGTCGCGAGCGCGCCGCCTCCCGAGAGGAACCTCGACAAGGAGGTCCTCGTCGTCGTCTCGAAGCTCAAGGCGTACGTGCGCGCGCGCGCCGACATGAACACGAGCGATCACGTCGCGGAGCTGCTCTCGGATCGGCTGCGCACGCTCTGCGACGAGGCGATCCGGCGCGCGAGAAAGGAAGGCCGGAAGACGCTGATGGATCGAGATTTCTGAGCGCGCTCAGCGCGCCAGGATCCAGCGCGCGATCTCGCGCATCGAGGCCGAGCGTCCGGACGCGAGGAGCCCCACGCGCAGCACGCGGCCTGCCGCCCACACGCAGGTGAAGCTCGTGGCGGCGAGCAGCGCGACCGAGAGCGCGATCTCGACGGCCTGCGGCGCCGGATCGGCGCCGAGCCGCACCATCATCGTGATCGGCGCCGTCGGCGGGAAGAGCGAGAGCACTCGCGCGAGACGACCGGAGGGGTCGTACGCGATGATGCTCATGAAGAACACGGGAAGCGTCTGCAAGAGCATCGCGGGGACCATGAGGTTCTGCGCGTCCTTCGCATCGACGCAGGCGGCGCCGAGCGCGAGAAAGATCGCACCCCACAAGAGCAGCGAGAGGAGCAGATAGACCGCGAACAGCGCGAGCAGATGCCCGGGAATGGCAGCGCCGAACAGAAGGAGCAGCAGGCCGAACAGGACTCCCACGTAGACGGCGACGAAGATCGCGCAGGCGGCGAGGCTCCCGACGAGCTTGCCCAGCATCAACTGCGTGCTCGACACCGAGGCGATCAGGATCTCGCTCACGCGACTCGACTTCTCTTCGAGCACCGCCTGGAAGAGCGGCATCGCGGTGAACGTGACCGCGAGGAAGAGGATCATCGCGAGCGGAACCGCGATGAAGGACTTCCGATGCGGGCCGCTCTCCGCGAGCAGACGACCCACGAAGCCTCCCGCGGCGTCGGGATCGGGGGCGAAGTCGCGCGCTTCGCCGGGCGCGGGCGGAGGCGCCTCGACCTTCGCTTCCACGGTTCGACCGAGACGCGCTCGAACCGCCTCGGGGAGCGACGAACTTCGCAGCGCGCGCGTACGCAGCTCGTCCTGCGCCGCGCGCTCGAGCCACTCCACGACTTCTCCGGGAAACCCATCCGGGCACACCACGCGCAGGGGTACGGTCTCCGCGAGCCCACTGGAATTCGCGTCCGCCGGAATCTCGGCCCACGCGTCGAGCTCGCCCGCGTGGATCCGGCGTCCGAGGTTGGCGAATGCAGCCTCGTCGGAGCTCGAAGGGGGATCCAGCTTCACGAGCTCGACGGGGCGATTCCCGGCGACCCACCGGAGTCTGTCGTTCCTCTGCGCCGCGGCGATCTCGAGCGCTCCGAACAGAGAGCCGCTGCGATCGAGCACGGCGATGCGGACGGCGTGCGCGCCTCGCGCGGACGCGGCGACGGCGGAGCTCGCCGCCCACCAGGTCCCGAGCCATACGAGTCCACCGATCAGGGGTGGCAGCAGCAAGCCGATCCAGAACGACTTCGCGCGCACGAACGCGCGGAACTCGGTCGCCGCGATGACGAGCGCCCTAGTCATGCAGCTCGTCCCCGGCGCCGGGACCCGCGATCCGCACGAACACGTCGTGCAGAGACGGCCGCACCAGCTCGAAGTGACGCACGCCGGCGCACGCGACGAGCGCCGCGAGGAACGACTCGGGCGAATCCTTCAGCTCGACGTCGCGCATGCGGCCGCGCTCCACGATCGCGGCAACGCCGGGCAGGGCCTGCAACACCTCGTTCGGTGCGTCGGTCTCCACCCGCGCCATGCGCGTCGCATAGCGATCGCGGATCTCGTCCAAGGTTCCATCGAGCACGAGCCGTCCGTGGAAGAGCATCGCGATCCGATCACACAGGCGTTCGGCCGCCGCCATGTCGTGCGTGCTGATCAGGATGGTCCGACCCTGCGCCCGGAGCTCCGAGAGCACGCCGCCGACCATGTCGGCGCTCACGGGATCGAGCCCGGACAGCGGCTCGTCGAGGATCAGCAGCTCCGGCTCCGCGATCACCGCGGTCAGCAGCTGCAGCTTCTGCGCCATTCCCTTCGAGAGCGTGTCGACGCGAAGTCCGGCCACGTCAGCGAGCTGCATGCGCGCGAGCCAACGCTCGATGCGCGGTCGCAGCTCACGAGGCGAAGCGCCCTTCAGGCGGCCGAAGTATTCGAGCGTCGCGCGCACCGCCATCCTGCGGTACAGACCGCGCTCCTCGGGCACGTATCCCACGCGGTCGCGGGCGCGCGAGAGCCGGCGGTCTCCCAGGACCTCGATGCGACCGCTGTCGGGGCGCAGCAGGTCCAGCAGCATCCGCAGGGTCGACGTCTTGCCGGAGCCGTTCGGGCCGATCAGACCGAAGACCGATCCACCCGGCACCTCGAGCGACAGCCGATCGACGGCCACGCGCTCGCCGAAGCGCAGGCTCACGTCCTCGAGACGCGCTGCGTGACGCAATCCAGTTTCCCGATGGGCAGGGGACCGGAGACCCGGACGGTTGCGCGCGATCGCGGGCCCGGCAACCCCTCAGCGCTCCGATGCGTGCGGATAGAGCGCGCGCAACGCCTCGAACCACGCGACGAGAGGCGTCGGCTCGACGCGCACGATCGCCGTCGAGGCGAGCGCGCCCGCGAGCGCGATCGCGAGCGCGAGGCCGAGCCAGGGGCGCACGCGGCCGGTCTGCACCTCCGGAGTCGACAGCACGATCGTGTCACCCTCGCGCACCTCGAACACGCCTTCCTGCCAGAGCCAGCTCGCGAGCTCGAGCCGCCCCTCGGCCGGGAAGATGTCGAGGTGCCGCTCGAGCAGACGGCGCACCACCTGCACCGAGGTGGGACGCCGGCGCGGCTTCGCGCGCAGCAGCGCGTGGACGCAGCGCGCGAGCCAGCGCGGCGTGTCGGGCGCAGCGCTCCGCACGGGCTCGAAGCGGCCGCGCGAGATGCGCTCGAGCAGGCTGTCGTCCTCGCCGTCGGCCGGCTCGCGGAAGGGCGGCGCGCCGCAGAGCAGCTCGTAGAGCACGACGCCGAGGGAGAACAGATCCGCGCGCCCCTCGCTGCGCTCGCCCTGGAGCTGCTCGGGCGCGATGTAGGGCGGCGAGCCGAGCGTGGTGCCGGCGCGCGTGAGGCCGTCGGCCGTGCTCTCGAGCGCGATGCCGAAGTCGGCGATCTTCACCTCACCGCCGCGACCGAGCAGCACGTTGGCGGGCTTGAGGTCGCGGTGGACGGTGCCGCGCGCGTGGATCGCCTCGAGTCCGCGCGCGACGTCGAGCGCGACGAGCGCCGCGATGCGCCACGGCAGGCGGCCGACCTTCGCGAGCGCGGCACGCAGGTCCACGCCATCGACGTACTCCTGCGCGATGTAGTGCTCGCCGCGCCAGGCGATCCAGTCGTAGACCGCCACCACGTTCTGGTGATGGACCGCGGCGGCGGCGCGCGCCTCGCGCGCGAAGCGCTCGACGAGCTCGTCGCTCACGGCGAGCTCGGGGCGCAGTCGCTTCAGCACCGCGCGGCGCTCGAGCGTCGCGTGGCGGCCGAGCAGCACGACCCCCATTCCGCCCGAGCCGAGCTCGCGCTCGATCGAGAAGCTGCCGATCGTGCGGGGTCCGGACATCGACGAGCCGGCGCCGGCTTACTCGTCGACGTGATGCGTGGGGGGCGCGGCCCTGCGGGTCTCGACCACGTAGCGGAACGAGACCTTGCCGAGCTCGAAGCGGTCGCCGTGCTTCAGCTCGGCGACGGCGATCTTGCAGCCGTTGACCTGCACGCCGTTGGTACTGCCGAGGTCGCGCAGCCGATAGCCGCGCTCGCACAGCTCGAGCGCCGCGTGCTCGGAGGAGACGGACGCGTCCTGGAGCGCCACGTCGGACTTCGGATTCCGGCCCATCGTGATGCGCTCCTGGTCGAGCGCGACCTCGTTGCCGGCATGCGGTCCGGAGGCCAGCACCAGGGTCACCCTGTGCTTCGCGAGGAAGCCGCGTCCGGCGCCCCCGCCCTGCGTCGCCACTCTGCGCGTGCTGCCGTCCTTCATCCGGCCGACCTCCTCGGGCGCGGATGCATGGCGCCCGGCAGCGCGCATCGGAGCGCGGCGCGGCGGGCTTTAGACCCATTCTCGATGGCAGTCCCGAGCCGACCGGGACAATTCTCTGATGCTTCGCTCGCCTACGGCTCGCTGCGCGCGCTGCCTACGGCAGCGCTTGCCCGACGATTCGCTTGACCGCCTTGCCCGCCTCGTAGTGCCCGCCTTTCTCGACCTGGTTCATGATCGCGAGCTCGTTCGCGTCGACCGGGCCCGGGAAGGCCTGCGCGAACTCCGCGACGGTCATGCTCCGCACGGGCGTCACGATCTCGACCCGCCAGGGCTTCACGGAGAGCGCCGCGGGATCCGTCTCGCGCCCGAAGCTCGCGATCGCGTTCGCGAGCGCCTTCTCCTGCGAGAGATAGCTGTTCTGCGGAGCGAAGCCGATCAGCTGGAAGACGTTGTCGCCGAGCTCGACGAAGGACGTGCGGCCGCGCACGGTTCCCTGCTGCGTCGCGGCGCTGAAGTTGGCGGACACCGCGGAGAGTCCGTTCAGCTCGTGCTCGTCGAGCGAGCCGCGCTGGATGCCGCGGTTGCGGAAGAAGGCCGACGCCGCCGAGTCGAGGTTCTTTTCCTTCGCCATCACGAGCTGGATCGCGGCGTCCTGCTCCGGGCTCACGCCCACCACCGAGGTCGGCTGGTTCTGCGTCTTCCAGCCCTTCGGGAACTTCATCCGGAAGGCCATGCCGGGGTGATGGAAGACGTTGTTGTCGTCGAAGTAGCCGGCGCGCGGATCCGGGCCGTAGATGATCCCGTTCACCTTGGCGAGATAGTCCGCGGCGTCGACGCGGCCTTCGCGTTGCGCGGGCGGGAGCTTCTCGATTTCGGATTGGATGCGCTGCTCGCGGTTCTCGGGCGCCGGGTGCGTCGACTGCCATTCCGGCACGCGCGTTTTCTGGGGCGTCTCCTGCGACTGTCGCGCGAGCGTGTGGAAGACGTTCGGCATCTCGTCCGGCGCGTAGCCCGCCGCGCTCATGTAGCGGAGGCCGAGTCCGTCGGCCTGCGTCTCGTCGTCGCGGCTGTACTTGAGGAACAGCACCTGCACGCCCGACCCGACGGCCTGGCCGAGCATCGACCCCATCTGCCCCGCGCCCATCACGGCGAGCCCGACCATCCCGATTCCGAGGCCGATGTTCGCGAACTCCTGGCGTGTGATCTGCGCCACGCTGTGGCGCGCGGTCACGTGGCCGATCTCGTGACCGACCACGCTCGCAAGCTCGGCCTCGTTCTGCATGTTCGCGAGGATTCCGCGCGTGATGTAGATGAAGCCGCCCGGCACCGCGAAGGCGTTGACCGCGGAGTCGTCGATCACGTGGAACTGCCAGGGCAGCTGCGGCCGCTCGGAGAGCGCGGCCATGCGCTTGCCGACGCTCTCGACGTAGCGCTGCAGCTCGTCGTCCTGATAGAGGCCCATGCTGGCGGCGATCTCCGGCGCCGAGTCCTGGCCCATCTTGATCTCGTCGGCCTCGCTCATCAGTACGACCTGCGGCATCCCGCTCACGGGATTCATCGCGCAGCCGGCCATCGACTCGAGCAGCACGAGCCCGATCGCGAGGCGCGCGCGCTCGCGTAGCAGGAACCTCGAACCGCGCTCAGCCACGAGCATGCCTCCCGCGCGCGTCGAGGCGCAGCCTGGCCGTCGCGCGCTCGAGCCGCTCGAAGACGCGCCAGCGGTCGAGCGGCTCGTTGCACCAGCCGGTCGTGACGCAGTAGGCGCCGTCGCCCGTGGCGTGGTGGAGCGCGTGGCGGTCGGGAGCGATCGCGATGCGGAGCGCTCGCAACCAGTGCGCTGCGCGCGGCGGGCTCTGGCGATGGGCCCACTGGTGGAAGGTGTTGGTCAGCAGCCCCGCGGCGCAGAGTGCGACGACGAATCCCGCCACGAAGATCTCGCCCGAGCCGCTCGGCGCGTCGACCAGCGCAACGAAGGGAACGAGCAGGGAGAGCACGAGCCAGGCGTTGCTCGACGCGCCGTCGAAGAAGTCCTTGCGCGCGAGCACCTGCGGATCGACGTGATGCTCGCGGAAGGGCGCGATCACGAGCGGACCGATCCACGGCGTGCGCTCGTCGCCGAAGCGGTCGCACGCCCAGTGGACGATGCCGCCGGCGAGGTCGGCGGCGGCGAGTCCGAGCCAGCCGGACAGCAGCAGCAACGCGACGTCCGCGCCGCCCTCGACGGCCCGCTCGATGCGCGCGCCAGCGACGGCGAGCAGCGCGAGCACCGCGACGATCGGTGCGATCGCGGCCGCGCGCGCTGCGTAGCGGGAGATTCGCGTACGTCTCTCGACAGCCTGCACGAGACCCCCTTTCCCGTCGCGGGTCCGATGCTACTACGGACGGCGCGACCCGCGAGGCTGTAGCAGACGCAGCGCCGCATCGCGCACCGCGCGGACGTCGAGCGCGAGGTCGAGATCGAGAGCGGCGCGCACACCGAGCGCGGTCAGGACGAGCAGCGCGGCGAGCGCGTCGGCGTCGCGCTGGCCGTCGTGACGCGCCGCATTCGCGACGCGCCGGATCGCCTCTTCGAGGATCGAGACGAAGCGACGCCGCAGCCCCGGCGAGCGCGAGCAGGCGGCGAGGACCTGGTGGAGAGGCACGGCCGGAGCGCGCCACGCGTCGGCCGGGTCGCCGGTCGGCGCGCCCCTCGCGCGCGCGCCGCGCTGGCCCACTACCGCCGCCGCGAAGCGCTCGATGGTCGCCGCGAGGCTTCGCTCCTCGGCGACTTCGCCGCGCGCCACGACGGCATCGAGGAACGCGCCGAGCACGCGCTCCATCACCGCGGCCACGAGGTCCTCGCGGTCGCGGAAGTGGACGTAGAAGGCGCCGCGCGTGAAGCCGGCGCGCGCGCAGATGGCGTCGAGGCTCGGCGCGTCGAGGCCGTGCTCCGCGAACTCGCCCATCGCTGCGCGCAGCAGCGCCTCCCGCGTCTCCTGCTTCGAGAGCTCGCGCGCGCTCGCCGCCTCCGCCACGCCGCTTGACATACCGATTCGTATGTGGCAAATCAAGGCTCACATACGGAGCGGTATGTGAAAGTCCTCGCCCTCCATCTCCTCAGCTTCGCCCTTCCGTTGACGACCTTCGCCTTCCTGGCGACGGCGCCCCACGCGCACGGCGTC